>DASXVN010000081.1:0-2591 GCA_036504235.1 Armatimonadota bacterium | reverse complement strand
ACGGTCAGGGCGAACGCGATGAGGAGAGCCGACCTTCGCGTCATGGAGTCCTCCGATTCGTGCCCGAAGGTGCACGCCCATGACAACGGACGACCGTCGCTTCGGTTCGTTCGGCTCGGCGAATCCCGGCCCGTGCAGCTCGTGCGGCGTGCTCGTCGGGAAGCGGCTCGCGACCCTTGGCGTCGCTCAGCGCACCTTGGCCGCGGCTGCCGCCGAGCCGACCGGCCGCAGCTCGACCCCGCAATCGGCACACTGCCGCGCGCCCTCCCGGAAGGAGGACGAGCACAGCGGGCAATACGCGGCCGCCAGGGGGTCCGCCGGCGGCGGGTCTGCCAGGAGCGGCCCCAGCGACTCCTCGAGCTGCCGCAAGACATCGTGCCAGGTGGCGCGTTCGCGCTCCCAGGCCTGCGCGAGCGGAGTCCCGGCGCTTCGCTCGACGCAGGCCGCGAGTCGGCGCAGCTCCTGTCGGGCGATCACGCGCAGCTCTGCGCGCGGCAGGAGAACCGCCGCCAGCGCCGCCCAGTGGAAGCGCAGGTAGAGATCGCGAGAGACGTGCAGCAGCGGGTGGAGCGCGGAGAACGGCAGCAGGAGCAGCATCGCGAGCTGTCCGGCGATCTCCCCGGGCCGCCGGCCAATCTTGTGGAGCATCACCGCGGCCAGGAGGGCGTTGAGCAGGAGCAGCGCCAGGACGTCCAGGAGCACCCGGGCGAGATCCAGCCTGAAGCGCGGCGCCAGGTAGACCTGCCACGGCAGCAACGCGAAGCAGACGGCGAAGAGGAGCCAGGCCGCGGCCCGCATCCACGGCGCGAAGGCCTGCTGCGTGGCGCGCATGCGGCGAAGCGCCTCCAGATCGGCGGACTTCTGCCCCAGCCGCTTCAGCTCGGCGGTCCTCTCGGAAGCGGGCAGACGCCGCAGCGCCTCCAGATTCCTGGCGATAGCCGTCGCGCTCGCCGGGGTGGGCGCCTTGAACAGCAGCCGCTCTCCCAGGAGCACCTTCTTGCGATCGGCGCAGACGCCCTCAAGGCGCTCGAAGGGGATGTGCTCGAGGTCTTCGGGCGCGGGCACCCGCGGCGAGAAGGGCCGCGAGGCGTCCGGAAGCCAAAATCCCTCGGCGCCCAAGAGCAGCGGCAGCTCGTGCGTGGCGATGACCTCGGCGCCCGGCGAGATCGACAACAGGGTCAGCCCCGCCTTCTCGATGCGCCACCGCCGGAAGGCCGCGACGAGGAGAAGGTGGTGGCGCCCCAGGTTGGCGACCAACTCCAGGAGATAGAAGGCCGCGAGGTACGGCAGCAGATCGGCGAGCAGTTCCTGCATCGTCAGGTCATTCGCCGCTGCCGCTCATCGGGCCGCTGCGCCCGCCGCCGAACAGCTTCTTGACGAAGCCGCCGAGGCCCACCAGCACGACGACTACGACCTTCCAGGCCTTGGCGAGGAACTTGCCGAAGACCGCGAAGAGGCCGAGCTTCACGCCCGCCGCGCCCGCGCCGGCGGCGACCAGGGCGGTGAGCCCGTACTGCGCCACCTTGTCGCCCTGCCGGTACTCCGAGTAGGTCTTGCCCGACTTGAACGAGAACTTGCCCAGGATCTTCTCGACGATGGGCTTGGAGGTCTCCAGGTTCTTCGGGTCGTCGGCCAGCGTCACCGACATGTAGCCCTCGCGGCCGAGGATGCGGACGTTGTAGTTGACGACCTCCTCGCCGCCCTCGTTCTTGGCCAGGATGGCCCAGGTGAAGTTGTGGGTCGCCGAGTCGTACTGCGGCTTCTGCTGCCAGCCGACGACGTGCAGCGCGGGGATGCCGCGGGAAGCGCGCTCCTGGTTGGCCTCCTCGGTGCCTTCCTTGATGGACTTCAGCAGCTCGTCCGCGTCGATCTTGTCCTTCTCCTCGTCGGACACGTAGCCGACGTCGAGGTACTTGAAGATGACCATCCACTCCTGGTTCTCGTCCTTGGGCGCGACCATGCCCAGCTCGTTGCCGTTGGGGCGGTTGCCCATCGCGTAGAGCATCTTGCGGGTGTCGGCGGCGTTGGCGAAGACGAAGGCCTCGTCCAGGGCCAACTCGGCCACGTTGAGCCCGAGGTCGACCTTGGTGGGGCCCTCGGTCCAGGAGATCTTGTCCTCGGGCTGCTGGAGGATCGGCTGCTGCGGCGCCGGGCCCTGCGGCGCGAGCGCCTGCGCTCCGAGGAGTGCGGTAGTGAGGACGGCGGCGGCATAGCTGGTCATGAGCCCTCCCTTTGGGTGCGCTCACATTAGCACCAGCGGTGTCATCGCAGGGCCCCGTTTGCCCGCCCGCAATCCGCTCCCCGAACACCCCTTGGCCTGGCCGCGTGCGGCGGCCTTGCCGATGGCGCCCAGCTCGATCCGCTGCTGGGACGCCGGCAGGACATCAGCCCGCCGCGCGCAGCGCTCACCGCCAGCCGGGGCTCACCTTCCGGCGCAGGAGCTGGGGTCTTCGGAACCGCGCGCTCAGCCGACGTAGCGCATCACGGCGATGATGCCGTTGCCGCCGTAGTAGTTGTAGCTGACCGCCTGGGTGCCGTCGGACAGGATGTTGTTCGAGCCGATCATCTTCAGACCGCTGGCGTCGCGCCCC
>DASXVN010000080.1:0-91081 GCA_036504235.1 Armatimonadota bacterium | reverse complement strand
CCGGCCCACCCCGCCCTCGGCAGACCTCGGGCACCCCTCCCGCGGCGGGAGGGGCTGACGGCAACGGCAACGGCCGGGGCAGGGCCGACCTTGCTGCGCTCGTGCGGCCCCTCCGGGGGACGGCAACGGCAAACGGCCGGGGGAACGGCCGTTTCTCCGTAGGGGCGGCGGTTACACCCGCCGCCCGCGGCGACCGCTAGACGGAAGTCCTCGGCAGGCCCAGGCCCACCCCGCCCTCGGCAGACCTCGGGCACCCCTCCCGAGGCGGGAGGGGCTGACGGCAACGGCAACGGCCAGGGCAGGGCCGACCTCGCTGCGCTCGTGCGGCCCCTCCGGGGGAAGGCAACGGCAAACGGCCGGGGGACCACGGTTCGTGGCTGGCGCGGGTGGAGGGTGCGCGGGGTGCGGCGGTGAGGGGGGAGACCCGCCGCCGGCGACCGACGAAACTCTCGGGTCCCAATCCCTCCCCTATTAAGGGGAGGGCGGAGGCTGCGCAGCAGACTCCGGGGAGGGGTCCGCCGTTGGCCCAGCGGTCGCCGAGGACCCACCCCCGGCGGCGCAGACGCCGCCGCCCCTCCCTAAATAGGGAGGGGGATTGAGGCAAAGGCAATGGCGGGTAGCCTTGGAGGACGCCCGTTCTCCCGTAGGGGCGGTGCTTGCGCCGCCCGCGGCTGAGACCAGCCTGCGCGGTGGGCGCGGGTGGAGGTTTCGCGGGGTGCGGCTCCGCGAAAGATCCACCCCTACGGACGGCCACGACGACGGGCGGCTACACTTACGGCAACGCTAACGGCACACCGGCGAGACCCTTCGACAGGCTCAGGGCAGGCAGCCGGTGCCACCGACGGCAACGGCTACGGCCAGGGCCGGGCCGACCTCGCTGCGCTCGTGCGGCCCCTCCGGGGGACGGCCGCTGTCCATACTCCCTTCACCCGCCCAGCAACCCCGTGAGCCACACCTGCGTGGGTTCGCGGAGGACTGCCAGGAGCACCACCGCTAGCGCCAGGGCTACGCCGAGGACCTTCCATTTGTTGAAACGCTCGTGGTAGAGGACGGCGGTCAGGGCGATGCCGCCCACTAGCGAGAGGCCTTGCGAGATGGGGAAGACCTCCGCCGCCGGGAGGCGCAGGGCGGTCATCAGCGACAGCACCCCGCCCGCGCTGGTCAGACCCGCCAGCGCCCCCACTTGCCACTCCGCGCGACGCATCCGCGCCTGGCCGCGGGCGAGCATGATCGAGAAAGCCAGAACCGCCGTGAGCAGGTAGAAAGTGGCCGCCAGCCCCGCGGTGCTGGTTTCGCCGAGCAGCAGATACTTGAGCTTCTGGGCGACGCCCACCGTGCCGTTGGTGACGAAGATTGCGGTCAGGACCAGCGCGTAGAGGAGGTAACGGCGCGGGGGCGTGTCGCCGGCCGCGTGCATACCCCGCTGCAGGCAGACCAGCGCCAGGACGAACAGCGCAATGACTAGCGCATCCACGCCGAGCAGCGGCTCGTGGAAGAGGTAGGGGGCGGAAAGCAGCGGCACCAGGAGGGCGAGGTTGACCACGGTCCAGTTCAGGGAGCCCGGCCCCAGGCGGCTCGCCAGGACCACCAGGGGAATACTGGAGATAAAGCAGACCGCGACGGCGCCGGCCAGCCCCCACAGATGCGGATCGCCCCAGGCGGTGGCCTCGGTGGTGGATTTGAACAGCGTCACTACTCCGGCGCTGAGGCCGAGCGCCATGGTGAAGGGCACGGCCCGGCAGTGGCGGGCGGCAGCCATTTTGTAGCTCATTCCCAGCACCGAGAAGGAGACGCCGGACAGGAAGGCGAGCAGGATTCCGGACAGCAGCATGGGGGACCTCGGTTCGCGGGGGTGGTGCGAGGGCTGAGTATAGGGGAGAGGGGGAGGGGCGTCAAGGACAGGGAGGACATGGGCCGCATGCGAGCACGACCGACGTCTGCGTCGGGCGCGCGGAAGCATCCGGCCCACGGCTTAGCGATAGCCGGGGGCCGGATACTTGCGGCGTTCGCTGCGCTCCGTCCTCGTATTCGGCCCCTCCGGGAACGCTCGCCACCGCCTCCCCCCTGTTGACACGCCTTTGTCTGCCTGCTATACTTTTCTCAGTCGCATGCCCCGCCGAGTTCCCAGAGCGCGTCTCGTACTGAGACTTTTCACACCTTCCGATGCAGCTAGCGCCGGGGTGATCGCGGGGGGAGGCCGAAGAGCGGTTGTTGCTGCCGCACCTGCCGTGCCTGTGTTCTTCCTACCCTCCCACTTGAGGCCAGCGTCCTACCCTCCAATTTGATGACTACCCCCTGTAATACACAGCCAAGCGCCCCTGAGAAAATCCTGGTCCTGGACTTCGGCGCCCAGTATCTCCAGCTCATTATCCGCAAGGTACAAGAGCAAGGAGTCTGGTGCGAGATGCGTCCGGCTACCGCCACCGTGGAGGAGATTCTGGCCGACCGTCCTAGCGGCCTGATCCTCAGCGGCGGCCCCGCCTCCGTCTATCAGGAGGGCGCGCCGACGCTCGACCTGCGGATTCTGGAGGCCGGTATCCCCATGCTGGGCATCTGCTATGGGCATCAGCTCATGGCGCACCTGCTGGGCGGCCGCGTGGAGCCCGGGGAGCGGCGCGAGTACGGTTTCACCGAGATTGACGTGGTGGAGCCGGACCTGCTGCTCGAGGGCGTGGCCAGCCCCAGCCAGACTTGGATGAGCCACGGCGACCGCGTGGAGTCCGTGCCCCCCGGCTTTACTGTCCTGGCCACCAGCGGCTATACCCCGGTGGCGGCGATGGGCGATCCGGAGCGCAAGCTCTACGGCGTGCAGTTCCACCCCGAGGTCAAACACACCATTTGCGGGCCCACGGTGCTGCGCAACTTCATCCGCGAGGCCTGCGGCTGCAGCAGTAGCTGGGAGCCCGGCGATTTCGTGGAGGAGTCGGTGGCCGAGATCCGCGCCCAGGTGGGCGAGGGGCGGGTGCTGTGCGGACTGTCCGGCGGCGTGGATTCCGCGGTGGTGGCGGCGCTGCTGGACCGCGCGATCGGCGATCAGCTCACCTGCATGTACATTGACCACGGACTGATGCGGAAGAACGAGTCCGCGGAGATCAAAGAGTATTTCGGCGCGGAATTGGGCGAGCGGTTCGTGCCCATTGATGCTTCCGCGGCCTTCCTGGGCAAGCTGGCGGGCGTGGCGGACCCGGAGGAGAAGCGCCGAATCATCGGCGAAACCTTCATCCGCACCTTTGAGTCCGAGGCCAAGGCCATCGGCGAATTCAAGTACCTGGCGCAGGGGACGATCTATCCTGACGTCATCGAGAGCGGCGGCGGCACTACCGCTACCATCAAGTCGCACCACAATGTCGGCGGGCTGCCGGACGACATGGAGTATGAACTGGTGGAGCCGCTGCGCCGTCTTTTCAAGGACCAGGTGCGGGCACTGGGGCGGCAGTTGGGCCTCCCGCCGGCACTCACCGAGCGGCAGCCTTTCCCCGGTCCCGGTCTGGCCGTGCGCGTGATCGGCGCGGTGACTCCGGAGAAGGTGGAGCAGGTCCGCGAGGCCGACCACATCTTCCGCGACGAACTGGCCAAAGCCGGCCTGGAGGCGAGCCTGTCGCAGTTTTTCGCCGTCATCGCCGACATGCGCTCGGTAGGCGTGATGGGTGACGATCGCACCTACGCGCACCCGATTATCCTGCGCGCGGTGGTCACGGAGGACTTCATGACTGCCGACTGGGCGCGGATTCCCCATGAGGTGCTGGCGCGCGTCGCCAACCGGATTGTCAATCAGGTCAAGGGTGTCAATCGCGTCGTCTACGACATTACCTCCAAACCCCCCGGAACGGTGGAGTGGGAGTAGCCGCGGATAACGTCGCTCGCCCCGGAGGGAGCAGCCGGCAACGGCCCTGCTCATGACCCCAATGCGCGTTGAGCCACTACCCGAGTCCCTCTATTGCCGCGATCAGCTCGCCGGGGTGCTGGTGACGGCCGAGCAGATCGCCGCCCGGGTGGCGGAACTGGGGGCGCAGATCACTCGCGACTACCAGGGCGACCGGCCGCTGGTCCTGGGGGTGCTCAAGGGCTCCTTCATGTTCCTGGCGGACCTCCTGCGCCAGATACAGCTCCCCTGCGGCCTGGATTTCATCACGGTTTCCACCTACGGAGATGAGGCAATCTCCAGCCATGAGATGGTGGTGGTGGAGGAGCCGGGCGCGCCGCTGGAGGGCCGGCGGGTGCTGATCGTGGAGGACATTGTGGACACCGGCCACACCCTGGCCTGGCTGGCGGACTGGGTGGGGCGCAGCGCCGCCGAGGTGCGGATCTGTACGCTCCTGGACAAGCCCGACCGCCGCGAGACCCCGGTCCACCTGGACTACGTGGGCTTTGAGGTCCCGGATGAGTTTCTGGTGGGTTACGGACTAGACTATGCGCAGTGCTATCGCAACCTGCCGTATGTGGCAGTGCTGAAACCGGAAGTATATGAGCGGCCCGCCGAGAGTTAGACCCTGGTCGGAGCACGCAAACGAGAGGTGTATGGACAGGATGGCGGACACGATGTTCGAATTGGCGGAGTTGGAAGCAAAGACCGTGGATGAACTGCGGGCCCTGGCCACGGAGATGCAACTGACGGGCGTCTCTACGGCCAAGAAGCGGGACCTGTGCATGAAGATCCTGGCCAAGCAGAGCGAGCAGAACGGGCTCAGCTACCGCGAGGGCTTGCTGGAAGTGACTAATGACGGACGCGGCTACCTGCGGGTGCGGGGCTATGGCCCCGATCAGGCGCAGGACGTGTACGTGGCCGACAGCCAGATCCGGCGCTTTGACCTGCGCACCGGCGACCTGGTCAGCGGCCCGGTTCGGCCCCCCAAGGATAGTGAGCGCTTCTGGTCGCTCCTGCGGGTGCAGACCATCAATGCCCTCTCGCCGCAGGAGGTGGGCACCCGGCCGATCTTCGAGGAACTGACCCCGGTCTACCCCAACCAGCGGCTGCGCCTGGAGACCGACCAGCCGGCCAACATCACCGGCCGGGTCCTGGATATCGTGGCGCCGATTGGCCGCGGCCAGCGCGGGCTGATCATCGCCCCGCCCAAGGCCGGCAAAACCACGATCATTAAGCAGCTCGCCAACTGCCTGACCAAGAACTACGACGACCTGCATCTGATGGTCCTGCTCATTGACGAGCGGCCCGAAGAGGTCACGGATATCGCCCGCTCGGTGGACGGCGAGGTTATCGCCTCCACCTTCGACGAGATGCCCGAGAACCACATGAAGGTCGCCGAATTGACCCTCAACCGGGCCAAGCGCCTGGTGGAAATGGGCAAGGACGTCGTCATTCTGCTGGACAGCATCACCCGCCTGGCGCGCGCCAGCAACCTGACCATCGAGGCTTCGGGGCGCACGCTCTCCGGCGGTCTGGACCCGGCGGCCCTGTACCGGCCCAAGCGCCTGCTGGGCGCGGCCCGCAACATCGAGAATGGCGGCAGCCTGACCATCATGGCCAGCATCCTGGTGGAGACCGGCAGCCGGATGGACGAGATGATCTACGAGGAATTCAAGGCGACCGGCAACCTGGACCTGCGCCTGTCGCGGGAACTGGCCGACCGGGGCATCTTCCCGGCCGTGGACATCAGCCAGACCAGCACCCGGCACCAGGAGCTGCTGTTCAGCGACGAGGAACTGCAGAGCATCTGGCAGCTGCGCAAGGTCCTGCACGCCATGGACCCGATTGACGCGGCCGAGACGCTGGTGCAGGGCATTCGCAAGACCAAGACCAACTCCGAGTTCCTGACCATGGCCTCGCAGAGTTTCAAGCGCTAGGCCGTCGGGGCAGACCTCCGCGTCTGTCCGCGGCGAAAGGCAGATTGATGATGAAAATGAGATACGGGTTGGCTCTTCTGATTCTGGCGGCGGCGCTGACCGGCGGCGCCTGCCAGCGCTCCTCGGCCCAGGCTCCCGACGAGGCCACGGACAACTCCTGCCCGGCGGTAAGCGTGGGCCCGGAGTCGGCGCAGTTGCTGGGGCTCCAGGACGACCTGCGGCTGCTGACGATCCTGGACCGGATGCAGCTCACCGCCGACCAGATCAATCAGATGCTGCCCCTGGTGGACCAACTGGCCCAGCAGCGCGCGGAGTCCGACCAGCAGATCGAGAAGCTGCAGGGCGACCTGATCCGGGCGCTGACCGACAAGCGGCAGCTCCTGGTCGAGGATAAGCCGGTCTCCGAGGAGATCGAGCGGCAGATCGTGACCCTGCAGAGCGCGGTCGGCAAGGCGCGGGAGCAGGGTGCGGCGCGCCTCACCGAGAGCGCCAAGCCGCTCCGCAAGCTCCTTACCGCGCCGCAACTGGACATCGTCACCGGTCGGAATGAGGCGCGGCTGCAGGCGCGGGAGCTGCTCGACTGGCTGCGCGGACTCTCCGATAGCGATTTCACCGAGGAAGCGGCGGCCAACGCCGAGGGCCTCGCCGACGCCGACAAGGGCCTGGACAAGGACGTGCTCACCAAGCTGTTCGCCACGGCGCGCAAGATGACCGCCGCCCAGTACGACAAGGGCCGCGACGAGTTGGCCGCGCGCCTGGCGCCGCTCTACGGGCCTAGCCCGGACCAGGAAGACGCTCAGATCGCCGGCGCTTTCGCCCATCCGCACACGGCGGCGCTGTTGCGGGAGAAGCTCAAGTTCGCGGGGAATAGCGAAGGGTAGCTCTCTGCCGGTGGCGCCCACCCCGCCCTCGGCGGACCTCGGGCACCCGCCTTCGCTAAAGCTACGGCGGGCAGGCCCCTCCCGAGGCGGGAGGGGCTAACGGCAGGGGCCGAGGAGGGGACACCGGCGAGAGGGTCACCGCGGGCCCACCCCGCCCTCGGCGGACCTCGGGCACCCCTCCCGAAACGGGAGGGGCTAACGGCAGGGGCCGGGCGGAGCAAGCTCCGCCCCTACGACGGCAAAGGCAAAGGCGAACGGGCAGCGGAGCACCGTATGCGTATCGGCATATTCACCAATACCTACTACCCTAGCGTCAATGGCGTGGCGCAGTGCGTCAGCTACTACGAGCAGGGCCTGCGCGAGCGGGGGCATGAGGTGGTGGTGTTCGCCCCGGCCCCGGAGGACTACGACCGCAGCCAGGATGGCGAGAACGTTTACCGCTTCCCGACGCTGCCCCTGCCGATTGATGTAGATTACTCCGTCGCCGCCCCCTACTCCGCGCCCGTGGTCAAGGCCCTGCGCCGGCTGGATTTCGACATCATCCACACGCAGCATCCCCTGTGGGTCGGCGCCTGGGGCGCGTGGTACGCCCGGTGGGCGGAGGTCCCCCTGGTCACCACCGTGCATACCGAGTACCGCCTGTTTGCCCACATTATTCCCCTGCCCGAAGCTCTGGTGGAGGCCTATCTGCGCGTGCGGGTCGCCAGCTTCTGCAACAAGTGCGAGGTCATCACCACCCCCGCCGCGTCCATGCGCCGCCTGCTGCGCAAGGAGGGGGTGCGCCGGCCGATTGAGGTAGTGCCCAATCCCACGCGCATCGCGGACTTTGCCCACGCCGACGGGACGGGGATTCGGCGGCAATACGGACTGGCGGAGGACGCGACGGTCCTGGGGTTTGTGGGGCGGCTGTCGGGGGAGAAGAATATCAGCTTCCTCATGGAGGCCGCGAGCCAGGTCATGAAGCACCGTCCGGAGGTGTACTTCCTGCTGGTGGGGGACGGCCCGGAGCGGGAGGCGCTGGGCGAGCAGGCCCGGCAGATGGGGCTGGCCGACCGCGTGCTGTTCGCCGGCGTGATCCCGCACAGCGAGGTGCCGCAGTACCAGGCGGCGCTGGACCTATTCATCACGGCGAGCCTGAGCGAGACGCAGCCGCTAGCCTACACGGAGGCGATGGCGGCGGGCAAGCCGGTGATTGCGGTGCGGGCGCCGGGGGCGCAGGACATGATTATCCCCGGGGAGAACGGTCTGCTGGCCGAGCCCGAGGCTGGTCCGGCGGCGCTGGCCGAGCAGATCGAAAGCCTGGTGGCCGACCCGAAACTGCGCGCCGCGGTGGGCGAGAAGGCGCGGGCCTGGGCGGCGCAGACCGATGTGGCGCAGGTGGCCGAGAAGCTGGAGCAAGTCTACCTGCGAGCGCGCCACCTGTCGGAGGAAGAGCCGATCTAGCCGGAGGCGTGATCGCGGAGTACGCTGGCGGCCTTGAGCGCCGCGCGGCGGGCCTCGCCGTCCGCTACCTCCAGCTTCCGTTCGAGGAAATAGACTACCTCGCCGGGGCCGCCATCTACCTGCTGGGGATCGCCCTCTGCCGGTCGGAAGCGGGCGGAGTAGCTCCCGGAGCCGGGATAGAAAGTGATGTAGAGGTACTGCCAGCCATCGCTTTGCGGCGGATGGGCATACACGATTCTTCCGGGATGGGCCACTGGTACGGTCTCCTTGGGGGGATGGGGGAGAGTCTGAATAGTGGGCATGCTTCCTGGCCGAATTACAGATTATATCGTTATTCTACACCACGTAGTACAGACACGCAATAGCTCGCGGCAGTGAATAGAGTGGGGAGCCAAGTTTTCACCGATGCGGCGGGCGGAAACCGCACAGAACTCCACCATTAGGCTAGCGGAGGAAACCTACGGACTTTTTCGACGCCAACTGCATGTACGGACGGATGCTCTGCCCGCCGCGGCGCAGCGCGGTGGATCCCGCGGGACTGCTCGCGGAGATGGACTACTGCGGCATCAGCGAGGCGCTGGTCACCCACGCCGCCTCGGTCGAGGAGAGCCCCGTGACGGGCAATGACCTGGTCGCGCAGGACGCCGCCGCGCAGCCACGGCTGCACCCGGTCTGGACGATTACTCCGCCCCAGACCCGCGAGCTGGGCACGGCGGCGGAGTTCGTCGCGGCGCTGCGGGCCGCCGGGGTCCGGGCGCTGTACGCCTACCCCGACCTGCACCAGTATTTGCTCAACCGCGAGACCTTCGGGACGCTGTTTGAGCTGCTCCTCGAGCACCACGTGCCGGTGTTTGTGCGCCGCTGGGATTGGGAGAAGCTCACCGCGCTGCTGCGCGAATTCCCGCAGCTTACCTTGGTGCAGACCGCCTGGGGCTCGTGGGGTTGGGACCACTTCGCGCGGCCGCTGCTGGAAGCCTACCCCAATTTCTACCTGGAGACCTCCGAATACCAACTGGCCGGTGGCTTCGAGGACCACTGCCGCACTTACGGGCCGGAGCGGCTGCTGTTTGGCACGAACTACCCGTATTTCTACATGAGGGGGCCGGAGCTGACGCTCCGGCACGCAGATATCAGCGACGACGACAAGGCGGCGATCGCCGGCGGGAATCTGCGCCGGCTGCTGGGGGAGGTGTCCTGGTGAACGAGATCACCCCGCTCATGCAGGAGTTCCGGGACCACGGGCGCAGCGCCGCTTGCCCGGTCATCGACACCCACGCGCACTATGGCCCCTGGTACGCCATCTACTTCCCCCACGCCGACGAGACCGGCATGCTCAAGGACATGGACCGCTCCGGGGTGCGGCTGACGGTGTGCTCGGCGCACGCCAGCTTCCCCGACCCGCCGCGCGGCAACGCGCTCATGCGCGAGGTGGTGCGGCGCCATCCGGATCGCTTCCGGGCGTACTGGACGGTGAATCCGCACTACCGGGAGAATATGGCGGCTGACCTGGAGGCGCTGGCCGACCAGCGGGAGTTTGTCGGGGTCAAGCTGCACCCGGGGATGTGCGAGTATCCGCTGGACGGCGAGGGTTACCGGCCGGTGTTCGAGTGGGCGGAGGCCACCGGGCGGCCGGTGCTGACCCACACTTGGGGCGGCAGCCCCACCTGCGGACCCGGCCCGGTGCGCGCGGTGCTGGAGCGCTATCCGCAGACGCGTCTGCTCCTGGGCCACTGCTGCAGCGGCCAGTGGGCGGAGGCGATCGGCATCGCCCGCGACTTCCCCAACACCTACCTGGACCTGTGCGGCACCGTCGAGCACAACGGTCTGATTGAGGAGATGGTCGGGGAGGTCGGCGCGCACCGGATCCTGTTCGGCACCGACCTGCCCTGGTTTGACCCGCACTACGGGATCGGCTGCATCCTGTGGGCGCGGATCAGCGATGCGGACCGGCACGCGATTCTGCACGGGAATGCGGAGAAGTTGTTGGGGCTGGGGTAACGGCGGCCCACCCCGCCCTGCGGGCACCCCTCCCGAAACGGGAGGGGCTTTACGGCAACGGCGAACGGCAAGGGCCGGCGGGGTCTCTCTGCGTAGGGGTGGACTTTGCGGGGTCCGCCCCGCGACGTCCCCCCGCGTTTTTGCCACGAAGCCTCGGCAGCGGCAACGGCCGGCCCACCCCGCCCTGCGGGCACCCCTCCCGAAACGGGAGGGGCTTTACGGCAAAGGCAAACGGCAGACGGCAACGGCCGGCGGGGTCTCTCCGCGTAGGGGTGGACTTTGCGGGGTCAGCCCCGCGACGTCCACCCGCGTTCACCACGAAGGCCTCTCGGCAGCGGTCGCCGCGGGTGGATGTTGTCGAGCGCGGACGCTCGCCAAAATCCACCCCTACATACGGCAACGGCCGGCCCACCCCGCCCTGCGGGCACCCCTCCCGAAACGGGAGGGGCTTTACGGCAAGGGCGAACGGCAAGGGCAACGACCGGCGGGGTCTCTCTGCGTAGGGGTGGACTTTGCGGGGTCCGCCCCGCGACGTCCACCCGCGTTTTTGCCACGAAGCCTCGGGCAGCGGCAACGGCGGCCCACCCCGCCCAGCGGGCACCCCTCCCCAAACGGGAGGGGCTTTACGGCAAAGGCGAACGGCAACGGCAACGACCGGCGGGGGACGTAGCCCCCGCCCTACAGTACGGCAACGGCAACGGCAACGGCTCCCCGCCTTTACCCCAACGGTCGCTCCAACATGTCCGTCTCTACCGGCTCGCCCTCGGCGTTGGGGGCGGGGAGGCGGAGGGTTTTGATCTCGTGGGCGGCTAGGTCGAACTCCCAGCGCTGACCCTCGTGGCCGAGCGCGATCCAGGCGCGCGTCGCGCGGCCGCAGCTCTCGTAGACGCGCACGATGGTCCCCTCACCCTCCTCCGGCTGCTTGAAGACGCTCCCCACTACGTTCTCCGGTCCGACCTCGGCCAGGCTCGCCGTGTTGGGCAGGCTGCCGTCGCTGGGCTCCTCCAGGGCGACCGTGATCAGGGGATTGTTGAACTCCCAGGCCGCGCGGGGCACCGCGGCGGCGGCCCAGCTCCCGACGTGGGGGAGCAGCGCGTAGGCGACTACGACCTCGCCCTGGTCGAGATACCGGTAGTGCTTGTTGGGGTCCTTCTGGGCGGGAATGTGCCAGGCGTAGATGGGGCTGCGGGTGATAGTCATGCGCATCTCGGCCTCCAGCACGTCGAAGCCGTACTTGCAGTCGTTGAGCAGCGCGGCGCCCAGCGTCTGATCGCCCTGTTGGCCGGTTACGTCAATCCAGGTCTGCGCGGGGCCCTCGGCGCCGTCGGTGGCGTGGCTGATGGCGGTGTAGGCCTGCTCGAAGGTCGCCGCCGGTTGCTCGACCGCCAGCGGGAAAGCGACTTTCAGCATCTTGTGTTGCTCGTGCCAGTCCACCAGTAACTCAAAGTCCAGCCGCGGGCTGCCGGCGGTGAGGGAGAGGTTGAGCAGGGCGGTGGAGTCGCCGTACTTCAGGCGGAAGCCGAGGCGGCCCTGCGCCGGGCCGGCCTCCAGGACCTCCGCGGGCCCCTCGGCGGCGAACTCGCCGATCTCGTCGCGGAAGGACACGGCGTCGTGCGCCCAGGTGTCCCACTGATCGTCCAGGACCACCAGGCGATTGAGCGCGCCGCCCGCGAGTTCCGCGCCGGTGCGCTTGTCCACTAGCGAGGTGACCAGCCCGGCGGAGGTGACGGTGACGCGGACCAGGTCGTTCTCCAGGGAGGTGGGCGTCACGCCGACCGGGCCCGGCGGCAGGGCGGGCTCGACGGCGGCGTCCACTACGCTCCAGCCCAGCGGCGGGAGCTCCAGCATCCGGGCCGGCTGGTCTTCGGAGACATGCACGGCGGCGCGGCGGGCCCAGGGCAGCGTGTTGCAGACCAGCACCGGCTCGGCGGCGTCGCCGCGGGCGGCATGATCGCAGAGCGGCGTGAGCGTCGCGCCTAGCGCCTGGCGCGTCTCGGTGAGGACTTCCTCGTACCAGGCGAACACGTCGCGGTAGGCGCGCTCCACCGAGCAGCCGCCCATGATGTCGTGGAACTGGTTGAACAGCACGCGCCGCCAGGGGTACTCGAAGACGGCGGGGGCGAGGTCCAGGTCCTCAAAGCGGCCGACCAGCGCCGCGAGCCGCTCGGTGGACATTAGCTCCATCTCGCAGTGCCGGTTGTACCACTTGACCAGCGAGAGCGAGGTGTAGCAGCCCCGGGCGTGGTGCTGGAGTTCCTCAGCGACCAGCGGCGGGGTCGGATCATCCAGGGCCAGCGCCGGGAAGAAGTCGTGCAGCCGCGAGTACTTGGCCGCGGGCAGCGCCGGGTTGGCGTCCGCGGCGTCAATGGTCTTGAGATTCTCAACGGTCGGGCCGCCGCCGTGGTTGCCGACGCCGTACATCAGCGCGACATGGTGGCGAGGCCGGCCGCCGCGCTCGTAGGCGTTGAGGAGCATGGTTCCGACATGGAGTTTGGTGTTCAGGTCGTTGCCCCAGGCCGCATAATGCAGGGGCGGGCGGTAGGCCAGCACGGAGGAGCCGTCCGGGCTCTGCCAGGTGAAGTCCAGGTCCGGGAGGTACTTCTCGTGCGGGTCCGGGCGGCAGAAGAGGTAGTACTCCATCCCGGACCGGCGCAGAATCTGCGGCAGGCCCTGGTTGTGGCCGAAGCTGTCGGGGTTATAGCCCACGCGGACCTCGACGCCGAATTTCTCCAGGAAATAGCGCTTGGCGTACAGGGCGTGGCGCACGAAGGACTCGCCGTGGGGGATATTGCAGTCCGGCTGCTCCCACCAGCCGCCCACGATCTCCCAGCGGCCCTCCGCGACGTACTTGCGGATCTCCGCGAATAGCTCGGGGTCGGACTCCTCGATCCACTGGTAGATGGCCGCGCTGGAGCGGGTGAAGATGAAGTCCGGGTGCTCGCGGAGGCGATCCACCGCCGCCCAGCAGGTGTCCAGCGCCTCCTGCCAGCCCTCCCGCCAGTCCCAGAGCCACACGGGGTCCAGGTGCGCGTTGCCGATCATGTGCAGCGTGAATTGCTTGCGGTCCTGCATGGTTGGTACGCTCCTCGGAAGTCGAGATGAGAACGGCATACGGCGGCCCCCCCCGGCGCTGCGCGCCGCCCTCCCCTAAATAGGGGAGGGGGGGACCGTTGAGCTTGGTTTGCCGCCGTTGACGTTGCCTCCTCCTACCCCTCCCTATATAGGGAGGGGCGGCGCGTGAGCGCCGGGGGTGGGTCCCGGCGACCGCGAAGGGACGGCAAACGGCAATGGCTGGGCCCACCCCGCCCTCGGGAGACCTCGGGCACCCCTCCCGCAACGGGAGGGGCTGACGGCAAAGGCAACGGCCGTTTCCCCGTAGGGGCGGAGCTTGCTCCGCCCGCGGCGGCCTAACCGGCGCGGTGGGCGCGGGTGGATGTTTCGCGGGATACGGCTCCGCGAAAGATCCACCCCTACATACGGCGACGGCGACGGCCGGGCCGACCTCGCTGCGCTCGTGCGGCCCCTCCAACGGCTAACGGCCGGCGGGGGACGTAGCCCCCGCCCTACAGGACGGCAAACGCCTACCCGCCCCGCAGCCAGGCCTCGATCTGCTCGGCGGTGGGGTCCAGGAGGTCCGGCTGGACGCCTGGGAGGTAGCGGCAGGCCTCGTAGAGGACCGCCGCGTGGTGGCCGTAGCTGGCGCTTACGTGGTGGATGTAGGGGCCCTGCACCAGGCGCTGCTCCCACAGGGGCCAGTCGTTTACCTCCATCCAGACGTACGTGCCGCGGACGTGGGGGCCGGGGCAGGTGTGGGCTTGGCCGGCGAGGAGGTAGTACTCGTCGCCCTCGCCGTCAAAACGCGAGATGGTCAGGTCGCCATCCTGGAGGCGGAACTCGCCGAGGCCGGGGCAGGCCTGGGGGTCGATGTAGTTGCAGGTGAGCGCCGGCTGCTCGCCGGGGGCGGCGAGGCTGGGAGGGAAGGGGCCGCAGTGCCAGAGCAGCTCGGCGTTGTCGTTCTCCGGGTGGCGGACGGTCAGATCGGCGAAGAAAGGGCGGTTCTCGCCGAGGGTGGCGGCCTCCAGCAGAGCAGAACTGATGGCGCCGTGCAGGTCGGTCTCGCAGGCCATGTGGAAGCCCTCGTCCTCGAGCAGGCCCTCGGCGAAGCAGGGGTTAATCCCCAGGCCCTGCTGCAGGTAGGGCCAGCACTGGAGGGCGCAGGCGGTGAGGCCCTCGCCGACCAGCCACTCGCGGAGCGAGGCGTAGAAGGCGGCGAGCTTGAGCAGGTTCTCGGCGGGCCAGTCGGCGGGAATCCGGTAGGCGCCGGCGATGCGCTCGCGGGCCTCCTCGGTGGCGGCGTCGGGGGCGGTGATCCGGGCTTGCGCGCGGTGGACCAGGGCGCCCAGCTCCAGGGGGACAACCTCGATGCCGAAGCGGCGCATCAGCTCGCCCTCGGAGGCGATTACGGAGGCGAACTCGGCAGGGCGGGTGCCTACCTGGCCGATTCGCAGGGTCCGGAAGGTGCGGACTACGTTGGCGGCGGCGAGGAAGTTGCGCAGGCCGCGGGCGAAAACGGGGTCCTCCAGGCGGCAGTTGGTCAGGTAGGTGAAGGGCACTCCGGCGCGGCGCAGGTCCTTGCCGGTGGCGAACAGACCGCACTGGGTGTCGCGCAGGCGGGAGCCGTCGGCGAGGGGCGCGTCATCGCGCGGGCCCCAGAGCAGCACCGGCAGCCGCATCTCTCTCGCCAGCGCCGCGACCGCCCGCTCCGTGCCGAAATTCACATGCGGGAAGAATAGAGCAGAGACGCCGGCCGCGCGGAAGCGCCGCGCGACCTCCGGCACCTGAGCGGGATCATAGAGCAGTTCGTCCTCGTTCAGGCCGGTCAGGCCCACGTAGTCCACGCCCAGCGCGGTCAGAGTCTGCTCGGTTAGTTGGCGATAGCGAACGGCTTCAGTGCGGCTAAAGACAACGCGACGCGTGGCGGCGACGCCGAGGCGAATCTGGCTCAAATTCGGGCTCATGGGGAGCCTCCTGCAGATCGAGAGTAAGAGTCGGTGAGCGCGGTGCGAGGCGGGTGTTCGCCCTGAGAGCGGCGGATTCCTGCGTGTTGGTGGGAACTTGGCGGGGCAAAGATTCGTTAGGGAGGGAGGCCGAGAGCCGAATAAACATAACGCCAATAAATGTTCCAGGGCATCTTGACAGCGGTCGGCCAAATAGTATAAGATATGTGTAATAGATACTTAACGAACGGCGCGGAGCCCGCCGGTAAGGAGTCTGCAAGGTGGCATCTAGATCATCACGGGTAATCAAGTATCAGAAAGTCAAAGAGACGCTGGCCGCGGAGATCGAAAAAGGTAAATACGCTCTAGGCGCGCGTCTGCCCAGCGAGAAGCAACTGGCCGAGGACTTTGAGGTCAGTATCATCACTGTGCGGCAAGCGGTGGAGGCACTCTCGCGCGAGGGCTACGTGGAAAAGATCCAGGGCAGCGGCACCTACGTGCGGCACCTGCGACCGGCGGTCTTGCGCAAGGTCTGGGCCTTGATTGTGCCTAACCTCAAACACTCCTGGTATTCGATGGTGGCGCAAGGCATCGAGGAAGTGGCCCGCGCGGCCGGGATTCAGCTAGTGGTCGCCGGGACCGAACTGGAAGAGGAAGCGGGCGAGACCATCCGGCGGATGGTGACGATGGGCGCGGAGGCTTTCGCCATCACGCCTAGCGTGACGGTGCGTCCGGACCCCACGCCCCTGCTGGAGCTGACCATGGCGGGCGTTCCCTTCGTCTTCGTCTCCGATTTTGTGGACGATGTGGAAGCCCCGCGCGTGGTCTGGGACTACCAGGGCGGGGCGCGGATCGCGACCGAGCACCTGCTGTCGTACGGCCACCGGCGCATCGCTTTCCTCAGCCACCCGGCCTCCCACGCCAGCGAGCAGATGTGGAACGGCTATCGGGCCGCGCTGACCGCGGCGGGCCTGGAGCCGTGGCCGCCCCGGGGGCTGCACGCCGAGAGCTTTGAGGAGACCGATATGTATCGGGCCGCGCGCGATCTGTTGGCGCTGTGGCCCCGCCCGACGGCGGTGTTCTGCACCGAGGACGGCATGGCCGACTACGTCGCGCAGGCCGCCGCGGATGCGGGGCTGTCCGTGCCGGAGGAATTGAGTATTGTGAGTTTCTTGTACCAGAACAGCTCGCTAAGCGACTGCGGACTGACGGGAGTGACCTGTCCCAAGTACGATCTGGGCCAGGAAGCCGGCAAGATTCTCCTGCGCATGATCATGGGCGGTTCCGTGACGCCCGAGGTAGTCATGCCCGCTTCGCTGCGGCTGGGACGAACCACTGCCCCGCCCCAGGCCGGAGAAAGCATGCGCCCCAGTTCGACGCAAATGACTTCTGGGTAGGGACAGCCCCTCCGAATTGACAGCGCTCTGCCGGGGGGGCGGGGGACAAGTGGGAGAAGGGACGTGACGCATGGCCGTTCGGCAAGGACGCATAATCAAGTACCGGCAGGTCAAAGACTCGCTGGCGAAGGATATCGAGGCCGGCAAATACCAACTGGGTGAACGCCTGCCTAGCGAGAAGGAACTGGCGCGGGAGTTCGAAGTAAGCATCATCACGATTCGCCAGGCCGTAGAGGCCCTGTCGCGAGAAGGCTTCGTCGAAAAGGTGCAGGGCAGCGGGACCTTTGTCCGCCACCTGCGCAATGGGACGCAGCGCAAGCTGTGGGGCCTGGTCGTGCCTAGCTTTGGCCGCAACTGGTATCCGGCCATCGCGGAGGGCCTGCAGGACGTGGGCAAGACCGCCGGGGTGCAGGTAATGCTGGTGGCCACCGCGGGCGATGAATCTCCCGGCGAGAGCCTCCACCGGATGGTGGCGCTGGGCGCGGAGGCGCTGGTTATTTCGCCGCGCATGTCGCCGCTGGCCGTGGAGCCGCTGCAGGCGCTCGCCGAGGCTGGCACCCACATTGTCGTGTGTACGACCCGGGTGGACGGGTTCGACGCCCCCCGCGTCGTGTTCGACTTTCAGGAGGACGGGCGCCGGACCGCTGAGTATCTGCTGGGCCTGGGACACGAGCGCATCGCCTTCCTCAGCCACCCGCGGATGCCTTTCACGGACAGGATGTTCGCCGGTTACCGGGAAGCGTTGGTGGCCGCGGGGCTGACCCCCTATCCTCAGGAGGGCGTATACGCCGTCAGCAGCGACCACACGGACCTGTACCGCGCCGCGCGGGACCTGCTGGCGATCAACCCCCGCCCGACGGCGGTGATGACGAGCCAAGATGAGGCCGCCTATCATGTGTGCCAGGCGGCTCAGGACATGGGCCTGCGCGTCCCCGAACAGCTCAGCGTCATGGGCTACGGCGGGATGGCGCTGGATCTGGACCCGACGATCTGCTTGAGCACGGTGATAGTGCCCAAGTTCGAGATGGGCCAGGAGGCGGGCAAGGCGCTGCTGCGGCTGCTGCTCAACGGTACCGCGCTGCCCGAGGTAGTGCTGCCCGGCGTCATCTACGTCGGAGCCACGACGGGGCCGGCGCCCGAATAGTCTCACAGGAACCGTTGCACTCCAAGAGCGCCCGCCTCCGGAAGGCGGGCGCTCTTTTTTTGCGTCCGCCGGCAGGGCGGCGCCCGGGCTTGGTCGGGTGACGAAGGAAGACGGCGGTCCGGCGCCGAACAAGCTCTCCGACAGTCGCTAAAGGAGAGTATCATGACTGAATTGGGCCGCACCTCGGTGATTCTGGACACGGACATCGGCGACGATATTGACGACGCCTACGCCTTGGGAGTCTGCCTGCGGCACCCGAGCATCGACTTGCGGGGCGTGGCCACCGTGTGGGGCGATACCACCCTGCGCGCGGCGCAAGCGCGGTATCTGCTGGCGCTGGAGGGCCGGCCGGAGCTGCCGGTGGCCGCCGGCTCGCGCGACCCGCTGGACGATCAGGCGCCGCTGGGGCGCAACTGCCAGGCGGCGGTGGTGCCGGCTCACGAGGAGGAGCGCTGGCGGGCCGGGCGCAAGGACGGGGTGCAGATGCTGGCCGAGTTGGCCGCGGCGCATCCCGGCAGCACGTTGCTGACCATCGGCGCGCTGACCAACGCCGCCCGCTTTTACACGGAGTTTCCGGCGGAGTTCGCGACGCTGGAGCGTCTGGTCATCATGGGCGGGCACCTGCAGTCTACGCTGGATTATCCGGAGTATAACCTGGCCTGTGACCCCCGGGCCACGCGCACGATCCTGGCCTGCGGCAAGCCGATGCTGATGGTCGGCCTGGACGTGACGCTGCAGTTCCAGATGACCCCCGAGGACCTGGATCAGCTGGCCGCCGCGGGCACGCCGCTGGCGACCGCGCTGCTGGCCATGACCCACATGTGGCAGGGCGACGCGGCGGGGCCGGGCGGTCCGCTGCCCACGCTACACGATCCCCTGGCCGCGCTGGCGATGGTGGAGCCGGAGGTGCTGCGCACGGTTCCGCGCTGCCTGCACGGAGACCGTTACGGGAATCTTACCCCCGGCCCCGAGACGCCGAATGTGGATTTCGCGGTGGAAGTAGACGTGCGCCGCGCCATGTCTCGGGTGCTGGAGCTAGTGGCGGGCTAGCGGCGGAGGCGGGGAAAGGCAAGCGCAAACGCGCCGGCGGCCCGAGGAGGGCGGCCGGCGTTGTGGTGTGTGCGGGGGGCCGTTGCCGTACTGTAGGGCGGGGGCTCGTACCCCGCCGTCGCTGACTAAGTCGGCCTCACCCCCGGCCCCTCTCCTGGCAGGAGAGGGGAGAAAGGCAAACGGCAAACGGCTCGGACGCTAGCGGGATGATTCCCCCTCCCTTTAGGGAGGGGGTTAGGGGGTAGGGCCGTTTCCGGCGTGCCCCTACTGATACGCGGCGCGGCCGTACTCGGCGCCGACGCGGAACATCTCGCGGATGTTCGCAATCGGGATGCCGTCGTGCAGGGAGTGGTCGGAGGCCAGGATGTAGCCCCCGCCCGGCGCCGCGACGTCAATCGCCTCGCGGACCTCCGCGGCGACCTGCTCCGGCGTGCCGTAGGGCAGCGTGCGCGAGGAGTCAATATTGCCGATCAGGCACCAGCGGTGACCCCACTCTTCCTTGACCCGGCGCAGGTCCATGCCCGCGGTGCGCTGGAGCGGGTGGATGGCGGAGAGCTTGGTCTCGGCCAGGTCCGGGAGGTACTCGTAGATGCGGCCGCAGGCGTGGAGCAGCGCCGGGACGCCCAGGGAGTCGATCTCCGCGACGATCTCGGCGAAGGGCGGGAGCAGGTAGCGGCGGTAGTGGTCCAGCTTGAAGAAGCCGCCGGTGCTGGAGCCGAGGTCCTCGCTGACGAAGACGGCTACCGCCCCGGCCGCCACCGAGCGGCGCGCGGCCTCGAGGAAGAACTCGTTGGAGAGCTTGAGTACGGCCTCCACCAGGCCCGGGTCGTCGTACATGGCCAGGGCGATATTCTCGTAGCCCATCAGCAGCCAGGCGGTGGTCAGGGGGCCCTGCACGCCACCGACCAGGGCCAGACCGTCGTGGTCCAGCGCGGCGGCGGCCCGAATCTCCGCGTCGCGGCCCTCGCGCGTGGGGTCCGGCAACTCGTACTTGGCCAGGTCCGCGCGGCTGGTGATCGGGTAGGCGATGGGCGCGTCAATCGGCCAGGAGGAGGGGCTGTGCTGGTAGGTGGTGCCCCATTCGTCTACGTAGACGTCCTCCGAGAGGAAGGTTGGTTGGTAGTTGCTGAAGCCGCCGAAGGGGAGCCAGACCGCGTCGTGGTCCAGCGCCAGAGCGCACTGGACGGCGTCCGGCCCGTTGTAGCCGCCGGGGCGGTGGCCGATTAGCTCCTCATAGAGCGGCTGCTGGAAGAGAAAGTCGAACAAGGGTACGCGGTCGGGCTGTTGGTTGTGCAGGGCGGTCAGAAAGCGGTCTTGACGCGTCATGGTGGATGTCCCCCGAGGCGAGATTGGTCGGGCTAGGGGTATATTCGGCAAGCGGCGAGAGGTCTCCTGCCCGGCGGGGCAGGTCTGGGGTGGTGGAGGGAGGAAGGACGCGCCCGGATGCCGTTTCCCGTAGGGGCGCGTTTCCGAAATCCCCAGTGGCACCGGCGTCTCGCCGGTGTCGGGGCACGCAGCACGAGGGGACACCGGCGAGACGCCGGTGCCACCGCGGGTCACAATAACCTCAGGAGGAAACAGACACATGGCTCAGTTGGTGGTTTTCGCCACGGATTACACCCTGGCTAAGGAATATGACCGGGAGCGCGAACTGCTGGCGGCGGTGGGGGCCGAGTTGATCGTGGCCCAGTGCCGCAGCGAGCAGGAGATTCTCGAGCAGATGCCGCCGTGCGACGCGATCATCAGCCAGTGGGCGCCGCTGACCCGGCGGGTGATGGAGGCGGCCGGGCGGCTGCGGGCGATTTCGCGCAATGGGATCGGCGTGGACAATATTGACCTGGAGGCCGCGCGGGAGTTGGGCGTGCAGGTCTTCAACGTGCCTGATTACTGCGTGCCGGAGGTCGCCGAGCATACGCTGGCGCTGATCCTGGCCGTGGTCCGCAAGCTGGCGCCGACGGCGCGGCGCATGGACGCCGGCGGGTGGGGCGTGGACCCGTTGGTGCCGATCCACCGGATGCACGATCAGACGCTGGGGATCCTGGGACTGGGGCGGATTGGGCAAGCCGTGGCGGAGCGGGCGCGGCCGCTGTTTGGCCGGATCATCGCCTGTGACCCGCAGGCCAGCGCCGAGACCCGGGCGCGGCTGGGCGTGGAGGCCGTCGGCCCCGAGGAGTTTTGGGGGGAAGCGGACGTCATCACCCTGCACCTGCCCCTGACCGAGGAGACGCGGCACACGATCAACGCGGATACCCTCAACCGGATGAAGCCGGGCGCGTATCTGGTGAACACCTGCCGGGGCGGCGTGGTGGATACCGCCGCGGTGGTGGCGGCCCTGCGGAGCGGGCAACTGGCCGGGGTGGGCCTGGACGTGCACGAGGAGGAGCCGCTGCCGGCGGACCATCCGCTCCGGCACCTGGACAACGCGCTGGTCACGCCGCATGTGGCGTTCTACTCGGAGGAGTCGGTGGCCATCGCCCGGGACCGCACCTGCGAAAACCTGGTGCGGTTCTTCCGGGGCGAGGAGCCGCGCAGCCGGGTGGTGTGAGGGTCGAGTTGAACGGTTTCCCAGTGGCACCGGCGTCTCGCCGGTGTCGGGCGGCGCAGCTAGTGAGGACACCGGCGAGACGCCGGTGCCACCGAGGCTGCCCTGAGACAGATGCCCGTTCGCTGCCGGACAGTTAGCGAGCGGGCGTGTGTTGCTCCGCAAAACGCGCCCCTACGCGGAAACGGCCTACTCGCGATACAGCGCCTTGGGGTTCTCGTAGAAGGCCAGGCGGGCGATCTCCAGGGCGGATTGCTCGCTGAGGCGGCCGCGGCGGAGGCGGCGGGCCAGGACTCGGGCCCAGGTCACGCGGGCCATCTCCAGGTGGCCGATGACTTTGTGGGGGATACAGTAGTCGCCGCCGAAGGCGATCAGCTTGTTGACCGGCACCATGTCCAGCCACTCGTCCAGCAGCGAGCAGGACATCTCCTCGCCCATGATGTAGCACCAGCACAGGTTGAGCCAGGCGTTGGGGCAGGACTTGCCGAGCGCCCCGGTCAGGCGCACCCAGGGCATTCCCGCGTGGTAGAGGTCGAACCGGGTGGCGCGGTAGCGGCTTAGGGTCGGCTGGATGAAGCGCGGGTCGCTGGCCAGGAAATCCCCCCAGTTGGTCCAGTTATAGCCGCAATGCACCGCGACGGGCAGGTCCAACTCTCCGGCCTGGGCGTAGAGGCGATGCGCCAGGTAGGAGGTCAGCGCGCGCGGCGGCAGCGCGCCGGGCGCGGCCAGGCCGGGCAGCGCGGCCCAGGCGGCCTCCGCGGCGGGCTGGTCCGGCTCGCCGAGGTCGGCGGAGATCGTCTTGACGCCCACCACGCCCTCGGCCTGCCAGAAGGCCAGCCCCGCGGCCATCAGCGCCACGTATTCCTCCAGCGTCTCCACCGATCCGTCCAGCTCCTGCGCGCGGGCGGCGACGAACTCCCGGCTGGTTACGTCGGTCCAGTCGGTGATCGGCATGAGCGGGATGAGCAGGTCGTCGGGGGCGCGGAGCAGCCGCCAGATCTGGGTGAGGGCCTTCTCGATCCCGCAGCGTTGGCGGAGCAGGCGGTCGTAGAGGCCCGGCGTGTGGTCGGCGGCAATCGCCGCCGAGAGCGGCTCGTAGGTCGCGTCGCTGATCTCGTCAAAGCCGTACAGCCGGTGCGCAGCGATCTGCGCCGCGTGCGCGTAGCTGGTGTGCTGCGCGTACTGCCAGAAGGGGCGCACCGACGCCCAGCGCGTCGCGAGGGGAATCTCCGGGTCGTAGAGTGAGTCGTACTGCGCCCGGGTCATCCCGGCGGTGATCAGGTCATTGTGCAGGTAGTGGCCGAACAGCAGGAAGACGTCGGGGTGCTTGGTGGCGAGGAACTCGCTTTCCTCGGGCAGGTGCTCATGCGCGTCGAGCACGGGCAGGGCGGCGATTTGCTCGAACAGGGACTGCTCCAGCGGGTCCAGGTGATTCATGTTTGCTCCCGGTCGGCAGAGATGGAGGGGCAGACGGCTAAGCGCCCAGGGCTTGCGCCGCGGCTTGCAGGGTGGCGTGGTCGGCGAATTGGAGCACCGCCGCCGCTTGCCCGTTTTCGGCCAGCGCCTGGAGGGCTTTGATGTTGATTTTCGCGTCGGCGATCTGGGCCAGGCACTCGTCGAGCGCGCCGACCCGGTCGGTGAGACTGACCCAGAGCACCGGCAGGGGCTCGGCGGCGCAGCAGGTGTCGCACTCGCAGGCGGAGACGGCCTCGGGTCGGTCGGGGATGAAGAGCACGGCGGTCTGGCCCTCGTCCTCGGACCAGGCCCACAGCGCGCGCAGGTTGAGGGCGTGGCCGCGCAGGTCGCCGGTCACCTTGCCCAGGGCCCCCGGACGGTCATCAATCTGCAGGAGAAACGCGGTTTGCTCCTGAACGTGGTGAGACATGAGCCTACCTCCCGGAAGGTCGCGGAATGCCTGCGATTGCCTCTAGATGGACGTGTCCGCGGGCGGATGGTTCGCGGGGGAGGCAGGCCTCACCCCCCTGCCCCCTCTCCTGGCAGGAGAGGGGGGGAAAGGCATACGGCAACTGCACCGGCGGACGGCGGTGTTTCCCGTAGGGGTGGACTTCGGGGCGTCGGCGCCACGACGTCCACCCGCGGCAACCGCGAAGCCAGGCCCTAGCGGTGGGCGCGGGTGGATGTTGTCGAGCGCGGACGCTCGCCAAAATTCACCCCTACAACGGCTGCGGGAAGGTTAGCGCACCGGCGGAACCTAGCGGCAGCCTCACCGGCGAGACGCCGGTGCCACTGACGACAACGGCGGGAGGTGCGAGCGTCGGGCGCGGTGAAATTGTTCGCGGTCAGAGTCCGTTCCTCCTGCCCGCGCTTCCGAGCGCGATATTCCTTATGGCGATGCCCTGGTCCTCCGCAACTGAATTACGCGCCTCCGCCGGCCTGCCGCCGGCGGCGCGGATCACCGTCCGGGCGGTCGCGCTGGGGCTGTTCATGGCGGCGGTGGTGGTGGGCGTAGTCGTGTGGGCCGAGCAGGTGACCGGCGCGATCATGATCGGCTTTCTGCAGATCCCGCCGGTGGCGGTGGCGCTGCTGCTGATCGTGGTGCTGCTCAATCGCCTGGCGGCCGCCGTCTTTCCGCGGGCGCGGCTGCAGCCCGCCGAGTACGTGGTCATCTACGTGATGATGGTGCTGGCGGCGATGGTCACCTCGCGCGGCTTGACCGAGGACCTCTACCCGACGCTGGCCGGGCTGAACTACCTGGCGACCCCCGCCAACCACTGGCAGCAACTCTTCTTCGGCAGCGTCAAGCCGTATCTGGTCCCCTGGAATCCCGCCCGCGACGCGGCGCAGCTCACCACCAAGTTCTACTATGAGGGCCTGCCGCCCGGCGTCCCGCTGCCCTGGGGCGCGTGGCTGGGGCCGAGCGCGGTGTGGCTGGCGCTGTACGGGCTAGTCTACACGGCCTATCTGGGCATGGCCGCGATCATCTACCGACTGTGGGCGGACGACGAGCACCTGTCGTTCCCGCTCACCCGGCTGCCGCTCGACCTCGTCACCCAACAGCCGGGCACGGCTGATTTCCTGCGCAATCCGCTGATGTGGGCGGGGTTCCTGCTGCCGCTAGGCTACTTCTCCCTGTACGGCCTGCACAATATCTGGCCGGCGATTCCGAAGATCGCGATTTCCTATCGCGTGACGCTCACCCAGGCGCCCTGGAGCAGCATGGGCTATACCGAGCTGTGGTTCTCGCTGGCCGGCGTGGGGCTGTTCTACCTGTTGTCGAGCGAGATGGTCTTCAGCCTGTGGTTCTTCTTCCTGCTGGCGCGCTTGCAGGAGGTGGGGGGCGCGGCGCTGGGGATCGCGCCGGGCGGCTCGCACGGCGACGCCATGGCTTTCGTCTCCGACCAGACCGCCGGCATCAGCTTCGCCCTGGTGGGGATGATGGTGTGGGGCGGCTGGATTCGGGTGCGCGACGTCTGGCGCAAGCAGGCTGCGGGCGATCCGGAGGCGGGCAACACGCTGCTGCAATTCCGGGGGGCGGTGTGGCTGATCGGGCTGGCGCTGGTGGGGATTGTGCTCTGGTGGCGGGCGGCGGGGGGGACGGCGGCGGTCGCGCTGAATGAGTTCGGCATCTACCTGTTCGTGCAGTCGGTAATCATGGCCCGCGCCACCTCCGAGGCGGGCACGCCGATGACGGAGGGCTCCTTCACGCCCTTCGACATTTGGGGCTTTTTCTCGCGCAAAAGTGGCGTGGGCAAGGTCAACCTGACGCTGCTGAGCTTCACCAACGCCATGTTCAGCCGCGACCTGCGCGGGATCACGCTGACCGGGATGCTGGACGCGCAGAAGCTGGCCGACGGGGTGCGCCTGCCGCGCCGCAAGCTGGTGCCGATAGTGGTCGGGGTGCTGGTCTTTGCCATCCTGCTGGCCGGGTGGCTGCACCTGACCGTCACTTACCAGCGCGGCGGCGTGACCATGTACAGCTACCTGTACACCGGCAACAATCAGCAGTTCTGGCACGAGCACGCGCCGCTGATGGAGGGCGTGGACACGGTGCAGCCGGCGCGGCCCGCGTGGTTTGGGGTGGGCGTGGTCTTCTGCCTGCTGCTGGGCCTGATGCGGCGGCTGTACGTCTGGTGGCCGCTGCATCCCCTGGGCGCGGCGCTGTCGGTGACCTGGGTGATGTGCGTGTTCTGGTTCCCGGCGCTGGTCGCCTGGCTCATCAAGGGAGCGGTGACGCGCTACGGCGGGCTGAAAACGTACATGCAACTGCGTCCGTTCTTCCTGGGGCTGATTTTCGGGGAGTTTTTCGCGGCGGTCCTGTGGAGCGTGATTTCATTCGCCTTCCACACCAAAGCGCCGATGTTCCCGTGGCCCTAGCGGGGCACGGCGGCCCACCCCGCCCGCGGCAGACCGCGGGCACCCCTCCCATGGTGGGAGGGGCATAAGGCAAAGGCCACGGCACACGGCAACGGCAAGGACGCCGTTTCCCGTAGGGGTGGACATCGGGGCGTCGGGCGCCACGATGTCCACCCGCGGCCACCGCGAAGCCAGGCGCTAGCGGCCGGCGCGGGTGGAGGTTCCGCGGGTACGGCCTCGCGGAAGATCCACCCCTACGAACGGCAAACGGCACACCGGCGAGACGCCGGTGCCACCGACGGCAACGGCAACGACAGCGAATCGGCAGCAGGCCACGGAGGCGATCGTCATGCTGGGAATCATTGGCGGGACCGGGCTGTATGAGCTGGCCGGCGACTGGGAGACCGTGGTCGCGAGCACGCCGTATGGCGAGATTGAAGCCTACGCGGGGGAACTGGGCGGCGCGGAGACCATCTTCCTGCCCCGCCACGGGCGCGGGCATACGGTGCCGCCGCACCTGGTCAACTACCGGGGCAACATTACCGCGCTGCAGGTGCTCGGCTGCCGCCAGGTGCTGGCTTTCAACGCTGTCGGCTCGCTGCTGCCGGGCCTGGAGCCGGGCGCGTTTTGCCTCGCGGAGCAGTTCCTCGATTTCACCTGCACCCGCGCCCGCAGCCTCTTTGAGCCGCCCGAGGTCCGCCATGTGGACGTGACCGAGCCGTATTGCGTGGAGTTGCGCCGGGCCCTGAGCGAGGCGGCGGTGGAGCTGGGCGGCGAGCCGCTGCCGGAGGTCGTGTACGTCTGCACGGAGGGGCCGCGCTTTGAGACCGCGGCGGAGATCCGCATGTTTGCGCAACTCGGCGGCGGGGTGGTGGGCATGACCGGCGTGCCCGAGGTGGTTTTCGCGCGGGAGGCCGAGCTGTGCTACGCCAGTCTGTGCCTGGTCTGCAATTGGGGCGCGGGGATGGAGCCGGGGCACCGGCTGTACGCCGGGGAGGTCACGGAGCTGGTCAACCAGCGGCTGGGGGAGGTCCAGCGCCTCCTGGAGGGCGCGGCGCGGCGGCTGGGCGGGGAGAGCGCCTGCGAGTGCGGGCCGGGCCTATGAGCGCCCGTCCGCTGGGCGATTATGCGGGCTACGTTTTCGACCTGGACGGCACGCTGTACCTGGGCGAGCACCTGATTCCCGGCGCGGACCGGGCGCTGGCGGCGCTCCGCGCGGCGGGCAAGCGGGTGGCGTTCATCTCCAACAAGCCGCTGGGTCGCGCCGCCGAGTATGCCGCGAAGCTGACCCGCCTGGGGTTGCCCGCCGATCCGACGGAGGTCGTTAACTCGCCGGTGGCGCTGCGCTGGTACCTGGAGCAGGCCCACCCGGGCGCGAGCGTGTTCCTGCTGGGCGAGGACCCGGTGCGCGAGGAGTTGGAGCGCGGCGGGCTGCGGCTGACCGAGGACCCGGCGGCGGCGCAGGTGGTGGTGGTGTCCTGGGATCGGCAGGTGGATTACGAGCGGCTCAACCGGGCGCTGCAGGCGCTGCGGCGCGGGGCGGCGTTCGTGGCCACCAACCCGGACGTGACCTGCCCGCTGCCCGGCGGCGAGCAGGCGCTGGACGCGGGGAGCTTCGTGGCCTTGCTGGAGGCGGCCTGCGGGCGGCGCGTAGAGGCCATCGCGGGCAAGCCCTCGCCGCTGATGCTGGAGATGATTCTGCGCCAGTGGCAGATCGCGCCGGCGGACTGCCTGCTGCTCGGTGACCGGCTGGAGACCGATCTGGCGCTGGGGCGACGAGCGGGAGCGGCGGTGGCGCTGGTGCTCACCGGCGTGGCCACCCGCGAAGCCGTGGCGGCGCATGCGGAGCAGCCGGACTATGTGCTGGCGAGCGTGGCGGAGTTGGGGGGGCTATCGTAGGGGCGTGTGTGGCTCCGCTTCGCTCCGCCAAACGCGCCCCTACGGGGAGATTAACGTTCGAGGCTGACGCGGGCGGAGATTGCGAGCGGACTCGCAACTTCCGCCCCTACTCGGAAACGGCGGGCCACCCCCGTTCGCTGCCTGCCAGTTAGCGAGCGGGCGTGTGTTGTCGGCGGAGACGCCGCCAAAACGCGCCCCTACAGGGAAACGGCCAAACGCGCCCCTACGGGGAGACGGCCGGGCGCCCCCCATACGGAGGCAGCTAGGCACCGACACCGGCGAGACGCCGGTGCCACCGAGACTTAAAAGCTTAGGCCCCGACCTCCGCTTGCAGGGCGGCGGCGGCTTGGGTTAGCATTTGGACTTGCTGTAGCAGGTTGTCGTAATCCCCGCGACTGAGCCCCGGTTTCACGCCGATTGCCCGCTGGGTTAGCGCCCGCCAGGCGGTGAGCGTCTCGGCCAGATTCGGCTCCAGGGCGGCCTTTTGCGGGGCGGGGAGGCGGCTCCAGGCGCTGGCGGACTGGCTCAGCGACTTCTCCAGGGCGCTCAGCGAGGCGCTGAGGGGCGGTACCGTGAGGGGATAGGGAGCGCTGCGCCAGGCAGTGTTGCCCTTGGCGTCGGTGAGGGAGAAGGTGACGGTGCTGAAGCCCTCGCCGGGCACGCGGTAGGAGAGGCCGAAGGGGGAGGCGTCCGCGCCCGCCTTGACCTTGGCGGTGGCGAAGAGGTTGTTCACGGGGCGGCTGCCCTCTACGCGGGCGTTGAGTTTGGCCTCCAGGGCGGTGCCGGGGCGGAGGCTCTGCACCGCGAATTGGGCGAGATTCTGGCCCGCCCAGAGGTCGCCGAGGCTGCGGGTCTCGACGCGGAAGGGCGGACCCGAGAAGATCAGCGTGCCCAGGCGGTCCAGCTCCCCGTAGGCGCGCTGGACCGGGACCCAGCAGGAGCGCTCGCCGGCGCCGGGGGCGTTGCGGGCGACGTTGATTAGCCAGGTGTCGCCGACCGCCGGGCCGATGCCGCGGGCGAAGGGCAGGGCGATCTCGGCGCTCCAGCCGTCGGCGCCCACGCGAGTCGCGGAGGTCCACTTGAAGTCCTGCGCGGCGTCCTCGTTCCAGGAATCGAGCTGCACATTGGCGGCATTGATGGCCAAATGCGCCACGTCCTTGCGCTGGCCGACCGTGTCAATGAAGACCTCCAGGGAGTCGTCGGCGGTCACGCCGCCATCGCGCTGCTTGGCGTCGAGCTTGAGCTTGCCAGGCTGCGGGTCGAAGCAGAGCGCGCCCAGGTAGAAGTTGTTGGCGTCATACTGCATGTAGACGACCGTGCGGCGCGTGGGCAGGCCGGTGGCGCCGACGGTCACGAAGTCACTGAGCACCGCCGCCTTGGCCCACTCGGCGGGCTCCACCTGGCCGTCAACGACGGGGGCCTTAGCGGCCGGGGGCACGGAGATGACCGGCGGCGTGTAGGCCGGCGGGGCGGCGGCGGCCCACCCGGCGGCAACGAGAATGAGCAGGGCGGCGCAAAGTAAGCGGACAGTCGGCATAGCAGCCTCCTCAGAGATCGTAACGGCTCCGGCTGGGGCGGGTGGCCAGGCGGACCTCGCTGAGGTCCGGCGAGGACTGGAGCAGGGCGAGCACCGACTCGCGGGACAGATTCCGGGCGGGTTCGACCACCAGGGCTAGCGGCTGGTCGGGAGTCTCACCGATGCGCAGGGACACCAGTTCCACCTCGTTGTCGTCCAGCAGCGCGTGCAGCCCCAGCGGGTAGAGCAGGCCGGGAGCCAGGAGGGCCTCCACCTGGACCGGACCGGTCTCGCGGCGAATCCGCAGCTCCATGTGGTGCATGAGGCTCAAAGCAATGAACGCCGCGGCGCCTCCGCCCACGGCCAGGGCGTATTGCCCGGACCCGGCGGCCATCCCCAGGGCCGCGGTGATCCAGAGGCTGGCGGCGGTCGTCAGTCCGGTGACGGTGTTCTCATGGCGCAGAATCGTGCCGGCGCCCAGGAAGCCCATGCCGGTCAAGATGCCTTGCGCCACCCGGCCCTCACTGCCCCCGCCTTCCGGCATCATGGCGGCCAGCAGCATGACCAGGGCGCTGGTCAGGGAGACCAGCGCGTGGGTGCGCAGGCCCGCCGGACGCTGGCGGCGTTCCCGCTCGAGGCCCAGCAGCGCGCCCAGCGCGAAAGCCAGCGCCAGACGCAGGAGAGCGCTGGGCCAGCCCGGAAATAGGAACGGCAAGTCAATAAGACGATCCATGCAACCCCTCCGGCGGTGGGTGTCCGTCAGGGCATTTCGCAGTTGCGGCAGGGAAATCCTTCTCGGCGGAGTGGAGAGGCCACCATGGCGCAGGCGACGCGACGAATCTGGGATATTTCAGTTCCGCTTTACTCGGGGATGCCGGTGTACCCGGGCGATCCGGCGGTAAGCTTCACGAGCGCCGCCTCGCTGGAGGCCGGTGACGGAGCGAACGTGACGCGGCTGGACCTGGGGTCGCACAGCGGTACCCACGTGGACGCGCCGCGGCACTTCCTGCCGACAGGGCGGGGCGTGGACGAGTTGCCCTGGGAGGCGCTGCTGGGACCGGGGCGACTGGTGCAGGCTCCGGCGGGGGCGGAGATCAGCGCGGACTTTGTGCAAGGCCTGGGCCTGGCGCGGGGGGACCGGCTGCTGCTGCGGACGCGGCCCTTCGGCGAGCCGCCGGCGGAGAGCTTTCCGGCCGCTTGGCCGGCGCTGACGCGGGAGGCCGCGGAGTGGCTGGCAGCGCGGGGCGTGGCCCTGGTCGGGGTGGACGCGCCCTCCGTGGATGCCTTCGGAGCCGCCGAGCCGCACGTACACCGGGCGCTGCTGGGCGCCGGGGTCGTGCCGCTGGAGGGCCTGGACCTCAGCGCGCCCCCGGAGGGCGAGTATGAGCTGATCTGTCTGCCGCTGCGCCTGCGCGGCGCGGATGGGTCGCCGTGCAGGGCAGTGTTGGTGGGGTAGAGAGGGCGACGGTGTCTTCCGGAGGGGCCGAATACGAGGACGTGAGCGCAGCGAACGCCGCAAGTATCCGGCCCGCGGCTAGCGCTAGGCCCTGGGCCGGATACTTCCGCGCGCCCCACTCGGAAGCGGGTCGTGCTCGTATGCGGCCCCTCCGGGGGCAACGGCAAGGGCCGGCGTGGGACCCTTCGACAGGCTCAGGGCCTTCTACACGCCCCCGCCCTACAAAACGGCGAACGGCCGGGCCGACCTCGCTGCGCTCGTGCGGCCCCTCCGGCGGGCGTCCGCCCCTCGCTAGCAGCGGTACTTTTCCGGCAGCGTGATCGGCACCGGGAAGCCGGGGGCCAAGCCCTCGCCGGCCGGGATATCGATCGGGTAGACCCCGTAGCGGTCGCGCATCTCCTTCATCACCAGCAGGTTCTCGAGCTTCGTGCCGATCATCAGCGAGTGGCTGGCGCCATAGATAAAGCCGCCGCCGGGCGCGCCGTAGCGTAGCGCGTAGAGCGCGTCCTGGCGCACCTGCTCGGGGCTGCCCAGGATCAGGTTCTCGTTGGTCACTCCACCCCACAGCGTTAGCTTATCCCCATAGAGGCGCTTGAGGTCCTTCATGTCCATCCCCGCGCTGGCCTGGACGCCCTCGTAGGCGTCGTAACCGGCCTCCACGAAGAAGGGCAGGGCCTCCCAGAGGCAGCCGCAGGAGTGCTTGAGGAACTTGAGGCCCAGGCGGTGCGCCTCATCGGTGATGGCCTTCATCCAGTAGACCATGTGCTCCTGCATGATCCGCGGGCTGGCCAGCAGCGCCGAGGAGCTGCCATAGTCGGCCGCGCCGATGACGCCGTCCACCTCCCCGGCGTAGTATTTGAGCCCGGCGATGGCTTTCTTGGCGGCCAGTTCGGTGAGCTTGGCGTGCAGTTCCGGGTGCAGGGCCACGTTGAGGTAGAACTCGGCGTCGCTCCAGCCGAAGCCGGGGAAGCCGATGTCGCCGCCGAAGGTGACGATGAAATGGTCGTCGCCCAGGGTCTGCTTGACGTGGCGCACGACCTCCCAGGAGGACTCGTCCGGAGCGGGTACGCCCTCGGCGTCCACTTGGTCAATCTGCTCCTGCAGGCTGGCCAGAGTCGGCTCCTCGAAGGGCCGGGTCGGCGTCTTGAGCAGGCAGAGGTCCTCGGTGGTCGCCGAGATGCGGTAGAGGTAGCCGTTTTCCTCGAAGGTGGTCTCGTCCACCGGGTTCATGGTTTTCGGCTCCGCGCCGACCGCGGGCATCATGTTGGCCGCGACCAGGTCAAAGCCCAGCGCCAGCGCCAGGTCCACCGTGTCGCGCTTGTAGGAGGCCACGATCTCCTCGCGGCGGCCGTCCCACCAGGCCTTGGTCTCGGGGAACTTGGCGTGGACCCAGGACTTGCGGCCCAGGAGGCCCTCGTAGACATTGTAGTCCACCAGGTGCTCGCCCCAAGGCACGATATCCGGCTCCTGGTGGGCGAGAGTGCGCAGCACGCGTTCTTTAGGGGTCATGAGGGTCGCTCCTTTAATGGCTAGGCGATGCGGTCCGCGTATTCCTGGCGGAGTTGCAGCATCCACTCGTAGTTCTCCAGGGGGACGCCGGCGAAGATGCAGTTGCTGGTGGCGTAGACGTAGCCGGGCTGGCCGACGCCGCCGTGCTCCAGGCAGTAGCGAGCACTCTGCTCGATCTGCTGCTTGGTGCCCGCCTGCACCCAGGCGCAGTTGACGTTGCCGACCAGCGCGATACGGTCGCCGTAAAGGCGGCGGACCTCCGCGATGTCCACGCCCGCCATGGGGTCCAGCGAGTGCAGCCCGTCCACGCCGCTGGCCACGAGTTGGTCGAGGATGGGCATGATGTTGCCGTCGGTGTGCTTGACGGAGTAGGCCCCCAGCGCCCGGATGTTGTCGGCCTGCTGAGTCAGGAAGGGCGTGACGAACTTGCCGAACATCGTGGGGGAGAGGAAGGGACCATCGTTAAAGCAATAGTCGGCGCACATGAAGATGACCTCGGCCCCGGCCTCCACCAGCGCGCGGATGCGGGCATGGTCTATGTCCACGTAGCCCTGCGCGGCCTCCAGGGCCTCCTCGGGGTGCTCGGTGAACCAGATGACCTGGTCCATCATGTGCGCGCCGTCGGGAATGCCGAAGGTCCCGTCGGCGCTGGTGCCGAGCATGTAGGTATCTCCGGCGATCTCTCGCACGTACCCAAAGCTGGCGCACTGGTCCTCCAGGTCCAGCCAGTGCAAGCCCATGATGCAGGACCAGTCAAAGCGCTGGGCGACCTTGACCCACATCTCGGCGTTGCGCTTGAGGGCCTCCTGACGGGCGGCGCCCGTGACGCCTTCCAGCATCGGAGCGCGCAGGGCGACCTGCTCGATGCCCGGAGTGATCTCGGTCAGTTGGTATTCCAGCTCCAGATGCGGCGGGAGGCCGGAGGGGGTCTCGCGGCGGAGGGCTTGCAGTAGAGTCTCGCGTGGCGTCATGGGCTATCTCCTCGTTTCGGTTGAGAGGCTCGGGCGGACGAAAGCAGCGGGGCATTTCCACCCCGACCGGGATAACCCCTTCTTGCGCGCAAAAGCGAGAAACCCCGCCGCGAGGTCGCGGCCCCCCAGGAAACAGGCGGGCCCTGGGCTTGATGATTAATGGAGAAAAAGTTTAGAAAAACTCGCAATTGTATCGAGGTATTCTCTAGTTGGTGAGGAATTGGTGTGTTGTCATTAAATAACTAGTGGACAGGTTTGTGGTGATCCGAGGAAGGCCACCCCCCGGGGGGCGGACCTTTCAGCTGCCTTAGGGGGGTGTCTATGGACGGAGGTATCTACCTCATCCAAGACAACGGCGAGCTGGTGGAGATGACCCAGCAAGCCTACGATTCGGAGAGCCTGCTGCAGACGCTGATCGCCCGGCACCCGAGTTTGCTGGCGGGCGACCAAATGGACAGCGCCTCTCCGCGCCGCTGGCTCCTGGTGGCGCGTGAGGCCCTACTGCCCGCCGCCGGCGACGGCGGGGGGCGCTGGGCCGTGGACCATCTCTTCCTCGACCAGGAAGGAGTTCCTACCCTGGTCGAGGTGAAGCGGAGTTGCGACACGCGCCTGCGACGGGAAGTGGTCGGGCAGATGCTCGACTACGCGGCGAACGCGGTGGCCCACTGGCCGGCGGAGCGCTTGCGGATGCTGTTCGAGGAGAACTGCCGCTACGCCGGGCTGGAGTCGCGCCAGGTGATGGCTGACTTCCTGGGCCGGGAGACGGGCGCTGAGCGCTTCTGGCAGGACGTGCGGGCCAACCTGCGCGCGGGGCGCATCCGCATGGTCTTTGTGGCGGATGAGATACCGCCGGAACTGGCGCGGGTGGTAGAGTTTCTCAACCGGCAGATGAATCCGGCGCAGGTGGTGGCCATCGAAATCCGCCAGTACGTGGGGCGCGGTCTCAAGACCCTGGTGCCGCGGCTTATCGGCCAGCGCCCGGGGGGGCAGCCCTCTCGGCCCGCCGGACCCCGCGAGAAGCGGCAGTGGAATATGGTTACCTTCTTCGATGACCTGCTGGAGCGCCGGGGCCTGCAGGAGGTCGCCGTCGCCAAGCGCATCGTGGAGTGGGCGGAGGTCGAGGTGTCGCGGCTGACCTGGGGTAAGGGCACGCACTGCGGCAGCTGCAAGCCGGTCCTGCACCACGACGGACGCGATCACCAGCTCTTCGCCGTGTGGAGTTCCGGAGCGCTGGAGATCTACTTCCACTGGTACACGTACAAGCCCCCTTTCGACGCGGAGGGCAAGCGCCGGGAGTTGCTCCAGCGGCTGAACCTGTTGCCTGGGGTGGAGTTGGGCGGAGACGTCATCGCCGGTCTGCCCACCATCCCCCTGGCGGCCTTGCTGGAGCAGTCCTCGCTGGCGCACTTTCTGGATACCTTCAGTTGGATGGCCGGGGAGATCCGCGCCTCCGGAGCCCAGCCTGAGAAGCGGTTGTTTGAACTGCCACCGGGTCGCGCTGCGCGGACGCGGCGGACTGAGCGCGAGTCGAGTGAGACCGGCCTGGGCGTCGGCCCGCCCTCCTGGTGGCGGGCCTCCCGCGCGGAGGTCTACGGCGTCTAGGGAGGCTTCCGGCCTGCCCAGTTAACCCAGCAGCAAAACGCCGGCGGCAATTGCCACCGGCGTTTCGTTTTGGTCAGAAAGCTCGGTCAGCTTTACGAGGGGAAGTGGTCATCTTGGCCGGCTACCCACCAGGACAAGTCCCGGAGCAGGTTCACCCACCCGTCCCATTTCCAGAAGGGCACCTGGCCCTCGGCGGGGCTGCCCATGGGGATGATGTCCACCGTGGCCACGCGGCCCTTGCCGGCTTGCCAGATCACGAGGCCGGGCTTGCCGCCGGCGGTCAGGAGCACCTGCGCCGCGGGCTTGGCCTGCAGATCGTGCATGTAGTAGCTGACGGGCTTAGCGCTGAAGTCCACGTACTGCGTCAGCGGATGCGGCGTGCCGGCGAGCACCGGAGTACCCTCGGGGGTGAAGATGAGTTGTCGGGGCTCGGCGGGGAGGTCCAGGGGCAGGATCTCATCCAGCAGCGAGCCGCCCATGCTGCCTCGATCCAGGGTCTTGTGGCCGCCGAGGACGATCAGGCCGCCACCGCGCCGCACGTACTCCGCGATCATGTGCTTCTGACGCAGGGTCAACGCCGAGGCGTCCGCGCCGCACAGGTAGATCAGGTTGTGGTCGAATAGCTCCTTGGCGGTGCCGGGGAAGCCGACGTAGACCTGCGAGCGCCCCTTCTCAATCGGCACCGTGTCGAGCTTCATCTCCGTGCCGGTCAGGTGGAAGGCGTCCACGATCCGGTAATAATCGTACAGCGCCCCGGCCACCAGCAGGCCCGTGAAGGGGTAGGTGTTCCTCCGGGGCTGCACGTCCGCGGGGATGGCGCCCTCACTGCCGGGGTACAGGTCTAGCAACTGCCGGTCCTGGAACTGCGAGAGCTGGAAAATCTTCACGGTGTCCACGGTGAAGGGCTGGTTGCCCTCGGTGTAGACGCGGAACATCCAGTAGCCCGCGCTGCGCAGGATGAAGTCCATCGAGAAGTCCTGGTAGGTGTCGGCCTTCGCAAAGTCGCGCGCGTAGATATCCAGCCCGGCGCGCATCCCCGCGAACTCGGAGCCGATGTCTATCGCTCCGACCTTCTCCTGCTTGCTGGGGTCGCCGATTCGGGCGCGCAACACGGCGCGGTACAGGCCGGGCGGCATGCTGGTGAAGTACGGGGAGTGCGCCATGATCCCCGGGCCGACCCCCGGGGGGCTGGTGAGGATCGAACCGTAGTCGGAGTTGGGGTCCGCCGAGATGGGGCTCCATTTTCCGCCCGAATTGTTGAGGCCGGCCAACTGGTAGGCCTGCGCGCGCGAGGTGGTTATGCCGCCCTCGACGATGCGGGGCACCTTCTGCTTGGCCCACTCGGGGGTCACGGGCGGGGTGTACTCCCGCAGTTGCACGGCGTCCAGCCAGAGCGTCGAGGGGATATTGGTCCCGATCTGTTTGGCGCTATGGTTACTGACGGAGGCCGAGATGATCATCTGCGTGGCCGTCGGCGGCACGGGGATGAAGACATCGCGCAGGTCCCAGTCGGTGTGGTTGTAGGGGAAGCCGACGCCGGGCCCGCGCCCGAGGTTCTTGCCGGTCGCGTCCAGAAAGTCGGTGCCGACGTAGCCGTCCACGCCGCTGTACTTGCCGGGCTCCCCAAAGCCGTCGGCCTTGAAGGCCAGGGAGAAGAGGTAGCTCTTACCGCCGACCACGGGGACCGGCTTAGACTGCAAGGTCGCGCCGCCGGTGTCCGGCACCTCAATCTTCATCGCCGCGGCGTCCACCAGATAGATCTGCTTGTCCTGCGAGAACTTGGCGCTACCCGCCGGGTTGGCGGTGGGTCGCCAGTCGGTGGGCAGGCCGGCAGCGTCCACCTGCTCAAAGCCGGGGTTGGCGACCAGATTGGGGCCCATCCAGTTCTCCTGGGCGCTGACCGCCCCCGCCGTCAGCAGGGCGGCGACTAGCAGAGCCAGGATCAGGACACACGGCGCTTTGCTCATCAGTTTCCCACCTCGAAATACGGGCGTTTGCCGACCCACCACAGGGCGTTGCGCAGAACCAGGTACCAGTCGGGGTCCTGCCAGAAGGCGACCTGCCCGGCGGCCGGTTTGCCAAGCGGGGCGCCGAGCACGCAGACGATGCGGGCCTTATTGGGGCCGTACTCGCTGGTCACCAGGAAGGGCTTGCCGTCCACCTGCAGCAGGACCTGCGCGCCCGGCTTGACCTTAACGTCGTGGAGGAAGTAGCAGGTCGCGTTCGCGCCCAGCGGCGTGTACTTGAGGAACGGGTTGCTGTCCGGGCCGGCGACGATCGGCTTGCCGCCGGTGGCCACCATGTCAAAGACGCTGTCGCCCATCTCGACGGGGAAGGCGTCACCCAGGGCGGTGCCCTTGAGCTGCGAGCGCCCGTACGCGCCATGCGAGCCGAGCACCACCAGGCCGCCGCCGGCCATCAGGTAGTCGTGCAGCATCTCCAGGCCGATGGGCTTGAGGCCGCTCTTGCTGATGCCGCCCAGGATCACGGCGTGGAAGGAGAGCAGCTTGTCATAGTCGTAGGGGAAATCCGAGAGCGATCCGTACCAGGAGCCGCTGTAGCTATAGTAGATCGGCTCGGTCTTGGGCTCGTAGTGGCTGGCGTGGACCGCCCCGGCTACGTTGTAGATGTCATCCTGCAGGCCCTCGAAGAACAGGTAGTGGTCGCCGTAGGGCAGCGTCAGAGCGAGCTTGGCGGGCTTGGACAGACTGAGCGTCTGCGGCGGGCGGGGGGCGGCATAGACCGGGGTGCGCATGTCGGTCATGATGTTGTCGGCCCACTGGTAGGCGCCGGGGAAGAAGTCCTCGGCGGTCGCCGCGAAGGTCTTGTCACCGGTCTCGAGGCCCTTGGCGGCCACGCGGACCAGCAGCGGGTCGGGCGGCGCGCCGGTGTAGGTGAGGGTCTTGGTCTGCACCTGATCGGTGAGCGGGCCAAAGCCGACCGCGCCGACCTTGACCTCCTTGGTGGTGTCGGTGGCGCTGGCCAGGCTGACCGCCAACTGCATATCGTTGACCTGCTGGGCGCCGCGCACCACGCTGAAGCTCAGCGTGCCGTTGCGGGTCCCGGCGGTGGGCTTGATCTGGTAGCCGGCGACCATCTCGGGGCCGACGTAGAGGACTTCATCCAGGCCCACGATCGGGGTGAGCAGCACCGTATAGGTGCGGCTGTTGCCCTTGGGCAGGTAAGTGGTGTTGAACATGAACTCGTTGGTCATGTTGCCGCCGTTGGCGTAGTTGATGCGCAACTCGTTGTAGTCGGTCCACATGGCCAGGCCGGACTTTTTCTTCGTGTCCAGTAGCGCCATCCAGCCGGCGTTGAAGTCGCGCATCCATTCCTCGGTGCCATAGTGACCGTTGTTGGTGTAGCCGGTGCTGCGAACGCCGCGGGCCGAGGGGCGGAAGGTGCGGTCGGTGCCGGAGTCGTAGTCGCCGCCGGCGAACATGACGTCCTGCATCCAGTAGGAGAACACCTTGGGCTGGTCGGCCGGCATGGTCAGCTTCACGGAGACGGTCAGGGTGGGGGAGTCTGCGTTCACGGTGTAGGTCTTCTCGAGCAAGATGTCGCTGATCTTGGGGTTGACGACCTTGTTACCCCAGACGCCGGTGGACTTGCGCCAGACCATGACCTGCGCGATCTCCGGGGTCTGCTGGAGCACCTTGTACTCGTAGGGCTGCTCCAGGAACTCGCCGGGCCAGGTCTGCTCCTGGAAGTGGTCCATGCACAGGCCGCTGTAGGGCTTCTGCAGGATCAGCTCGGCGGGGGCCAGCTTGTCCGAATAGGAAGTCACCGCTCCGCCCCGGGTGGGGTCGATGGTGAGCTGGAAGCGGTAGTTCTCGATGCGGACCACGTCGTGGCCGTCCTGCTGCGCCACCGCCAAGGTCACCGGCGCGGTGGCCGCCCCGGCCAACGTGGCCACTCCCCACGCCAGGATAATCGCGCCCAGACTGAGCATGGTCTTGCCGTATCGCATAGTCATTCTCCTTGACCCGGTGCTGATGCTTCGCTATTCGTGCGCAACTCGCCAACCGGTGCGCCCCCGGAGGCGCGCCGGCGCTACCACTGGAAGATGACGGTCTTCCAAAACAGAACGCTGGGGACGGTTACCGTTGCTTTCCCGCCTACGTCCTTGAGCTCTAGCTTGACCACCCGGGTGTTGTTGGCGCCACCCAGGTTGTCCGGCTCGGAGGCCAGCAGGTAGGCGGCGGTCGGCTTGGCGCCGGCCACCGGGGCGCAGGCGACGGTGATGCTCGTGACCGGCGGGCTGAGCTTGGACTGCGGGTTCTCCTCCACCTCAGCTACCGCGGGCGGATTGAGCAGGTGGACGATCAGCTGCTTCTTGCCCTCAGCGGACTTGCTCCAGTAGCACGAGTCCTCCCACCAGAGCGGGGCGGCGGCCTTGACCGTCACCTGGCTCTGGGGGGCGGAAATCCAGTCGAGGTTCGTGCCGTAGAGGTACTCGCTAAAGCGGGTACCGAAACCGCCCAGATCGCCGAAGGGCAGGTCGCCGTTGGTGTAGCAGGCGAAGTGCCCGCCGCCCATCAGGCGGATGATCGCGGAGTAGACGTTGTCCACGACGTAGGGGGAGCCGCCGCGGCGGAAGTCGAAGGGATTGTAGACGCCGCCCCACTTGCGGACCTGATCGCCCCAGGAGGTCATGCGGCGGACGTAGGCCTTCCAGATATGGTAGGGCGAGGTCTTCTCCTGGTAAGTGGCGGGGATCTCATCGAGCATCCAGGCGCCGCCCGCGCAGCGCTCTTGCATCGTCAGGCGCATGTCCTTGGTCTCGTCGGGCGACGAGTAGTTGTAGCCGAAGGTGAAGGTCGGAATCTCCTGGTGCACCATGGCCTTGATGTTGCGCACGTTCTGGGCGCTGAGCTTGTCGGCCTCGGCGAAGGTGGGGGCGATCTCCTTGCCATCAAAGCCGCGCTCGCCGGGGTAGATCTCCAGGTAGCGCACGTCCATGCGCACGCCGTTGAAGCCCATCTCCTTGGCGCACTTGATGTACTGGTCGGCGATGTAGCGCTGGACCTCGGGCAGGGAGTGGTTCAGGACGGCCTGGAAGAAGATTCCCGGGTACGAGTTGGGGTCGAAATTGTAGTCGCCGCGGTGGCGATAGGTCTCGCGGCTGTCCATCTCATAGTGCGCGACCTCCCCGTTGCCGTCATAGAGGAACCACTCGGGGTGCTCCTGGAAAAGCTGGTAGCCCGAGTCGGCCCAGGCGCTGCCGTTCACGTACGAGACCGGCCAGAACCCCACGGATTTGAGCATGCGCAGTTGTTGGCGGATCGTTTCGCGGCTGCGGAAGATGGCGCGGCCCTCGCCGCCCAGGAAGGGGTCCTCGGCGGGGGAGAGGTCGGTGATATCGCCCGGTGACCAGGAGAAGAACTCGCAGTAGCTCCCCAGCATCTTCTTGAAGAAAAGCACCGAGCGCCAGCTCTCCTGGCCGGTGGCCGGAGCCACGTAGAAGATGGTGTGCATGTCCGGGCTATCCTGGCTGCGGTCGTAGTAGTTGGCGACGGAGACGGCCAGGGGCACCTGGGAGACGGCAAAGAGGGCCTGGTCAGCGGCGACTTCCTTGCCGGCGACCTGGAGCGACACGCGCAGCTCGCGGCCGTACTCCTCCGGCCCGAGTTGGTAGGTGAAGGGGGCGGGCTTGGTCTCCCCGGCGGCCAGGGAGACGGTCTGGCGAAAGACCTCGCGCCGGGAGGTCAGGGCGCGTAGCTCCTCGCCAATCACGGTGACCTCGGCGGCCGCCGCGGTGGGGTTGGTCAGGGTCAGATGGCCGGTTACGGTGTCCGCGGGGGCGTAATGAAGCTTATCCACATAGGTCTCCGCGATTACCGGCGCGGTGTAGGTCTGCGGGCTGACCTCCACTTTGTCGAAGTAGACGACCGGCGCGGCCCCCGCGGTTTCGGGGATAAAGCCGAGGTCAATCTCCGCGGCGTATTGCGTGGCGGTGTAGGAAGTGTCTAGCGGCACGCGGATCGCCGTGTAGCCGGTGGCCTTGAGCCGCACCCCGTAGACGGAATGGACCTGGTAGGAGGCCGACAGGTTGGTGCGGAGGTCGTGCGCGACCAGGGTGATCCGCATCGGGTCAGTGATGGGGGGCAGGTTTTCGCCGCGTAGGTACACGGTGATCCAGGTGCGGCCTTGCATGGCCAGCGCTGGGGCGAAGACCTGTACGTTCGTCCCGCGGTAGGCTTTGTCGTAGGTGATCCGGACCGCCTGGCCGCCGGAGGCCAGGGGATCGGGCACCACGGTGGCGTTGCGGACCAGATTGGCGGCCGGGAGGGTCGCCGCGGCTAGCTGCCAGGCGGGCGCGCCCGGGGCCCGGCCGGCGGCGGAGGGCGCCGCCAGGGCGCTGGTTATCCCCAGAGCGCCGCAGAGACAAATACCGACTAGTTGAAGCAGTCTGGCCAAGTTAAGCGCCTCCTACTGATGCGGCTAGTTGCCGTCGCGAGTCACGCTGCCTAGAACTGGAAGACCAGGGTCTTCCAGAAGAGCACGCTGGGGACGGTGACGACCATCTTGCCGGCGCCGGCGTCGCGCAGCGGCAGCTTGATTACGCTGGCCTCGCTGGCGCCGGTCAGCTCCAGCGGCTCCGTGGAGACCAGGTAGGCCGCGGTCGCCGCCTGGCCGCCGGCGGGGGCGCAGGTGACCTGGATATCGCGCACGGGCGGGTTCATGTCGTCGTTGGGATTCTCCTCGACCTCGGCCGACTTCGGCGGGTTGACGAGGTGCACGATGAGCTGCTTCTTGCCCTCGTTGGACTGGCTCCAGTAGCACATGTCCTCCCACCAGAGCGGCGCGGCCGACTGGACCTGAACGGCGCCCTTGATCTCGGGAATCCAGTCGAGTTTGGTGCTGTAGATCAGCTCGCTGAAGCGGTTGGTGTACAGGCCATAGTCGGGCACGGGCGTGCGGCTGTTGAGGAACCAGCCGCCGTAATCGTGGCCGCCGCAGATGATGCGGAACATGGCCGAGTAGATCAGATCGGAGTCATACTTGGCGCCGCGGCGGAAGTCGTAGGGGTTGTAGACGCCGCCCCACTTGCGGACCTGATCGCCCCAGGAAGTCATGCGGCGGGCGTAGGCCTTCCAGATGTGGAAGGGGGAGGTCTTCTCCTGGTAGACGCAGGGGATTTCGTCGAGCATCCACGCGCCGCCCTCACAGCGTTCCATCATGGTCAGGCGCATGTCCTTGGTCTCTTCGGGCGAGGCGTAGTTGTAGCCGAAGGTGAAGTCGGGGATCTCCTTGTGGACCATCGCCTTGACGTTATGCACGGCGGCGGCGCTGATCTTGTCGGCTTCCTCATAGGTCTTGGCGATCTCGCGACCGTAGAAGTCGCGCTCGCCGGGGTAGACCTCCAGGTAGCGCACGTCCATGCGCACGCCCCTGAAGCCCATCACTTTGCCGCAGCGGATGTACTGGTCGGCGATGAAGCGCTGGACCTCGGGGAGCGAGTGGTTGAGCACGGCCTGGAAGAAGATGTGCTGATAGGAGTTGACGTCAAAGTCAATGTCGTTGCGCCGGCGATACGTCTCGCGTCCGTCCATCTCGTAGCCCGCGACCTCGCCATTGGCGTCATAAAGGAACCATTCCGGGTGCTGCTGGAAGAGCTTGTAGCCCGAGTCGGCCCAGGCGGTGCCGTTGACGTAGGAGACCGGCCACAGGCCCACCGAGTTGAGCATCCCGTTCTGCATGATGACCGTTTGCTTGCTGCGGAAGATCGCGCGGCCCTCGCCGCCGAGGAAGGGGTCCTCCTCCGGCGCCTGGTCGGTGATGTCGCCGGGCGACCAGGAGAAGAACTCGAAGTAGGTCCGGCGCAGGCTCTTGGAGTAGAGCACGTCGGCCCAGCTCTGCTGTCCGGAGGCGGGGGAGACGTAGAAGGAGTAGCCGCGGCCGCCGTTATTGAAGGAGCGGTCCACGCCGCTGCCGCCGGCGACCCACAGGGGGACCTTGGAGACGCCGAAGTACTCGCGGCCCGCGGAGACTTCTTTGCCCCCGACCAGCAGGGCGACGCGAATCTCGCGGCCGTATTCCTCCGGCCCGAGCTTGTAGGTGGGAGTGATCTGCTGGCTTGCGCCGGCCGCGAGGGTCGCGGTCTGGCGGAAGACCTCGCGCTTGACGTCCAGGCCCCGCGTCTCCTCGCCGACCAGGGTGATCTCGGCGGGGGCCGCGGTGGGATTCACGACGGTGGTGCGCACGGCTACGGTCGCCCCGGGCAGGTAATGGACCTTGTCGGGCCAGACCTCGCTGATTTCGGGGGTTTCGTAGACCTGGGACTTGATCTCCAGCTTGTCCAGGTACAGGACCGGCAGGACGCCGTCGTTCTGCGCTTCCCAGTCCAGGATGAACTCGGGGGCATAGGTATCGGTCTTGCCGAAGGGGATGTTCAGGTCGAAGGTGAGCGCCGTATACCCCTGGGGATTCAGGTTGTCGCCATAGATGCGGGTCTCTCGCCAGTAGGCCCACAGCATGGTGGTCTTGTCGTGCGCCACCAGGGTGAGTCGCATGCCGTGGGAGAGGGGCGGCAGGTTCTCGCCGCGCACCCAGAAGGTAATCTCGCAGCGTCCCTGGAGTTGCACGCGGGGCGTGCCAAAGACCAGATCGTGGCCCTTAGCCCCGGGCTTGAAGGGAATGCATACGGTCTTGCCGCCGGAGGCGGCCGCGTCGTCCACGAGGGTCCCTCCGTTGGCCATGTTCCCGGCCGCCACCACCGACTCCGCCTCTCCCTGCCAGACGGACTGTGAGGTGGCGAACGCGGGGACGACCAGCAAAACGGTTAAGACGACGGCCAGAGGCGTTAGGCGGCACAACATACGCAGGACCTCCTGTTCATACGCGCGGGCGACCGAAGCGAGTCCCAACAGCAGCAGATTTGCAGTGTCATTCCCCCGCCGTCCCCGCAGCACCTTCTCGACCTCGGCCTCCCGCAAACTTTTTGGACAACGAAACATAGGCGAAAGAAAAGGGAAAAGTGGGGGAAACACGACTGTGCGATAGTAGCACTGTCGCAGCCGCACCCCTTTTCACCATTCTTAGCTGCTGAGGAGGACGATTCTGATGTTTAGCTGTTGCCGCCCCCCGACCCGCCGCACCGTCTTGCTGCTGCTGGTCCTCGGCCTGCTGCTGCTCGTCGTAGCGCAGGCCGTGTATGCCGGAGACCCCACTGGGGATAAGACCGGTGCCGCCGCGGATCTCACCGCGGCCACCGCCGGCCAGCCCACAGTGGGCGAACTGGCCGCCGAGCTAGGGCACGCCAAAATCGCCATCAACTACGTTTGGGTGCTCATGGCCGCTTTCCTGGTCATGTTCATGCAGGCTGGTTTCGCCATGCTGGAGACCGGCTTCGTGCGCTCCAAAAATGCGGTGCATACGATGATGATGAACCTCATCATCTACGCGATCGGGATCACCGTGTTCTACTTCTTCGGTTTCGCCCTGATGTTCGGGGGAGCCGGACCGCTGGCGACCCTCGGAGGAGGCGCCGGGCTGAACGGCGAGTTTGCGATCAAGCTGTTCGGCAAGGACTTTGGACTGTTCGGCACGACCGGCTGGGCCCTCGGGGGCGTGAACTACGATGTAGCCGTTTTCGCCCTGTTCATGTTCCAGGTCGTGTTCATGGACGCTATGGCGACCATCCCCACCGGCGCGATGGCCGAGCGCTGGAGGTTCGCTAACTTCTGCCTCTACGGCGTCGCCGCGGCGGCCCTGATCTACCCGTTCTTCGGCAACTGGGTCTGGGGCGGAGGCTGGCTGGCCAAGCTCGGGACCAACTTCGCTCTCGGCAACGGCTACGTGGACTTCGCCGGTTCCAGTGTCGTGCACGCGGTCGGGGGACTCACCGCCCTGGTCGGCGCCTACTTGCTGGGGCCTCGGATCGGCAAGTTCGGTAAGAACAAGGAGCCGCGCGCGATTCCGGGTCACGATATCCCCATCGCCATGCTGGGGGCGTACATCCTGGCCTTCGGCTGGTTCGGGTTCAACGCGGGCAGCACCCTGGCCGGCGGCGACCTCCGCCTGGCGGTCGTGGCGGTCAACACCGCACTGGCCTCCTGCGCCGGCGCGATCTCGGCGATGCTGTTCATGCACAAGCTGACGGGCAAGTTCGATGCGCCCATGTCCACCAACGGCTTTTTGGCCGGGCTGGTGGCGGTGACGGCGTCCTGCGCCTTCATCCCCTCGTGGGCCGCGGTCGTCATCGGTCTGGTGGCCGGAGTCATCGTCTGCGCCGTAGTCATCCTGGTGGAGCGCGTGTTCCACATCGACGATCCGGTCGGCGCGGTCGCCGTACACGGCGCCAACGGTCTGTGGGGCTGCCTGGCCCTGGGGCTGTTCGCGGACGGCACCTACGGCAAGGGCCTCAACGGGGTCGCCCACGGGGTGCGCGGCTTGTTCTTCGGCGGCTCGGACCAGTTCGTCGCCCAGCTCATCGGGGTCTTGACCTGTATCGTCTACACGTTGGTACTGGCCTTCGTGGTGTTCAAGGTCATCAACAAGCTCACCCCGATGCGCAGCAAGCCCGAGGACGAGCTAGCGGGTCTGGACGTGCCGGAAACCGGCGTCGAGGCCTACCCGGACTACGTGATCCAAGGCTAGTACCATCAATTCCCAGGAGGAATCAAATCATGACCAAATACAGTCTGTGTCTCTCAGTAGTACTGACGCTGGTAGTCGCGGTGGGCGCCTTCGCGACCCCCTCGACGCTCATCTGGATTCCCTCGACGGATATCCAGGCCGACAAGACCTGGCATCTGGGTCTAGACAATTACGTGGTGGCGCACAACGCCGGGGTGACCAGTAGTCCGACCTACGACCTCGGCCCCGAGTACGGCTTCGCCGGCGGGAGAGCCGAGGCGGGGATTGACTATATCACCGGCTTCTCGGACCCGCTGTTCTTCAACGCCAAGTACAAGCTGCTGGCGGAGAAGGGCGGAGTTCCTACCCTGGTCGTCGGGGGCTTCGGCTTCGGCACCAAGCAGGATAAGACCGACTACAATATGGTGTACCTGCTGGGTTCCAAGACCTTCGCGCCGGTGCGCCTGACCCTGGGCTACTGCCACGGCAACAAAGCGGCTCTGGGGACCGATGAGAACATGCTCATGGCCGGCATTGATGGGAACCTCAGCAAGAAGTGGTGGGCCGCGGTGGACTACCAGAGCGGCCAGAACGTCTGGGGAGCGCTGAACGCCGGCGTCTCGTACAACTTCGCCGACAACGTAAGCGTCATCTTCGGCTACGACTGGTATAATTCCAGCGCGCTCAAGGACACCTTCACGACGCAGCTCGACATCAACTTCTAACCAGGGCGCGAGCCCGAGGAGGTAGATCATGAAGAAAATCGAGGCGATCATCCGTCCGCACAAGCTGGACGCGGTCAAGGACGCCCTGCATGAGATCGGCGTGACCGGCCTCACCGCCAGCGACGTCAAGGGGTTCGGCCGGCAGAAGGGGCAGACCTCGACCTACCGGACGGCGGCGATGCAGGTGGATTTTGTGCCCAAGATCAAGGTCGAGGTGGTAGTGGACGACCGGATCGCGCCGCAGGTGGTGGAGACGGTCTGTGACGCGGCCAACGACGGCCAGATCGGCGCGGGCAAGATCTTCGTGTCGAATCTGGAGGAGGTAGTCCGCATCCGCACCGGCGAGCGCGGCCCGGACGCCATCTAGTAGCGGCTACAATCCAGCAGAGCAGCAGCGCGGGGCGGGACCGGAAGGTTCCGCCCCCGCGTTTTTGTGCATCTTCCCCGTAGGGGCGCGTTTGGCGGAGCGAAGCGGAGCCACACACGCCCGCTCGCTAGCTGACAGGCAGCGAATGGGAGGCCTCACCCCCGGCCCCTCTCCTGGCAGGAGAGGGGGGAACAGCAGCAAACGGCGAACGACCTCGGAACGAGCCGTTATCTCTCTCCCGCTTGCGGGGGAGAGTACCCGGCGCGTCAGCGACGGGGGATAGGGGGTCCCGCCGTTAGCGCCAACGGCCTCCCCCTCTCGTCACCGCGCTGAACGGCGCGCGGCGCCACTCTCCCCCGCTTCGCGGGAGAGAGATAGGGCAACGTCGGGCGCGGCGGAGCGGAAACGCAAAAAGCGCCGGTTCCTCGAGGAGGAACCGGCGCGGGTGGTCAGGGTTTGTCCGTCAGCCTAGCCGCCGTTCAGCGGGATGTCGCCATATACTTTCTTGTAGCTGGCGGCTTGGTCGGCGCAGGCGTTGGCCAGGATCGCCAGATAGGTGGGGGTGAACAGGTTGCAGGGCACCTGGGATTCCCAGATGACGTCGCCGTCACTGTCCAGGCTCAGGCGGCCGAATTCGTCGTCCCAGTTGCGCTGGAGCAACTCCAGGGCCTTCTGGCCCTTGCCCGCGTTGCTGCCGCCGGGCATGCCGCCGACCCAGGTGTGGGTCCAGGCCATGCCCTTGATGAGCGAGACGAACACGATGATGTCGTTGTCATAGGCCAGCTTGAAGAACTTGTCTTTGGCCTCGAACTTGATTCCGGAGGCCTCCAGCTTCGCCTTGAGGTCGGCCAGTTGCGCGTCCTCGTTTCCGCCGGGATAGAGGTTGTCGGGGTCGCCGGGCTTCTCGCCGGCCACGACCTGCCCCCAGCGTTTGGCCTGGCTGGCCGCCGCGTCGGCGAGCACTCGCAGGTAGTCGCCGCTGGCCACGCTGAAGGGCACCTGGGCCTCCCAGTAGAGGTCCAGCTTGCCGTCGTGGCTCCAGATGCTCATGCGGCCCACCGGGTCGGTGTAGTTGAAGCGCAGCGCCAGCTTGGCGTTGGTGCCCTTCTCCGCGTCGGTGTCGCCCTCGATCTCGCCCAGCGGGACGTAGACCCGCAGGAAGTCCTTGTAGTGGTGGACGTGCACGGTGATGTCGTTATCGTAGGCCAGGTCGAAGAACCCGCCGTCCTTCTCCGCGTAATGCAACTTGGCCGCGTCCAGGAGGTCCTTGAGTTCGGCCCCGGGTTTGACCGGCTGGGGGTCCTGGCTTTCCGGGGTCTTCAGCCAGTCGCTGACCACATTAGAGGGGATGGCGAACTTCATCAGGTTGGACTTGCCCAGCGTGAGGCTGTGGATGCCCAGCACGCGGCCGTCCCCGTCCACCACCGGGCCGCCGCTGTTGCCGCTCTCGGCCATGGCGTCGTGCTCGAGGTACTTGTGGTTCTCCCAGGTGCGGTGGGCGGTGATGCTGCCGCTGCGGATGGAGAACTCATCCAGCCCCAGGGGATGGCCGCAGACATAGATCGTGGTGGTCTCCTCCGCCGCATCCGAGTCGGCGAACTCGAGGAAGGAAGGGGTAGGGAGGTCCACCTTGAGCAGCGCCAGGTCCAGATCGGGGTTCTCGCGCAGGACCTGGGCCGTGTAGGTCTTGGACTGGGGGGTGCCGGGGTGGAAGATGATCTTGATGTCCCGGGCCGTGGCCGTCACTTCGGTGCCGTCGTCATTCTCGGACTTCAGCGAGACAACGTGAGCGTTGGTGACGATCTGACCGTCGGCGCTGATGAGAAAGCCGCTCCCCCGGGCGCCGCCTTCCTTGTTGTCCGGCAGAGTGAGGGTGACGTCAATGAGCACGACGGAATCCTTCAGCTTGGTGAGGAGGAAGGGGCTGATTGACGCCTGAGCGGCGCCAGCCAGAAGTAGCAGCAGCAGGAGGAAGGACAGGCCCAGCGGCGCGAAGCGCTTGTTCATCTGAGGCACCTCCGGAAGAGCGTATACCCAGCAAAGGGATATTAGCACCAATCGGGGGTTGCGTCGAGGAAATTGAGAGGGGCGTGCTGCACGTCCTCGCCCGGCGGCTGCCGGCCTCACCCCCGGCCCCTCTCCTGGCAGGAGAGGGGGGAACGGCAAAGGCAACAGCAGGAGCCGTTATCTCTCCCCCGCAAGCGGTAGAGAGATAGGGGCCACGTATAATAAGGGGCCCAGCCGTCACTCCGGCTGAGCCCCTCTTATCTTGCGTCGGGTCGGCTACTCGGCCTGGAGCTGGTGCAGGTAGGTGCTCAGCTCGTCCTTCATCGTTTGCTGCTGCTTCTGGAGGTCCGCGATCTCCTTGACCGTGGTGTCGTACTCATCTTCCTGCGCGGTCAGCTTGGTCACGTACTTCTTGTAGAGGTCGGAGGTGCGGTCGAGCTGGGCCATGTTCTGGCGGATGCGGTCCTGCTCCTTGGTGATCTCCGCCAGGCGGTTCTGCTTGGTCTGGAGCTGGTCCGCGACCTGCTGGAGGGCATCGCGGCGGGTGATGAAGCCCTGGAGGGCCGTCTTGACCTGGTCGCTAATGACCGCGGCGCGCATATAGTACTGCAGGCGCGGGAGCGGATCGCCCTCGAACAGGGCCATGGTCTCCATGATCGGCTGCTCCTGCTTGACGGTCAGCTTCTCCGTCGCGCCGGGGGCGACCGCGACCGCGAAGCGCCAGTAGTTGGCGGTCTGCTCGGCGGGCTTGGCCGGCTCCAGCAGGGACCAGCCCGGGCGGGCCGGGAGCTGGATCAGGACGTTGCGCGCTTCCTCGCCACGGTTCTTGATGGTGAAGGTGGTCTCCACGTGGTTGCGGCTGCTGACCAGCAGCACGCCCTTGTCAATCTTCAGGGAGACAATCTGCGTCTGGCCCAGGGCGGGGTCCACAGCGACCTCGGTGGTCAGGTCCACCGCATAGGTGATGAGCCGCTCGTCGCCCTTGTTGAGGTCGTCGAGCAGCGCGTCACCGGCGTAGGCGCCGCCGGCCAGGACGGTGACCGGCCCGGCCATCAGGTGCAGGCCGGTGGTGTTCTTCAGGCGCAGCGCGTTAAGCGGATGCGTCGGGTTGGAGGTGGCGTCAAACAGCGAGACCTTCTCCCCGGTGAGGTCGGCGCTGACGATGGGGATCATCGCCGCCTTCTGGCGGGCCAGGGTGATCGGCTGGGTGATGGTGTAGCTGAACAGCTCACCCACGTTCTGCCCCTGGGCGATAGCGGTCATGCTGGCCGCCATCGCGTCGCGGTCCAGGCCCTGGTTCATGCCGTTGCCCCCCCGGCCGCCGCCAAAGCCCGGTGCGGCCGGTGCGGCGGCATACTCCATGCGGCGGAGGGCCGCGCCGGCCTTGGGCGCCGACATGGCCTCCTCAGCGGGGCTGGGGGGCGGCGGGGCCTCGCCCATCGTTCCCTCATAGGTGCGCGGGGTGACCGGCACCGGCATGGCTACCGGCACATCGGGCCGGGTGGCGAAGAGCGGCTCGTAGAGATCCTGGGTGAAGCTGATGGGCCGACCGGAGACCAGCGCCATTTGCACGTTGTTCCAGTCCATGTCGGAGGTATTCTCGACGATGGCCCAGCCCTGCAGGTAGAGCTTGTCGGTGTCGGCAACCAAGCGATAGGTGGTCTTCCAGACCGGCGTCTCCAGCAGGTAGCCGGCGCGGACCTCGCGCTGGCCCTTGCCGGTGAAGTTGAGCTGCACCTCGCGCTTGTCCTGGTTGCGGCTGGCGGCGATGACGCCGAGCGCCGAGGTCAACTCGGTGGTGGTCTTGTCGTCGCTGAGTTTGATCGAAGTCAGGCCCGCCAGGGGGAGGGACGCGAAGCCCTGCGGGGTGAGCAGATTGAGGAACTCGACGGACTCGGTCTTGTCCTTGACGGTGACCTCGCGCGCCTCTACGCCCAGCACCAAGCCCCGGGTGTTGCGGACGCCGGTGACGGTCACCTCGCTGCCACGCAGGCGGTTGAGCAACTCGGCGAGGCTGGGGTTGTCGGCCAGGTTGACCGAGAAGCTCCCCAGGGTGTGCGCCAGCGGCTCGCGGGGGGCGTAGGTGACGGGGCCGACCATGCCGCCGCCCAGGTCCTGGACGATCAGCGACTTGAGCATGTCGTTGATCTGGTCCACCTTAAAGGACAGGAGAACCGTGGCGTCGCCCTCGACCGTGCCGCCGCGCTGGAAATAGCCTACGCCGGTCGAGAACAGCACGACGCGCTGCAGCGGCAGATCGGCGGCAGTGGCCAAAGCGGCCACGCCTAAGAGTAGGATCAGCGCAAAACTTAGCACCCTCTTCATATACAACACTCCCTTTTCATCATGGTGTACGCAGGTTCGGACGTTGGACCGCTTCCCGGCGCGGATTGTTCCGCAAAGCCCCAGTTTTGTGGGCGAGAGGGGGCAAGAGGCCACCGGAAACGGCCCTACCCCCTAACCCCCTCCCTAAAGGGAGGGGGAATTACCCCGCCGCTGTCCAGGCCGTTTGTCGTTGGCCTTACTCCCCTCTCCCCAGCCGAAGGCGCGGGGAGAGGGGCCGGGGGTGAGGCAAAACTGGCGCGGGTCTCACCCTTCCGCCCCTTACGAGTGCGGACGCCCTCTGCTGACCTCAAGTTCGCGCCTCCGTCGGCAGGTGCCGGTCCGCTGTTCAAGGAAGACCTCCTCAGCGAATGATTACCCGCGAAAGAAGGGCGTTTGCATGACTCATCGCGAGAGATTCCGAGCGGTGCTGCGCCATCAGGAGCCGGACCGCATGCCGTACCGCTTCGGCGGGCCGCGGGCTGCCACCTTCGCCGCCTGGCGCAAGCAGGGTCTGCACGAGGAGCAAATCCAAAACTGGGGCCCGTTTGTCGGCCAGGACCCGGCCTGCGGGCTGGGCAAGCTGTTCTTCGGCCCCTGGCCGGCTTTCCCGGAGGAGATCGTCTCGGAGCAGGGCAACACGCGCATCTGGCGCGACTCCTGGGGCGTACTGCGCCGGGATGCCATCAACCAGCCGACCGCGGGCTTCGCCACCCGCCGCTATCTGGAGTTCCCGGTCAAAACGCCGGCCGACTTCGAGCAGATGAAGCAGCGCTTTGACCCGCACACCCCGGAGCGCACGGCCAGCGACGAGCCCTCCTCCGGGGCGCCGGAGACGCTGAACCCGGACCTCTACCGGCGCTACCATCCCGGCACCGGCTGGCGCGACCTGGCGGAGCAGTGCCGCCGCGGTGACGCGCCGGTGATCGTGGTGGTGCCCGGGCTGTACTGGACCGCCCGCGACTGGTGCGGCTTTGAGGGACTGTCGGTGAGGTTCCACGATCAGCCGGGCCTGGTCCACGAGATGATGGAGTACTGGACCTGGTTCCTGGAGGAGATCTGCCGCGAGCCCTTCGGGGAGATCCCGGTGGATCAGGTCATCATCTCCGAGGATATGGCCTATAAGCACGCGGCGATGATCTCCCCGGCGCACATGCGCGAGTTCATGCTGCCGCGCTATCGGCGGCTGAACCGCTTCTTCCACGAGCGGGGCGTCCAGAGCGTCATCATGGATTCCGACGGCTACAACGGGCAGATTCTGGAGGTCATGTATCCCCCGGGCATCGAGGGCCTCTCGCCGGTGGAAATCGCCGCGGGCAACGATCCGGAGGCCTTCCTGCGCCAGTACCCGGGTCTGTACCTGGAGGGCGGGATCGACAAGCGGGAACTGCGCACCAAGCAGCGCGCCCGCGCCGAGGTGGTCAAGCGCTACCGGGTGGCGCGGGAGTACGGCGGCTATATCCCGACGGTGGACCACGGCGTGCCCCCGGACGTGCCCTTGCGGGTCTTCCTCTATATGGTGGAGCTGCTGCAGGGCTTCGCCGACGGGGAAGATCTGGACCGCTTCGAGCCCTCCGGGGAGCGTGAGGCGCAACTGGGACCGATTGAGGAGATGTTCGACCACCGGGCGGCGATCGCCTCGGCGTATGGGGAAGAGGAGTAGCCCCTCGGTTGACTAGCGCGGGGCGGCTCTGCTATAATCTCCCCAGTTTGCGGAGGCCCCCGCTTTGCCGGGGGTTTCCCACTTTAGTCCAAGCAAACGAGAAGGGTGAGTTTCACATGGCCGGACCGCGAGACCGAGACCGCGATCGAGACCGAGGCGACCGCGATGACCGCCGCGGCGGAGTACGCCGCGGGCGCCGCAAGCATTGTCAGTTCTGCGTCGCCAAAGTCGAGATCATCATTGACTACAAGAACGTAAGCATGCTGCGCCAGTACCTCGACGACCGGGCCCGCATTCGCAAGGCTCGCCAGACGGGGACCTGCCGCCGGCATCAGAACCGCGTGTCCAGCGCCATCAAGCGCTCGCGCGAGATGGCTCTGATTCCGTACGTGGCGGACTAGCAGCCAGCCCTCACGGCTCTGCTCAGAGCCGACAAGTGTAAGTGGAAATCCAGGCAGCTTCCCTCGGGGAGCTGCCTATTTCTTGGCGCTGGGGGTGACCAGCAGGCCCTGGTCGGTGTTCTTGACCTCGAACTCCTGGGATTGGCCGGGCGCGACCTCCTGGCGGAAGCGCACGGACTGCTGCTGCTGGTCTACCTGGTACTGGGGGGCCGGGGCCGACGCGCCGGGCAGGATGCGGACGCGGTGAGTGGTCGAGGGGGTGGCGAGCCGCAACGCCAGCCAGATGCCTCCGCTGAAGAGGACCAGGCCCACGAGCAGCAGCAGGACTCGACGCCGCAGCCGCCGGCGCAGGAAACGGGGTTGCATGGGAAAATGCTAACAGAATGCACCCCGTCCGGTCAAGTCAGGGGCCCGCGGACGAAGAATTTGACGAATTTTTGGCCATCTGGGACGCTGGGTCTTGACAGGCGGAGGCCACCTCGGGCATAATCCCCGCCGGGCAGGTGGTGTCACTGGCGATATCGGGGGGTACGGAAGAGGGACTATGCGACATCTGGTTCTCGCCGCATTGGTCGTTAGCACGTTGATTATCGGCACTGTAGCCGTTCAGGCAGACTTTCTGACCTTCGAGTCCAATCATCCCGGCGTCACGCACGGCGACTGGAACGACACGCTGTACATGCGGATGTTTGACACCAAATGGGGGACCCTGAACCGGGTCGAGATCAACCTCTACGGCCACGTCGAGGGCTCTTCCATGGTGGAGAACCTCGGAGGTACTGCTCGCAGCATCACCTCGCGCCTGGAGGCCACGCTCACACTTACCGATCCGACGACCGGTAACCTGATCGTCAATGTCCTTCCGTACGCCACCAAAACGGACTTGGTCCCGAACTACGACGGGACTACGGACTATGAGGGAACGGACACTGTTATCCACAGTGCCCTGGCCGGTAACTTGAGCAACGCCTTCACCAGCACCGACGCCTACTACCTGGACCTGTTCACCGGTGCCGGTGGCTACCAGTTGCTGGGCACGGGGCTCGAATCATTCGGCAGTTCTTCTGCGACCGGAAGCTCCACGATGCAGTCACGGTTCGATTCGTCCTCCAGCGCTTACGCGACGGTCACGTACTACTACGATCCCGTACCCGAGCCCGGAACGATGGCCCTGATGGGCTTGGGCTTGGTCGGGTTTGCCGGAGCCTGGCGCCGACGGCGGCGCGCCCTGCGCGACGTCGCGTAGGTCATACTGACTCCAGACCCGGCGGGACTTGGTCCTGCCGGGTTTTCTTCATTTCAGGTGAGCGGGAGGACTTCGGTCCTGCCGCTCTCTCTGTTTGTGGGGGCGGGTCCGCTCGACCGGCCCCAGGCCGGAAAGGGAACCGCGGTCGGCCCCCGGCAGTCTGCAAGTTGATATGACCAACGCCTCGGCTCGCCCTTGCTATCGTCGTCGCCTGCCGGCAGTCCTGCTCGCCGGGCTGCTGGTCTGCGGGCTGGGAGTGACCTGCTGCCGCGCGAGCCTCGAGGAGGAAGCGGGAGAGGTGGCCGCCCGTTACTACGAAGAAGAGTATGGCGTGTGCCACAATCCCACATTGCTGCGCTGGGTGCGGGAGGTGGGCGCGCAGGTCTCCGCCTCCAGTGCGCGCGGCGATCTGAAATGCCGGTTTGGCCTGCTCAATTCCGGAGAGATCAACGCCTTCACCCTCCCCGGCGGACGAATCTACTGCGACGTGGGGCTGCTGGGGCATGTAGACTCGGACGATGAGCTGGCGGGCGTGCTGGCACACGAAGTCGGACACGTGCAGGACCGCGATTTCCAGCGGATCATGGAGCGACAGACGCTGCTGTGGGCGCTGGGGCAGGCCCTGGCGGGGCGCGTGAACTCCACCGGCATGATGGGCTATCGGGTGGCGCAGTTGCTCGACGGCCTGGGGCAGTCGCGGCGCCAGGAGGCGGAAGCGGACCGCGAGGGGGCGCGTATTAGCTTGCGAGCCGGTTACGATCCGCAGGGAGTCGCCGAGTTTCTGGGGCTGATCGCGGAGGGCCAGAGCCGCTGGAGTTACTGGCAGACGTTGCTGGCCACACATCCGGAATCGCGCCAGCGCGAGGCGTCGGTGCGCGCGCAGCTAGGGGCGATGATCAGCGCGGGCGACCAACTGGTCCTGGCCGAGCAACTGGCTGGCCGGGCGCGATACGCGCGCGCGGCGCAGCTCCTGGAAGCGGCGGAACAGCAGGCGCCGGAACTGGCCTCGCTCCCCGCGGCGGCGGCGCGCGTCTACCAGGCTCAGGGCCGGGAGGCCGCGGCCCGGGAGGCGCTGGACCGGGCGCTGCGGCTGGACCCCGCCAACGCCGACGCGCAAGCGCTGCGCGAGCAGCTTCCCGCGGCCGCGCCGGCGCCGGCGGCCACCTGGGAGCCCGGGACCGAGCTGCGCCGGAACCTGGACGAGGCGGTCGCGGAACTCAGTCAGCAGGACAAGCTCCGCCGCAAATGGCGCGCGAAGATCGCTTCCGAGACGACTGATCTGCGGGCCAATGCCGACTTCAACCAGGCCCTGGAGGCCGCGCAGGTGGTGGCGGTGGAGCCGGCCGGCGAGGGGCGTTATCTGCTCGTAGCTCAGGCCGCGTCGCTGCTGCTGGAGCTCTCGCACACCTCCGACCAGCTCATGGAGATGCGCTGGCTGGAGTACGATCTGCCGGACTGTCTGGTGGCCGAGTCGCGGGCGCTGGCCCCGGCCTCTCCCGCCCCGCGAGGGGCGGCGGAATATGAGGCGGCGGCCGCCAGCCTCCAGGAGGCGCTGCGGCGGGCCGCGACCTCCCACGTGACCTCCCTGCAGAAGATGGCGGAAGCCTCGGCCTCGCTGCGGCGGGTGGCGCTGGAGATCTCGCCGGTGTTCCTGGCGCTGTTGACCTCCGGGGCGGACCGGCCCTGGGGGCGGCTGGTGTTCAGCCGCTACGCGCTGGTGCAGGGGGAAGTGGAGGTGGCGCGGGCCACCCTGAAGCAGGCCCGGCGCGAGGCGGACGGGTCCCTGCGCGAGCTGTGCGCGATCAAGCAGGCGCTGTACCAGGCGCAACTGGCGCGGTTGGGGGCGGGCGTGGCGGGGGCACGGGTGACGCTGCTCCGGCAGGTCGTGGCCCAGATCGTCAGCGGCAGCCCCGCGGGAGCCGCGGAGCTCTGGCGCGGGGGCGACCTGGGCGCGGCGACCCTGCAGGCCCTCCTCCCGCCGGAGACAGAACCGGGGAAGGAGAAGGCACGCGAGGAGGCGAAGGGACCCTGGGACGACGAGGCTTACGCCCGATATGTGCTCTTGCGGCTGGCCGCGCGACGCTGTACGGAGGAGTTGGCCGCCGCCTCGCTCGTCGGAACCTAGTATTTACGCCCAAGGACCGTTACCGTGCGCTACGGAGTTATCTCCGATATTCACAGCAATCTGTCCGCCCTGGAGGAGTCCCTCACCGTGGCCCGGGAACGGGGCGTGGAGCACTTCCTGTGTCTGGGCGACCTCGTCGGCTACGGAGCCAGCCCCAATGAGTGCTGTGAACTGGTGCGCTCACTCCCACTGACCGCCATCCGCGGCAATCACGATACTGCCGCGATCCAGCCCGGCAAGGAGATCTGGTTCACCCCGGCGGCGCGCGCCTGCATCCTGTGGACCCGGGAAGTGCTCACGGAGGACAACTTCGCCTTCCTGAGCGCCCTGGATACCCGCGCCGAGCAGGCAGAAGCCTCGCTGTGCCACGGTTCCCTGCCGGATCCGGACTTCTACACCACCTCCCCGGAAGACTCGCTGCTCAGCTTTCGCGCGCTGGCGGGCCCCCTGGCTTTTTTTGGGCACACCCACTACGCGGAATGGTTCTGCCAGGAGGCGGACCAGATGCTGCCGACGGAGGAGACGGCTCCCCACGGCGGACTGCTGATGCTGCGGGACGATTGCCGCTACCTTATCAACCCGGGAGCCGTCGGGCAGCCGCGTGACGGCAACCATCAAGCCAGCTTCGCCGTCTGGGATACGGAGGCGGGGAGCATTGAGATCGTGCGGCTGGACTACAACATCGCCGACTCGCAGCGGCGCATGTATGCGGCGGGACTGCCGGAGAATATGGCGCTCCGCTTGAGCCTGGGCATGTAAGAAGACCGGTGCAGCGGCGAGTTATTGGGTATAGACAAGAACACCACACTGGTGCAGACAGGGGTGAGCGCGATGCCTTTAGAGGACAAAGTAGCCCGGCGGCGCGTGGAGCATGAGTGCTCCAAGCATGACCTGGATTTCAGCAGTTGCACGGTCGCGGTGATCAACAAGGTGGCGTACTTCAGCGGCCGGATCAAGCCCATTCGCGGACTGGCCCCCGCCGGGGAGACCAAGTCGCGGATGCACAAGATTGGGGAGGCCTGCCTGACCATCCCCGGGGTGAAAGAAGTCGTTTTCGACTGTCAGTTTGAGTAAAGCCGCCCCGGCGGCGCACTGAGGAAGGCTGTGGCAGCCGGTCCGGAGCGGATCGGCCCTGATATCTCATGACCAGGCGTGAACTAGCAGCGGAGAGCCTGACTCCGGTGGTTGCAGAAATGTGCCACCGGATTAACGTATCACTGCCCGAGGACCTGCGCGGGGCGCTGGAGCAGGGGCGGGACCGGGAGCAGTTGGCCTGCGCCCGCGAGACGCTGGAGGTGCTGCTCGCCAACGCGGAAATCGCGGCGCGCGAGGACCTGCCGCTGTGCCAGGATACCGGCATGGTGGTGGTCTTCGTCGAGCAGGGGGAGGACCTCTGCCTGCACGGGGACCTGGCGGCGGCGATCAACGCCGGGGTCGCCGAGGCCTACGTCGGCGGCTATCTGCGGCGCTCACTGCTGGCCAATCCCCTGCAGCGCAACACTAACACCGGCGACAATACGCCGGCTTTTGTGCATCTGGAGCGGGTGCCCGGGGACCGGCTGACGCTGCGCCTGGCGGCCAAGGGCGGCGGTAGCGAGAACATGAGCGCCCTGTGGATGCTCTCGCCCAGCGAGGGGCGCGCCGGTCTCGTCAAGGCGATTGTGGCGCGCGTCGCGGAGGCCGGGGGGCGGCCCTGCCCGCCGCTGGTGCTGGGCGTGGGCGTGGGCAGCAACTTCGAGGGCGTGGCGCGGCTGGCCAAGCGGGCGCTGTTCCGCCGGCTGGGGGAGCCTTCCCCGGACCCGGAGTTGGCCTCCCTGGAAGCGGAAATTCTGGAGCGCGTCAACGCGACCGGCGTGGGGCCGATGGGCCTGGGCGGCGTAACTACCGCGCTCGCCGTCCACGTGCTGAGCGCGCCCTGCCATCTGGCGACGATGCCGGTGGCGCTCAATGTGCAGTGCCACTCGGCGCGGCACGCGACGGTGGTGATCTAGACATGGACCTCACGACAGCTTCTTCCCCCGCTTTGCGCTTGGACTTGCCCCTGAGCCGCGCCCGTGCGTTGTCGCTGCGCGCCGGGCAGACCGTGCGTCTGTATGGCGTCATGTACACGGCGCGGGACGCGGCGCACGCGCGGATGACCGAGGCGCTGGCCGCCGGCGAGGGACTGCCCTTTGACCCGGAGGGCGCGACCATCTACTACTGCGGCCCCACCCCCGGTCGCCCCCCGCGGCTGATCGGCTCCGCCGGGCCCACGACCAGCTCGCGCATGGACAAGTACGCGCCGGCGCTGTACCGCGCTGGGGTGCGCGCCACCCTGGGCAAGGGCGAGCGGGCGCTGAGCGTCCGCGAGGCCTGCCGGGAGACCGGGTCGGTGTACCTGGTGACCGTGGGCGGCGCGGGGGCCTTGCTGGGCAGCCGGATCGTGGCCGCGGAGGTCGTGGCCTACCCGGAGCTGGGGCCGGAAGCGGTGCGCCGGATCGTGGTCGAGGATTTCCCCGCCTGGGTCGCCTATGACGCCGGCGGGCTGAGCATTTTCCCGGGGGACCAACCCCTCGGGCCGGTCGGAAGGGCGGACTGAACTTGCGTCTACTGGGGCTGTGGCTGGGGGCGGCGTTCTACTGGATGGGGCAGCTCATGTTGCCGGCGGGCCGCCCGGGGCGGGCGCTGGCGCGGGCTTTCCTGGCTCAGGCGCTGTGGTTTGATCCCCACAATCACCGGGCCCGCGGCTATCTGGACTACCTGCTCGGCGTGCGCCAGACGGAGCGAGGCGAGCCGGAGGAGGGCCTGCGGCTGCTCAAACGCGCCGCCAAGGCCCTGCCGGAGGACTCGGCGGTGGCGCTGGACGCCGGGGTGGCCATGACCATGGGCGGGGAGTACGCCGCGGCGGTGACGGCGCTGACCCGGCTCCTGTCCGAGCACTGGCTGCGCGTGCGCGGCGAGCGGCAGCTCTGGTTTGCCCTGGCCTGGTCGCATGTGCGCCTGGGGCAGTACCCGCAGGCGCTGAAGACCGCGCAGGAAGCGGCCGCCGCGAGCGTGGGCACCGTGCAACTGCGCCTGGTGACGCTGTTGGCGGGCGGGGCTCTGGCCGGGGAGATGGACACCGCGGCGATCGCAGGGCTGCTGCGGACGACGCCGGGGCTGATCGCCAGCATTCTGGAATTCACGGAACAACTGGCCACCGCCGGCCAGCCCGCGCTGGCCGACCAACTGGTCGCGGTGTTGCCGGCCGATGTGCAGCGGCGAGGCCTGCAGTTGGTGGCCGCCTCGGCGATGAACCGGGGCGCTCCGCAGGCGGCGCGCTGGGCGCTGGACCAGCAGGCCGCGCGCGGCGAGGACGCCCGCTATCTGGTGCTCAAGTCGGAGCTGCACCTGCAGGAGGGCGATCTGCCGGGGGCCCTGGCGGCCGCCGAGCAGGCCGCCGAGAAGTCGCAGGGCCGGGACGCCGCGGCGCAGGAGCAGTGGGGCGAGGTCCTGCTGCTGATGGGGCGCGAGGAGGAGGCTTTCCCGCATTTCGTGGAGGCGCTGGGCCACGGCAGCCTCTCCGCGCTGGCCGGCGGCGTGGTGGCGATGCGGCTGCTGGAGCAGGGCAAGCCGGACGGCGCCAAGCAGGTCTTCCGCGTCAGCCGCACCGGCGCCGAGTTGGGCTGCGCCTGGGCGCATGCCGCAACGGCGTGGATCCAGGCCGACAACGACGAGGTGGGCGAGTCTCTGGAGTTGGCGGAGCGGGCCTGGGCGGAACTGCTGGGGCTGCCCGCGTGGGCGGCGCAACCGGCGACCCGCCGGCGCCTGCTGACGCTGCTGCAGGGCATCGTGAAGCGCCTGGAGGAGACCGCGCGGCAGAGGGAGAAAGACGAGTGGGCCGCCCGGGCGGCCAAGTTGCGGCGCAAGCTGGAAGGCGCGCTACGGGACGAAGACTGAGAAAAGGGGGGTACGTGGGTTGGCGGAGGGGGAGGGATTCGAACCCACGGTACCTTGCGGCACAACGGTTTTCAAGACCGCCGCCTTAAACCACTCGGCCACCCCTCCGTCTCGGAGGAGTATACCCGGCGAGAAAAGGGCCTGTCAAATATGTGACAGGCATATCATTGGGGCGCTACCTTATTCGTTTAAGTCGCAGCAGGTCCGCCGGGCGGACCTAGACAAACAGGGAGGGTTCACCGTATGAACAAGGTCTTGGTTTCCGGGGCAGCCGGGCAGGTCGGCTGCCGGATCGTGCGGCAGTTGCTGGCGAAAGGCTATGAGGTCAAGGGGCTCATCCTGCCCCAGGACATGTGCGCCTCGCGTCTGCAGGGCCTGGAGCTGGAGATCGTGGAGGGCAACCTGCTCAACCCGGGCGTCGCCGAAGCGGCGGTGGCCGACGTAGACGGCGTCATCCATACCGCCAATCTAGTCTCGCCGCTGGAGGGGATGACGGACGAGGATTGGTTTGACAATAATGTGCGCACGACTTTCAACCTGACCCGGGCCGCCGCTCAGCGGGCCGAGGCGCTGGAGCGCTTTGTCTCCTTCAGTTCCTCCGGCGTGTATCCCAACGACTCACACAACGTGGCCTGCGCCTATCATCCGGTGGACGAGTCGCACCCGCGCCGGCCCGGCGATGTCTACTCGCTGAGCAAGCTGGTGGGCGAGGACATCGTGCGCTCCTACGAGCAGTCCACGGGCCTGCGCGTGGCGATTATCCGGCCCTCCGGGATCATGTCCGGCACCGACGTGCTGGGGCGCTGGACGGCGGAATTCGTCGGCATTGTGCTGGAAATCGGCATGAAGGCGGCCGGCAGCGAGATGTACCTGCCCGAGGGCGGCACGCCCTGGGAGGACCTGGCGGCGCTGGCCTCCAGCCCGGCCCAGCCCTGCGCGGTGACCGATCCGCGGGGGCGGCCGTGGGCCTATCAGCCGGTGGATGCGCGCGACGTGGCGGCCGGCGCGATCTGCGCCCTGGAACACCCCGCCGCGGTCGGCGAGGCCTTCAATATAGCCTCGCCGGAGCCCATCGTCTACCCCGACGCGGCGCAGGCGCTCAGCGAGGCCACCGGGCTGCCGGTGCTCGAGTGGCAGGCGCCGGTGCGCTGGGTGTATGACCTGGACATCAGCAAGGCGAAAGCCTGGATCGGCTACCGCCCGCAGTGGGGCCTGCGCGAGATGATCGCCGACGCCCTCGCCGTGCAGGCCGGCGAAAGCGACGGGATGAGCTAGATGAGCCACCTGAACCGAATCCTGGTCACGGGCGCCGAGTTCCCCGCCGCGGCGGAAGCGGCTCGGGAGCTGCTGGGCGCGGGCTATCAGGTGCGCGTGGTGCTGGGCGCCGACGCCACGGTCTGCGACTGGAGCGGCTCCGACGCGGAGGTTTTCCAGGGCGACCTGGACGACCCGGCCCTGGTGGAGGAACTGCTGGAGGGCGTGGACGGCGTCGTCCACATGTATGTGCGGGGGGAGGCTCCGGCCGGGGTCAGCGAGGGCGAGAACCTGCAGCACAACCTCGCGGCGACCTTCAACCTGGCGCGGCTCTCGGCGGAGTCCGGCCGGGTGCAGCGCTTCGTCTGCGGCAGTTCGTCCAGCGTGTACCCCAACGATACGCACGTGCTGGCGCCGGCCTACCAGCCGGTGGACGAGAACCATCCGCTACGCCCGCTGGACGCCTACGGCCTGGCGCGCCTGGATAGTGAGCGGATCGCCCAGGCCTTCATGCACAGCGCGGGCCTGCCGGTTACCATCATCCGCGAGTCCGGGGTGCTGTCCGGCCCGGACGTGCTGAGCCGCTGGACCGCCGGATTTGTCGCCGTGGTGCTGGAGATCGGGCAGGACCATCCGCGCAGCGCCCTGTGGGCCGCGGACGGGCGGCAGGCCGTGGCGGAGGTGCGGGCCGGCGACCCGGACCAGCCCTGTGCGGTCACCGACCGGGAGGGGCGGCCGTGGCTGTACCAGCCGGTGGACTATCGCGACCTCGCGGCGGGGCTGCTCTGCGCGCTGCTGCATCCGGACGCGGTGGGGGGCATCTACAACCTCGCCGCGGCGCAGCCGATCGCCTTTCCGCACGCCGCGGCGCTGCTCGGGGAGGCGCTGGGCCAGCCGGTCTTGGCGTGGCAGGCGCCGACGCGCTGGGTCTACGATCTGGATTGCACCCGCGCCCGGGCGGAGATTGGTTACCGGCCGAAGTGGACGATTGAACGGATGATAGAGGACGCGGTGCGGTAGAGGACGAATCAGGCACGGAACGCCGCGGCGGGTCGCCCGGGCGGCACCTGGCAGGCATATTAGGGAGGATCACATGTTCAAGTACGGTACGCAACTTAGCTCGTTGGGCCGGCTCCCCCGGCCGGAGGCGCTGGCTTACGGGAAGACGCTGGGCTGTCAGGGCCTGGAGGTGGACCTGCCGGTAGCCGCGCTGCGCACCGGCGGGACCACCAAGGAAGCCCTGCTGGCGGAGGCGCGGGCGCTGCACGCCGACTTTGCTGCGGCGGGCATGGACGTCATCTCGCTGAGCCCCGGGCTGCTACTCCAGGACGTACAGAATCCGGAGATCATCCAGGCCAACTGCGAGGTCGCGCAGGCGCTGGGCGCGAGCACCATCCGCCTGTTCTTTGCCCCGCACGTGCGCTGGGGCGGGCCCAATTCGCAACTGGACGCCTGGCACGCCGACTTCGACGGCAGCCACGACTCGCGCTATTGGCTCGAGCGCAACGCGCGCGAACTGCGGCAGATGGTGGACATGTCCGCGGGCTTTGGCCTGCGCTATGCCTTTGAGCTGCATCACGGCTACGTCATCAACTCGGCCAGCGCGGCGATGCGGATCTTCGATCAGTTCGCGCCGTCCGAGGTAGGCGCGCTGATGGACCCGGGCAACATGGTCTTTGAGGGCAACGAGGGCTGGCGCAATTCGGTCCAGATCATGGGCGAGTACCTGTCGTACATCCACTGCAAGAACGGCATCTGGACCCGGCAGGACGGCAAGTGGGTGGGCAGTTGGGACAGCCTCAGGGACGGCATCGCCCGCTTCCCGGAGATCATCACGGCGCTCCAGGACGAGGACTGGAGCGGGTATCTGAGCATCGAGGACCTGCGGGGAGGCGATCTGACCGTGGAGGAGAAAGTAGGCGGCGGCATCGCTTACCTCCAGTCGCTGGTGGCGTCGGACGAGCGAGCCATGCCCTCCTAAGGCCGAGGCTGGCCAAAAACCTGAACAATCCAAGGAGCAATGACCTATGGCAGCGGAGCGCATTAAAGTAGGACTGGCGGGTTGCGGCGGCGCAGGTCGCAACATTCACATGTTTCAGTTCGGCCGGCACGCCGATCTGTATGAAGTCGTAGCTTGCGCCGACGTCGTCGCCGCGAGCGCCGAGAAGCTGGCCGCGGACTACGGTCTGCGGGCGATGGAGAGCGTCTCCGCGCTGGTCGCCGACCCCGAGATTGAGTTGATCGTCGCGGCCACCAAGCCGCCGGTCACGCATCGCGATATCGCCGTGGCGGCGGCCGCTGCGGGCAAGCACGTCGTGGTGGAAAAGCCCATGGCGACCTCCGACGCGGAGTGCGCCGAGATGGTAGCGGCCTCCGCGGCGGCCGGCAAGATTCTGGCCGTGCACCACAACCGGCGCTGGGACGTGGACTTCCTCAACGCCCGGCACGTGGTCGAGTCCGGGGTCCTCGGCGAGATGCGCTTCGTGCGCAACGAGTACACCGCCGGGTTCGAGGGCTCGCCCTACGATTGGGGCATCCACATCATTGACCAGACCATGGCCCTGAGCCGGGGAAAGAAATTCGTGGAGTTGAGCGCCACCTTCAGCGCGCCGACCTGCGCGGACCCGCTGGAGAGCGAGGGCTACTTCACCTGCCGGCTGCGCACGGAAGATGGCGTGGCGCACGACTGCGGCATGCTGCCGCCCGCCAACGGCAATGTGTTCCTGCCCGGCGCCATGACCCCGCGCTTCGCCCTGTTCGGGACGGAAGGCGTCGTCTACCAGACGTGGTGCCAGCGGCCGCAGGACGCCTTCGGCAAGACGCTGAGCTTCCAGTCCACGACCGGCAAAGCCCTGGGTGATCCGTCCTTCCTGCGGACGGAACTGTCGGTCCCGGACTTCTACGACCGGCTGCACACGGCGATCCGCGAGGGCGGGCCGGTGCCGGTCACGGGCGAGGACGGCCGCCGCGCGGTGCGCGCCTGGGAACTGATCTGCCAGTCCGCCTGCGAGGGCCGGACGCTGGAGGTCAGCCTGTAGGGGAACGTTTGTAGGGCGGGGGCTACGTCCCCCGCCGGCCGTTGTAGTTTCCGAATGCCCCTCCCTGTTTAGGGAGGGGCGGCGCGTTAGCGCCGGGGGTGGGTCCCGGCGACCGCTGGGCTAACGGCGGACCCCCTGCCGGAAACGGCCACCGGCGAGACGCCGGTGCCACTGGGGAGGGGCCACCAAGAACACTCCCTCAGTCGTACCCGCCGAATTCCTCGATGGCCGCCATCATTGCGCGGATATTGGCCATGGGCGTGTCCAGCTCCAGGACGTGGGAGGGGCCGACGATATAGCCGCCGCCGGCGCCCAGGGTCTGGATCGCCGCGCGGGTGTGCTCGCGGACTTCCTCGGGCGTGCCGAAGGGCAGGACGGACTGCACGCCCAGCCCTCCGGAGAAGGCCAGCCGGTCGCCGTAGGTGGCCTTGACCCAGGCGTGATCCACGCATTCGGGCTGCACCGGGTTGAGAATCTGCACGCCGGCCTCCAGCAGGTCCGGGATCAGATCGTTGATCCGCCCGTCGCTGTGGTAGCTGATGATGACCTCGGGATTCTCGGTGCGGGCGGCGCGGATGATGCGCTCAAAGCGCGGCCGGAACCAGGTGTTGAACATGTCGCGGCTCATCAGCAGGCGGTCCTGCATGGCCACGTCGTCGCCCATGTGGATGATATCCACGCCGGCTTGCGCATAGGCGCGCACCACGGACTCGCGCCGGTCGGTGATCTTGTCCAGCAGCACCGTGGCCCGGGGATCGTCCGCAAGAATGTCGCCGAACAGGCCCATCATGGAGCGCAGTTGCCAGGCGACCTCGAAAACCGTCTCCGCGAGCATTCCGCTGACGGCGAGACCCTGGGCGTGGGCGGCGGCGACCCGCTCGGTCAGTCCGGCCCAGCGGTAGGGTTCGGTAAGATCGGGCCAGGGGTAGGCCTCAATCTCCGCCACGGTCTCGGCTTTCTCTAGCGGGTACAGGTACTCCGCGTAGTGCCCGGTATCGTCCCAGATGCGCCCGCGTCCCCACTCGTCCCAGGTGACGCCGGGGCGGGTGAAGTAGCGGGAGAAGTCCGTCTGCAGATCCGAGCGGCTGAGGCCCAGTTCCGCGAAATCAGGACGCAGGAAGGGCTGCAGGTCCGTGACGCCCAGCTCCGTTTGCAGGCGCTCGGCGACCGCGCCCAGCATGGGGATCAGGCGGGGGATGCGGTCGGGCGCCTCGCGGCGGGCGGCGGTCAGGACGCGTTCGCGGGAAGTCATCTCAGCAGGCATAGGGGTGATTCCTCTCGGGCAAAGTGGCACAAGCAGGCGGACTTTCGCCGGCCGCCGAGCCGGCACCTCCCAGCGGACTGGGCAGCAAACGAGGACAGGGGCGGGGAGAGGGGGAAGGAACTCCCGTATTCGCCGAGGAAACCGCCTAAACGAATAGTGGGCCGCTAGTTCGTCGGATGAGGAGAAGCCGATGAAGACGATCGCCGCGTTGGTGCTCGGACTGCTGCTGTTGTTACCGCTGACCGCCGGGGCGCAGGTTAGTGTCCTGCAGAAGGACGGCAGCCCCTTCACCGGTCCTACTCCGCCGCCTCCCTATGCCAAGTTGCTGGCCGACAGCGGTTTTGCCCTGGGCTTCCCGCCGCAGGCGATGCGGGCCCCCGGCAAGCTCTCGGCCGAGCTCTTGGCGAAGTTCAACGTGGTCGTTGTGCCCTCCCTGGGCGGCTGGGTCACCGACCAGAAGCCCGAGGACGTGGGCAAAGTGCTGGACGCCTACCTGAAATCCGGCGGCGGGGTGCTGCTCTTCCAGGACACGTATCTGGAGGGCATCCCCATGCAGGAGTCCACCAACGCGTGGCTCAAGCAGTACGGCGTGCAATACCGGTGGGGCGAGTTGGACGACCCGGCGCACACCTACGCGAACCCTCCGGCGGTCCCCTGGCAGACCCCCAAGTTCCTGTGGACCGACTATGTAGCCAAGTCCCCTCTGACCAGCGACGTGAACAACCTCTTCTACCTGCCCCTGTCCTTCCGCGGGCCGCACATGTCGCCGCTGACCGTGGACAAGAGCTGGCAGGTTCTCCTCAGCACCCCCGCCAGCGCGCAACTGTACCCGCTCACCGCCGACAAGGCGGATGTCATGGTGCAGCGCGTCAAGGAGGCGGCCCCTACCGCGGGCCCCTTCCCGCTGCTGGCCGTGCGCCAGGTCGGCAAGGGGCGCCTAGCCGTCTTTGCCGGCAGCCCGGCGACCTTCTGGTTTGACCTGGGCAAGCCGGTCTATGCCCAGGTGCCGCAGGCGCGCGGCGATGGACAGCGCAAGTCGGATTGGCAGCCGCTGCTGTTCAACGTCCTGCGCTGGCTGGCCGAGCCGGGGGCCAAGGCGGGCAAGCCTGGCGGCTACACCGGCCAGCCGCAGTTCCAGCCGCAGCCGGACTGGGGCAACCATACCCCTATCAACTGGGAAGCGGAAGACCCCACGCACGTGTCGCCGGCTTTGGTGCAACAGACCGTGGCCTGGCATGGCAGCCTCACCCCGGAGCTGTGGCGCGACTGGGAACTCGGCAAATACCGGCCGTACAAGCTGCTCGTCGGCGCCAAGAGCGTCCTCTCCGGCGGCAAGGGTACCGTCGCCGACTGGAAAGCCGCCGCGCAGGCCGCGGGGTATAGCGCCGTGGTTTTCCGCGAGGACATCCTCAACCTCACCAAGGAGCAGTGGGACAAGTTCCTGGCCGACTGCAAGGCGGCCACCGACGCCAACTTCGTGGCCATTCCGGGCCAGGAATTCGAGGACTGGATCGGCAACCGCTTCCTGCGCTTCACCGGCGATCTCGCGTATCCGCCGCATCCGGAGCGCCTCACCAACAACAAGATGCGCGACCAGCTCTCCTGGTTCTGCGACGTGGGCTGGCCGGTGAACCTGCCCACGAGCGTCAAGCAGAATCCCACGGAGTTCTGGAACTACCGGCTCACCTACGGCTGGCCGCTGTACGTGTATTCGGGCGGCAAGCTGCAGGAGGACAACCGGCGGACCTGGGAAGAGCTGGTGGACAGCTACGAGTATCCCACGCCGCTGGCGCTGCACATGATTGACGACCCGGCGCAGATCGCGGGCTTGGCCGCGGACGCTCAGACCTACGTGCTGGGCAACGGGCTGCCCAACTTCGACGGCAACTCCGCCGGCGGGCTGGCCGGGTGCAGCAACAACCCGCGCATCTTCACCAGCACCGGTCCGATGATCGACCGTTTCCAGGCGGTGAACATGTTCCGCACCACCCTGGGCCAGCGCGGCCTGCCCGGCACCTATCGCTATGAGGTCTTCCTCAAGGCGCATAGCGACAAGCCGATTGCGCGGGTGGAGCTGTGGGGCGGCGACGAGCCGATTCGCGTGTACCGGCCCCTGACCAAGGAGTTCTCGGTGGTGGTGGACGAGCTGCACGACCGCCAGCGCGGCCTGTGGCTGAAGGTCGTGGACGTGGACGGCGGCGAGGCGCGGGCCACCGGTATTATGGTCCACGATAAGATGCTGGAGTTCGTCTGGTGCGGCGACCTGGAGAACGCTCTGCCCTACGGTCTGGGCACCGATTCTGAGGGTAACGTGGGCGTGCTCGGGATCGGCACGCGGGTCAAGAGCTCCTTCCAGGGGATCGACGGCCCGGCGACCGGCGGCTACGACATGTGGCGCTACGTCCCCTGGGGCACCGATACCAGCGCCCCCGCGGTCGGCCTGCTGGGCGACCCGCGGCTGGTGGGCGCGGACGGCAAGCATGTGCCCCCCGACACCGAGTGGTACACCTCCCGGGTGACCATGCCCTACGGCAACCGCGACGTGATGTTTGAGCGGCTCACCGCCGAGCGCAGCGTCACCTGGCAGGACTACGTGCCCAAGTACCAGCCCACGGTCAATGGCTGGTACCCGTATACGGCGGACCACGACCTGCCGGTCTTCACCCTGGTGCATGACGATGTGGAGTTCCACCGCAGCCTGCAGGAGCCGGCCATCCAGTGGAATCGCGGCGTGATGACCTTCAAGCAGGCCACGACCCTGAGCGCCACCGAGCCGATCAATGTGCGCCTGGCCTACTTCAACAACAACCTGCCGCTGCCCGAGGTCTACACCCGGGCGGGTGTGGTTTCCCTGGGGGCCAGTGTGGTCAAACCGGGGCGAGGCGGCTACGTAAGCTGGCCCGCGCCGATGGGCAACATCACGGTCTTTGCCCTCGACGACGATCTGGGCTTCAGCCTGAACAACGACGGCAAGCGCGTGACCCTGCAGATGGGCTATAGCCTGCCGGGCAAGCAGTTCGCGGCGGGGGACACGCTGACCTATCAGTCCGTAGTCATGCGCTGGCCGAGCGGGAGGCCGATCTCCGACCGCCTGGACGTGCGGGTCGCCGACGCGCTGGACCTGGCTGGTCGCGGCCCCGCCTACACGGTGACGCCCCGGCAGGGGAAGGTCGTGGGCACCTCGCTCTTCCTGGACCTGGAGGCACAGGACGGTATCTTCGCGGGCACCTTCAGCCGCGCCTACCTGGGGATGCGCACGCCCACGCGCGTTTTTGGCCTCAACCCGCGCTGGACGGCGGGTCTGTGGCGAGCCGGCGTGGCCGGGCAGGTGCTGGAGCCGCTGCAGCCCAATCCGCAGGACGGCGCCGCCTACCTGCAACTGGACCTGGAGAAGGAGTCCGGCGACCTGTTCCTCGGCTGCCTGGCGACCTGCGACCAGCCGACGGTCTGGCTGCGCGCGATCCAGCGCTTTGACGGGGGTTTCGATCTGGTAGTCCACAACCCCGGCGAAGCGGCGCTGACCGCGAACGTGAAGGGCTCCACAGGCGGGCCGCTGGCCGGCTGGACCCAGACGCTGCCCCTGGCGCCGGGCGAGGAGAAGCGGGTGAAGGTGAACTAGGCAAAGGCATGTAGGGCGGGGGCTACGTCCCCCGCCGGCCGTTCGCCCTTTTTGCCGTTGTAGGGGCGGAAGTTTCCGCGTGCGCGCGGGAATCTCCGCCCGCGCCACACCGCCCGGGTGAGGCCGGCCGTCTCACCCGACTCCGCTAAAGCTACGTCGGGCCGGGGGGGAGGGCCGTTCGCTGCTAGTACGCGAACTCCTCGGCCAACTCCATCGCGATCCGCGTCCACTCGGTGAGCCGCTGCGGCTGGTAGTTGCAGGAGTGCAGGTCCTTCATGATGACCTCCACCACGCAGCCCCGAGTGATCTCCAGCACCTCGCGCAGGTTGCGCCGCACGGATTCCGGGTCCCAGCGGTCGCCGGCAAAGACCGCCGGATTCGGCTTGTAGCTGAAGATCGCGCGCCGCCCCAGGGCCTCCGCGCCCTGCGCCACATCCACCCACGGGCTCATGGACAGCCGCCGCAGCTCCGGAATGTACTTGAAGACCAGGTCCACCTTGCGGTGCAGCGGCTCGCAGCAGCCGTAGCTGGTCAGGCCAAAGCGCGACAGGAAGCGCCCCTCGTATTGCAGCGCGAACTCCTCATGCATGGCGGGGGAGACGTCGGCGAAGATCTGCGTGGTCGCGTGGGCCCACATGTCGCGGGGCCGCACGTGGACGCCGTCAAAGTCCGCCTGCGGTAGCTCGTCGGTGAAAGCCAGTCCGCCCGGGCCGACCGCCTGGGTCCCGTTGGCGCCGTTGTTCAGGGCCAGCGCCCCCGCGGCCTCCAGGGCCTCCACCTGGGCGATCATCCCCTGGGTCATCAGTTCCAGCACGCGGTGCAGCCACTGCGGGCGGTCCACCATGTCCACGAAGGCGTCCCCCAGCCCGCGCCAGGTGATGTAATCGTCGAAAATGGCGAACCAAAAGCCGGCCACCCCGCGCGTCTTGACGGGCAGCAGACCGTCGTAGAGCTCCGTCGTCCGCTCCAAATCGCGCTGCGTCTGCTCCCAGTCCACCGTGACCTCGGGGAGGTGCAGCTTCTCGATATCGCTCTCCTGGCGGATCACCGGCTCGAAATGCGCGGCGCCGAAGACGTGGTCGGGCCGCACCCGGTCGGCCTCCAGGCCCCAGCCGGTGTTGTGGACCACGACGGGCACGTAGACGGCATCGTCAAAGACGAAATCGTCCTGGATATTCCGCCACATGTACAGGTGGTAGCGAAAGAAGTCCTCCTGCTGCCGGCAGAAGGGGTCCCGGCACTGGAACACGCTGTCGTCGAGGGTCTGGTCCCAGGCGCTGTTGGAGCAGCGCACCATCGGCCGCACCGGCTCCATGCGGTTGAGCGCCTTCCACAGGTCAGTTCGCTCCTGCTGGCGCGGATCGGCAATGATCTCGGCGTATTCGCGGGCAAGGTCCTGGACAATCGCGACTTCCGCGGCGGGCAGTGCGGTGGCAGTGGGCATAGCGGCCTCCTGGCGGCGAGTAGGTTGCGGACGACGACCTCCGGCGAGGTCGCCAAAGAGAGCGTTTTCGAGACGCGGGCGAAAAGTCCTCCGTAGGGGGAGATGGTCGTTTCCCGGAGGGGCCGCATACGAGGACGTGAGCGCAGCGAACGCCGCAAGTATCCGGCCCAGGGCTTAGCGCTAACCGTGGGCCGGATACTTGCGGCGGCCTGCGGTGCAGGCCGTCCTCGTATTCGGCCCCTCCGGGAGTTCTAAATCGAATAACCCCCACGAAGGTGACTACTCCTCCCGCGGAGAATACCGCCTTTGCCCGGCGTGTCGGGCAGTGTTTCACATCAGACGCGAGGAGGTCATCGCTTGCTCACCCTGCGCATGCCGACTCTGGCCCTCGTCCTGGCCCTGGGGGTGACCCTGGGTCTTTCCGCTGTCGATCGCGGCCCCGCCGGGTCCGCCTGGGCCGCGGACCCCGTGGCCGCTTCCCCCCTGCCCGTGATCGAAAACGACCTGTACCGTCTCACCTTCGACCCCGCCCGCGGCGGCCGCTGTTCCTCCTTCTTCCTCAAGGCCAACCAGCGCGAGTGGGTCTACGACGGCGACAACGGCGGCCTCTTTGAGGACCACTTCGCCCACCAGTACTGGCCCGGCGAGTTGATGAGCGCCAAGTACGAGTACGCCCTGGAGCCCGGCGCGGACGGCAGCCAGACTATTCGGCTGTGGACGGTCCCCTCCGGCACTGACCCCCTGACGCGAGGCCTGCGCGTGGAGAAGAAGATCGTCCTGCGCCCCGGCCATCGCGAGGTGGAGGTCACCAACAGCTTCACTAACCCCACTGCTGAGGGCAAGAACGTGGCCATGTGGATTCAGCAGTGCTTCGCCTTCGGCGGCCAGCGGCTGTATGACGAGTACTACCGCCCCGGCGTGGCCGGCATCAGTCTGGACGGCATGGACGATACCGGCATGGTCAAGTTCCCGAAGACCGTGGATGATTACGCCCAGGACTGGGTTAAGCAGCCGGTCGCGGGTTGGTCCGCCGGGCGAGACCGCAAGAGCAACGAGGGCGCGGTCTTCCTGATGGACTACAACTATCTCGACATCCTCTACAACTGTGCGGGCAGCTATACCACCGAGTGGTTCATGGACAAGGTGCCGGTCCCGCCGAACAAGGCCTGGACCACGCAATACTGGGTCGTGCCGGTCAACGGCTTCCGCGGCTTCACCTACGCCGACCGCAAGCTGATCGCCAACCTCGACGTCAAGTCCGAGGGCGGCGGGCTGGCTCTCAAGCACCAGCTTTGCGGCACCGCCGCGCCCCTGGGCGCGGTCACGATCCGCACCAGGGTCTACGGGGTGCGCAGCAAGCAGGAGGCCGCGCTGCCGGAGGTCGCCCTCAAGGACGTGGGCCTCGCGCCGGTGGACGCCCCGCTGACCTGGCCCAAGCCCCAGACCGAGCCGTTGGTCTTCCGCGTGGAGATCGCCGGGGCCGGGTGGAGCGAGAAGTACGAGTACCTCTATGAGGGGAGCTTCGCCAGCGCGGGGATTCAGGGAGCGCCCAGCGCGCCCGAGTACCCCCTGGCGCAACCCCAGAAGGTAAAGACCTTCCTCAAGCCCGACACCTGGACGCGCCCCCACAACGCGCACCTGCGCGTCCTCCTGATGTACGGCATCTGGACCCAGCACTACCGCGTGGAGCGCGCGATCCGCGACCTCGACCCCGAGGCCGAGATCGTCAAGGCCGACGGCTGGGGCTTCTTCCCAGCGACCTACGACACCCTGCTCGGCTACGATCTGCTGGTGCTCTCCGATATGCCGGCCGGTCCCGACTACGCCAACGAGATGGTGGCCGACTTCGCCCGCCACGGCGGCGGCGTACTCACCCTCGGCGGGATGCTCACCTACGGCGCGGGCCAGTGGCGCGGCACCGCGCTGGAGGGCCTCCTCCCGGTCAAGCTGGTGAGCAACTACGACTTGGCGCGGGCCAACCCCGACCTGGGGATTACCCCGGCGGCCCCGCAGAATTGGCCGGCCTCCGCCCGCTTCTTCTGGATGAACGTGGCGGAGCCCAAGCCCGATACCGTGGTCTGGCTCCGAGCCGGGGGCTATCCGTTGCTCGTGATCGGCAACTGCGGCGAGGGCCGCGTGGCTACCGTGCTCGGCACCTGTCACGGAGAGCCCGCGCGCGGCGAGATCGCCGCTTGGCGCACCCCCGCCTGGAATCGCATGCTAGTTAAGACCCTGCAGTGGCTGCGGGAAGGTGGTAAATAATGTACAAAACTCTACGGATGCTCGGAATCGTTGGAATGCTGCTCGCCCTGCTGCCGGTCGCGGTGCTCGCGGCGGAGCCGGCGCCAAGGCTGGAGATTCTCACGGTGCGGCCCTCCAAGATCGTCTACGACGACGGCGAGGCGGGCTCGGCCCTGGTGCGGCTGAACAATCCCCTGGCTGCGCCCCAGACCTTCACCCTGAAGAGCACGCTGCTCTGGGACGTGGACAAGTCTCGCGCCCTGCCCGACCAGACCGTGGTCGTGCCCGCCGGCGGCAAGCTGGACACCCAGGTCGCCTGGGGCAAGCCGGAGTCGAAATGGGGTCACGAAATTCGCGTGGAGGCCTGGGTGGACGGCAAGCTGGTGGATACCGGTCGCCAGTTCTTCGGCGTCAACAGCGATTGGATGGACCAGGTCATCATCGCCAACCTGTGGGACTGGGCCCAGGGCGACGAGTGGCCCTTCGTCACCTACACCAACCTGGAGCACTGGTTCGCCTGGGCGCCCGGCGACTACACGGAGAACGCTCCCGCCTATGACGACTGGTACTCCGGCCAGGGCGGCTACAAGATGAACAAGCAGACCATCCAGGAGCGCGTCAAGACCTGCCACGGTTCCGGCCTGCACTGCACCTTCTACGACAACTCCTTCAGCAACGGTGTCGCGGGCGTCGAGTGGGCGCGCAAGCACCCCGAGTGGGTCTCCCGCAATCGCCAGGGCATGCCCCAGGTCAGCGGCTCGGCGCTGAACCTGGCCAAGTCCCCCTCTGATCCCGCCACCGCCGCGCAGGGCTACGTGCTGCTGAACTCCTACGATCCGGCGATGGTCAAGTGGGGCGCGCAGAACGCCATTGACTCCGTGAAGATGTTCGGCTGGGACGGCTTGTTCTGGGACTGCGGCGGCATCAACCTGTTCCCGGGCTTCTCCTATGACGGCCAGCCCGCGCCGCACGGGAAGGACCCCGACCAGATTTCCGCTCGCAACTATAAGCTGTTCACCGACACGGTGCGCGAGAAGTATCCCCACTTCGCCATCTGGATCAACGGCGACGTGAGCTTCTACCACCTGCCCTTCTGGAGCAGCTTCGGCAACGGCGGCGGCGTGCCGACCATGGAGAGCGCCTTTCGCATGCCCAACTCCGCCATGCTTTGCGAGTTTCGGGGCCACGAGGAGCCCGGCACCGAGTTCAACAACTGGCGCCGCTGCTACGACCGCTACGCCGAGCAGCGCGACACCATCACCCAGGCGCTGGGCTCGCCGGTCACCGCCGGCTACACCTGGGGCCGCGACGGCTCCGGCGACAAGGGTCCCAAGGTGATCGCCGCCCGCGAGTACTGGGTCGCCGGCAACCACCTCAGCGCCCTGTACCTGGCCACGCAGATGCACACGACCGCCAACCCCAACTTCAGCCTCTACGCGGGCACGCAGTTCATGGCCCGCTACTCGGCCCTGCTCTGGGGGCGCGACGTCCGGGTCATCAAGGACCCGCAGGCGCTCTTTGCCGTAGAGACCTCCCGCCCCGTCTGGTGGGAGAAGAGTGTCTACCGCCGCGTCCAACCGGGCGGCGAGGACCTGATTATGCACCTGGTCAACGTGCCGGAGACCGAGACGGTGGACATCTTCCGGGTGCCCGACCCGCCGGCTGCCACCGCCACGGTGACGCTGACGCTGCCCGCCGGCAAGCGCCTGGTCTCGGTAGACGCGATGCAGATGCGCAGCTATCGGGCCGACAACGACGGCCCCGCCGTGAAGTACGAGGTCAAGGACGGCAAGTATATCCACACCGAGGGCGCCTTCGCCCGCTTCGGCCCCACGCAGGTGCGCCTGGAAGCGAAACAGGAGGGGACCAAGGCCACGGTGCAAGTGCCACCCTTCCTCTTCCACACGATGCTGGTCTTCAAGTTGGAGGGGTAACTATGGCGCGATTTGAGGTAGATGCAGCGAGTGCCGTTACAGTTGCCTTTGCCGTTCCCCCCCTCTCCTGCCAGGAGAGGGGGCGGGGGGTGAGGCCAGGCGTCCGCTGCCTCTTAGCCCTATCCCTCCTCCTGCTCTTCTGTACCGCTCTTCAGGCCCAGGAGACCGCCTTGTACACCGCCCATTGGGGCCAGGGAGATAAGGGCCTGGACGGCTGGCAGGTGACCGGGCCGGTGCAGGCCGCGCAGGCGGACGCCACGCGCGGCTCCCTGCTGACCTACGGCCCCGGCGGGGCCGTCAGCCCGCGCGTCACCGTCGGCGGCAATCACCGCCTGCGCTTCCGCTTCGCCTTTCGCAAGGCGGCGGGCGGTCCGCTCTACTGCGTCGTCCACCAGTATCGCGGCGACCAGGAGTTGCCCGGCTTCAACCAGATCTGGCAGCAGAATCCGACTATCGCCGACCTCTCGCCGATGGAGCTAGGCTTCACCACCGCGCCGGAGACTGAGGCGATCACGCTGGCTCTCTCGGGTCCGGCCACGACGTTGGCGGGCCTGAGCATCGTGGACCTCGGCGTCTCGCCGGAGATCAAGCCCGACGGCAAGGAGCTGCTGCCCGACGGCGGCTGGGAGAGCTATGTCCCGCGTTCGACCGTCGGCGCGGAGAGTTCCTACTTTCAAGGCCCCGGCTGGATGGGCTGGGGCGCTGACGCCAGCAAGACGATCACCAGCGCGCCCAGCCGCGTGCATTCCGGCAAACAAGCGCTGATGGTCACCACCGGCGGCGGCTCCGCGGCGACCGCCGGCTTCCGCTGGCTGCCCGGCTTCCCCGTGACCCCCGACGCCTGGTATGACTTCTCCGCCTGGGTTAAGGGCGCCGGCCTGGCCTCGCTCTGGCTGCTGACCGGCGGCGACTACGGCGACTCCTTCGCCACCTCCGGCGGCGAGTTCCTGGTCTCGCCCGACGAGTGGCGGCAGATTCACTACCTCGTGCGCGCCGACAACCCCGCGCACAAGTACCTCAACCCCGGCGTATTCGTGAAGGGCCGGGTGTTCTTCGATGATCTCTCCTTCAAGCAGGTCTCGTCCGCGGAGGCCGCCGCGATCAGAGCGACCATGGCTCAGTATCCACCCCCGCCCGGTCGCGTCACGCAGACCGCACCGGCGGGGGAGACGCGCTCTGCCGACCCGGTGACGCTCGAGAATCCTTTCGTCAAGGCGGTGCTCTCGCCGGTGGGCGGCGGCCGCGTGATCGAACTGACCGACAAGCAATCCGGCGCCACCTGGAAGGGCAACCTCCTGGCGCTCACCTTCCCTGACCAGCCGGTGCCGATCGACTGGAGCGCGCCCTTCCGCACCGAGGTCGCGGCGGAGGGAACGCAGGTCACCTTCAGCCACACGGTCACGGGCGGTCCCGCCGCGCCCTTCCTGGACGGCGTGAAGATCGAGCAGATCTTTACACTGGGGAAGTCCGACCGCGCGGTGCACGTGACCTGGCGGCTGACCAATACCGCCGCCGGTCCGCGCCTGCCTAATCCGGCGGTGAGCACCGTCTGCGCCGCCGACGCGGGGGTCCGCCGCCTGGCGACCTACGGCGAGAATGGCCTCCTGACCGCCGACACCGCGCCGGCGAGCACCCGCAACCTCGCCGCCGGTTGGATGGCCGCCTCCACCGAGAAGTCCTCGCTGGTCTGCGTCTTCGACGTGACCGCGGCGCAGGACGGCGCCCTTGATCCGCGCTCGCGCTCGCTGGCCTGGAATTACCTGCGCCTCACGCTCCCCCCCGGCGGCTCCTGGGAGACCAGCGCCTGGCTGGCCGCGGTGTCGTTGGGCGAGGTGGAGTATGCTGACCGGCAGAGTGCGGTCCAGGCGGCCCTCGGCAAGGCCGGGGATCGCTATACGCTGACGCTGGCCGATGCGCCCGTCACGGGTGCCGACAGCCCCCGCGTGCGCGCCCAGGTGGTGGACTATGGCGGCGTAAAGCTCGCCGAGGGCACCGCCGCCCAGCCCGTGGTTTTCCCGGAGCCTTCGGGTCGGTTCATCACTGACCTGATCTTGCAGCCGGGCAAGCTGCCGTACACCGTAGAGCTGTTCAACGATCCGCGCGGCAACACCCCGGGCATCCAGGGGGCTTCCGAGATGCAGTACCGGCCCACGGTGCCCGCCCGAGTGCTGCGCCTGCCTGATCTGGGCGACCTGAGCGGCCAAATCGCCGCCGGCAATCGCGTGCTCTGGGCGAAGGGCATTTGGTTCCAGGACTATCCGCTGGACGCCCCCCTGAAGCAGGCCGGCCTGACCGTCGAGAGCCTCGACGTGGCGGCCGGCTTCCCGGAGGAGGCCGAGGAACTCGCCGCCTTCCGGGCGATAGTCCTCTGCAACGTCGGCGCGACGCACCTCACCGCGCCGGCCCGCGCCGCCCTCTCGCAGTACGTGCGCGGCGGCGGTCGCCTGCTGGTCCTGGGCGGCTCGCTGTCCCTGGGCAACGCCCTCAGCACCGGCACCGACCTGGAGGACCTGCTGCCCGTGAAGCTGGGCGGGCCGTTCGAGACCTACGCGCTCGCCGGCGAGGCGCAACTGCTCCACCCGGTGCGCGGCTCCGGCCTGGGCGCTCTGCCCTGGACCGACAATCCGCGCGTCTACTGGCGGCACCGCGTGACGCTGCGCGAGGGCGCCACGCCGCTGGCCCTGGCCGGCGCCGAGCCGGTGCTGGTGGAAGGCGTTTTCGGTCGGGGCAAGGTCATCCTCTACTGTGGCACAGTGGAGGGCGACCCGCAGCCGGGCGAGGTCGCTGTTTGGGCCTGGAAGGGCTGGCCGGGGCTGTGGGAGCTGACGATCGCGCGGCTGCTGGGGAAGTAGGCGCGCCGGTGCCTTTTGTAGGGCGGGGGCTACGTCCCCCGCCGAGGAACCTTTGCTTACGGCCGGCGGGGGACGTAGCCCCCGCCCTACAGGCGCGGCCTCCCTGGGTTACTCCCCCTCTCCCAAGGTCCCCCGCGGGAGAGGGGGTTGGGGGGTGAGGTACAACTGGCGCAGACCGCAAACGAAAAGGCCCGACGGCATCTGCCGCCGGGCCTTCTTTCTTTGCGGAGTGCCACGTCAGTCCTTGTCGTCGCTCACCCGGTGGCTGTAGTTGGGCTCCTCGGGCAGCCCGCGGGAGCCGATCAGCCAGCGGTTGTCGTGGTAGGGCCAGGCCTCCAGGCTTTCTCCCCAGGGGAAGAGCGGGAAGTTGCGGGCGACCGGGCCGGTCACGAAGGGTAGGCTCGCCGGGTCCAGTTGGTTCGAGTAGAAGATCGGCCGCTCCACCGTGCGCCCGTCAATCGCCTCGGTCTGCACGCCCACCGGGTCCGTGGTCATGACCACCTCAAACTCCACGTCCGGCCGCTGGTAGAGCAGGAAGCGGTGGTTGGAGAGCAGGTAGTCCGTGATGACCGGCGCGGACAGGGCCGCGTGGAAGGCCTCCAGCGACTCCCAGTCTGCCCTCGCCGCCACCGTCATCACCAGCCCGTTGAGCACCATAGCCGCCTGCGCGCGGGTGAACTCGCGCTCGGGGCCCTCGTAGTTCACCAGTTCCAGCATCTCGTACTGGTTCAGCGTGCGCCAGCGGAGGGCTGCCCGCCGGGGCAGATTCGTCGGGAGCAGCGGCACCACGTTGACGTAGACCTCGCCGGCCTCCACCGACACCGGAACCACCTCAGCGCTCTCGCCGACCGCCCCCGCCACCGCTGGTCCGGCGCCCATGATCGAGCGGGTGATCCGCCCGTAGTGCGCCGGGAAGATCAGCGCCAGCTTCAGCGTGTCGGTCTGCGGCGGCGCGTTGACTAGATTGGGCGTGCACAGCAGCAGGCCGGTGTTGGCCTTCTGCATCGCATAGCACCAGCCCCGGCTGGAAATGTGCCGCTCGCCGCTGTGGACGCCGTCGCTCGAGGCGTCACGGACGCCCTGCTCCTCGTCGGCGGTGAAGTAGCGGGGGAAGATCGTCGCCGCGTCGCGGAAGCTTTTGACCTCCGGGCGGAGCTTATACGTGGCGTAGAGCTGGACGGTCTGCTCCCCGCCGCCCATCGGCGCGTCCACGGTGCCCAGCGAGAAGCTCTCCTCCATGTAGGTCTCGGTGTGGTAGGGTCCCGCCTGCCCGTCGAAGCGCCCCATGGCCTCCGTGCGCCCGCGCAGGACCGCCGGGTACTGGCGGCTGGTGGCCAGCGGCGCGAGGTTCTCCGGCAGGTGCAGGTCCGCGTCCAGCATGTCGCAGAACTCGGCCACGCTCTGCGCGTAGTTACCCTCGAAGTGGATGACCTCGGTGCCGTCGGGATGGAAGTAGCTGCCGATCATGTCGCGGCCGACGATCTCCGGGCCAAAGGCGGTCCACAGCAGCAGTTGCAGCGCATGGTTGTGGCCTACGAAGTCGATGGAATACGCGCGGCTTTGCGGCCCCGCCTGGCGCAACGTGCCGGGGTGATAGTGCAGCAGCACCTCCGCCCACAGGCGATGCTCGATTTCCGTCGCCAGCGCGCGGACTTCCGGGTCGTGAGACCAGGTGGCCATAGTGGCGGAGGCGGACAGTGTCACGGCCAGGTACGTGGAGGAGTTGAACTCCGAGGCCCAGGCCCCGCGGGACAGCAGCCGCCGGAACTGGTTGAGATTCCAGACTCCTTGCCGGAAGGCCGCCTCATCGCCCAGCGCCTCGCCGCCGAAAATCAGTCCCTTGGTCGCCAGCATCGGCATGTTGTCGTTGGCGCCGTGGAACTTGAAGTCCGACTGCGCCGAGCCCTGGTAGGTGCGGAAGACCATCCGGGTGTGGTACTCCATGACCTCGCGCGCCGCGGGCGTGAGCAGGTCGCCAAAGCGATGCAGCGAGTGTGCCAGGGCGTTGGACTGGAAGATGCCAAAGTCTCGCCCGCTCTGCTCGCGCGTCGAGTCCAAGTTGACCTTGCCGCTGGCGAAGACGTTGGCCACCATGGCGTTAGCCAGGTCAATGTACTCCTGCGACCCGGTATAGAGCGCGGGGAGAATCCAGATCGGCTCGCGGTAGGGCGGATCAAACTGCGGCAGAATCCCGCTCCCGTCGGCGTTCACCCACTCGCGGACATGCTCCCGGGTGGTCTGATACCAAAGATCGCGGCGCTGCCGCTGTCCCTCCTGATCGTAGAACATGCGCTTCTCCTTTAAGTAAGCGAGGGAGGCAAGCGGGCCTCCCTCGTGGCGTTTTTGCGGCCTTGTCCTACTCCCCCCTCTCCTGCCAGGAGAGGGGGGTGGGGGGCTTGCCCGCCGTAGCTCTAGCGAAGGCGGGTGAGGCTCGCCTCCCTACTTCTGGACCGGGTACAGGTCCAGCCGGAGCGTGCTCAAGTCCCAGTTCGGCACGACCTCGGGGCGCGCGTCCGGCCCGTTGGCCTCATTGCCATAGGCCAGCATCAGCGTGTTCTCCTGGCCGAACTTGAGGAACTTGGTGATGTCCACGTCGGCCCGGGTGCCCAGCAGGTGATGATGGCGGCGGACCAGGCGCTCGTTCACAAACGCGCCCAGCACCGATTCGCGCGCGCCGATCATGTAGAGGCGCACCTGGTACTTGCCTTCCCATTCCTTCGGGATCATGATCGTGCGCGTCGGGAACTTGAGGTGCGCCTTGCCCGGCAGCGCGCCGGTCACGGCCTCGCCCTTCTCATTGACGCCCTGCCAGGTGGCCTGCAGGTCTACGCTCTCCAGCGGCTTGGCCCGGTGGTACAGCCACACGTTGCCGGAGAAGCCCTGATACTCGGTCTCGCCGCGGAAGGTGAAGGACACGGCATTGTTGCCGGGGAGCAGCGCCTCGCTCACGTCGTATTCGTTGTAGGTATTGGTCGTCCAGTCGTGCATGAGTTTCCCGTTCAGGTACATCTGCGCGGGGGAGAGGTAGTGCGGGCCGGACCAGGCGGCGCTCAGCAGCAGCGTCTGGCCGCCGTCCTTCAGCCACGCCGCGGGCACTGTGAAGTCGCGGCGAACCCACACCGGCTTGCCCGGGGTCGCGCCGTCGAAGTTGAGCACGCCGAGCGTACAGGGCTGCCAGGTCTTGTCCGCGAAGCTCGCGTCCGTCCAGCCCGTGCCGGTCTGCGGCTCGTTGGTGAACTTGGCGTTGAAGCGCAGGTCCTCCGTGGGATCGGCCCACTTGCCCTGGGTGTAGGGGGTCAGGTCCAGCGTCGGCGTGACCAGTTGGTGCCACATCCGCTGCTGGTAGCCCCACCAGTGCTCCACGGCGGATTCGGGGCTGAAGACCTCGGCGTCCAGCACCTTGACCTCCTTGGCCGGCATGTTGACCTTGACGACCGCCATGCCGTTGTCCCAGGTGAAGGGCATCTGCTTGACGCCGTCCACCCCATAGGAGTATACGTACGCCGGCTTGGTCGGCGCGGCCATCCGCACGGTCACGTCCACGTCCTTGTCATCGTGCCACGACACCAGCGTAGTGGAGGCGGACAGCCCGTTGTTGGTGCGGTAGGGCTGCGCCCAGACTAGCCGGTCGTCGCTGGTGCAGGCGGCGGCCGGGAAAGCCACCCCGGCCAGCAGGTCGGCCACAAAGTCGGTCTCGATAGGCTGCGGCCACCACAGGCCCTGGATGTCCTCACTGCTGCGCCAGAAGGCCGTGCCCAGGACCAGGACGGTCCCCTTACCCAGCTTGTGGCGGACGATCGCCGGCGTGCCGTTCTCGAAGGTGGCCAGAACTTCGCAGTCCGGGCCCGGCTTGAGTTCCACGCCCAGCAAGTCGTGGTTGCCGCCCTGGAAGTCCATCGAGCGCCCCAGATCGGGGAAGCTCTTGCCGGCCAGCGCCCGGAACACGGTCTGCTGGGCGCCGAAGGTCACCCGGCCGGAGCCGGGGCGGCGCAGCTTGCCGATCTCGCAGCCGGTCAACTGCCGCACCGGCCACACATCCGGCGCCTCGTAGGTGTTGCGGCCGGTGAAGGGCATCGTCACGTAGGTGCCGCCGGCCTTGATCCACTCCGCCAGGCCCTGGGTCACCGCCGGGGTCAGCGCCTCATTGCCGCCGTCCACGATCAGGCCAAAGCCCTGCATCTTCTTGTCGAGTACGCCGTTGTCATCGAGGTACAGGTAGGACTGGCCCAGCGTCTGCAGCGTCCCGCGGCCGATATCCCAGTTCCACGGGGACTGAATCTCGCGGGTGGTCTCGCCCAGCTCCGGATACGGGGTGATGGAGGACAGTTCGCCCTCCTGCTTGGAGCTGCGGTAGATGAGCACCTGCGGGCCGAAGATATCGGCCTTGCCCATGCGCTTGAGCACCGGGTCGTGGGTGATCCAGAAGTTGCGCAACTCCGGGTTGCGAGTGTAGGTCTGGGCCAGGAAGACGGGGTCGTGGGCGTTGAGCCCGGCCAGGAAGGTGCGCCGGAAGGAAGCGAACTGGTCGGCGAGGTTGTTCGCCGGGCCGGCGGTCTCGCTGGTGCCCGGGACTTCATAGAGCCAGCCGTAGCGCTTGTACCACGGGAAATACCACATGCCCTCTCCGGTGAAGTGCCCAAAGCCGCCATACTTGGTCGCGAGCTGAATCCAGCGGTCCGCGCCCATGCCGATGGGGGCCATGAACTTGATCGGCCGGTTGGGGTCGGTCTGGCGCATGCCGTCCAGGATGTCCTTCCAGTCGTCGAACTTGACGTCCTTATGCCAGCTCTTCCACAGCGCCCAGAGCTGGTTGCGGTCCGCGCCCAGGTACGGGTAGACGGCCGGCGCCCCGGTGGACAGGTAGATGCGCCCGTCCCAGAGCGAGCCCAGCAGTTGCAGCGCGATTTCGTTCTTGCCCACTTTCAGCGCCGAGCTGACCTCCAGCGCTCCCCAGGTGCCGATCTCGCCGACCTTCTGGCCGTTGATATAGACCTGATGGAAGCGGCGATGCTCCCCGGTGTGGATTCCCCCGTAGCTGATCGGGAACCAGTACAGGTACAGCTTGCCGGTGCCCTTTTGCGCGGCGCTGAGCGTGAAGTCGCGGCGCCACCAGCTAGAGGCGTTGGTGTTGGTGGCCGGGAAGATCTTGAAGACCATGTCACTGCCCGGCATGTTCATGGTCTGCCAGTTGCTGTCCAGCGCGCTCTCCCACCACTTGCCGGCCACGCCCGCGTACTTCTGCTCGGCGGGCAGGTCGTACCAGGAGGCCGCGGGGGCCTGCGTGCTGGTGTTCTCCAGGCGGTAATGCCACGCGCCGCCCAGGTCCGCGACGCTCTGATCGAGGCCGGCGAAGGTGGCGAACTCCGGGATCGGCACCTCGCTCCAGGCGGTGAAGGCCTTCGCGCGCTGGTACATTTTGGTGACCTGCGCCAGGGACAGGCCCTTGGCCTGCAGGCACGCGCGCCAGTTGGCGGCCGCCTTCGGCGAGTAGTCATCGTGAATGTCGTACCACTCGTCGTGAGCCAACTCGCCGGAGGGGTGCATCCAGCCCATGGCGGTGGGGGCGTCGACGTATTCCTCGAGCATCTGCATGGTCTTGACCGCCATGTAGCGGTGAATATCGGGGTCATACCAGGTCATGTGCGGCTGGGCCTTCCAGAACTCCGAGGGGCCATGCCAGCCGCTCATCATAAAGGAAGCAGGCTGCTCGGCATACTCGGGAAAGCGCCGCTCGGTCCAGTCCGCGCCGCCGGGGTTGCCGTACACGCGGAAGGAGACATCCAGGCCGTCCGCGGCCGCGCGCTTGACGAACCACTCGCTTTCCGAGTTGCTCCGGATCCCGTCGCTGTTGTCAAAGCCGGTCGGGTCCAGCCACGGCTCGAAGCGGAACTTGTATTGCCCCATGAAGTCCACGTCTTCCACGGGGTTAAGCTGCTGCTGCGCGCGCCAGCCATGGAAATCGTTGAATCCGCCCATCCCGTAGCATCCCCAGCCGTAGCGGTCAAAGCGATCGAGGTAAGCCGGATAGTCGGCCCGACGGACAGCGCCCCGGATCATTTCCGGGTGGCTGTTGACGAAGGTCGCCAGGTTCGCGCGCTGCGGGCAGGCGAGCACGCGGGCCACTGAGCCCTCCACGCAGCCCACAAATCCGGCCTGCGCCGAGGTGACGACCATCGGCACGCGCCGCCCCGCCATGCTCACTTCCTCCAACTCCACGCCGGCCGAGAGCTGCAGGTCGGCGAGGAACTTGCCGATCAGTGTCTGGGCCTGCTGGGCGCCCTGGCAGGTGAAGACGGTCACGCTCACCGGCAAGTTGCCGGGTGCCTGGTAGCTAGTCTCCACGGCCTGCACGCGCCCGTAAGCGCGCAGCGCGGGCCGCTCGGGCAGGACGCGGCTCTTGCCGGCGGTCCAGGTAACGTCCGCTTGGGCGCCGGCGAGCAGCCCCCAGGCCAGGGTCACGACTAGGGCAATGGTCAGGTTTCTCATAGGGCTTTTCTCACTACTCCTGGGCGTACAGATTCAGTGACTTACTGGAGCGTCTGGGGATCGTAGTAACGCAGTTCCACCGCCCCGATGGTGTTCGGGTTGGTATAGTGCGGTTGCATCTCGATGACGTTCTCCTCGCCCCACTTGATCCAGGGCGTGATGTTGAAGCGGAAGTGGGTGCCGTAGGGCACATTCATGCGCGGCAGGTACTTGCCGTTTATGTAGATACAGTGCATGGTCGTGGCCTCAACATAGACCATGACCGTCTTGCCCTGCCCCTGGGGATTGGGGACGAAGGTCCGGCGCGCCCCGGTCAGGTCCTTTACCTGCCCCGGAAGCTGCATCCCGTTGCCCCAGTCGCCGGCCAGGGATTGCCGCAGCGCCGGCTCCGGGACAAACTCCAGCCACATCCCGCCCACCACGCCGCCCACCTTGGTGCTGCTCTCCGCCTCCACGGCCACCACGTGCGGCCCCAGGGTCAGCGCCTGGGTGATCTCCACGCACATGGAGTCGTACTGGCTGTTGCCGCTGGCCCAGAGCTGTTGCCCGTCCAGGTAGACCTTAGTCTTGTAGGGCGGGCGCAGGGTTGCAGCATCGGTGCCGTGCAGGTACAGGTAGGTGCGCCCCCGGACCGGCACCCAGCCGGCCGGCGTGGTGAAGTGCTTGCGGAAGAGGCCCTTGCTGATATCGCCGTACTTGACGACATTCCAGCAGCCCAGATCGGCGGTGTCCCAGGTCTTATCATTCAGGCTCAGCCCGGCCAGATCCGCGCCGGCCACGCCCTCGGGAACCGGGGCAAAGAGCCAGTCGCGGCTCAGGTCCAGCCCGTTGCTGGTGGTGGCTTTCGTGGTGGGCGCGGGGCCCGGTTTCACGGTGCCCTTCCACCAACTGCGCTGCAGCCGCAGCCACTCCAGCGGGGCCTCCGCCAGCTTGCCGCGCGGCGCGAGATAGGGCCGCGTGTCCAGTTGGTTGAAGGCCAGGCCGGGGAAGCTGACGCCGCCTGCCACCGGGGCGCCGGTCAGCTTGGCGTCGGCCAGCAGGTCCCGCAGCGGCGTCTGGGGCGCCATACCCGGAATGTTCAGCGTCGTCGTGCCGCCGTCCTTCATCCGCTGCCCCCACACCATGTAGACATCGTACAGGCCGTTGTTGCTGGCGTAGGTGGACACCTGGCAGTTCTCGGCGCTGGCGTTGAGCACCGGCTGGTTGAGCGCGTACAGCAGCTTGGCCCAGCCCTCGCGCGAGTAGTAGGTTCCCGTGGTGATGATCCAGCCCTTGCCGAGCTGCCGCGCCCCGGCGGCGATTCCGCCGTTGTTCTCCCAGGCGATCAGGTCAATCGCGTCCGGCGCGACCTTCTGCATCATCATCCCCGCGCCGCCCAGCGCCGGCCGCCCGTCCGGGTCGGTCTGGAACCAGTAGGGGTCGGTGAGCAGCTTCTGCCCGGGCACGCCGATGATCCGCCGGTTGTCGTCGTTGCCGATCATCTTGTACCCAGTGAGGCGGCTGATCGGCGCGGCGTTGGCGACCTCGGGCGTATGCTGCCCGCTGTGGCCGCAGGCAATGAAGGTGCCGCCCGCCCGCACCCACGCCTCGATGCGCGTGACCAGGGCCTCGTCCATGACCATGGTGTTGTCGTCGAGGATGATCTGGTAGCGGTCGGCGTTGCCCCGGGCGAAATCGCCCTCCACCAGGACGTCGCGCGGATAGGGGAGGTAGCCCTCCAGGCCCAGCGGCCCGTGCCGCCCGTTCCACAGCAGCGGCGTATCCATCTGGTCCCACGGATAGTCAATCAGCGCTTGGCCGCGCGCCCCGTGCAGCACGGCGACGGCCGCGGTCGGCCCGTGGTATTTTCCGAACAGGTGAACAAAGGGCTGGTTGGCCTCAAACCAAGCCCGGCGCTCCGGGTCCCAGCTAATGTCGCCCATGTGCATGAAATAGTCCACCGCGTTGACGCCTTCACTGGCGTACAGGCCCACCATATTCTTCAGTTCCATCAGGTTGTGGGCCGGATTCCCCGGCTCGGCGGTAAAGGGCATTCCCGCGCCGCGCGATACCGTAGGCAGAAAGTCGTTCAGGTTGCCGCCCATCCCGCCGGTGTCGTGGAAAGCGCCGCCGTAGTCCTCCGAGAGCGCCTTGGAGATGCCCAGGTTGCCGCCGACCGCCATCTGCTTGATATAGCGATTAGGGTCCTCGCGCCGGTACATTTCCATGGTCCGCTTCATCGCGTCATAGCGGTTCCAGGTCGTGAAGTCGCGGAAATCCACCCACCGCGCGTTCACCTGCGCCCCCAGATCGGGGTAGCAGCGCGGCTCGTTGGGGGAGAGGTACACGCGGTAGGACAGGTAGCCCCAGGGCAGGTGCAGCGCCAGCAGGTTCTGCCCCGCGCGCAGCGCCGCCGAGACCTCAAAGACGCACCAATTGGGCCGCCACGACGGGATGGTGCGCTCGCCGACCACGGCGCCGTTGAGGGCCACCTGCACCTTCTGCCCGCTGGCCTGCTCCATGTCCCAGACGTACAGGTAGCACTTGCCCTGCCCGGCGGCCGTCAGTTCGGCCAGCCGCGCGGCGGGCAGGTCAAAGCTGCGCCGGTAGATCGCCGGGACGCGCCGCTGGCTGCGCCACAGGTTGTGATCGTCGCCGGGCGCGACTTTCGTCTCCCAGGCCGCGTCGTCCAGGTCGGGGGACGCCCACTGGGCCACCGACTCGGCCGGCAGTTTGTTGTCCCAGGCGGTGCGCCAGGCGCCGCGCAGGTCCACGGCCTGCGGCCCCCAGCCCAGGAAGCTCGCGACCTCCGGAATCCGCACGTCCGCCCAGCTCTTGATCGTGCCCGCCCCGCCGTACCAGCGCTGGTCCACCGCCTGCGGGGTCCCGTAGATGCGCTTGAGGTACCCCTGATAGGCCTTGTCCGCCTCGGGGCCGTACTCCATGAAAATCGCCGGGGTATTGTGCTCCGGCTCGCCGTGCAGCTCCGTGTAGCCGGTGAGGTTGGGGTAGGTCGCCAGCTTGCGGATCGCCGGGGCCAGCGCGTTCAGCGTCGCGTCCAGCGCCTCGGTGGAGGTCCAGGCCAGATGCGAGGGGGAGTCGTCCCCGCCGCCCAGGCCCTCGGGAGTGTAGTAGTTGCCCACAAACTGCGGCATCTTCTGCTCCATCTGCAGCGGGTAGCGGTTAGCCAGCCACAGCGGCCCGGCGAAAGCGAAGGGCTGCACAAACACGGGCACGTTCATGTCGCGCGCCAGGTTCATGGCCCACTCGGTGCCGGACAGGTCCGGCACGCCCTCGGCGGTATCCTGCATGTTCAGCGTCACCGCGACCTGGACCCCTACGCCCATCCGCTGCGCCCACTCGAAGTCTTCCTTCTTGAAGTCGTAGGTCGCCGCCTGGTCCGGAGGCGTGGCGAACATCCCGTACCAGAAGCTCCAGCCGTAGCGGTCGAACTTGTCCAGGTAGACAGGCACCGGCGCGCCGGTGTAGTCCAGTCCGGTCAACCCCCCGACGCCCAGCGCGCCCAGCAGCGTCACCAGATCGGCCTCGCGAGCCGCCGCGACCACCGCCACGGTAGCGCCCTGTCGCGCGGCCCAGATCAGCCCCTGACCCTCGACGACGGCCACCGCGACCTGAGCCGCGCCGACCTTCACTTGCGACTCAGTCACGCCGCCCAGGCAGCGCAGGTCGGAGCGGTACTTGCCCAGCGTCACCCCCGCCCGCGCCGCGTCGGGGCACTGGATGAGAAGAATCGAGCTTGGCTCACCGCTAGCGGCCTTGTACTGCACATACTCGCCGCCCAGGCTGCCATAACCTCGCAGCGGCGCCACGGGGAGTGACTCGCGCGTGGCCACGGTCAACCCGGGTACCGCAGCGGGCACCGTCAACGCCGCCCCCGCCAGAACGGGAACTAGCACCAGGAAGGCTAACACCAAAGGCAGCCACAGGCGGCGCGCAAGCGTCATAGCAATTCTCCTCCGCAGTCAAGTATGCAACGAAGCACAATCGTATTCGCGGGGCAGGTGCGGATATCCTTCTTGGGTGTAGCGCGGGGGCCGTTTCCCGCAGGGGCGCGTCTTGCGGTGTCCGCACCGCAACACACGCCCGCACGCTGCCTGCCAATCTACCTACGGGTGGTGGATCTCCTGATCCGCCCCGCCGTTGCCGTTTCCGTCGGTGGCGCCGGCGTCTCGCCGGTGTGCCGTTTGCCGCTAAGCCCCTCTCGCTCCGGGAGGGGTGCCCGCAGGGCGGTGTGGGCCAGCCGTTCGCCGTTGCCGTCCGCCGTTGCCGTTACTCCCCCTCTCCCAAGCCGCAGGCGCGGGAGAGGGGGCCGGGGGGTGAGGTTAGACTGGCGTCCCGCCTCCGCCTTCCGCCTTTACGCGGGCGGAGCAAGCTCCGCCCCTACGGGGAAACGGCCTGCCTTTGCCGTTCCCCCCTCTCCTGCCCGGAGTGGGGCCGGGGGTGAGGCCGGCTGCTGCCGCCCTTACCCTCCCCGCGTCACCCACAGATGGCTCAACAGTCCCGGCGCACCGCTTTCGGCGATCCAGTCGAATAGCTTCACCTTTTGCAGCGGGCGGATATGGACGTTGATCATCGCCCACCGCAAGCAGGCCTGAGGCAGGCGCGTGGACCACAGCGCCCCCGGCTCCCAGCGCCCCTCGCGTCCGCTGGGCAGCGGCCAGCTCATCCCCGGCGTCAGAGTCATCTGCGGCTCGCCCCGCGGCGGAATCTCCGTCGGGTCGAAGAAGTACACCCGCGGCTCGTAGTCGCGCCCCTCCGGGTCAAAGCTGTGCAGGTGCAGCGTGTACGGCCCGTCGGCCTCGCGTAGGCCGCTCAGCGAGATCACCAGGTGCCGCCACTGGATCCACCCGGCCACGCCCCAGTCCCAGGCCTGCGCGTAATCGGCGCACTGCTCCTCGCAGCCCAGCCCCTCGGCGCAGCGGATATACTCGAAATCGTGCGCCAGCGAGCAGCTTTGCGACCCCGGGGGCATGTAGATGCCCGGGTGGGCCTCGATGACCACCTCACCGGCCCCGGGCCGCTGCTCGCGGAACCAGGCGTTCATCCGCTCCCGCTCGCGCTCGCCGAGGCGCCGGGCCAGTTTCACATCCCAGGTCTCCGGCTCCTTGAGGTCGTGGAAGCGCAGGTAGCCCGGCGCGGGAATCTCCAGCCCCGGCGCCAGGGAGGCCAGCCGCTGGGTGCGCTCCCGCAGGCGCGCCTCCACTTCCTCGACGCCCTCAATCTCCAGGTCCGCGGCCGTGACCTCCCAGAAGCGGTGCCAGCAGGCCATGCGCGTGGCGTCAAAGTCGCAGCGCGCCCCGGCGGCGGGGAAGACGCTGTCCTGGTAGTCCAGCCCGCACAGGCTCTCGTGCCGCACCGGGTCCATCACCGAATACTGCGGCCGGTGCAGCCGCACGGTGACGCTGAACGGCTCGGCCGTCTGCGCCGCCAGCACCGTATAGGGCCGGCCGCCGTGGAAGAAGGTCTGCGCCTCCAGCAGGCTCCCCCAGCGCTGCTTGTGGCCACTGGGCTGCGTGTGGTCGGCGGTGATCGTCAGCTCCAGCACGGTCTCGCCGGCCGGAGCCGGCCCCTCCAGGAGCACCACGCCGGTGGTCCCGGCCGGGTGCGGAATTACGCTCGCGCTCCAGCCCTCCGGCGCCGCCACCGAGAAAGGCCCGGCGGCCTCGCCCAGCAGGTCCCACAGGGCCAGCGGCGTTCGGCGCGCCTCCCCGGTGTTGCTGATCCGCACCGAGCAGCGCCGCGTCGCGCCCGCCGACTCCCGCGGCGTGACCTCCACGCTGATCCCGGGCAGTTCCTCCGAGGCCGGCGCGGTCCCGTCCGGGCAGTAGCCGGGATAGTCCCAGGGCTTGCCATAGTCATACCAGCGGCGGGGGAGGTTATCCCCCTCCTGCCACACGAGCTGCCGGTCGGCGCTCTCCTCCATGACCATGTCGGGCACGCTCCCCAGGCGGTTGCCGGGGTGGTAGCCCATCATCTCGCCGCGCCAGTAGCTGCGCTGCGGCAAGAAGCCCCCCGCCTCGCGCATGACCGCAACCCACTGCTTGACCCCGCCCGCCTGCAGACGTCCCTGGTCGCGCTGCCGGGCGATCCACTCCAGCGCGCGCCGGTTCTGCGAGAAGCAGACGCCGGTGAAGAAGTACTGCAGGTTGATGTCCAGAAAGATCGGCTGGCCGGTCAGCTCCCCGACGCGCAGCCAGTCCTCGGCCACCGCGAGATACTGCAGCGGGTCCGGTCCCGGCTCCAGGGTCCGGTCGGCGGCGCGGGCGTTCAGCGGGCAGAAGGGCCCCTCGTTGGAGTGGCGCAGGCAGGTGATCGGCGAGCGTAGCTCCATATTGACCATCAGCACCGGGTCCGGCCGGTCGCCGGGGCGCTCCGGCTTGCGGAAGTCGTCCTCGGCGATGAAGTACGGCGAGAGCGGCGCGCCGTAGTGCGAGATCTCCCAGCCGCCGTCCTTGAGCTGCTGCGGCGCGCAGAAGCCCAGGATCGAGGTAACCCCCAACTGCCGGCAGGCGGCGACCAGCCCGTTGCCGGGCGTGTAAGTGGTAATAGACTCCAGCGGCCCCAGGTCCAGCGTCGCGAAGCGCTCCTGAGCCGCCGTCAGCCGCCGCACACACTCCTCGGTCGGGTACTTCCACCAGTTAGAGTCCGCGCCGGTGCGCTCCAGGGTGTCGGGGTAGAAGACAGGGGAGACCAGGCCGCCCCGCTTCTGGACCTCCGCGAGCACCTCATGCTGCCGGGAAATGGTGTGGAAATCAACGCTGGTGTCGCAGACCAGGTCCAGTCCGAACATGTGCTCAAATTCGTTGACAAAGCGATCCGAGGTCTGGTCCATCTGCCCGTAAATATGGCAAAAAGCAAGCGGCTGGCTCATAAGTGGCTCCTTTAACGATTACCGCAACGATGGATAAAGCGAGACGAGGCGCCATTATGAGGGACGGCGCCGCAGATGACAAGGGGGTTGGGAGGACGCGGGGGGGGACGGGGAGCCGTTGCCGTACTGTCGGGCGGGGGCTCGTACCCCGCCGGACTAACGCTCGGCTAGCGACGGCGGGGTACAAGCCCCCGCCCTACAG
>DASXVN010000079.1:0-289530 GCA_036504235.1 Armatimonadota bacterium | reverse complement strand
ACCTGCTGCTGAACGTGGGGCCGACGGGGCGCGGGGAGTTCGACTACCGGGCGCTGGCGGCGCTGGAGGGGATGGGCGAGTGGATGAGCCGGCACAGCCGGGCGATCTACGGCTGCGGGGCGGCGCCCGCGGAGTTCGCGGCGCCGCCGGACTCGCGGCTGACCTACAACCCGGCGACGCGGCGGCTCTATCTGCACCTGCTCAACTGGCCGATCCAGCACGTGTACCTGCCGGGCTACCAGGGCAAGATCGCCTACGCGCAACTGCTCAACGACGCCTCGGAGGTGCTAATGCAGGACCTCCCGGACTGGCAAGCGACCCACGTGTCCATGCCGCCGGGAACGGTCACGCTGAACCTGCCGGTGCGCAAGCCGAACGTCACCGTGCCGGTGGTGGAGATGTTTTTGAGGTAGGGAGGACAGAATGCTGGAGCCCTCGAACACAGACGACCGACGCCCGGACGTCGAGACTTGGGAACAGGAGAAGCAGCGGCTACTGGCTCCGCCTGTGATCACAACAGCGTGGGTTGCCTATCTGGACATCCTTGGCTACCGGGAGATGATCAAGGATGCCGTGGCTAGTGACCAACTTGACGCCCATATCATGCGGCTAAGAACAGCGGTTCATTTCCTCGGCAAGAGCGTGGCTATCGCGCGCGAACATGATATGGTTGAGAGCATTCGCGTCTTTTCGGACTCGATCTTCATTGTCGCCCGGAAGAACAATACCATACAGGATCTCACTGGCGTTCACGACATGATCTACCTGCTTTGCGATCTTGTCGGTAGTCTCGCCGAGCAGGGATTGTTCGTTCGTGGAGCTGCTGTTCTGGGCAAGCATCACGATGAAGCCGATCTTGTCGTTAGCCCTGCTCTTATACGCGCGTACGATATGGAAAGGCGAGAATCATGCTACCCACGCGTGCTTGTCGATGAAGACGTGCGGCACTGTTACCTCACGTGTGCAGACCTCATACAGGAAGGCCATATTGAGGGTCCCGGTATTGACCGGCAGCGAGACAGGCTGTGGCGTGACCACGATGGTCGCTGCTTTGTGAACTACCTCGCCCGCTTCCATGACCTGGAGGCGTGCTGTACCCCTCCGCGGGGTGGACCGTTTCTCCTAGCCCACAAGAAGCGCGTGGAGGCGAGCATGGCGAAGTACACGGCCGATCCCCACGTTGCCGCCAAATACCAATGGCTCGCGACTTACCACAACCGATTCTGCCGACATGTGGGAGATGCAAAGCTCGGCTCGATTGACGATTTCATCATCCACGGCTGTGACGAGCAAGGACCTTTGCCACTGCCAAGTGAGGTGCGCCAAAAGTGACCCTGCCACAACCAAGGAGAACACACATGAGATGCTCTTACCTTTTGCTGGGGGCTTTGATGATGATGGGGGTTGCTCAGGTTGCTTGGGGGATTTCTCCTACGGCTGAGGAGTTGGCGCTCGGGCAACGATGGACTGCCGGTAGCTTCCGGCCGGGGACGGCGGCGGAGGCGGTGGGGTTGACTGTGCTGGCTAATAACGACCCGGTGATGCTCAATAGCCGCGGGGGGGTGCCGCTGACTATTGGCGAGACCAAGTATGCGCGCGGGCTGTTTTGCCACGCGGTCAGCAAGGTGCGGGTGACTCTGCCCGGGCCGGCCGCGAGCTTCAGCGCTACCGTGGGCGTGGACAATAACGAGATGACCAGCGGCGGGCGGGGGAGCGTGGTGTTTATCGTCAGCGCCGGGGGTAAGGAGCTGTTCCGCTCGCCCGTGATGCATGGCGGCGGAGCGGGGGTGCCGGTGAACGTGGCGCTGGGCGGGGCTACCGAGATGATGCTGGATATCTCCGATAACGGCGACGGAATCGCTTGCGACCAGTCCGATTGGGCGGACGCCAAAGTCACCCTGCAGGACGGCAAAGAGGTGTGGCTGGGCGACCTGACTATTTTGCCCAGCCGGCCCGGCGGGCTGCCCTTCTCGTTCCTGTACGGCAACACGCCCTCGGGGGCGCTGCTGCCCGGCTGGACGAAGAACGAGACCAGCGAGAAGCTGGACGCGCAGCGGACGCGGCGGACGCTGACCTGGACCGACCCGGCGACCGGGCTGGAGGTGCGCTGCGCGCGGGTGGAGTACAGCGACTTTCCGACCGTGGAGTGGACCGTGTATTTCAAGAACACCGGCAAGGCGGACACGCCACTGCTGGAGCAGGTGCGGGCGGTGGACGCGCTGATTGACCAGGGGACCGGCGACTATCAACTGCACCACTTCCTGGGCAGCTCCTCGCAGGAGACCGACTACCAGCCGCAGGAGACGCGGCTGGGGCCGGGCAGCGACTACCGGCTGGGGTCGTCGGGGCGGCCGACCGACCCGGTGATGCCTTGCTTCAACCTCGCGCAGACCAACGGGGGGACGATTGTGGCGCTGGGGTGGCCGGGGAACTGGACGGCGCAGTTCACCCGCGACGGCAACGCGCCGGTGCGGCTGGTCGGGGGGCAGGGATTGGCGCACTTTGTCCTGCATCCGGGCGAGGAAGTACGCACCCCGCTGGTGGTGGTGCAGTTCTACAGCGGCGACTGGATTCGCGGGCAGAACCTGTGGCGGCGCTGGATGATCGCGCACAACCTGCCGCGGATCAAGGGGGAACTGCCCCGACCGGACCTGATGGCCTGCAGTTCCGGGGAATTCGCGGAGATGATCAACGCCAACGAGGCGAATCAGATGATGTTCATTGATCGCTTCGTGCAGGAGAAGATCCCCATCGAGTACTGGTGGATGGACGCCGGCTGGTATCCGAATCAGACCGGGTGGCCGAATACCGGGACCTGGGAAGTGGACACCAAGCGCTTCCCGAACGGCCTGCGGGCGATCACCGACCACGGGCACGCGCTCGGCGTGAAGAGCATCGTCTGGTTCGAGCCGGAACGGGTTACGCCCGGCACCTGGCTGTGGGACAATCACCCGGAATGGCTGCTGGGGACCGACACCCACAACCGGCTGCTGAACCTGGGGAATCCCGAGGCGCGCGCGTGGCTGACCGACCATATTGACAAGTTCCTGACCGACCAGGGGATTGACTACTACCGGCAGGACTTCAACATTGACCCGCTGGGCTACTGGCGGGAGGGCGAGGCGGCGGACCGGCAAGGGATCACCGAGAACCATTACGTCACCGGCTACCTGGCCTACTGGGATGCGCTGCTCCAGCGGCATCCGGCGATGCGCATTGATAGCTGCGCCTCGGGGGGGCGGCGCAACGATCTGGAGACGCTACGGCGCGCCACGCCGCTGCTGCGCAGCGACTACCAGGGGCACCCGGCCTCCCAGCAGGGGCAGACCTATGGCCTCGCGATGTGGGCGCCGTACTTCGGCACGGGGATGGGGGCGACCAACCAGTATGAGTTCCGCAGCCTGATGTGCCCCCACAACACGACCGGGATGGACATGCGGGTCAAGGAGCATGACTTCGATCTGGCGCGGCGACTGTTTGCCGAGCGGGCCCGGATCGTGCCGTATTGGTACGGCGATTTCTACCCGCTGAGCGCCTATTCGCTGGGCGAGGACGCCTGGATGGCGTGGCAGCTCGACCGCCCGGAGAGCGGCGACGGCGTGGTGCAGGTCTTCAAGCGCTTCGAGAGCACCTACGAGACCGCGCGGTACCAACTGCGCGGCCTGGAGGCCGAGGCGCGCTACCGGCTGACTAATCTGGATGATGACGCGGTGCGCGAGGTAACCGGGCGCGAACTCATGGAGACGGGGCTCGTGGTCACGATCACCACCCGGCCGGCCGCGCTGGTGCTGTTCTACAAGAAGATCGCGCCGTAAGACAGGGAGAGTCTCATGACCGCCAAAGAAGTGGTGCGGCGCGCTATCGAGTTCCGCGAGCCGCCGCGGGTGCCGCTCAAATACTGCAACCGCGACCTCGACCGCTCCGACGTGCGGGGGTGCGGCTGGGGGCCGGCCGCGGGGTGGGAGCCGGAGCAGCCGGGCGCTACCGAATGGGGGTACGTGTGGTCCTCGCTGGATCAGACCATGGGGCAGACGCAGGCGGCGCCCCTGGCCGACCCCGCGGCGCTGGAAGGGTACGTGCCGCCCGACCCGTACGCGCCGGGGCGGTTTGAGGGGCTGTCGAGCTGCGTGGCGGAAGGCGCGGACCGCTTCCTGACGTTCGGCGTGGGCATCAGCGGGTTCAACCAGGCCACCTTCCTGCGGGGGATGGAGGACTTGCTTTGCGACCTGGCGCTCGCGCCGGAGCGGGCGGGGCGGGTGCTGGACCTGGTCTTTGACTGGGAGAACGCGCTCCTGGAGCAGGCCTGCGCCTACCCGGTGGACTGCATCGGCTTCGCGGACGACTGGGGGACGCAGCGGGGGCTGATGATCTCGCCGGCAAAGTGGCGGGAGGTGTTTGCGCCGCGCTATGCCGAGCAGTTCGCCCGGGCCCACGCCGCGGGGAAGAAGGTCTGGTTCCATACCTGCGGCAACGTCTGGGAGATCATCGGCGACCTGATTGAGGTGGGCGTGGACGTGCTGGAGCTGCTGCAGCCGGACATCTTCGGCGTCGAGCGGCTGGGGCGGGAGTTCGGCGGGCAGGTGTGTTTCTGCTGCGCCGTGGACCACCAGCGCGTCGCCGTCTCCGGCGGGCGGGCGGAGATTTTCGCCTATGTGCGCCGGCTGTGTGACTGCCTGGGCGGGTCGCGGGGCGGCTTTATTGGCTACATCGAGGACTACGCCTCGCTGGGGATGAGCGAGGAGAATTACCAGTGGCTGGGCGAGGCGTTTCACAGCCTCCCGGCCCGCGAGGAGACCGCAGATGACCTCTAAGGAACGCGTGCGCGATGCTTTGGAGCACCGGCAACCGGACCGGGTGCCGCTGGATTACTACGCCCGGGCGGAGGTCTCCGCCGCGGTGCGGGCACGGCTGGGGCTGGGGGCAGGGGAGTCCGTGGAGGAGGCGCTGGGCGCCGACTTGCGGGGGGTGGGGCCGCGGTTTGGGCCACCGAGCCACGAGTTGGGCTACGCCGATCCGACCGTGGAGGTTACGCCGGACGGGCTCTATCGCGACATCTGGGGGGTCGGGTTCCGAGCCAATCAGACCGAGGTGGGCTTCTACATGGACCTGGCCGACTGCCCCCTGCGGGGGCTGCGGGAGGTCGGGGAGCTGGACGACTACCCCTGGCCCTCCGCGGACGACTGGGACTATTCGGGGCTGCCGACGCAACTGGACGCGGCGGGGGAGTACTGGACCTGGGGCGCGAGCCGGGGCATCTTTGAGATTTCCTGGTTCATGCGCGGCTTTGAGGAGTTCATGCTGGACCTGGCCCTGCGCCCGGAACTGGCCGGGGCGCTGATGGACCGCGTGCAGGCGTACCTGCTGGAGCGGACCCGGCGGCTGCTGGCAGCGAGCGGGGGGCGGCTGGACATGGTGGAATACAACGACGATACCGGCGGCCAGAACGGCTTGCTGCTCTCGCCGGCGATGTGGCGGCAGTTCCTGCGGCCGCGGATGGTGGAGTTCATCGGCCTGTGCCGGGAGCACGGGGCGCGGGTGCGCTACCACTCCTGCGGCGGGGTGCGGCCGATCATCCCGGACCTGATCGAGATCGGCGTGGACGCGCTCAACCCGGTGCAGACGATGGCGGCGGGGATGGAGCCGGCGGCGCTCAAGCGGGACTTCGGGGACCGGATCACCTGGAGCGGCGGGGTGGACACGCAGGGCCTACTGCCCAACGGCAGCCGCGAGGAGGTCGCCGCGCATACCCGTTGGCTGATTGAGACGCTGGGGAAGGACGGCGGCCTGATCCTCGGCCCGGCGCACGTCTTCCAGCCGGATGTACCGGTGGAGAACGTGTTGGCGGTGTACGAAACGGCGTTGGGGCGGAGGTTGTAGAGGGGGGTCTCCACCGCTCTCCGGTTGCGTTGGCCCACCCCGCCCTCGGCAGACCTCGGGCACCCGCCTTCGCTGAAGCTACGGCGGGCAGGCCCTCCCGATGCGGGAGGGGCTTACGGCAAAGGCCACGGCCGGGCCGACCTCGCTGCGCTCGTGCGGCCCCTCCGAGAAACGGCGTGCCCGGCGCCGGAAAAAAGGGCGGGCGACCTTGGTGGTCGCCCGCCCTCATTGGTTGTGGAGACAGTCGCCGGGGGGCGACTAGCTGTTGTCGCTCCACCAGAGGCTGGGGCCGTAGGTGGTGAGGACGGTCGTCATATTGTCGTAGACTCCGCCGGGGGCCGGGAGCTGGTTGCCGGTGTAGGAGATCCACAGGCTCTCGAACTTCAACCATTTGGCGTGGCCATCGTAGTAGGCGATGTTGGCGCCGCCGTTGTGGCGGTCCGACACTTTCCAGTTGCCGCCGGCTATGGAGTCGGGAATATGGTCGGCGTACCGGGGGGACGCCCAGTCCTCGCCGCCCAGAGCGTCACCGTCGAGGGCGATGGCGACATTGACCGCGTTCATCGCGTTGTCCTTGACGGGGGTGAAGTTATTGCCGAAGCCGCCGGCGCCGCCGGACAGACAGGCGACGTTGATGTGGTAGGAGCGGCCCCGGGCCAGCCCGGGCTGGGTGGCGCTGGGGGTAAGGCTGACCGAGGGGCAGAAGAACATCTGATCGTTCTTGCTGTAGGGCGCGAGCAGGGCGGGCATGCTGTTGGTATCCACTGCCGGCAGGGTATTGCTGAACGAATTGCGGTACCAATTCATGGCTCGCTGGTCGTTGTCGCTCATGTACATGGCGTTGGCCAGACCAATCTGCTTCATGTTGCTCAGACAGTTGGCCTGCTGGGCCTTGGCGCGGGCCCGAGCGAAGACGGGAAAGAGGATCGCCGCCAGAATGGCGATGATCGCGATGACAACCAAAAGCTCGATGAGAGTAAAACCTTTGCGCATTTTCTGGACCTCCCTAGAAATAGGCTAAACCACCACTTTCATTATAGGAAGGGGCATATCTGCTGTCAAGAGTATCGAAGCAGGGGGGCTCTTAGCCTCCCCGGAGAGCAAAAGGAAACGCCCTCCCCGCAGGTGCGAGGAGGGCGTAGGGGCGGGACGTTGAGGAAAGGGGGCGCTAGTCGACGCCCCACCAGAAGTGCCGCTGGGCGGTCGTGACCGGCAGGCCGGTGGTGGGGTCCTGCATGGTCAGCCCCGTAGCCACGGTCATGTACTTGGCGTGCCCATCGAGGAAACCGGCATTCAGGCCAGCGCTATGCGGGGCCTGGTTGTCGGCGCCGGGCAGGCGGTTCGTCCCGGCTACCGATACGAAACCATAGCGACAGTCGAAGAAGCTGTCTGAGGACGCGTCCTTGCGCATGTCGAAGACTATCGCCATTTCCGCCGGGTAGCCGAACAGGTCCTGCTTCTTGTGGGCGATGTTGTTATCTATCACGTCGCAGCAGTACTCGGACCAGGGCGGGGCCTGGCCCCAGGGGGCGGGCCAGCCGGCGTAGTTGCGCTGCACGATGCCGTTGCCAGGGCAGAAGAAGATTTGGCCGTTCTTGACGTAGGGCATGAGCAGCCCGGAAAGCATAGCGCTCCCCGCCCCTCCCCCGATCGTGTATTCGTTCCAACCGGGGAGGCAGGTGTCGTAGTCGGACATGTACATCTGCCAGCCGAGCATGATCTGCTTGACGTTGCTCAGGCAGTTGCTTTGCTGGGCCTTGGCGCGGGCCCGGGCGAAGACGGGAAAGAGGATCGCCGCCAAAATGGCGATGATCGCAATGACGACCAACAACTCGATGAGCGTGAAACCTTTGCGCACTTAGAAGACCTCCCTATGGCATAGGCTGTACAACTACATATCATTATACGAATGGGCAGGTTTGCTGTCAAGAGAATCGAAGCACTAGGGGTGCGGAAGGGAGGGAAAGGCAACGGCGAACGGCGGACCCCTCCCCGGAGGCGGCTGCGCCGCCTCCGCCCTCCCCTAGATAGGGGAGGGAAAGGCAGGGGGACAACGGCAAGGCAAACGGCCGGGCCGACCTCGCTGCGCTCGTGCGGCCCCTCCGGGGGAAACGGCAGAGGCAAGGGCGAGCGCTCACGGGCGAGGCACAGCGGCAGCCCCACCGGCGAGACGCCGGTGCCACCGACAGCCGGATCGCTCTTGACCTGCGGGGCGGCGCAGGGCATAATGTGCGGTACGCCTTGCTCCGGCCGCCCCCCTGGGGTTGGTCGGTATTTTGTATGTCTGGTAGGTGGGCAGACGGCGGTCGCGGGAGCTGTCGCCCCTGAGGATACGGCGCCTATCGCGCCTCACAGGAGGGTTCTACTATGTCCGAAGTCAACGGAGACTATCTGATCGAGCTGCCCCAGTGCAAGAAAGTCGCGGTCGCCTATTCCGGCGGCCTCGATTCCGCGCTGGCGCTGAAGCTGCTGCCGGACCGCTATGGCGCGGAGGAAGTACTCGCCATCACCTGCGACGTGGGCCTCACCGAGCAGGAACTGGAAGACTGCCGCATGAAGGCCGAGCTGTGCAACGTGCCCTGGTCGCTGATGGACGTCCAGCCGGAGTTCGTCAACGACTTCATCACCCGGGCCATCTATGCAAACTCCAGCTACGAGGGCTACCCGGTGGCCACCTCCATGACCCGGCAGCTCATCGCCCGCCGCGTGGCCGAATTCGCCGTCGAGCAGGGCTGCGACGCCATCTGCGAGGGCTCGACCGGCAAGGGCAACGACCAGTACCGCATGGCCAACGTCTTTGGCATGTTCGCCCCGGACCTGAAGGTCATCGTCCCGGTGCGCGAGTGGAACTTCACCCGCCAGGAGGAGAAGGTGCTCTCCGGCGAGTACGGCATCCCCTACAACCCCGGCATCGGCGACGACCGCACCATGTGGTGCCGCTCGATCGGCTCGGGTGAGGTGGACAACCTGCAGATGCGCATCGCGCAGGAAGACTACATGTGGTACAAGTACCCGGAGAACGCGCCGAACGTGCCAACCGACCTGGAGATCGAGTTCCAGGCGGGCCTGCCGGTGCGGGTGAGCAGCGACGAGGGCGTCTTCACCGACCTCGCCGCCATCATCCACTACCTCAACCGCGTGGGCGGCGAGAACTCGATCGGCAAGATTGATATGTTCGAGGATGGCCTGATCGGCCTCAAGTCCCGCGAGGTCTACGAGGCGCCGGCGGCCAAGATCATCCTGGGCCTGCACCAGGACCTGGAGCAGCTCTGCCTGACCAAGGAGCAGATCCAGTTCAAGCCGTCGGTAGAGCGCCAGTGGGCCTACATGGTCTATCACGGCGGTTGGTTCCACCCGATCACGCAGGACTGCGCGGCCTTCTGCCAGAGCAGCCAGTGGGCGGTCAACGGCGTCTACAAGGTGCGGCTGTTCAAGGGCACCATCGACATCCTGGGCCGCGAGTCCAGCACGGGGCTGTTCGCGCCCGAGCTGCGCAGCCTGGCGACGGCGGGCTGGGACCAGCGCGAAAGCGGTCCGGCCACGAAGATCCACGCCATGCAGTACAAGATCCTGGCCAAGCGCGGCCTGAATATGGACTAAGCGCGGGCGAGGAAAGTGGACGGAAACGAGAGAGCCCACTCTGGCGAGAGTGGGCTCTTTTGCTTGGGGTTCGGGGGGACCGGCGGGCAGTCAGGCGGTGCGGGCAGGCAAGCCCAGCCACGCAAGCGGGATTTCCTCGAACTGGTAGGAGCAGTTCACGCTGCGGATGTAGTCCAGGACATCCTCAAACTCCGGCTTCCTGAAACGATCATTCAGAACGTAGACGCACTCCACTCTCAAGCCAAGTTTGGAAACCAGTCTGAGGTATTGTTTATGCTTGAAGTCGCAGGTCTGTAGCTTCTCGACCACCGAACTCGCTGCCTTCTGGTTCATCTCGAAGGTGAACAGTGTGTCGAAGGCCATGACAAGCAGCGCATAGTCTGGAAGGAGCCTCCTCGAGATGACCTCCCACCAGTCGATGCCACTATCCTCCAGAAACTCGTACAGTTCATGCTTCCTGAAGCACCGCGCGACGAGCTCGCCGTCGAAGAAGACGCCGATGCCAACCTTTGCGGGCACTTCACGTACGCTGTAGCCAGGAACCGAGCTGAATAACTTCGGAAGAGAGGCTTCCCGCCCGAATTGGAGCCGGTTCAACCGAGCAAGGCCGCGTTCGGCATCCTTCTTCGTCTGGCTCGTACTTCGCACCCACAGATTGATACGAGATGCAGCGGCTGAGTCCGGAGAATGGACGTAGTGCCGTTCGCTATGCTGAGGGTCCTCTTCCCAGTCCTCCTGGCCCGAAGGGCCAGACTCCCAGCATGATTGGCAGACGGCGACCTTGTTCAGCGGTCGAAAATTGTCGCACTCGACACAATAGTCGGGCGCTTCGCGCCATTTGTCGTCCTTGTAGCCCATCTTCAAAGCCTCGCAGAGCGTTCCAGCACACCGAACTCGTCCCGTTCGGCACCGTGCTGGGTGGCAAGGTTGTACAGACTCTCAAGCTGCTGATAGCGGCGGAAGGTGAACTTGTGGCGATACTGGCTTAGGGGAGCTTGTCCCAGGAGCCGCTGGAAGAGTTGCTCCTCCTTGTCACTTGCCCCGAGTACGAACAACTGCGCGGGGAAACGTGCCGGTATTTTCAGAAGACGGTCCATTCCATCGCGCACTCTGGTCGTGTGCTCTACTTCGAAGGCGTAGACGGGAAAGAGCCCGTCGTCCTCGTCAAACCACAGTACGTCTATCTGCTTGATTCGGGAGACGTTGTTGCTGGGGAACACCGAGGCGCAGTCGCGAACGCTCACCAATTGCCCGAGTTTCTCGCCCTGGAAGGACCGCATGGACTGGTCGGACGCCGGCACGAAGGTCTCGTATCCGTAGAGCCTGCCCAACGAGACCAACATCCCCTGGGCTATCGAATGGTTGACCTCTTCATCGGCGCTGTCAATGCTTTGCGCCTGCAGAGCAGGCGCCTCGGTCTCCACCAGCCGGTACACTCCACTGCGCGCCGGCGGCACCGGTTCGAACACGGAGTACTGCCGCACCACGCGCCGAATAGTGTCTTGCCAACTCGGGTTGGTAGCTATCTTCGCCTGAGCGGCAATGGCGACGTGCTCGTTGATATCGCGAAGGTGGGCTTCGCCGCCGAGGTCGCGAAGGGCTTCGGCCACTACGGCCTTCCAGGTCATTTCAGTGGGCTGCAATGCTCTCACTCTTTCGGCGCGGCGGGCGGCGCGGGTCGTTAGGACTGGTGGGCGGGCCAGTCTTTGACGATCCGGGTATACACGATCTCTGGGTGCCTGTCAATGCAGCTTCTGCCTTTCGCCCACTGCGACCTCACTAGAGGATTTCACCCTCTGGCGGCGCAAAGATAGCCCCTGAGATGCGGCGTCTTCATCCCTTGCAGATACTTAGCACCGCGGCCCTGATCGCCGGCTATGCGCTTTTGGCGCTGTGGGCGATTAGTACGCTGTCCTGGGCGATGGGCCGCGACCAAGGGGTGTTTGCCTGGGTGGGGGACGTGGTGGCGCACGGGGGGCTGCCCTACCGGGACGCCTGGGAGCAGAAGGGGCCCGCCACGCACCTGCAATTCGCCGCGACGCAACTGCTGCTGGGGCGCAACCAGTGGGGGCTGCGGCTGGTGGATTTGCTGCTGCTGAGCGCGTCGCTGCTGGCCCTGGGGCGGCTGACCGGGCGGGTGGCGGGGCGCTGGGCGGCGTGGTGGGCGCCGCTGTTTTGGGGCCTGGCCTACGCGCAGTCGGGGTACTGGCAGACCGCGCAGCCGGACGGCTGGGCGGCGATGCTGGCCACGATCGCGGCGGCGCTCCTGTTCGGCGGCGGGCGACGGCTGCTGCCGCGCGCAGCGCTGGCCGGGCTGCTGGTGGGCTGGGCGGCGCTGTACAAGTTCCCGCTGCTGTACCTGCTGATCCCCGCGTTGCTGCCGTGTTTGTGGTGGACGCCCACGGGAGAGCCGGCGCGGCGGCGGAGCGCAGCGTGGCTGTACTTGGGCGCGGGGGTGCTGCCCACGGTGGCGGTGGCCGGGTGGCTGGGGATGCGGGGCGGGCTGCCGGCGGCGGCGGAGATTCTGCTGCAGTTCAATCCCCACGCGCACGGCACGGTGCCCGGCTTCCAGCCGCTGTCCGCGGCCGGCGCGTACCTGCTCTCCCATGCCTACCTGATCGGCCTGGCGCTGTTCGGGGGCCTGTGGCTGACGCATCCGGCGGCGGCGCGCTACCGGCCGGCGCTGGGTGCGTGGCTGCTGGGCGGCGTGGTGCTCTTGGTGGTGCAGAACAAGTACTGGGAGTATCACTGGTGGCTGCTGCTGCCGCCGCTGGCGCTGCTGGGCGCGGCGGGGCTGGCCTCCTCGGGTCCCGCGCAGCGCTGGCGGGGGAGCGGGGCGGCGGTGCTGGGGGCGATCGTGGTCGCGGGGCTGGCGGCGCCGGCGGTCGTCTACCAGGTGCAGGCCTGGGCGCCCACGGTGACCGGGCGCGTCAGCCGGGCCGCCTTCGAGCACCGCTTCACCAACCGCCAGGCCTTCTCCTACAGCAACAACCGGGAGGTGGCGCGCTACCTGCAGGCGCATACCGGGCCGGAGGAATACGTGCTGGTGTGGGGTTTCGAGCCGCAGATCTACTACCTCGCCGACCGGCGCTGCCCGACGCGCTTTGGCTTTGACTACCCGCTGTACGCCGCCGCCGAGCGCGATCCGGCGCTGGGGGCGAAGTGGCAGGGCGAGTTCCTCCGCGACTTGAACGCGCACCCGCCGACGTACCTGGTGGTCGCCGACAATGACCAGAACGATCTGCTGCCGCTGACCTCACGGGCCCTGTGGGAGAGCCGGCCGGAGTTGGTGGCCTTCCGGGAGGGGTATCGGGCGGAGGTTGCGCTGGGGATATTTACCTTGTGGCGGAGGAGGTAGGAGGGCAGCGGTTGCCCGGCCTCACCCCCGGCCCCTCTCCTGGCAGGAGAGGGGGGAAAGGCAGAGGCAACGGCAGAGGCAAGGGCGAGCGCTCACGGGTGGGGCCCAGCGGCGGACCCACCGGCGAGACGCCGGTGCCACTGACTAACGGCCGGCGGGGGACGTGGCCCCCGCCCTACAGTACGGCGACGTCCTTCTCCCCTACCCCTTCGCCAGGAAGTAGTCCAGGACCGCCTGCTCGTTTTCCTCGGGGGTGTCGTAGTTGTAGTTGCTCACGATCAGGCCGCCGTGCTCGGTGCCCCACTTCGCTACGCGGGGGATTTCCGACTTGACCTGCGCCACCGTGCCGCGGGTGAGGGTCGCCTGGGTGTCCACCGTGGCCAGGAAGGCGATCTTGCCGGCGAACTTCTCCGCTACTTCCTCATAGCCGCAGGTCTTGCTCTGGTAGGGGTTGACCAGGTCCATGCCTACGTCGATGAAGTCCCCGATCAGGTTGGTTACGCGGCCGCAGGAGTGCAGCCAGAAGTCCATCCCCAGCGCATGGGCGGCGGCCACGATGCGGCGGTAGTGCGGGCCGAAGTAGCGGCGCCACATGGTCGGGCTGATCATTACATCGCTCTGGGTGCCCCAGTCATCAAACATCCAGATCGCGTCGATCTCGTCGGCCAGCGGGGCGAGTTCCTCCAGGAACGCTACCCAGTAGTCGGCGGAGAAGGCCACCACCGCATCGACCAGCGCCGGGTCCAGCACCATGTCCTCCATCAACTCGGCCATCCCGCGCAGGTAGCGGGAGACCTCCCAGATGCCGGAGGAGGTGGCAATGAAGCGGTATTTGTCGCGCTGCTCAGGGGTGAGCCGGGCCAGGGCCTCGCGCACCTGCTGGACGTAGTAGACGGGGTCCGGCGGGGTCAGCTTCGCCACGTCAGCCATCGTTTTGACCAAGTGCTCCTTGACCTGGCCCAGGGAGGGGACGTCGGGATGGGTGACCCACTGGACGCCCCAGGGGTCCACGTTGTGGGCGTCGCGGATGTGGAAATCGAAGACATCCACGGTATCGTCCACGCCGAAGCGACTGAAATACAGGCCCACGCGGGGCGGGTCCTGGAAGTGGATGACGCGCTTGATGATCTCGCGGGAGGTCAGGTCGGAAGCCATGTGGTCGTTCACCCTTCACAAAGAGATAGCCGCCGAGTCCAGGACCCGGCGGCTGTTTAGTTCGTGCTGCGTTGCCGTTTACCTTCGTGACGGGGCGCTCAGCAACCCGGACTAGGGCTTGGGCATTTTGGGCATGCCGGGCATATTCGGCATTGCGGGCAGGGACTGGACTTTGGCGTCTTTGGGCAGCTCGAAATCGCTGTTGGGAATCTCGTTGACGCGACTGTAGGTCATCTTCGTGGTGTCCGCGCCGGTGACAACCTGGCGGGTCAGACCGAGCTTTTTGTCCACCCAGAGCTTGCTCGTCTCGCCCTTGGCGCCGGTGGTCTCCAGGACCCAGCAGTCTGCGCCGTCCACGGTCTCGCTGCTGACCTTGGGGTGCTTGGCCTGGAGGTCGGCGAGCTGCTTCGGGCCGTACTTGTCCATGGCGTCGGCCGGGTTGTTCTTGCCCATCGGCATCTTCATGGCGGCCTTGGTCGCGGGGTTGTACATGTACATTTCGTTCTTGTCGAAGTTGATGATCATCAGGCCGGCTTTGCCCCCGGCGTCAATGCGCGCCGCGACCAACTTGCCGTCGGCGAGCTGGACCTCCTGCTTGGGGCTGGGGCCGCCCTTGCTGCTGGTGATGGTCATCTCAAAGCTCTTGAGCGACTTCATCTTGCCGGCAATGTCGGCGAAGGGGTCAGAGCTGGAGGCAACGGCCGGCGGCGGACCGGCGGGCGGGGCGGGAAGGGCGGAAGCCGCGCCCCCGCCGGGCTCAGCGGCCTGCTTTTTCGGGCAGCCGACCACAAAGACGAGGGCGGCGAGGACGACAACTAGGAGCACACAACGAAATAGGCGCATAGACTGACCTCCCTGGGAGTTCCGGCTGACCTCGGGTACGCTAGCCGTAGGGAGCAGTTCGCTGTCGGGGTGAGTTTTACCTGCTACTGGCCCCCGCCGGCGGGCGGTCCGCCGCGGCGTCCGCCGCCCTGACCAAAGCCGCGACCCTGGCCGAAGTTGGCGGGGGGCGAGACCATTTTCGTACCGCTGGGCAACTGGAACTCGCTGGGGGACACCTGATTGATGCGGCTGTAGGCGAAGGTCAGGGTCCGCTCGCCGACGACGGTCTGCCGGGTCAACCCGTACTGCTTGTCGATCCAGGTCTTGACGACGTCGCCGCGCGGATCGGTGGTCTGCACCAGCCAGCAGTCCAGGCTGCCTAACTTGGCGTCGCTGACTTTCGGATTCTCCGCGGCCAGCGTGGTCAGGCGATCCACGGCGGAGCGCCCGCCGAAACCGCCGCCGCGCGGGGCGCCACCGGGGCGACCCGCGCCCGCCGCGGCGCCCGCACCGGCGGGGGGAGCGGTGGGCGGGGGCACGAGGAAGGCCGTCTTGTCCTGGGGGTTGTACATGTAAACCTGGCGCTTCGCCGGCTGCGAGTACGACACGCCGCGCGGACTGACCGAGACGATAGCCGCAGTCTGGCCGCCGGACATCTCAACCAGGGTGCGCAGGGTCACCGGCTGCCCCGTGGGACCGGCCGGCATGGTGGTGGTCATCTCATAGCTGCGCAGGGCCTGCGCCTTCTGCAGCGCCGTGCCGAGGGGGCCACTCGCGGCGGCGGCCGCCGAGAGGCGCGGTCGCGGCGCGGGAGGGGCGCTCTTCGCCGCCGGGCCGCCGGTCGTCAGGGCGTTGCCGGGCGCGTCCGGGGCGGCGGAGGCGAGGTCATTGGCCGGCGCGGGGGCGCTCTCCACCAGAGCGTTGTCCGGAGCAGAGGCGGCGAGGCCCTCGGCCGGCGCGCGCTTGGCGCAGCCGACCAGGGCCCCGCTAACCAGCAGAGCAAGCAGAGCGACGACTAACCAGATGACTCGCATCGAAAAGACCTCCCGGCCTAGAACCAAGGTGACGAGTGGAACGCTACCCGGCGGGCAGGTCCCCTGTCCCCCGGCGGTGAATTCGCTAGTGGCCCCGGAGGGCCTGGACTGTGTATCAGACGGTGACGCTGGACCAATTTAGCGCGGTGGTATGGGTGCTCACCGGCGCCGGTCTGCCGCTGGGACTGGCCCTGGGCGCGCTGGCCGCCCGGCTCCGCCGGGACCGCCGCTGGACGCGACGCGGGTTGCTGCTGGGCCTGCTCGGGCCGCTGGTCGGGTGCGCCTGGTTAGCTTTCTCCTGGACGGTGCGGATCGACCCGGTGACCCACTACGTGGGCCTGTACCGCCCCGGGGTGTTGGCCGCGGATGTGGCCGGCTTCCTGGCCGCCGGGTATGGGCTGGGCCGGCTGCTGCGCCGCTGGTGGCGATAGCGAAGGTATAGACTGTCCCTGCGCCGCGGGGATTCCCCCGGAGAGGCAAATCTTCGCGGGAGAGGGCAGCAAGAGGCTGAGGCGTGGGGTTGGGGGAGTTCCGGGGGGCAGGTGAACGGCGGCCCACCCCGCCCTCGGGAGACCTCGGGCACCCGCCTGCGCTGAAAGCTTCGGCGGGCAAGCCCTCCCGAAACGGGAGGGGCTTGGGGAAAGGCGGGCGTAACGGCAGCCGGGAGGCAGGCCTAGCGACAGCCCACCTCCGTTGCGTTCTCCGCCAGTCGAATCGCCTTTCCCTCCTGCACCAGCCACAGGCTAGATTGCCAGCAGAGGAGCAGGCGCCCCCGCGAGTCCGCGCCCAGCGACCACTGCCAGTCAGTGGTGGCGGCGTGATTCTCGTATAGGGTCTTCACTTCGCCCTCCAGATTCGCCTGGTAGACCTTGATCTGCCGGGTGTCCTCGGCGGCGGGGAGGTCGGTGACGTAGACGATCTCCCCGGTGGGCAGCCAGTTGACGCCACTGATCTCGGCTTGCTCCTGATCACGGTCCAGAGAGGCCAACTCGGGGACGGCGACTTCCCCGTCGGTGGCGGAGATCAAGGCGAGGCGCGACTTGCCCGCGTATCCCGTGGAGTAGGCCAGGGCGGAGGAGTCCGGGGCCCAGGCCAGGCCGAGGGGACCGATAAGGTCCTTCGCCAGGATCTTCACGGCCTGGGAGGCCACGTCGAACCGGACGAGCTGGAAGTAGTCGTAGTCTACCGTGGACCGGTTGATATCGTCTATCCAGAAGTAGGCCACCGACTTGCCGTCTGGCGACCAGCGGGGGTAGCTGTAGCCGGAAACGGCGCCGACCAACTGCGTGGCCGTGCCCTTCGCGACATCCAGAACCCACAGGCTGCGCTGGCGGTAATCGGTGCCCCGCACGTAGGCGATCCGGCTCCCCTCGGGAGAGCAGGTGGGCGAGGAGCAATCGCCGCTGGTGGTCAGTCGCTGGGGGTTCTCCCCGTTGCCGTCCAGCATCCAGAGGTTGTCCTCCCGGACGACTACCATCGGGGGCGGGGCGGCGGCGGTCTCGGCCTGGACGAAGGGCACGGCAAGGAGCAGGGCGGCGCCCAGGGCGAGGGAGGTGAACACGGAAGTCCTCATGCGTGATGCCTTTCGTGAACCGAAATCCGCGGGAGAGCGAGGCGGGAGTCATGCCCCGGTTGGTGGTGAGGGGTAGTTCACGGAGAAGGCGGACGTCACCTGCCGGAGGGGAGGAGGTGAACGGCCGGCCCACCCCACCCTCGGGAGACCTCGGGCACCCCTCCCGAAACGGGAGGGGCTTGGGGAAAAGGCAGACGAGGAGGCGGGCGAGAGACTGGCGCCCGCGGCCCGACTCGAACGGGCGACCTAGAACTTAGGAGGTTCTTGCTCTATCCTCTGAGCTACGCGGGCGCGTGGGGTCAGAGCCGAGAGGGGTCGAGCCAGTTGCGGTACTGGCTCGGCAAGGGTGGATGGCGCGCTCGGGGCGACTTGAACGCCCGACCCCCGGCTCCGCAGGCCGGTGCTCTATCCACTGAGCTACGAGCGCGCTCTTCCGAAATGGCGCAGCAGTCTACCTCGGCGTGATCACCACCGAGAACCGCTGCTGCAAAACACTAGTTAGTAAGTTTGGCGCACCCGGGGCGATTCGAACGCCCGACACCCGGCTCCGGAGGCCGGTGCTCTATCCACTGAGCTACGGATGCGCGGTTTGGTGACACCTGCTGTCAAATGGCGGAGAGGCCGGGATTCGAACCCGGGATGGAGTTTGTGCCCCATAATCGCTTAGCAGGCGATCGCCTTCAGCCGCTCGGCCACCTCTCCGTCAGACAATGGATTTTACCACATGCTCCCCGGGAGGGCAAGGGGCTGGCGATCGCGGAAAAGGGAAAGGGGCGAGCCGAGGCCCGCCCCTGTAGGTTGCGGTTACGACCGGCCTAGACGGCGTCCTTGAGCCAGGGCATCATGCCGCGGAGTTCCTCGCCGACTTCCTGGAGCAGGCTCTCCTCGCCGTTTCTCATCAGAGCATTGAAGACCGGGCGGCCTACCGTGTTCTCCAGCAGCCACTCCTTGGCGAACTCGCCGTTCTGGATCTCCTCGAGAATCGCCCACATCTCCTCGCGGGTTTCGTCGGTGATCAGACGGGGCCCGCGGGTGAGGTCGCCGTAGGCGGCGGTACCGGACACGCCCTTGCGCATCCCCTGGATACCGCCCTTCCAGATGAGGTCCACAATCAGCTTGAGCTCGTGGAGCACCTCGAAGTAGGCGATCTCCGGCTGGTAGCCGGCCTCGACCAGGGTGTCGAACCCGGCCTGGATCAGCTCGCTGACGCCGCCGCAGAGCACTACTTGCTCGCCGAACAGGTCAGTCTCGGTCTCCTCGCTGAAGGTGGTCTCGACCACGCCGGCGCGGGTGGCGCGGAGGGCCTTGGCGTAGGCCAGCGCGTAGTCCTTGGCCTTGCCGGTGTAGTCCTGGTAGACGGCGATCAGGGAGGGCACGCCGACTTCCTTAAGGTACATCTCGCGCACCAGGGCCCCGGGGCCCTTGGGGGCGACCATGAAGACGTCCACGGTCGACGGCGGGATGATCTGGTTAAAATGGATGTTGAAACCGTGGCTGAAGATCAGGCCGTTGCCCTCGGCCAGGTTCGGCGCGATGGCTTCCTTGTAGACCTGGGCCTGCACGTGATCCTGGGTCAGAACCTGGATGAAATCGGCGGCCTTGGCGGCCTCGGCGGTGTCCCAGATCTTCCAGCCGTCAGCGACCGCGCGGTCGTAGTTGACGGTTCCCGGGGGCTCGGCGATAATAACCTCGACGCCACTGTCCCGCAGGCACTGGCTCTGGGCTCCACCCTGGATCCCATAGCCGATAATTGCGACCTTCTTGCCCTCCAGGAGGGACATATCCGCGTCGCCGTCATAATACATCTTAGCCATCTGGTAAGACTCCCTTCGTCGTTGCGCGGCTTTTCACCGCGATATGAGGTCGGCTCACTCCGAGCCGGGATAGACACTGGGGGAGCGGCATCCGCGCCCCGCTTGAAGGTTTACTGTAAACCTGCGCCGGAGCCTTGTCAACCTGGGGGCCCTCGCGGGGGCGGCTTGAGGGCCCCCGCGTTGTGTGTTAGTCTGCCGGCGGCCTTGCCGACCGACCACGTTGGTGAAAGGGGACACACCATGACCAAAGCAACCGAACCCGGCGGCGGGCGCGTGTGCTCTGCACAGCACGCGGGCCTGCTCGTTAACTCCCTGCGCAGGCTGGTCCACAACCCCGAGAGGATGCTGGCCGGCCTGGCGGGGCCGGGAGATACGGTCGTGGACCTGGGCTGCGGCCCGGGCTGGTTCACCCTCCCCCTGGCGCGTCTGGTGGGCGACACGGGCCGCGTGATCGCGGTGGACCTGCAGGAGGAGATGCTGGAGCAGGTGCGCGACAAAGCCGCGCAGGCGGGCCTGGCGGACCGGATCCAGCTCCAGCGCTGCACGGCGACCGAGATCGGCGTGACCGGCCCGGTGGACTTCGCGCTGGCCTTCTATATGGTACACGAGGCGCCTGACGTCGAGGGTTTCCTGGGCCAGGTGTACCGGCTGCTGCGGCCGGAGGGGCGCTTGCTCCTGGCCGAACCGCCCTTCCATGTGACCGCCACCCAGTTCGCCCGGACGGTGGAACTGGCGCGGGCGGCGGGCTTCTGGGAGCTGGCGCGGCCCCGCATCACCTTCAGTCGCGCGGTGCTGCTGGGGCGCTGATTCCCGCTCGGCGACAGGCGGGGAGCGCCTTGACCCGCCGGGCGTTCTATGTTAACCTAATAGCCTGCCGTCCCTGAGGCCTGAGGTCGCTTTTCAAGCGGTTTTGGGGCAGTTGACGGAGAGGTGGCTGAGCACGGTTGAAAGCGCACGACTCGAAATCGTGTAACGGTTTGCGCCGTTCGTGGGTTCGAATCCCACCCTCTCCGCCATTTTGACGGCAGGCCCAGGGGCAAGCTCAGAGGCAGGCTTAACGGCGGCTCCACGGCAGGTCTGACGGCAGGCTGCCGCCATGCTATGCTTATTGAGGACTACGACAATTTCTTCCTCCCTACGGAGGATCTCGAAGCGGCCCGGACCTTCTATGGGGAAGTGCTGGGCTTGTCCGTGAAGTTTGATTTCAGCGAACGCGGCATGATCGGCTTCGGCGTGGGCGTGGCTGAGCCGGCCGTGATCCTGCGGGACATCCGGCACTTCCCGCACGCTCGTCCTACTATGTGGTTCGTGGTGGACGACGCGCGCGAGGCGGCGCGACACCTGCAGGAAGCCGGGGTGAAGCTGGTCGCCGAGCCGATCCGCATCCCGACCGGCTGGGCGGTGGAGTTCGACGATCCCTTCGGCAACCGCCTGGGGTTTACGGACTACCAGACGGGCGAGGAGTAAAGCCTCGTCAAAGCTGTGCAACTAGCAAGTTGCACGCAGCACTGTGCAACTTGATAACTAACCAGACAAGAGAGATCTGCAAGCCGGATGCTGTTCCGGTGGGCGGAGAGGTGACCGAGCTGGCCGAAGGTGCACGCCTGGAAAGTGTGTTGTCGCGCAAGCGGCACGTGGGTTCGAATCCCACCCTCTCCGCCATATTTATCGCAGCACTCAACATAGCCTCGTTCTAGCGAAGGAGCACCTCATGCGCAAGGTCGTCGGCATCGTGGTCGTCCTCGTCATGGTGTTGCTGCTCCTGGCCGTATTTCTTCCCGTGTTGACTGCGCCTCGCCGCTACACACCCTCCCATCCCAGCCCAGAGCATCGCGCCCAGCGGGAGTGGTGGGTGGGACCCGCTTTGGGCCTGCGCCTGACACCGGCGGAACTACCCCGGCTGTACGGGTCAACCTCCGCAGAGCCGCTGCTGAAGATGGTCACCGGCGTGGTGACGGGCAAGCAGATGGTCCGCCTGCTCATGGCTGGCGGTTGGAGTGGCTACCGGTCCCGGATATACACCCGAGAGGATTACACGTCCGGGGGTTCCTTTTCCGAAACCCATGTGGGCAACGTTACCCAAACCGGTGGAACGCACGGGGCGTACGAGGCGCTCGTAAAGAACCAGGCGGACCTGATTCTGGTCGCACGCGAGCCCTCCGCCGATGAGTTGAAGCTGGCTCAAGACCAGAAGGTGCCTCTGGAGGTGCATCCGGTAGCGCTGGATGCCTTCGTCTTCCTGGTGAACCGGAACAACCCGGTGCACGCGCTGACCCTCGACCAAATCCGGGCGGTCTACTCCGGCCAGGTCACCAACTGGAGCCAACTGGGCGGCCCGCGCCAGAGGATTGACGCCTACCAGCGAGAGGAGAACTCCGGCAGCCAGGAACTCATGGAGTCCCTGGTGATGCACGGACCGCTCGCCAAGCCCGGCGAGGGAGCCTACGGGCCGCTGGTGCGCGAGACGATGCGGGGCCCCTTCTATGCCCTGCTCCAGGATCGGTGGGGCCTCGGCTACACGGTCTTCTACTACGAAGAGAACATGATGTACGAGACCGAAGTGGCGGTGTGCACCGTGAACCTCGTGGCGCCCAACGAGCAGACGATCAAGAGCGGTGAGTATCCCCTGATCGCGCCGGTGTACGTGGCCATCCGGGCCGGAGCGCCGGCGGCGAGTCCCGCCAAGCGCCTGTGCAACTGGCTGCTCGGTGAGGAAGGGCAGATGGTCATCGACGCCAGTGGCTATGTGTCAATGACCAGCGCGCAGCGCCGCCGCGAGGCGGACCGCGCGAAGGGTGCGGCCCAACTCGCACCGCAGCCGCAGTGATCTTTTTCTACCGTTCCATCCTCAGTTTCGGCCGTGCTACGCGGGGGACTAGCGGTACCCTGTACCGGCAATCCGCTACAGCCGGGCCGAACTCCCTGCCCCCGGGCTCCATTTGTGGGGTCTGCCCTGAGTAAGTGGCGTTGAAGGTCTGGTCCCGCGCAAGTCGGCGCTGCTGAACCCCGTCAGGTCCGGAAGGAAGCAGCGGTAGGCAATACGCCGGCTGTGCCGCGGACCGCCGGGCCCGAGCCGGCTGCTCAGGTAACGCCCGTAAGTGGTTGTTCAAAGGTGGGGTGCACGGCCGTAACTGGGGATGGAAAGCGAACGCACCATCATTCTTCCGAGGGAGGGTGAAGGCGATGAAGAAAGCCGTCCTGATCACTGTGGGAATACTGGTGGTGCTCGACGTCCTGGTCATGGCCGCGATCATCCTTCCGCGCTCCGCGCTCTGGCATAGGTATTCTGGGCACGCGACTCCGTCCGACGCCCCGCCAGTGCAACTGGGCTATCCCAACATGCGCCCGCTGCCGCCCCGGCCCTTCGAGCACATTACTTATCCTGAGGTCGGCGGGTCCACTTCTACCGAACTGCTCGGCATGTACCTCAAATACCACTACCTAGGGCTGGAGCCGTGTCGGGTGCTGAAGCGCGGGTGGTCACGCGATTCGTCGGTGACGATCTTCCCCGCCGCCCCCGCCGTGGGACAGCCTGGGCCCTCGCAGGTGGTGCAGTCCGAAGCTTCGCCCGACGGCAGCTTCGAGGGTACCGGCAAGGCCTACCAGCAGATCATCGGCAAGCAAAGAGAGCTCATCCTCGTTGCCCGTGAGCCCTCGCCGGACGAACTCAAGGCGGCGAAAACCGCTGGGGTGGAGCTACTGACCCGGCCCATCGCCCTGGACGCTTTCGTCTTTCTCTGCAGCAGCCAGAACTCGGTGCCAGGGCTCACCCTCAGCCAGATTCGAGACATCTACACCGGCAAGCTGGACAACTGGCGACAGGTGGGGGGCGAGGATCATGCCCTGCATGCCTACCAGCGGGAGCGCAACTCGGGCAGCCAGGAATTGCTGGAGAAGCTGGTCATGAACGGCCAGCGTCCGAAGAAGGTTCCCGACGAGATGCGGCCGGGCGGCATGGGCATGCTGGTCGATCAGGTGGCCACCGACCCGGATAGCCTGGGCTATTCGGTCTACTACTATGAGGAAGTGATGTATCGGCGGACGGACGTCAAACTGCTGGGCATTAACGGCGTGCTGCCTTCCGGCGAGACCATCCGGAATCGCAGCTATCCGCTGACCGCGCCGGTCTATGCGGTCATTCGCAAGGACCTAGACCCCAACGGGCTTGCCTACCAGTTGTGGGACTGGCTGATTACCCGCGAGGGGCAGGCGGTCATCGCCGCCAGCGGCTATGTGCCCCTGGCGGGCGAAGCACCGCCCGCGAAGCAGGACTTCCGCTATCACGCCTTTCCCGCAGTGGGCACGGGAATGTCAGGATATCCGCCGGGGCCGCCGCCAAAGTAACGCCCCGTCTGCGCCTTGGCGGACCCCTGACGTTTGATGACTGTCAGCGAACGGGTGGCTGGCGCTACGCGCAAGCCACCCCTACAGGGAAACGGCCCGGACGGCGGGGGACGTAGCCCCCGCCCTACAAACGGCACCGTGCCCTACAATTTCATGTCCTACAAACCGTTCGCGCTAAAATATCGGCCCCAGACCTTTAGCGAGGTCGTGGGCCAGGAGCATGTCTCCCAGACACTGCGTAATGCTGTGGCGCAGGGTCGGATTCACCATGCCTATCTGTTTGCCGGGCCCCGGGGGACCGGGAAGACCTCTACGGCGCGCGTGCTGGCTAAGGCCCTGAACTGCGAGAACGGGCCGACCGCGGAGCCTTGCGGCGTGTGCAGCGCTTGCGTCGGCATTCAGGACGGGCGGTTTATTGATGTTTTTGAGATGGACGCCGCCTCGCACAACAGCGTGGAAGATATCCGCGAACTGTGCGAGAAAGTGAAGTACTCGCCCGCCGAGGGGCGCTTTAAGGTCTACATCCTCGACGAGGCGCACATGCTCTCCAACGCCGCCAGCAACGCGCTGCTCAAGACGCTGGAGGAGCCGCCCAGCTATGTGGTTTTTATCCTGGCCACCACCGAGGCGCACAAGTTTCCGCCGACCATCGTGAGCCGCTGCCAGCGCTTTGACTTCCGCGCCATCCCGACCGTGGCCATCGTGGAGGCGCTGCGGGCCATCGCGGGGCGCGAGGGCGTGGAGGTGGACGAGGGCTCGCTGTGGACGGTGGCCGAGGCCGCCGGGGGGGCCATGCGCGACGCGGAGAGCATCTTCGACCGCGTGGTGGCGTACGCCGAGGGGCCGATTGACCGCGAGACGGTCGCCGCCGTGCTGGGGCTGACCCAGCAGGAGCTGCTGGAGCGCAGCGTCGGGCTGGTCGCCGCCGCGGACCTGGCGGGTCTGTTTCGTCTGGTGGATGAACTGGTCGCCGGGGGCAAGGACCTGGGGCAATACCTCAAGGACCTGACGGCCTTCTGCGGCGATTTGCTGCGGCTGGGCCTGGGCTCGGAGCCGCCGGCCTGGTCGCAGGGCAGCCCCGAGAAGCTGCAAACCGCGCGCGATCTGGCCAAGTCCCTGGGGCGGCGGCGGCTGCTGGATACCATCAATACGCTCTCCGGCGCGCAAGATCGCCTGCGCCAGGGGGGGCAAGAGATTCTGACCGTGGAGTTGGCCCTCGCCGAGGCCGCGGAGGGGCATACTCCCCCCGCGCCGGTCGGGGAGCCCGCACCGACGGCTCAGGTGGAGTCGCCTGCGCCACTCGCGCCGACTCCGCCGCCAGCTCCCGTCGAGCCGCCGCGGACGCCGGTGGAGGAGCGGGTGCGTCCTGCGCCGGCACCGGTCGCGGTGGACGGTCCGCTGACGCTGGGCGCAGTGCTGTCCGTGTGGGGGAGCGGCAACGACTCCGGGGCGCTGGGTGACGAACTCAAGCGGATGAAGCATCCCGCCGCCTGGGCCGTGGCCGCCGAGGCGCGGCCTTCCGAGGTGCGCGGCACCGAAATCTGTCTGCTGTTTCCCTCCCGCAGCACTTTCCACTACAATAAGACCCGTAGCGACTACAAAAAGACCATCGAGGAAGCGCTCTCCCGGCTGCTCGGCCAAGCGGTGACCATCGCCTGCCTGCAAGGGGATCAGGCCCCGCCGCCGACCGGTAGCGCGCCCCCCGCCGACCCGACGCCTCCTGTGGCGGCCAGTCAGCCGTCCGGCGAGGAGACCGTGGCCGCCGAGGAGAGCCCCTGTCCCCCGGCCCCGCCGATCGCGCCGGGCGAGGCGATTGAGAACGCCGTGAACGAGACCCTGGAGCTGTTCCCGGGTAGCCGAATCGTGCCCGAAAGGTAACTATGAGAAATCCCTTCCAAGCGTTGATTGCCAGCCAGGTGGAGAACTTCCAGACCCAGATCGTGGAAGCCCTGGAGGAATTGTCCCGCGTCGAGATCGAGGGTTCCGCCGGCGGCGGAGCCGTCAAAATCGCCATCACCGGCACCGGCGAGGTGCTGCGCGTGTTGCTGGAGCCCAGCCTGTTGGAGCAAAACGACCGCGAGTTGCTCGAGGACCTGATCACCGCCGCCATGCGCGACGCCCTGGCCCGCGTCTCGGCGATGAAGCGCGAGAAGCTGGTCTCCGCCACGCCGCTGGCGGGGATGGGCGTGGATCTGCCGGACATTTTCTAGGGACGACAAAGGCTAACGGCAACGGCGGGAGCCTTACCCCCGGCCCCTCTCCCTGCGGGAGAGGGGAGTAAGGCAACGGCTAACGGCCGGCGGGGGACGTAGCCCCCGCCCTACAGTACGGCGACGGCTGACCGGCGAGACGCCCGTCCTACCCGAGGTATATCATGCTGCGCTACCCCGCTCCTCTGGAGCGCGTTATAGAGGAATTGGAGCGCCTGCCGGGAATTGGGCCGAAGAGCGCTCAGCGCTTGGCCTTGTTTATGCTGGGGCAGCCTGCGCCGCGGGCGCAGGTGCTGGCTGAGACGCTGGCCCGGCTGCATGAGGGCATTTCGCCCTGCGAGGAGTGCTTCAACTACGCCGCCGCGCGGCTCTGTCCGGTGTGCGCCGATCCCTCGCGGGACCGGCGTCTCTTGTGTGTGGTCGAGTCGGCCCCGGACCTGATGGCCCTCGAGCGCGCCGGCGAGTACCACGGTTATTACCATGTTTTGGGCGGGGCGCTGTCGCCGCTGTCGGGCGTGGGCCCCGGCGATTTGCGGATTGCTGAACTGCTGGAGCGGGCCCGCCGCGACGCCGTGGAGGAGGTCATCCTGGCCACCTCCCCGACCGTCGAGGGCGACGCCACCGCCGAGTACCTGCGCCAGCTCCTGGCCCAGGAACTAACGCCGCCGCCGCGCCTGACCCGCATCGCCCTGGGCCTGCCGGTAGGCGCGGACCTGGATTACGCCGATCAGGTGACGCTGGCGCGGGCGCTTAGAGGGCGGACGGTTATGTAGGCAAGGGGGCCTCACCCCCCTGCCCCCTCTCCTTGCAGGAGAGGGGGAGTTCGGAGCGGAGGCCCTTTCCCGGTAGCTCGGGCGTCTCGCCCGAGATCGGTGGCTGAGCAAACTATGCGTCGTCACCTTCTGTCGCTCATTGTGCTGGTCGTCGCTGTGGTGCTGCTGGGGCTGGCTTTGCCGGGGCTGCGGATGCCACCGGCGGCTACCGCGCCGGAAGCTGCCGGACACCGGCCAGAGGCCGGTGCCACTGGGAATCAGACTGCGGCCACGGCTCAGACCGGCGATATTCAGCCCTATTTCTCGCGGCGGGATGATCCGCGGGGGGCGGTCCTCGCGGCGCTGGGGTCGGTGCGGTCGTCGGCGGTGGTGGCTATGTATACCTTTACCGACCACGATCTGGCCGCGGCGTTGATTGCGGCGCAGAGGCGCGGGGCGGCGGTGTCGGTGTATTTGGACCGCTCGCAGGCCGCGCAGAAAGTCTCCGTGGCGCGCGAGTTGGTGCAGGCGGGCGTGCCGGTGCGGATCAGCAGCAATCGGCACATCATGCACAACAAGTTTGCCGTGCTGGACGGCGCGACCGTGATTACGGGGTCCTATAACTGGACCCACGCCGCCTCGCAGGACAATGACGAGAATCTGCTGGTGATGCATCGGGCCGATATGGCCCAGAGCTACACCCGGCGGTTCACCGAGCTGTGGTCGGCCTGGGACCCGGCGCTGACCGAGGCGCTGAAGAGCCCGCTGGGGCCCTCGCGGCGGCCGGAGTACAACTAGGCGCAATTTCCAGAACCGTTGTGTTCCGCGTAGGGGCGGAAGTTGCCCGGTCTGCCGGGCAATCTCCGCCCGCGCGAGCCACAAGACTAGCGACTAGCCGCGGGCGGAGATTCGGCGCAGACGCCGAACTTCCGCCCCTACAACGGCCCGACGATGCACCTCCTGTGCAGAAGGGCAGTTTCGAAACCGCTTCTAGAAGCAGCCCGAAGGGATCACGGGGGTAGCGAGCACCGCCGGGGGTGGTCCGTCGTTAGCGAGGGACCCCTCCCCGGAGTCTGCTGCGCAGCCTCCGCCCTCCCCTAAATAGGGGAGGGGCAGAAGAGGCACGAGCGAGATTTTGACCATCACCCGACGGCTGCTGATCGTTTTTTTCAGTCGTCTGTCCCGTTACCATGGCCCGCCGAGGAGCGGGCTTTTAAGGAGGCCGAGTATGGCAGAAGTAATGGAAGTGCGTTGGCATGGCCGCGGGGGCCAGGGCGCCAAGACCGCCAGTTACATTTTGGCGGTCGCCGCGGCCGAGCAGGGGCATAACGCCCAGGCTTTCCCCGAGTACGGCGCCGAGCGGCGCGGGGCGCCGATGAAGTCCTATGTGCGGATTTCGGATGCCCCGATCCGGCTGCGCAGCGGCGTGAAAGAGCCGCAAATCGTCGTGGTGCTGGATAGCACCCTGGTAATGTCGGAGAACGTGGCCGCCGGCGTTCCCGCGAACGGCATCATCCTGATCAACGGCAAGGGCGATGCGGCCGAGATCAAGCAGATGCTGGGCGTGCCCGAGACGGTCAAGGTGGGCGTGGTGGATGCTTCCGCCATCGCCATGGAGACCATCGGCCGCCCGATTCCCAACACGCCGATGCTGGGCGCTTTGGCCCGCGTCAGCGACATCGTCACCAAGGACGCCGCTAAGGCGGCCGTCCGGCGCACCCTGGGCGGGAAGCTGGCCGCGGCCGTGCTCGATGCCAACGACCAGGCCGTCGAGCGCGCTTACGAGGAGGTTAAAATAGCATGAGTCATTACGCACCCGATGCCAAGTATCAGGACCTGGAGCCGGGCGGGATTATCCCCCAGGCCGGCAACGCCGTAGAGTACCAGACCGGCGGCTGGCGGCTGCAGCGCCCGCATCGCCGCGATGAGGACTGCATTGATTGCATGTTCTGCTTCATCTACTGCCCCGATGTCGCCTGCCCGGTAGTGGAGGGGTCGGTCAAGGGCCAGCAGTTCGACTACGAGCACTGCAAGGGCTGCGGCATTTGCGCCCAGGTCTGCCCCAAGAAGTGCATTGACATGAGCCCGGAAGGGCAGACCGAGTAACCATCGTGTTGCTGGCGAGCCAGCAACCTGCTTACCATCTCCTTGAGGAGGAGTAACAATGCCTGAAATTAAACCCATGGAGGGGAATCACGCGATTGCGGAAGCCATGCGTCAGATCAATCCTGACGTCGTGGCGGCCTACCCGATTACCCCCTCGACCGAAGTCGTACAGACCTTCTCCACCTTCGTCGCCAACGGCCTGGTGGATACCAACTTCGTGGCCGTCGAGAGCGAACACTCGGCCATGAGCGCCTGCACCGCGGCTTCCGTAGCCGGCGGGCGGGTGATGAACGCCACTTCCTCGCAGGGCCTGGCCCTGATGTGGGAGATTCTGTTCATCACTTCCTCGCTGCGCGCCCCGGTCATCCTGACCGTGGTCAACCGCGCGCTTTCGGGCAACATCAACATCCACTGCGACCACTCCGACTCCTACGGGGCGCGGGACTGCGGCTGGATCCAGATCTTCGGCGAGAACGTGCAGGAGGGCTACGACAACCTGATCCAGGCCACCCGCATCGGCGAGGACCTGGGCGTGCGGCTGCCGGTCATGAACTGCATTGACGGCTTCTTCGTGAGCCACTCGTACGAGGTGCTGCAGGTGGAGGACGACGCGGCGGTCAAGGCTTTCGTCGGCCCCTACCCGGCCGTCAACCCGCTGCTGGACCTGCACAAGCCGATCAGCGTGGGTCCGCTGGACCTGCAGGACTACTACTTCGAGCACAAGCACAGCCAGCTCGACGCCTACGCGCCCGCCCTGGAGACCATCACCAAGGTCGGCAAGGAATTCGGCGCCGCGTTTGGCCGCGAGTACGGCCTGCTCGAGGAGTTCATGCTGGAGGACGCCGAGTACGCCGTGGTCGCCCTGGGCTCCGCCTGTGGCGTGGCCAAGGACGCCGTGGAGGCCCTGCGGGCCGACGGCGTGAAGGCCGGGCTGCTCAAGATCCGCGCCTACCGGCCCTTCCCCGCCGCGGAAATCGCCGCGGCCCTGGCCGGGAAGAAGGCTATCGCGATCTTCGACCGCGCGGCCTCCTACGGCGCGGCCGTCCACCCGCTGTATTCGGAGGTCACCTCCGCCCTGTACAGCGCCGGACAACTGGTGCCGGCCGTGGATATCCTCTACGGGCTCGGGGGCCGGGAGATCACCCCGGACCAGTTCGTCCAGGTGTTCGGGGAGCTGCCCGCGGTGGCTGCCGCCGGCCAGCCCGCCCAGCCCGTGAAATACCTCGGCGTGCGCGAGTAGCGCCGCCGGCCGCCGCGATAACACGCAAACATAACCGCAAAAGGTGAGGGATAACCAACAATGAAGCGAATACTCGTACCGATCATGATCGTGGCGCTGCTGGCCACCGTCGTTCTGGCGCAGGCGCAAGCTCTGTCGTCGCCGGGCACCGCCCGCTACCTGGGCATGGGCAACACCGGGATCGCCGTTTCCGATGACGCGGGCGCCGTAGACTATAACCCCGCCAACCTGGGGACCATGAACATCAAGCCGAGCCCGCTGGGCCCGGACTACTACCAGAAGCCCGGCGAGCTGGACAATAAACTGGTCTTCGGCCAGGCGCAGGTCACCGGCTCCATCGACAGCAGCATGAGCCTGGTCTCGACCAACCTCGGGGCCTACATCGTGGACGAAGTGCACAAGAAGCACGGCTTCGCGGTTAGCTGGCGGGGCTTTGACCAGTCCGACCTGCTCTCGCCGTATGGCTCGAAGGTGGAGTCTTTCAGCCTGGGGTACGGTCACAACTACTACTACACCAACTGGGCCTGGGGCGCCTCCTGGTCGCACACCAAGACCGCCGAAGACTACTCGCAGAGGCTGGTGTCGGCCGCCTTCAGGCTGCCGCTCGGCGTGCAGACCAACGAGCTGAACCTGGGGTTCCAGTTCCGGTTCCCGCAGCCGAAGACCACGCCGATCAAGGTCGGCTTCGTGGTGGAGGACCTGCTGGCCAACACCGGCAACATCAAGTACAACGTGGGCGTGTCCGTGCCGGTAATCCCGACGCTGACCGTCAACGCCGACTACCGGGACCTCGGCAACAGCGACGACGCCGTGCTCAACGCCGGGGTCGAGTGGCGCGCCACGGACAAGTGGACGCTGCGCGCCGGGGACGCCAACTGGGGCCGCCAGAACGGCCTCGGGGACACCTTCACGATGGGTGTCGGCTACACGCAGGACAAGTGGCGCTTTGACTTCGCCACGCTCAACCTGCCCGCTGCCGACTGGCGCCTGCGGGCCCAGCTTGCAGACCCCGTCAACATAGTAGATGGCCGCCAGTATGTGACGACGGCGTCATACGAGTTCTAGGCGGCACCCGAGCGTGGAGGACGCGGCGCGTCCTCCCTGCTCTTCGCGCAAACTGAGGCCGCTGAAGCGGCCTGATCATAGGAGGCTCTGTAATGCCCAAGACTCTCAAGCAACTTGCGACCAGCGAGGTGCGACTTACGGCGGGACACCGGCTGTGCCCCGGCTGCGGCGAACCGATCGCGGTGCGCCAGATCCTGATGGGAACCGAGGACCCGGTGGTAGTCGTGTCCGCGACCGGCTGCACCGAGGTCTCGACGACCATCTTCCCCTACACCGCGTGGGCGGTGCCCTGGCTGCACATCGCCTTTGAGAACGCCGGCGCGACCGTGTCCGGCGTGGAGGCCATGTACAAGTCGTACAAGGCCAAGCAGGCCAAGGGGATGCCCATCCCGGACTTCGTGGACCCGGACGCCAACTACAAGTTCGTGGCCTTCGCCGGCGACGGTGCGACCTACGACATCGGCATCCAGTCCCTGTCCGGAGCCGCTGAGCGCGGCCACCAGTTCCTGTATGTCTGCCTGAATAACGAGGCGTACATGAACACCGGCGTGCAGCGCTCCGGGGCGACGCCCTTTGGCGCCCACACCACCACCAGCCCGGCGGGCAAGGCCGTGGCGGGCAAGACCGCGCACCGCAAGGATCTTACCGAGATCATGGCGGCGCACGACATTCCCTACGTGGCCCAGACCAGCGTAGCCCGCTGGCGCGACGTGGTGGGCAAGGCGGAGAAGGCCTTCGAGATCGACGGCCCCAGCTTCATCAACTGCCTGACCCCCTGCCCGCTCGGCTGGATCTGCGACTCGGACATCACCGTCTCGATCGCCCAGGCCGCCTCGGACTGCTGCCTGTGGCCGCTGTACGAGGTCATGGACGGCGCGTACAAGCTGACCTACAAGCCCAAGGAGATCAAGCCAATCGAGGAGTACCTGGAGATCCAGGGACGCTTCCGGCACCTCTTCAAGGGCGAGGAGGGCGCCGCCATCCGCGCCAAGATGCAGGCGTGGGTGGACTGGAAATGGCAGCAGCTCCTCAAGAAGTGCGGCGAGGAGTAGCGCCGGCTGCAACTGCACAGAACGAACGACCCCCGCGAGCAATTGCGGGGGTCGTTTTTTTGTAAGGGCCGGCGGGGCACCCTTCGACAGGCTCAGGGCATTCTGCAAGGCCCCGCCCTACAGGGATCTAGGCCTGCTTCTTCACCGGGACCCAGATCGCGAACTGCTCGTCCGGCTCGCCCATGAAGCCGGGGGGATAGTGCTCGAAGGGCGAGGCGCTCATGTCCCACTCGTAGCCGCTAGTCGGCATCCACTCCTGCATGATCGCCATCCAGGTGGCCATGGTGTCCTTCATGGCGCAGGCAAAGACCGCATAGCTCGCGGCCGGCAGTTCGCGCGCCACCAGGCCCGCGGGAACGGCGGTGCCGGGCGCGACCTCGACCCCGGCGATGAAGTCCATGATCATGTCCTGGTCGGTCCCGAAGTAGGCGCCGTAGTACGACTGATCCGTGCTCAGGGGCAGGATCTCGGCCGCCCGGGGCATGAACTGCTTCTCCCAGATGCCGACATAGTCCAAGTCCATCACGTTCCCGCGGACCGTGACGCCGAGTACCGTAAACGCCGCTCGATCCGCCATTTTCGTAGGTTCCATCAGCAGTCTCCTCCTCGTTGAATTAGGGCCGCTCAGCACAGGTCCGAAGCCACCGACCTTCTCGCCGGGTGGGGGCGTCTGTAAAGAGACGCCCGAGCGGGGCGAAAGACCGTCGGAGGTTCTGCCATGCCGCTAGCCGACTCCTTTTGGAGCGTTGCCTCCACTGACGCAATTAGTGCTCTGAACTCCTCACTTGCGGGGCTGAGCCCCGGGGAAGCGACGCGGCGGCTGGCCCAGTATGGCCCCAACGTGCTGGAGCGCCAGCGACGCCGGGGCTCGTGGATCATCCTGCTCAGCCAGTTCAAGAGCCCCATCATCTTGCTGCTGTTGTTTGCGGCGGTGCTCTCCGCGTTTCTGGGCGACAGCACCGATATGGGCATCATCTTCGCCATCGTCCTGATCAGCGGCGTGCTGGGCTTCTGGCAGGAGCGGGGCGCCGCGCAGGCGGTGGCCAAGCTGCTGGCAATGGTGCAGGTGAAAGTGACCGTGCTGCGCGGGGGGGCCGCGGTGGAGGTGCCGCTGGAGCAGGTCGTGCCCGGCGACGTGGTAGTGCTGGACGCCGGCGACCTGGTGCCGGGCGACTGCCTGCTGCTGGACTCGACCGACCTGTACGTGGATGAGGCCACGCTCACCGGCGAGACCTTCCCGGTGGAGAAGACGGTCGGCGTGCTGCCCGCCGCAACCGCACTATCCGGGCGCACCAACAGCGTCTTCATGGGCACCCACGTGGTGAGCGGCGTCGCCCACGCGCTGGTGGTCAAGACGGGGCAAAACACCGAGTTCGGCGCTATCTCACAGAGCTTACAGGCGCGCTCGCCAGAGACAGAATTCGAGCACGGGGTGCGGCGCTTTGGCTACTTCCTGATGGAAGTCACCCTGGTGCTGGTGCTGGGCATCTTCTTCTTCAACGTGCTGCTGCACAAGCCGCCGCTGGATTCCTTCATGTTCTCGCTAGCCCTGGCGGTGGGGTTGACGCCACAGCTTTTGCCGGCGATCATCAGCGTCAACCTGGCGCACGGAGCCAAGCGCCTGGCGGAGGAGAAGGTCATCGTCAAGCGGCTGGCCTCCATCGAGAACTTCGGCAGCATGGATGTGCTCTGCTCGGACAAGACCGGGACGCTTACCCAGGGGCAGGTCAAGATGCACGGGGCGCTGGACCTGGAGGGCAAGGACAGCGACCGAGTGCTGCTGTACGCCTACCTCAATGCGATCAACGAGACCGGGTTCGCCAACCCCATCGATGAGGCGGTGCGGACTTTCGGCAAGCGCGATGTAGCGGCGTGGAAGAAGCTGGACGAGGTGCCCTACGACTTCACGCGCAAGCGCTTGACCATCGTGGTCACGGATGGTGGCGACGGGCAAGGAAACTTGATGATTACCAAGGGGGCCCTGCCGCAGGTGCTGGCGGTCTGCACGCAGGCCGAGAAGGGCGGCCAGACGGTGGCGCTGGACGGCATCCGCGAGCAGGTGGACCAGCGCTACCACGAGCTGAGCGATCAGGGGTTTCGGCTGCTGGGGATCGCCTACAAGCGGATCGGCGCGACCACGGATATTACCAAGGACGAAGAGAAGGAGATGGTGCTGCTGGGCCTGCTGGCCTTCTTCGACCCACCCAAGCCGGAGGTCGCCAAGACCATCACGGACCTGGCGAAGCTGGGGATTTCGCTCAAGATCATCACCGGCGACAACCGCCTGGTGGCGGCCAGCGTCAGCCGACAGGTGGGTCTGCCCTCCCCGCGGGTGCTGGCCGGGCCGGACCTGCACGCGCTCAGCGACGCCGCCCTGGCGCAGCAGGTCAGCAGCGTGGATATCTTCGCGGAGGTCGAGCCTAACCAGAAGGAGCGCCTGATCCTGGCCCTGCGCAAGGCGGGGCACGTGGTCGGCTACATGGGCGACGGGATCAACGACGCCTCGGCCCTGCACGCCGCCGATGTGGGCATCTCGGTCAACAGCGCGGTGGACGTGGCTAAGGAGGCCGCGCAGATCGTGCTACTGGAGCAGGACCTGTCGGTGGTGGTCGCCGGGGTGCAGGAGGGGCGGCGGACCTTCGCCAACACGCTCAAGTACGTGTACATGGCCACCAGCGCCAACTTCGGCAACATGTTCTCCATGGCCGGGGCCTCCCTGTTCCTGCCCTTCTTGCCGCTCTTGCCCAAGCAGGTGCTGCTGATGAACCTGCTGACCGACTTCCCGGAGATGACCATCGCCACCGACAGCGTGGACCCAGAACTGGTGGAGACGCCGCGGCGCTGGCGCGTGGCCGACATCCGCAACTTCATGCTGGTGTTCGGCACGCTTAGCTCCGTGTTCGACTACGCGACTTTCGCGGTGCTGGTGCTGCTGCTGCACGCGAACGAAAAGCTCTTCCAGACCGGCTGGTTCGTGGAGTCGGTGGTCTCCGCGGCGCTGATTGTCCTGGTGGTGCGCACGCGCCGACCCGCCTTCCGCAGCCGGCCGAGCAAGTACCTGCTGGGCACGACGCTGGCAGTAGTGGCGGGAGCCATCATCCTGCCCTTCACCGCGCTGGGGGGGCTGTTTGGCTTTGTGCCCCTGCCGCCGATCTTCCTGCCTTATCTGGCCGGGATCGTGCTGGCCTACATCGGAGGGGCGGAGGTCGCCAAGCACTACTTCTACCGGCGCTGGCGCTAGGCCGGCAGGTTTCCGGGCGCCGGCGAGGAAACAGACGCGGTTATTCCACAACCATCGCCACGGGGAGTGTTTGCCATGAAAGCCGCCTATCATCTCATCAACTTCGGAGTCTGGCCGGACCGCAGCGAGAGCGACAAACTGGCGGCCGTCCGGTCCGTCGGTTACACCGGGGCGGAGAGCCTGGAGATTGACTACTTCGCCGACCCGGCGCTACTGGCGGAGCGGCTGGCGGCGCATGACCTGCAACTGGCCGCCATGACCCTCCCGGGGCGCCTGCTGGGGCAGGAGGACGAGGAACTGATCGCCCTGGCCCACGCCGAGGTCAAGACCGGGCAAGCGGTGGGTTGCGACGTGTCCGTGGTCATGGTGCCGCGGACCAATGGCCGCGACATCCACACCTTCGGGACCACCGTGGACCACTATGAGGAGGCGGCGCGGCGGTTGAATCTGGTCGGTCGAATCCTGGCCGAGGGCGGCATCCGGCTGTGCATCCACAACCACATTGACCACATGACCGAGTCTGCCGAAGAGATGGCGCTGCTGATGGAGAACACCGACGCGGACGCGGTGAGCATCTGCTTTGACACCGCGCACGCGGTCTGCGGCGGCAACGACCCGGTGGAATACGCGCGCACCTTCCGCGACCGGATCGGGTATTTGCACCTCAAGGACGCCCGCAACACGCTGCACGGGCGGCCGTACTTCTTCAAGAACGTCTTCCTGCCCCTGGGCGAGGGGATCATCGATTTTCCCAGCATCTTCGCCATCCTGCGCGAGATCAAGTACGACAACTGGTATACGGTGGAGATGGACAGCACCTTCAGCAACGGCGACCCGGTGCAAGAGGCGGCGACCAGCCTGGCGTACCTGCGGGCGCACGTGGGGTGAGGGGCGGTGGGGCGGGAGGCGCACGTTTGTGATTGCCGCGGGTGGAGGTTCCGCGGGATACGGCCCCGCGAAAGATCCACCCCTACATACGGCCACAGCCCCGACGCCGCCCGCAGACGCCGGCAAACGCGCCCCTACGCGGAAGCGGCGTCCCCGTAACAATTACGAAACCGACCATTTGTAGTATACTCTTGCGTATATTCGTCTCAGGGGGGGCGCGGGTGGAGACCGGAACGCGGTTTGCCTCGACACGCCCCACCATTTTCCCGTAACCGAGAAGATCAACTATGCCTAGATCCGTGCGCCGGGTTCTCTTGGGCGCTCCTATTGCTACCGCCCGCAGCGAACACGAAAAGGTGGGCGCGCTCGGCGGCCTGACGATCTTTGCCGCCGACGCCATGTCGTCCGTCGCCTATGGCCCGGAGGAGGTCGTGCTGGTTCTGGCGCTGGCGGGAACCGCCGGCCTCAACTACGCGCTCCCCATCTGTATCGCGCTGGGCGTGCTGATCTGGATCGTCGCCACCTCCTACCGCCAGACCGTGGTGGAGTACCCCTCCGGCGGCGGCGCGTACGTGGTGGCCCGGGAGAACCTCAGCCCCCTGGCCTCGCACATCGCGGGCGGCGCGCTGCTGACCGACTACGTCCTGACGGTGTCGGTAAGCGTCTCCGCGGGGATCGCCGCCATTACCTCCGCCTGGCCGGCGCTGTATGACTACCGCGTGGACATCGCGGTGGCCTGCGTGGTCATGATCGCCCTGGTGAACCTGCGGGGGGTGCGCGAGTCAGCCGCGGCCTTTGCCCTGCCGGTGTACGGCTTTGTGGCCTGCGCTTTCCTGGTCATTATCGTCGGCCTGTACCGGATGTGGACCGGCAGCATCACCCCCAGCGAGCAGACCCAGGCGGCCCAGGGGCTCGTGCCCCTCCAAGGGGTGGGGCTGTTCCTGATCCTGCGGGCCTTTTCCTCGGGTTGCGCCAGTTTGACCGGTCTGGAGGCCGTGGCCAACGGCGTGCAGGCCTTCCGGGAGCCCCGCGGCGTGCGGGCGGCTTCGGTCATGGTGCTCATGGCCACCGTCCTGAGCGCTACCGTTCTGGGCGTGGGGCTGCTGATTCATGGGCTGCACATCGCACCGATTCCGGAGATCACGGTGCTCTCGCAGATCGGCGAAAAGGTCTTCGGGCGCGGCTTCATGTACTTCCTGCTGCAGATCGAGACCATGCTGATTCTGGTCTTCGCGGCCAACACCAGCTTTTCGGATTTCCCCCGGCTGTCGGCCTTCATGGCGCGCGACGGCTACATGCCCCGGCAGATGGCGAACCTGGGCGACCGCCTGGTCTACCAGAACGGGATCGTGGTGCTCAGCGCCCTGGCTTGCGTGCTGATCATCATCTTCAAGGGTGAGGTCTCCAGCCTTATCCCCCTGTACGCGGTCGGCGTATTCACCGCTTTCACCATCTCCCAGACGGGTATGGTTATCCACTGGGTACGCAAGCAGGGGCCCCACTGGCACCACAAGGTAGCCGTCAACGGCCTCGGCGCGGTGGCCACCGGCGTGGTCCTGATCGTGATTGCGGTCACGAAATTCGCGCTGGGCGCCTGGATCGTCTGCCTGCTCATCCCGATGCTGGTGCTGGCCTTCCGCGCCATCGGGCGGCACTATAGCCATGTGGCGGCCCGGCTCAGTCTGGAGAACGCCAAGGAAGTCGCGCCGATCAAGAACCTGAACCTGCTGCTGGTGGGCGGGATGCATCGCGGGACTTTGCAGGCGCTGGAGTATGCGCGGGCCCTGGGCGGCCCGGTGCGCGCCGTGCACGTGGAGACGGGTGGAGAGGAGCTGCCGCGCATCCGGCGCATGTGGACGGACTGGGAGACGGACATCCGCCTGGAGATTCTGCCCGCGCCCTTCCGCAACGTGACGGAGCCACTCGTGGACTACATCCAGCAGGTCAAGGCCGAGGAAGGGTTCGACGTGGTAACGGTGATCCTGCCGGAGTTCGTGGTCGACAACTGGTGGCAATCGCTGCTCCACAACCACAGCGCCCTGTGGCTGCAGTTCCTGCTCAGCCGCATCCCCGGCGTCGCGGTTCTGAACATGCGCTACAAGCTCTAGGGGTCCGGGGCCTCGGGGACGATTGCGCAATCGCGCATTTGTAGTATACTCTTACGCATATCGTCTCGAGGTGGCGCGGGCAGTAGCCGGAAAGCACCGGACTGGTCGCCTCGCCGTACCTTTCTCCCCTGAACGAGCAGAGTCACCATGCATAGAACTGTGCGCCGGCTGCTGCTGGGCGCCCCGATCGCCACCGCTAGTAGCGAAGAAGAGAAAGTGGGCGCGATCGGCGGCTTGACCATTTTCGCCGCCGATGCGATGTCCTCGGTGGCCTACGGTCCGGAAGAGGTCGTGCTGGTCTTGGCGGCGGCGGGCAGCGCCGGGCTACACTACGCTCTGCCCCTGTGCATCGCCTTGGCCGCGCTCATCTGGATTGTCGCCACCTCGTACCGGCAGACCGTGGTGGAGTACCCCTCGGGCGGCGGCGCCTACGTGGTGGCGCGCGAGAACCTCAGTCCCCTCTCCTCCCACATCGCGGGCGGCGCCTTGCTCACCGATTATGTGCTGACCGTCTCGGTAAGCGTCTCCGCGGGAATCGCCGCCATTACCTCGGCCTGGCCGGCCCTCTACGACTACCGCGTGGCTATCGCGGTGGCCTGCGTCGTCCTGATCGCCCTGGTCAACCTGCGCGGTGTACGCGAATCGGCGGTGGCCTTCGCGCTGCCGGTGTACGGCTTCGTGGCCTGCGCCTTCCTGGTCATCATCGTCGGCCTGTACCGCATGTGGACCGGCAACCTCCCCCCCGGCGAGCCGGCTCCGCCTGCCCCGGGTCTCGCGCCCCTGCAGGGGGTGGGGCTATTTCTGGTGCTGCGCGCCTTCGCCTCGGGCTGCGCCAGTTTGACCGGTCTGGAGGCGGTGGCCAATGGCGTCCAGGCCTTCCGGGAGCCCCGCGGCCAGCGCGCGGCGACGGTCATGCTGCTCCTGGCCCTGATCCTCAGCACCACCGTGGTCGGCGTGGGGCTGCTGATCCGCGGCCTGCACATCGCCCCGATCCCGGAGATCACCGTGCTCTCCCAGATCGGGGAACGCGTCTTCGGCCGCGGCTTTCTGTACTTCCTGCTGCAGATAGAGACCATGCTGATCCTGGTCTTTGCGGCCAACACCAGCTTCGCGGGCTTCCCGCGCCTGTCGGCCTTCATGGCCCGCGACGGCTTCATGCCCCGGCAACTGGCTAATCTGGGGGACCGTCTGGTCTACCAGAACGGCATCCTGGTGCTGGGCGGGCTGGCCAGCGTCCTGATCATCATCTTCGAGGGCCAGGTCTCCAGCCTCATCCCCCTGTATGCGGTCGGCGTGTTTACTGCCTTCACCCTTTCCCAGACCGGCATGGTCGTTCACTGGTTCCGCAAGCAGGGCCCCCAGTGGCGCTATAAGGTGGCGGTGAACGGAGTGGGCGCGCTGGTCACCGGAATCGTCCTGATCGTGATCGCGGTCACCAAGTTCATCTACGGCGCCTGGATCGTATGCCTGCTGATCCCCGTGCTGGTGCTGGCCTTCCGCGCCATCGGGCGACACTACCAGCATGTGGCGGCCCGGCTCAGCCTGGAGAACGCCCGGGAGGCGGGACCGGTCAAGAACCTCATCCTGCTGCTGGTGGGCGGGATGCATCGGGGGACCTTGCAGTCGCTGCAGTTCGCGCGCACGCTGGACGCGCAGGTGCGGGCGGTCCATGTGGAGACCGGGGGCGAGGAAGTGCCCCGGATCAAGCGGATGTGGAAGGACTGGGAGAAGGAGATTCCGCTGGAGATTCTGCCCGCGCCCTTCCGCAATATGACCGAGCCGCTGCTGGATTACATCAAGCGGGTCAAGGCCGAAGAGGGCTACGACGTGGTAACGGTGATCCTGCCGGAGTTCGTGGTGGATAACTGGTGGCAGTCGCTGCTCCACAACCACAGCGCCCTGTGGCTGCAGTTCCTGCTCAGCCGCATCCCCGGCGTCGCGGTTCTGAACATGCGCTACAAGCTCTAGCCGGCCGCCACCCCGACCCGCGGGCAGACCTCGCGCAGCATGCAGACCGGGCACTCGGGTTTGCGCGCGTGGCAGGTATCGCGGCCGTGCAGGACTACCGACTCCCCGTAGAAGATCCATTCCTCCCGCGGCAGCAGCGCCATCAGGTCCTGCTCGACCTTGACCGGATCGGTCTGCGCCGTCAGCCCCAGGCGGTAGCTGACGCGCTTGATGTGCGTATCGACTACTACCCCCTCCGCCCGACCGAAAGCGTTGGCCAGCACCACGTTAGCGGTCTTGCGGGCCACCCCGGGGAGGGTGATCAGCTCGGCCAGCGTGCCGGGGACCTCGCCGCCGAAGTTCGCCACCAGCGCCGCGCCCATGCCGCGCAGGCTCTTGGCCTTGTTGTGGAAGAAGCCGGAGCGGCGGATCATCTGCTCCAACTCGACGGGATCGGCCTCGGCGTAGGCGCGGGCCGTCGGGTACTGGCGGAAGAGGGCGGGGGTGATCTCGTTGATGACCTTATCGGTGGCCTGAGCGGAGAGGATCACGGCCGCCAGCAGCTCCAGAGCGGTGGTGTAGTGCAGGGCGGTGGTCGCGCCGGGGTAACGCTCGTGCAGCCGCGCCAGAATCTCCGTCACCCGCCGGGCCCGCGCGGCTTTACTCTCCCTCGGCATCGGCTTCGCCCTCCGGGGCGGCCATCGCCGTCCGCGCCTCCGCTCGATAGCTGCGCACCAGTAGCCACACGGTCGCCGCGAGCAGGAAAGCGTCGCGTACCAGCAATCCCCAGGCCTCCGACCGCCCCTCCTGCGAGGTGGTGAAGCAGCCGCAGTGGAGGTCGCCGGCGCCAATCGCCAGGGCGGCGACGATAGCCGCCATGAACATGACCGTCATCCCGCTCGCGAGCAGCGCGGCGCTGGGCGTCCACGCGCCCACGACCAGCCAGACCCCCAGCGCGACTTCCACCCAGGGCATGATCACTGCAAAGGGGTTGACCAGGAACGCGGGGAGGAGCTGGTAATCGCTCACGATGTCGGCGAAGCGGTCGGGGTGCGCGATCTTGTCCACCGCGGCGTAGAGGAACACCGCGGCGATGACCAAGCGCAGGGCGAGATTCAGCCACCAGGCGAGGGACCAGCGTCCGGTGCGGGTCATGGGGTCACCCCCACCGAGCCGCGCTGGTGGCCGCGCTGCACCGGCAAGCCGGCTTGCTCCCAGGCCGGGAAGCCGCCGTCGAGAATCATTACCTTGTGCATGCCGATCTGCTGCAAGCGCTTGGCTACGCGTAGCGCCAGACCGCAAGGCTGCCCGTCGCCATAGACGACAAGTGGATCATCATGCAGCAGCAGCGGATGTATTGTCATCGAGGCGCGGTCGTAATCGTGATAGGGCAGCTCCAGCGCGCCCGGGATGTGGCTGTAGATGTAGTCGGTGTGGTCACGGGCGTCCACAAAGACGGCCTCGCGCTGCTTCCACAGGGCGGCAGCCGGCTGTAGGGTCTGGCCGTGGATCAGGTATGCCCACCACTCGAGGGGGACACCCGGACAGGTCACCGTCCGCAGCACCAGCGGCAACCCCGCCGGGCGCGCGGCGTTGACCAACAGCCCCGCCAAGCAGCCGCTCAGGGCAATCGCGGCGGCGCGCAGCAGTAGAACTATCCAGGTTGTCCGGAACGGGTTCTTCATGCGGAGGTGCGCCCCGGTGCGCGGGAAGCTACTTGATAACAATCTGGGAAAGATCGACCGTAGGCGGGGGCCACTGGGGGTCCATGTCCTCCAGGGTCTCTTTGATTATACCAGCCACCAGCAGATTGCGGTACCACTTGTGGTTGGCGGGGATGACGTGCCAGGGCGCGGTTTTGGTGCTGCACTGGCTCAGCGCGTCCTCATACGCCGCCTGGTAGTCGTCCCAGCGCGCCCGCTCGGGGACGTCGCTGGCCGAGATCTTCCACTGCTTGGTAGGGTCGGCGAGGCGCTCCTCCAGGCGGCGCTTCTGCTCCTCGTTGGAGATGTGCAGGAAGAACTTCACGATCCGCGTGCCGCTCGCGGCGAGGAGCTGCTCGAAGTGGTTGATCTCCTCGTAGCGGCGCTTCCAGACCGGCGCGGGGACCAGACCGTGCACGCGGGCCACGAGGACGTCCTCGTAGTGCGAGCGGTTGAAGACGGTGAGGTGCCCATGTTCGGGGGTGCGCTGGTGGATGCGCCAGAGGAAGTCGTGCGCCAGCTCCTCGGGGGTGGGGACCTTGAAGGAGGCCACGCTGCAAGACTGCGGATTGAGGCCGCTCATCACGTGCGCGATGGTGCCGTCTTTGCCGGCGGCATCCATCCCCTGCAAGACGATCAGTAGGCTCTGGCGGCTCTCGGCGTAGAGGCGCTCCTGCAGGGCGCACAGCGCCGCGAGGTCGGCGGCGAGAATTTGCGCCACTGCGGGGTCGTCCTTGGACCACTTACCGTGGTCGTCGGGGCTGCGGTCGGCGAGGCGCACCTTCTCACCGGGCTTGACCAGGGTGCTGTCTTTCACGGCGTTCACCTGCCTGTGGGAAGTCAGTCGGGTCAGGGTAAAACTAACGCCCACGCGGCTAGGCGTGGGCGTTAGATTGGTTCACGGATTGTGGTGAAGCGGGCTGACTAGCGCCAGCCGCGGCCACCGCCACCGCCGCCACTGCCGCCGCGGCGATCGCTGCTGCCGCCGCCGCCACCGCTACCGGAACGGAAGCCGCCGCCACCGCCGCCGCCGCCGCCACCGGAACGGAAGCCGCCGCCGCCACCGCCACCGGAGCGGAAGCCGCCGCCGCCGCCACCGCCGCCACCGGCGCGCTGGGGACGGGCCTCGTTGACCGTCAGGGGCCGTCCGTCCATCTCGGCGCCATTCAGCGCGTCAATAGCCTTCTGGGCCTCCGCCGCGTCGCCCATCTCGACGAAACCAAAGCCGCGCGAGCGACCGGTCTCGTTGTCTCGGACGATAATGGACTCGTCCACCTGGCCAAAGGCCTCAAACTGAGTCCGCAAGGACTCCTCCGTGCTCGTGTACGGCAAGTTACCTACATAGATCCTCATCCCGACAACTCCTTCGCGTTTCTCTGAACGCCCTTACTAGATTCCACTGGCCCGGACGAGAAGCAAAGCAGCAAGCTGTCGGGGCGTCTGCATTGTCGGAAACGAGTCGCCGCGTCTTTCCTTCTTCTTGGGCATCAGGTATTATAGCGAATTCCCTGCACAATAGCAAGGTGCGTCGCCTAGTGATGCCCCCGCCCGCCGGGCTCAGGGTGCCACTGCTAGCTAGTCCGACGCCCGCGGCGCGCAGAAAGTTCGCGAAACAGTGCAGGTCGGCGCCTAGCCCTCGCTGGGCGGGGTCACGCCGCGGTCGCAGATCAGGGTGCCGCCGACGCTGATGTTCTCCGGCGGGTACTCGTGGATGAAGACGGTGATCGCCTCCGCCGGGACCCCGCAGGTCTCGCAGACCAGTTGGGTGACCTTACGAGCAAACTCGCGCTTCTTCTCGGCGGCCATCGGCCGCGCGGCAAGGGTTACGGTGGGCATGGGGTTACCTCCTGGTTCTCTCGTTCGCAATTGGTGACGGGCGAGACGCCCGTCCTACCGCAGCACCTTCGCCAACCCATTTACCCAGGCGTCGCGCATGGCGTCTAGGGATACCTGGAGTTGGGCCTGGCCGTCTATTTTTACCTCCAGCGTGGGCTCGGCGCTTACCTCGCCCAGGCGGAGCGGCTGCAGGTTGTAGCGGGCGCAGAGGTCGAGCAGGGCGGCCTCGTGGCCGGGGGTGCACTCCACGACGAAGCCGCTGGACTCGGAGAACAGCCACTTGTCCGGGCGCAGGAAGGTCTCCGTGCCGGGCAGAACCAGGTCGCTGGCGGTGACGTCGAGCGTCGCGCCGTGCCGGCCTTTACCGTGCCCGCCGAGGGCCATCTCGCTGACCGCGACCAGCAGGCCACCGTCGCTGATATCCTGGGCGGCGGCCACGTGGCCCGCCTGGATGGCGTCAATGACCGCGAAGATCATATTGGACTCCAGCTCCCAGTCTACCTGAGGAACGTTGCGGCCTAGCCCGAGGTTCAACACCTGGTAGTAGGCCGAGCCGCCCAGCTCGTCCTTACGCGGCCCGAGCAGGAAGAGGCTGGCGCCGGGGCGCTTGAGTTGCATGGTGAGGGCCTTGGTGTAGTCGGGCATCACGCCGACGCAAGCGATGATCGGCGAGGGCGCGACCGAGCCGCCGGCCGACTCGTTGTAGAGCGAAACGTTGCCGGAGACGACGGGCGTCGGCGCGCCGGAGTAGTCCTTGAGCGGCAGATTGCGGGCCGCGTCGGAGATGCCGCGCACGCCCTGGCGGAACTCCCAGAAGGACTCGGGCAGCTCCGGGTTGCCGTAGCAGAGGCAGTCGGTCAGGCCCGCCGGAGTCGCGCCTACGCAGGCGACGTTGCGCATGGCCTCGGCGACCGCGGTGGCCCCGCCCCAGTAGGGGTCAATCAGGCCATAGAAGGGGTTGGCGTCCACCGACAGGGCGATCGCGGCGTCGCTGCCCTCCAGCGGAGCCATGACGCCCGCGCCCGCCTCGCCGGGACGGATGACGGCGTTGCCCTGCACCTCGCTGTCGTAGTCGCGGAAGATGTAGCCGCGCGAGCAGATGTTCATGCTCCCCAGCACACTGAGCAGTACCTCGCCGAGATCGGCGGGCTGGTAGAACTGCGGCTCCTCGCCCGTGAACTCGCGGGGGGTCTCGACGCGGTCGTAGCGGATGCCGGTGGTGACGGCCTTGACCGGCGCCTCGCAGACGATCTTGCCCTGGTGCGTGAGGCGATAGACCTGCTCGGGGATGTAGCGGCCGACCACGCGGGCCTGCGCGTTCTCGTAGACGTTGGGCAGGTCCCAGTCCTCGTTGTAGATGCGCAGGACCTCCGCGGTGAAGCCCGCGGGCACCGCCAGGACGTAGCGCTCCTGGGTCTCGGCGCAGCTAATCACCTCGGGCAGCAGATTGTCGAGGCCCACGTGGACCTCGTCCAGATTGATCTCCACGCCCATGCCGCCGGCGTCGGTGATCTCGGAGGAGCCGCAGGCAAAGCCGCCGCCGCCGATGTCCTTGACGCCGATCTTGAGGCCCAGCTCCTTGGCCCGGGTGCGGACGGCCTCGTTGGCCTTGCGCATGGCCAGGACGTTCTTGAGAAAGGGGTCGGGCACCTGGACCGCGCCGCGGTCGTCGCGCTTTTCCTCTTCCGAGCCGATGATCTTGCTGGCGAAGGCCGAGCCGCCGTAGCCGGAATCGTCGGTCGGCTTGCCGACCAGGATCATATCGTAAGGCTGGTCAAAGGCCTCGCAGGGCACCGCGGAGTGGATAATGTCCTCCTCGGCGACCAGGCCGAGGGCGACCACGTTGACCAGGCAGTTGTCATCAAAGGACTCGTGGAAGTAGATGTCGCCGGCGAGATTGGGCACGCCCAGGGCGTTGCCGTACTGCCAGATGCCGTCCACGACGCCGCGCACGATCCACTTGGTGCGCTCGGCGTGCGCCCCGGTGGGGTCGCCGAAGCGCAGCGGGTCGCCGGTGGCAATGACGCGCGCGCCCATGCAGTCCACGTCGCGGACGATGCCGCCGACGCCGGTCGCCGCGCCCTCGTTGGGCAGGACCTGGCTGGGGTGGTTGTGGCTCTCGTGGGCGATGACCACGCCGTAGCGCTTGCCCTCGAACTCGGTGAAAAAGACGATCCCGGCGTCCTCCTGCGGCCCCAGGATGACATTGGGGCCGTCGGTGGGCAGGAACTCCTTGAGGGTGGCGCGGCTGGACTTGTAGGAGCAGTGCTCGGACCACTCCACATTGAAGATATGCAGCTCGCAGAAGGTGGGATCGCGGCCGATCAGCTCGGCCACCCGGCGCACCTCAAAGGGCGTCAGGCCGATGCTCATATCGGCGACGGTAGTGGCGATTTCCTCGTCGGACATCTGCGAGACAGTAAGAATCCGTTCGTCAAGTTCCATGATTACGACTCCTGTATGGGGCATGCAGTAGGGCGCGTGGGCCGTGGCGCTGACATTATACCAGTTCCGCCCGCGCGCCGAAACCGCCTGCCTGCGGAAGCAACACCGCCCCGGTCGGAGGACCGGGGCGGGGGAGGGTGCGCGGAAGGCGATTAGGGACCGGGCGGGGGCGGAAGCGCCTGGGGCACGGGCGGTTTCGCGCGCAAGGTCGGCTTCGTGCCCCACATGGGGAGTGACTTGTTGGGGCGCAGCAGGGGCGGGAAGGAATCCAGCGTGGCCTGCAGGTCGATGCGCCACTCGCCGTCCTCCTTGACGAGTGTGAAAATCAATGGCCGGGGAGTGGCGATGGCTCCGACGGTCGCGGCGGTGGCGGAGGCGTCCTTGTCGTGGGTCTCGACGGCAGGGAAGGTCAGCGCCATGTAGAGGGACTTTGCATATTTCCAGGACGCACCTCGTGACTTAACGATCACATAAGGCTTGAGCGATACATTCGGTTCGCTCGGGCGGATGGCGCCGAGTCGGTTGACGAAAGCCTTTACAACCTCATCGGGGGTGGCGGGGTACGGGGCCGGGACGACGGGTGTGGGTGAGGCGGGCTGTGACTGAGCGGGGCGCATCTCGGGCGGGAAGGAATCCAGAGTGGCCGGCAGATCGATACGCCACTGGCCGTCCTCCTTGACGAGCTTGAAGGTGAGTTGGCGGGGAGTGGGTGTGACTCCGATGGTCGCGGCGGTGTCGGAGGTGGTTATGTCGTGGGTCTCGACGATTGGAAAGTGCAGCCCCAGGTCGAACAGGTCTGCATAGCGCCAGAGCATGTCTCGTGACTTGACGGTAAGATAAGGCTCGAGTTCGTCATCATGCGGTCCCCGTGGGGGGCGGACCTCAAATCCGTTGACGAAGGCCTTGACGACCTCGTCGGGGGAGGCGGTGGGGGGCGGGGCGGGCTGCAGCATGCCCGTGCTTAACTCGGGCGGGAAGGAATCAAACGTCGCCTCCATGTCAATGCGCCACTGGCCGTCCTCTTTCACTAGCGTGAAGGTAAGCTGGCGAGACTTGGGGATGACGCCGACGGTCGCGGCGGTGTCGGAGGTGGTTTTGTCGTAGGTCTCCACGGTGGGCATGGTCAACCCGGCAAGTAGTATCAGATTCTCGAGGTCGCCGCCATACTCCCTCTCGGACTTAGCGCACCAGTAATACGTGACCTTCTCAATCCAGGCTGGCCAGTTCCCGAACGCGAGTCCCTCGAGGAGATCGACTTCGGCCTTGACGACCTCTCCGGGCGTGGCGGGGTACGGGGCCGGGGCGGCGGTAGGTGCGGGCTGCGCGAGGGCGGCGGCGCCGAGGGTTAGCAGGAACAGCGAGATGAGCAAACCGGCCAGCCGATTCCTAGGCATTGCGATCACTCCTGGGCGATAGCGTTAGAGGGTGTATTCGGCTTCGCCGAGAGAGTTCCTGCCGTTGGTCACACCTGGCGGCGATTTGGGGGAGGCGTCCCTCCTCCCCCCGGAGAATTGACAAACATCTGTGGCTCCGCTATGTTAGACTTGAGCGAGATTCGAGGAGTGGAGACGGCCACGACGTGAACTAAAGGAATCTTCCGCATGCTGCGCAGGTTCTGGAACTGGATTTGGCCCGCTTCGCAAATCAAGGGGCGGATATTAGCGCTCGATGTACTGCGCGGACTGGCCATCTTGATGGTCCTGGCCGCGCACGTGTCCCCGTACTGGCTGCCGGCGCGGGAGAGCGCCCTGGGGTTTCCGCTGCACTGGCTGCGCGACAACGGGCCGCGCGGGGTGGACCTGTTCTTCGTGCTCAGCGGCTTTCTGGTCGGGGGGCTGCTGGTGCGGGAGGCGCGGCAGTACGGCCGCGTCGACTGGAAGCGCTTCCTGCTGCGGCGCGGCTTTAAGATCTGGCCGGCCTACTGCATCTACCTGCTGGTTCTGCCCGCCCTCATCTACGTCCAGCACGGTAGCGTGTTCCCCTTCCTCTGGGGCGCCAAAGCCAACCTCTTCCACCTGCAGAACTACTGGCGGGAAGGGACGGAGTTCCTGGCCGGCCGAGGGACGTACATTACCCCCCGCCCCCACACCTGGAGCCTGGCCGTCGAGGAGCACTTCTACCTCGGGCTGACGCTGCTGATGGTGCTGCTGACCCGCGGGCGCCAGGGGCGGCCGGGGAACCTGAGGCTGATCCTGCCCCTTGGTGTAGCGATCATGGCCATCAGCTTCCTGTCGCGGCTGCAACTGTGGAACGCCCATCCCGGCATCTCCGGCAACTACTTCCGCTACCCCACACACTTCCGCATGGATGGGCTGTTTTTTGGGGTGATGATGGCGTATGTCTATCACGCCCACCGCGCTTGGTTCTTCACCATCTTCCGCTACTGGCCGGCGACGCTGGCGGCGGCGGGAGTGCTGCTGCTGGTGTTCCCACAGCCGCAACCGCTCTCGGAGACCGCCTTCACCTGGACCTACGGCCCGACCGTCACCTATCTAGGCTTCGCGCTGCTCTTGGGGAGCTTCATCGTCGGGGGAGAGACTTCGCCCTTCCTGCAGCGGCTGCTCCACCGCTGGGTCTTTCGAGCGATGGCTTTCCTGGGATTTTTCAGCTACAGCATCTATCTGTGGCACTGGGACCTGGGGCTGGGAGCGATTAAGGTCATCACCCGCTACGGGGGTTGGGCCGGGAGTCTAGCCGGGAGCGAGGTAAGGCTGCTGCTCTTCGCCATACCGGCGGTAACGCTGTACGTGGTCTTTGCCACGGGGATGGGGATACTACTGGGAAGGCTGATCGAGACACCCGCCCTGATACTGCGGGACAGGATTCTGCCGCGCCGGGCGGCGTCCATGGAGGTCGCGTCGGACCAGAGCGACGCCACCGTGCTGCGAGGCGCTCGCTAAGAGATTGGCATGGCGGGGCGGGAGGTGGGACCTGCGTAGATCCTTCCCCCAGCCCCGCCACAGCGAAAGACTGAAGCGGTGCGCCGGTCCGCGCGGCAACGTCTGGGTGGGTGGCTGCAAATTGCGGGCCAGAGCGGCGGTGGCTAGCCCCCGCGGGCGAAGAGCGCCTTCAGTTCCTCGAAGGAGGCGATCGGGTGCGTGCAGACCTTGAAGTTGTCCAGTATCTGGCCGCCCAGCAGGGCCTGCAGCTCGCCGCCGGAGCTGATCTCCATGATCATGTAGCCGCCGCGCAGGTCAGCAAAGATCCCGCCGTCAACCATCTTGCCGGACTGCATGATGCGCTCCATGGCCTGGCCGACTTCGGAGCGCAGCCGCGTGACATCGGCGCCCAGGATGCCCGGGAAAGCCTCGAACGTGACGTGTATCTTCATGACCCCTGTCTCCTCTTACTCACAGAATAGGGACGGGGACTGTGACGGCGCGAGGCCCGGGCGGGTTCACCCCACGGCTCCCGGAAGAACGACAAACCCACCGGGGGGGCGGTGGGCTTGTCGCAGAACCTGGGGCCTCGGTCAGCCGGAGCTAGACCTCGCACTTGGTGGCGACCCACTCGCGGAGCGCCTCGGGGGTCATCGCGCCGATGTGGGTATCCACAGGCTGGCCGTCCTTGAGGATGACCACGGTCGGGATGGAGCGCACGTTGAAGCGGCCCGCGGCCTCCTCGCACTTCTCCACGTCGGCGGCGTAGAAGGTGACCGGGGTGTCGCAAGCGCCGGCGACCTCCTCATAGACCGGCCGGAAGGCGCGGCAATGGGGGCACCAGGTGGCGTAGAAGTCCACCACGCAGGCCGGCGTCTCCGCCGTCCGGGCGTTGAAAGTTTCCTCGCTGAGTTCCTGCACGGCGGAAGTCTTCTCGTCAGCCACGCGGATCATCTCCCCTAGGCAAGTTAGGAACGTTGTATTTGACGGATATCGCGTCGGATAGTTCACGGGAGCGCGAGTTTCCTGCGGGCAGGTGCCTTTCGCGCCGGGGAGGAAAGGCTGTCGCATCGCAATCGTAGAAGGAGCCGCCGATGGAGATTGATCTGCGCTATGGCCGCTCGGGGCTGAGCGTGACCCTGCCGGACCGCAATCTGCGCCATGTGCTGCGCCTGCAGGCGGGGCCTGCCCTGGCCGACGTGGACGCCGCCACCCGGGCCGCGCTGGCCGCGCCGCTGGGCTCGGCGCCGCTGGGGGAGCTGGCCCGCGGCCGCCGGTCGGCGTGCGTGGTGTTGCCCGACTCGACCCGGCCGCTGCCCGGTCCGACGCTGCTCCCGCCGCTGCTGGCTGAGTTGCACCAGGCGGGCCTGCAGCCGGCGGACATCCTGCTGCTGGTGGCCACCGGCCTGCACCGGGTCGCGACCGCCGCCGACTGGCAGGAGATCGTCGGCCCGGAGATCGCCGCCGGGGGCTACCGCATGGAGTCGCACCAGGCCCGGGACGCCGCCAGTCATGAGTTGGTCGGACACTCGCGCCGGGGCACGCCGATCCTGCTGGACCGCCGCTACCGGCAGGCCGAATTGCGCGTGCTGGTCTCCCTGATTGAGCCGCACCTGTTCGCCGGATACTCCGGCGGGCGCAAGATGATTCTGCCCGGCCTGGCCTCCGCCGAGACCATCTGCCGGTTCCACTGCCCCGAGATCATCGAGCATCCGCACGTAGAGATGGGCCGCGTGTGCGACAATCCCGCCGACGAGGAGGCCTGGGACGCCTACCGGCTGGTGGGCGGGGCGGACTTCGCCGTGGCCTGCACCCTCGACGAGCAGCGGCGCGTCACCTGGCTGGGGGCCGGGGAGACGCGGGCCGTGCAGATCGCCGGGATGACCGCCGCGGAGCGCGCGGCCAAGGTGGTCCTGGAGGAGCCGGCGGATATCGTGGTCACCTCCAACGCGGGCTACCCGCTGGACCGCGTCTTCTACCAGGGGCTGAAGGCTATCTGCGTGGGCGGCAAGGTGTGCCGGCCGGGCGGCTACCTGATCGTGGCGCAGGCCAATGAGGAGGGCGTGGGCAGCGAGGAGTTCGCGGACCTGATGCTGTCGGTGGAGGACTGCCACCGCTGGGTCCGCGCGGCGCTGACCGCCGGCGGGCCGCACGGGGTGGATGGCTGGGCGCTGCACCAGATCGAGCAGGTTACGCGCGAGCACCGGGTGCTCAACTTCTCGACGCTCGACCCGGACCTGCAGCGGCGGCTGGGCCTGGAGCCGATGGCCAGCGTGGAGGCGGGCGTGGCGCAAGCGCTCGCGGCGCTGGGGCCCGAGGCCACGATCACGGTGCTGCCGGAGGGACCCTACGTGCTGCCTTGCCTGCGCGGGGAGTACGTGGCGGAGCACTCCGTGCCGGAGATGATGGCCGCGGCCGCGGGCTAGGCGGCGACTCCGCCTTGGCCGGATTTTCCCCCAAGTGGTACAATAGTAGCAGCGCGCACCACGGATTGCGGGTGCGCGGTTTTTCCATGAAAAGGTGAAGCGCTTATGGCCACCCCCGCCGTCGGTTCGGCTGTAGTCAAGATCAACCCGCCGCTGGGCAGCTCGGTCCCCGGCTACTTCGAGGACCGCAAGGCTACTGGGATCCACGATGATCTCCAGGCGCACGCGCTGGTGATCGCCGGCGAGGACCCCCTCGCGATCCTCTCGCTGGACCTGATCGCGGTGCCGCACGATATGGTGCTGGAGCTACGCCGCCAGGCCCAGGCGGAACTGGGGATACCCGGCGAGCGTTTGTTCGTACACGCCACGCATACTCATACCGCGGGCCCGACGATCTCGGCGTTTCTGACGAAGCGGGACGAGGATTACCTGCGGCAACTGGTGGTCTGGTGCGGGGAGGCGCTGCGCCAAGCACAGGCCCGCGCGACGGCCACCGAGCTGGCCTTCGGCTCGACCCAGGTGCCGGGCTTGCAGTTTGTCCGCCGCTACTGGATGCGGGATGGCTCGCTGCGCACCAATCCCGGCCTGGGCAATCCGGACGTGGTCCGGCCGGCGGGCGAGGCCAACTCCGAGCTGAATGTGGTGGCTTTCCGCTCGGTGTGCGGGCCGCTGACGCTGCTGGTGAACTTCGCCCTGCACCCGGATACGGTGGGCGGAACCGAGCTGTCAGCCGATTACCCGTACTACCTGCGCCAGGCACTCCAGGAGACGCTGGGGGCCGACACGGTGGTCCTGTTCCTCAACGGCGCGGCGGGCGATATCAACCATCTGGATGTGCTGGGCAGTGAGGCGCCGGCCGAGTTCACCCACGATCTGTTCATGAAAGTGGTGCGGGACGAGGAGTTCACGCCGCGTGCAGGGCGGACCCTGGCCGCCGCGGTCCAGGAATTGCTGCCGGACTTGCAGTATACCGCGGACTGGACGGTGGACGAGGCGCACGAGACGCTGCTCCTGCCGAGGCGCACGCCGCCGCCCGAGCAACTCGCTCGCGCCCACGCCTTGTTGGAGACGCATACGCCGGAGCAGCTGACCGAGGCGCAGGACCTGTACGACTATGAGGCCCTGCTGCTGGCGGAGACCGGGGAAACCGAGGCGGAGGTGGAGATCCAGGCGCTGCGCCTGGGGACGGTGGCGCTAGTGGGCATCCCCAATGAGGTCTTCACCGAGCTGGGGCAACTCTTACAGAGCCAGTCGCCCTTTGCCCATACGCTGGTCGTGCAACTGACCAACGGGGCGGCCGGGTACCTGCCCACCGCCCGCGCCTTTGCCGAGGGCGGATATGAGATCATGCTGGCCCGCAGCAGTATGCTGACTCCGGAAGCCGGAGACACCATTGTGGCCCAAGCCGTGCATGTGCTACACTCCCTGGCTTAACGCCCGTGAGGGGCAACGACGAAAAACGTGAGGTGAAGAAAACCATGAATCTCAATCATATAGTGGACCGCATCAAAGACGCGCGCGCCGAAGTGCTTCTGGTCTCGGAGACCCACCGCATGCCGGAGGAAATCCACCAGGAGTTGATCCTGGCCGACCAGCACCTGCAGAACGCCCTGGAGCTGCTCGGCTCGGTGACTTTCAACGAGGAGCAGTACTCCGGCGCCCAGACCAGCGACCCGCAGGCTGAGTAAGCGCCCCCCGCAAACAACGCAGGCCGCGGCTCCCCCGGGAGCCGCGGCCTGTTGCTGTTTGGTGGTGCGGGGATCCGTCCGCCTAGTTGCCGACCGCCTCCCCGGCTACGACGAAGGAGTGCTGCTGGTCATAGACCCCGTAGGTGCGAGCTGCCCGAACCATGGCCTCGGCGCGGTCCAGCGTTAGGTTGGCCGGGTACTCGCAGCCGGTGGCCAGGATGAACCCGCCGCCGGCGCCCATCGCGTCAATCTGCCGCATGCACTCGGCCTCGACGGCCTCCGGCGGTGCCGAAACGATCCAGGTCGGCGACACGGCGCCGATCAGCGTGGTCTGGTGTCCATACTTGAGTTTGGTCGCGGCCAGCGAGTCGCAGTCATCCGCGGGGTACAGGAAGGAAATGGCCTCCGGGTGCATGGTCTCGATCTGCGCGTCGAAATAGATCCCCTGCCCGCAGTTGTGGATCATCACCATGCAGCCCAGGCTGTGGATGTGCTCAGCCAGGCGGCGCACCAGCGGCCCCTCCATCTCCAGCCACATCTGCTTGCTCATGATTGAGGCGGAGGCGAAGAGCGTATCCAGCATGATCGCGTGCACGCCGGTCTCGGCCAGCGCGGTGCAATAGTCAATCAGGGTCTCGTTGATCGCCGTGGCGCAGGCCAGCACGGCCGCCGGATCATCATGCAGGTCCATGTACATGGCGGCCTGATCCCGCAGCATGCTGGTCACGCCCAGCGGGCCGAAGACAAAGGCGACCAGGGGCAGCTCGTTGCCGCGGGCCTGGACCAGACGGTCGCAGAGGCGCAGGTGCTCGCTCATGCGCGGCGTGCGGCGCGGGTCCAGCGGCTCGATCGTAGCGTAGTCGGCCAGGGACTTGATCCGCCGATCATGACGGTCGGGGCAAGCCGCCTCGTGCTCCGGCCAGATCAGCTTCTGCCCGAAGTCCGCCGCCTCCACGGACAGATCGGTGAGCGTGCAGAGGACATCAGAACCGAGCCGGTCGGTGGCGCGGAGCAGCGCCTCGGCGGTAACCTCGGAATCGGTGGCCCAGCGCCGGTAACCGGCGCCGACCAAGTGGCGCGATCCTCCGGCGACCAACGGGTACACGGGGACTCGGTCTGGTTCCTGATGCCTGAGAGCTGCGGCGACCCGCTCTAGCGGTTTCACAGCGAAAACCTCCCCAGGGGTGGCTGGCGCCCCCCTGACTGCGAATATCTCTCCTCAAGGAATGGCGACAGGGGTTTCCTGCCTAATCGAGAATTACTTATCGATAAGTCTTTCTCGAATGTGCTGATTATACTGAGAATTCCTCGCAGGTCAACCCCCTGCAGCTAGTTTCTTCGTGAAAGTGGAAAACGGGCGGGCGGGTGAAGGCAGGAAACGCGGGGCGGGAGGCGAAAGCCTCCTTCGACTTGAACGCTGCCCGCCGGAGGAACGATCATGTCTCCACGCCGCTGCTGGCTGTGCGCCGTCCTGCTCTTCGTCCTGGCCGTTGCCGCTCACGCGGAGTTGACCCTGTCCGCCGTCCGCTCGGATAAGATCTACTACCTCCCGGCCGAGACCGCCCAGTTCGCGGTGACGGTGACCAACCCCGACGCCGTGGAGGCGGCCGCTACCCTGCGGGTGGAGCTGATCTCCGACGTGGACACGGCGACCGTGCTGGCCGAACAAGCCGTGACCGTGCCGGCTCAGGGCGAGTTCGCCTGGTCGGGATCGCGGCCGATGGACCCCGTGCTGGGGATGGAACTGCGGGCCACGCTGCTACGCAACAGTCAGCCGTTGGCCACGCGCAGCGACTATTTCTCCTGCGCGCGGAGCGTGCACCAGGTACTGATGTACGGTTTCGGCGACTGGAGCGGCTGGCAGTTTTCCGGCACCATTGACGCCAACCGCGAGCCGTACGCCCAGAAGCTAGCGGGCGAGTTGCGGTCCACCTACGGCAACGCTTTCGAGAAATTTGGCTGGGCACCCAGCGATTTTGACTGCCTCACCCCCACCTATGACCGCTGGTGGGCGGGGCAGGGCGCGTACAACGAGTGCAAGAGCAACATGCTGGTGGTGATCAAGGCGCTGCATCAGCAGGGCCTCCGGGTCATCACCTACGGCAAGGCCGCCGGCGGGGGCAACGTGACCTTCGACCTGTACCGGCGGCGGCCGGAACTGGTGCCGTGCAGCAACGGACGCCCCGCCTTTGAGAACTACAGCGCCGCTTACCTCGACTACATGTTGGCTCTGGGCCCGCCGCACCGGGGCGAGACCCGGCCCATCCCCGGCACCCCGGAGGAGATGGAGAAGGCCGGGTATAAGGGCGCGGGCTGGTTCCAGCCCTACACCCCCGGCGGGCAGAACTGGTGCGCCATCTGGTACGACGCGGCCGACCCGGACGTCGCTATCATCGGTATCGGCGAACTGGTCGGCTCGGCCAGAGTGTTCGGCTTTGACGGCGTGCGCTTCGATGGGGAATTCACCGCGGGGCGCTACCAGCGGCTGGACGGCTCCTGGAGCCTGCCCGAGAAGAGCGACTTCGACGCGCTGAACACAGCCCTCACCCAGCGCATGAAGAAGGCCTGCTGGGCCTACGATCCGCGCTACCTGTTCGGCTACAACGCGGGGACCGACATCACCTGGTCCATCGCCGCCGACAACACCCCGCGCCAGTTCCGGGAGAAGTGCAAAGACGAGGGCCTGATCGCCAATGAGGCGCAGGCCTTCCCCGGCGACATCACCTGGACCACCTACGCGCTGCGCGTGCGCCGCGAGGCGGAGATCGTCCGCTACTACGGCGGGCACTACGCGACCTACGCTTTCGACCGCTCCGCCAACAAACTGTACAACTGCATCCTCCAGTACGGCCTGCGCGCGCACCTGATGAACCCCTACGTCGGGCCGGGCAAGGAGTGGGTCGCCCGCAGCGCTACGCGGTTCAGCCGGCTGCTCTGGGACCAGAGCCTGAGCACCTGGCGCGGAGCAGAGCAGGTGCTGACGGTGAGCGGCAGCCGCGAACTGCTCTGGAAGGAGTTCGCGGCGGTCGGCGCGGCCCCCGGCGGGGGGACGCGGTACGTGATCCACCTGTATAACCCGCCCGAGTCCCCCACCACCTACGGCAAAGAGCAGGTTCCCGCGGCCCCCGCGACCGGCGTCGAGGTGCGCTGGCCGGGGCTGACCGGTTTCCAGCGCGCCTGGCTAGTGGACATGGAGAAGACCACCGCCACCCCGGTGACCCCGGTGACCCCGGCGACCGGCGGCGCGTTCGCGGTGGGTGAGCTGCCTGTCTGGAAGATACTAGTGGTGGACGTGGCCGGCACTCCGCCCGCGCCTACCTATGAGCCGGCGCCCACCGGCCCGGCGTCGGGCCCGAGCGCTACCGATCTGCAGATCGCCCGTCCGGCGGAGACCAGTGGCGGGCAGCAATGGCGCACCGTGGTGGAGCCGGAGCGCTGGGGCGGCGGCGAGGACGTGGCCGAGCGCGTCTCCGATCCGGCGGCCTCCGCAGGCGGCGCGGTCCGGGGCACGGCGGGGGGCAAGACCGGGTCCATGGCCTACACCTACGAGTACGCGCGTACCCCCGGCCGCTACCGCTGCACCTTCCGCCTGAAGGTGGCGGACAACACGGGAGACCAGCCGGTCTTCCAGCTCGCCACCAGCCACTCGATGGCCCCGCCCTTCGCCGGCCTGGCGCCCCTGTTCGGCGAGACCAAGACGGTGAAGGCGAGCGACTTCGCCCAGCCCAACGTCTACCAGAACTTCACCGCCGACTTCGATTTCGCCGACTACGGCTACATGGGCGCCGGGGTCAACTACCTCGGCAACGTGACCGGCTGGTGGGACTCGCTGACTATTGACCTGATCCGCCCCTGGACCGCGGCGGAACTGGCCGACTACTATAAGGGATTCCAGCGCCCCGAGGGGCTGAAGCTGGTGCGCGGCGAGACGCTCTCCGTGCTCGCGGTGCGGGGGCTGTTCAACCGCCTCTACCAGATCAACGCCGCAGTCGCGGGGCTGCCCGGCGCGCAGCTCTGGGACGCGTACACCTCCTACCACCAGCAGCAGGGCACCATGCTTACCGGCTACAGGTGGGACTGGAAGCCGCTGTGGAACCAGGACGTCATCATCCTGGCCGACGTGGAGACCAAGGGACTCAACTACGGGCAGGTGCTGATGCTCTCGGAGTGGGTCAAGGACGGCGGCGGGCTGATCATCCTGGGCGGGCCGCTGACGCTAGGCCAGGACGAGAACATGACCCGCGCTTGGCCGCTGCTGCTGCCGGTGGAGCTGAACGCCCCCTGGGAGATTCGCAAGTGCAGCCCGCCCGTGAAGCTTTTCGGCGGGACGGCCGCGGTCATGTATCGGCACCTGGTCAAGGCCAAGCCGGACGCGGCGGTGCTGCTCAAGGGCGCCGGCGGCGAGCCGCTGATTGTGGGCCGCGGCTACGGCCAGGGCCGGGTAGCGGTCTTCACCGGCACCCCCCTGGGCGAGGCCTCCGCGGGCAGCAAGGCCTTCTGGGAGACGCCGGAATGGATTCAGACGATGCGCACGACCATCCTGTGGGTCGCGGGGCGCAAGTAACAGGCGCGCGGCTGCGCCGGGACCGCAACTACCGCGTGACCTTCGACAACACCGGCGAAACGCTAGAGTTCAGCGGCCAAGCCCTGACCGACCCGGGGATAGCCGTGCGGCTGCCGGCGCCGATGACTTCGGAACTGTTGCTGATTGAGGAAATGGGGTGAGAGGGAGCACCCAGGAGCCGGGCAGGTATCAGCGGCAGAATATCGAAATGGGACGGCAGTACTCCTAATTGCGAGGCACATTTCCCGTGCATGGGTCAGTCGCCGGCCTCATCGTTTGAAAAACAATGAAGACCACCTTTGTAGGCTTTCTGTGGCGCAGTGTTAGGCGAACCACGGCAACATCGCTGACGGTCTGCGCGATCTTTGACGGCTTAGCTCTCTGGAAGTGGGGGGCAAAGGAAATCCCATGTCTCTGGGTTGCCGTCCTCGGTGGCACAGTGTTGGTCTGGCTTATGGTGATTCTCATTCACGGTGCCTTTGACGGCTATTCCAAGGCACAGGGAGGTCTTCCCAAGGTGATCAAGGGCATGTTACGCGACATGGGCTGGGGCCCCACGACAGCATGCCTGCTACAGCCGTCTAACCTGTTCTCACACGGGATCGCCGTCTCCTTCTACCATCTCGACCAGGACAGCTTCGAGGAGTTGATCGGCCTCGGGACGATAACGAACATACAGGCTGACGGCAAGATTCTCGCCGTGATGACGGACAGAGTCGAAGCGCAAGGGGCCATTGCATCTCAATTGGCCGACAATAACGGGGACGTCGTCCGCAAGACGGTCGTGAAGCCACACGTCCCTTGCGACTGGCATACTTGACCCACCGAGGAGCCACAATGAGCGATAATCTCGAGCAACTGCCACAAGAAAGAAAGCAGTTTCCCGCAACAGTGGTCAAAGTCGTGGACCACTATCATGTCGTCATCAACAGAGGAGCGGAGGACGGTGTGGTGAACGGGCAACGCTTCCTGATTTATCAGGTCAGCGACGAGGAGATACTCGACCCTGAGACGGGGGAGTATCTCGGAAAACTGGAAATCGTACGGGGCAGCGGCACTGTGTCCCACCTCCAAGCGAAGATATCCACAGTTATGTCAGATAGAACCCGCGAGAAGACAAGAGTAGTCACGTCCCGCAGGAGACCGTTGAACGGCTGGGGTGGACTCGGACTTCTCATTGCCGATTCCTACGAGGAAGTCCCGGTGCCCACCGAAGTCACGGTGGCCTTCGATCACCCGGAGGAGGGCGACAAGGCCCGACCGCTGTAGGGCTTATGGTCCCGTTGCTCTCTCGTCGCGTCGCGTCCCCGCCGTATCACTCACCAAGCCCCTGGAGGAATTACCATGATCAAATCCGCATTCTGCTATGTTTTTGGGCTGGATAATCTGCGGGAGAAGATTCTGCGGGTTAAGGCCGAGGGGGATTTTGACGGCATCGAGTTTTGGCACAACATCGTTCGGGATGCCGACAAGGACCGGCTGCGGGAGTATTGCGACGAGGCCGGGCTGGCTATCGCGCAGGTCTGCCCGTATTTCGACTTCACCGCGGGTCCGGCCGAGTGCGACCGGACCCTGGAACTGGGGCGCGCATATATTCAGATCGCGCAGACCCTGGGCAACCCGCTGATTCGCGTTTTCACCGGGCACGTCAAGGACACCGACGCCACGCCCGAGCAGTGGCAGGCGGCCTTCTCGGGCCTGCAGACGCTGTGCGACGAGGCCGCCGACTTTGGAGTGCGCTTCTGCCTGGAGATCGGCCACGGGCTGATGTTCAGCTCCGCTTCGGTGCTGCGGCTGCTGGAGGGCGTGGATCGGCCTAACCTGGGCGTGAATATCCAGGTGCTGCTGGAGGGCGAGGACCTCTGGTACACGCTGGAGCAGCTCGGGCCCTACGCCATCCACATGCACGCCCACAACTGGGTGGGGCGGCTCGGCGGGCATGAACTGACCTTCCTGGGCTCGGGGCTGCTGGACTACGAGGAGTTCCTGACCAAGCTGCTGGGGCACGGCTACGACGGGTACATCTCCTCCGAGCACGTGGACCACTACGCCAAGCACGACCCCTGGGTGACCGCCGCGGTAGACGGCCGGACCCTGGCGGCGCTGAAGAAGAAGCTGAACGGGTAGCGTGGCGGAGGCGGCGGGGGCATCCTCCGCCGTGGCCGTTCGTAGGGGTGGATTTTGCGGGTCCGCCCGCAACATCCACCCGCGGAGGCCGCTAGCTTTCGCCCTTGACGCGGGCGGCTGTCGCGCTGCGGACATCGCGAAAGCCGCCCCTACGGGAGAGGCGCTACCTCAGCCCCAACGCCTCCGCCGGGAAGACGCAGACCATGCCGTACTCGGCGAGTCCGCAGAGTACCTGCTGCGGGCGGCCGGTGGGGTCGTGGGTGACCCAGATGGAGTACAGCGCCGGGAGCAGGCCCGCGGGCGGCGAGGCGCTGGGCACGGTTAGGGTCAGTAGCGGGTAGAAGGGCGGCGCGTTCTCGCAGTCGAGCAGGTAGGTCGCGTCCTGGCCCAGGGCGAGGAAGTGCGGCGTGGTCAGGCCGGTGAGCGGCTGCAGCAGCGTCAGACCCAGGTTGGGCAGACGCCCCAAGGTCCCCCCGGAGTTGGCCTTGCGCCATTGCACATCGAGCAGTGTGCCCTTGTTGAACAGCGGCAGCGCCGTCCGGCTCTGCGCCTCATTCTCGAAGAAAGCCACCTGCCCGGGGCGGACCTGGGTCTTGTCACTCTCCACCGCGGGACCTGGCCGGCAGCCTACGAACAGGTCCGGCTTGCCGTCTCCGTTCCAGTCGCCGACCGCCAGGGTCGCCGGTCCGGCCGCCTGAATCGGCCCGGCCCCGGCGGTCAGCGGCGCGCCCCGGATCAGTCCGTTCTGGCCCAGCCACAGCTCGATCTCCCCCGCGCCCGTCCCCAGCAACAGCTCCAGGCGGCGGTCGCCATTCATGTCCACCAGCAGCGGCCAGGCGTAGCCGCCCTCTGCGGACACCGGCGCGCCCTGCCTGTCCTTCATCGTCGTGCCCGGCTCCAGGTCCCAGCCGCCGGCCTGATTGCGATTGAGGAAGACAGTCACTCGGCCACCGGCGTCGCCGATGACCAAGTCCGCGCTGCCATTGCCCCGGGTGTCCGCCACGCACACCGCCGGGGCCGAGCCCACATCCAGCGGCACCTGCCGCCCTTGCAGGCGACCGCGGTCGGTGAGCACACCGGCGGGACTGACCTCCACGCTCCGCACCAGGCCGCCGGACTCGCCGAGCAGCAATTTGCGCCCCGGCAGCAGGCGCGGCGAGAGGCCCCCAACCAGCGGGGGCTCGGCGGGCGTGCCAAAGCTGAGTACCTGCTCCGGGCCGAGGCCGGTGGGCATCTGCGAGTACAGGTGCAACTCGCCGCGCGCGCCCCCCACCAGCAGCGCCGGGGTCCCCGCGCCGGTGAAATCGCCCCAGGCCACCCGCGCGCGCGCCGAGACACCGGCGGCGGCAGTCGGCCCCAGCACCCGCTGGGGAGCCTCCAGGGCAAAGCCCTTTTCCGCCAAGTTCTTCGCCCACCAGACGCTGCCATCGTCCGCGCCGAGCAGCAAGTCCGGCCGGCCGTCACCGTCAAAATCGCCGACACAGGGGGCCAGATGCCCCGCCGTCGGGTCCTGCTCCCGGACCAAGTCGGCCAGCGGCCGGCCCGCGATGGTCTCGACGACCCGCCCGGCGCCCAGCGTGCCCCCCTCGCGGGGGTACCAGAGCAGCAGACGGCCCCAGCCGACCAGCAGGCCGACTTGCCCGTTGCCCTCCCAGTCCACGACCTCCGGCGACACCGGCCGCGCCACGGGCGGCCACTGCCAGGAGGCGGCGTCCGCGCCCAGCCACACCTGCGGCGGCTGGTAGACGCCGTCCGGCCCGTCCGGGTAGAAGAGCAGGTCACCCCACTGCGAGCCGATCAGCAGCCCGCCGGGACCGGTCGCGTCGGCGGGCAGGACCGCTAGGTCCGCGCCCTCCCCGCCGGTGAGGGGCCCCTCCGCGAGCAGCAGCAGGCGGCCGGGGAGGCCGGGCACCAGCCCGGAGTGCAGGAGCATGCCCAGCGACTGCGCGCCGGCAGGCAAGGTCACGGTGAGGAACGCGAGCGCCAGCAGGGCCGCGCCGAGGTGACCAGAATGGTGAAGGGGGGTTACGGGTTTAGTTGCCATATCTCAAGGCGGGGCCAGGGATAACGCCAATCCGGCCCCAAATCTCCTGGTACGAGGTAATACGGTGCGCCGCCGAAAGTCTCCGTCCGCCGGTAGTGAGCGGCCACGCTGAACATGAGGCTAACCGTCGCGGGATCACCGACGCGCAGACCGTCGGCGACCTGGAAATCGGAAGTCGCCAGGGCCGGGGGAAGCGCGGCGCTCACCGGGAGCCCGCCCTCCAGTGACCACAGTCGCCGGACCGGGCGCTGATAGCCCCGCCACAGCCACAGGCTGTTGAGGCCCGCGCCGCCGTTGCAGTAGTCCAGCGGCGGATCGGAGTACCAGGGGGTACCCAGCAGCCCCACGGATTGCCCCGGCGGGACAATCGACAGCAGATAGGCCAGCGCCTGGTCGCGGGGGTCGGGACGGGCGAGGCCCGCTACGGTCTGCAGGCTCCAGCCGAGCGCGGCCAGCAGACTCAGGGCCGCCAAGCCGCGCCAGACCCAGCGGCCCCGGCGCCAACTCAGCGGCACGGCCGCCAGCAGCGCCAGGGGCGGGAGCAGCGCCAACTCATAGCGCGGATAGCGTACGCGGGCCAGGCTGATCATCACCAGCCAAAGCAGCGCGAACAGGACCAGCGGATACCACTGCTGCCGGCGCCGGTAGACCACGCCGACCGCGCCGAGCAGCGCCAGCAGCAGCGCCGGCCCCAGGCCGGGCGCCAGCAGGTGCCGCAGATGGTAGAAGAGGCCGGAGGGGTCCGCCGCCAGCGCCAGGCCCTCCCCCGCTCGCATGTGGGCTAGCTCAAAAGAAAAGTCGCGGTGCGCCTCCGACCAGGAGAGCCATGTGTAGGGCGAGGTCACCGCGAAGGCCAGGGCGGCCGCGCCCAGCAGGGCTCCCCAGCGCCGCAGGACGGTGCCGACCGCCGGTCGCGTCCCGTCGCTCGGGGCCAGGGCCGCGGCCAGCAGCGGAGCGACCAGGACCACCGCTCCGTTGTACTTGACCGAGGCCGCCAGCCCGGCGCAGACTCCCGCCCAGGCAACGGTCCGCCAGCCGGGGCGCTCGGGCAGGAGCAGCGACAGGTACAGGGTCAGCGTGAGGAAGAGGCACTGCGCCGGGTCCACGGTCCCGTAGTGGGCGAGCAGCGTGGCCAGCGGGGCCACGGCCAGGAGCAGGGCCGCCGCCAGCCCCCCGCGCGGGCCTAGCAGGCGCCGTCCCAGCAGGAACACCACGTAGACGGTCAGCAGCGAGCAGACCACGCTGACCAAGCGTGCGTCCAGCGTCCAGGAACGCAGCAGCGGCCCGGCCTGGCCGGTCGCCAGTTGCTCGCCCCAGGCGGTTAGCGAGGCGCCCGGATGCAGCAGGAGCGCACCCGCCACCACCAGGTACAGATAGAGGCTGCCGTAGTTGAAAAAGTGGGGGTTGAGGTCCCCGGCCAGAGCCAGCGAAAACAGCGCCCGCAGGGAATGGTACTCGTCCGGGTGGTAGGAGAACAGGTGGGTGTCGCTGGGCAGGCCCCAGGTGATCCCGGCCAAGCGCAGCCCCGCGGCCAGCGCCACCAGCAGGGCGAGCGGCAGGTAGCGGCGCAGCCCGACCCGCGGAGAGACGGCTCCGCGAGCGGGCGGGGCGGACTGGTTACGCCCCGCACGCGGGGCCGGTCGGGAGGAAGTCTTCACAGCGCAGGCATTATAGCACAGGCCGCCGGGCCTGGCTGCTAGGGCGTCCGGTTGACGACCCCGATAGTCTCGACCGGCCCCCAGTTGCCCGCGCCGTCCCGGGCCTTGATGCGCAGGAACCACAGCCCCGGAGCGGGAGTCGGGAAGACGTGCGAGGCCGCGGCGTCCAGCGGCGCGTCGGGAGGATTCTCGGTCGGGTTCTGGGTCAATACGTAGCTGACCCCCGGCACGCCGGTGGGATCGGTGGCCTGCCAGCGGCAGGAAACCGGGCCGTAGCTGACCCCACTGATCGTCAGGTTGTCCAGGCCGAACTCGGTGCCGGCTGGAGCGTTCTGGCCCTGCTCAATCAGATAGAGGTTGCTGACCTGCAGGGCTCCCTGCTGGCGCGCGGCGCGCAGCACCGGGGTCAGGTTAACGTAGAGCCGGTGCCACTGGCCATCGGCCACCACGCCGGGCACCAAGTTGGGGCCGCCGGCGCCGGTGAGGGTCCATACGTAGCGGACGCCCAGCATATCGGCGGCGAGGTTGACCTTCATCGCCGGGGGCAGCTTGTAGTCAAAGGAGAGCAGCGGGTACTTGTCGGCGGCGTAGACGCTGGAGGTCAGCCGCACGATCAGCTTGCCGCCCGTCTTGTGCACCAGCAGGCTCTTCTGGCCGCTGGCCGGGCCCTGATCGGTTACGCTGACCTGGCAGCCGGCCTCGGCCGCCACCTCGCCGAGTTGCCCGGACTCGAAGGTGTCGCACCGGAAGGTCGGATGCGACAGGCAGAACAGGTTCTTAAGCGCTGGCCCCGTCTTGTCCTGGGCGTAGTCCATGGTCCATTTCCAGGCGGGCAGCGTCGCCAGCTTATTGCCGGCGAAGTCCTGGGCAGAGCGCAGGGCCACGCTGACCTCCTGACCGTTGGCGAAAACCGTGGGCGGCGTGGTGCGCTCGCAGCCCCAAGTGAGCATGCCGTTGCTGTCGTCGTAGCGAACCACCTGGCCGTCCACGCGGTAGTCGGTCCCCGCTACGGACAGCACCAGACTGGACGGATCCACGCGGGCCGGACCCGCCGCCGCGGCCACCTTCAGACCCACCTCACTGGGAGCCGCGTGCGTGCCCTCGGCCGGGCCGAGGATCTGGGTGGCGAGACTGCCCTTATCCGCGAGGATTCGGCGGCGCATCGTGTCGCTCCACTGGCCATTGGCACCCAGGGCGCGTAGCGTCAGGTAGCCGTCGAAGGACTGCGCAGCGGCGATCTTCAGGGGGCTCACGACCGGCTGGCTGGTGGTCGGCAACTCCTTGCCCGGAGTCGTGTCCAGGGAGTAGTTCATGCCGGACAGGCCGCCCAGCGCCGCAGACTGCCAGGCGATCTGCAGCCCGCTGGCCGAGCTGACCACCGGCGACAGGCAAATGTTGTCCAGCCAGTAGCTGGCGCCCTCATCGCTGGCGGGGAAGCCCCAGTCGGCGATGACCATCTGCAGCACCTGGTAGTTGGTCCGCAGGGGATTGGCCGTACGCAGCGCGTCGAACAGATTGAGTTCGGCGTGATGCCACTGGTTATCGGCGATCACCGCGGGGATGGTCCCCACGAGGTAAGGGCTGTCCGTTCCGGTGAAGCGGAAATTCTGCCACTGCCCGCTCACATTCAGGCCGAGGTCCACGTGCACCCAGGGCGGCACCTTGTAGTCAAAGCTGAGCAGCCGGTATTTGCCGGCATCGAAGGGCCGGGCCAGCAGCAGCGCGCCGCAGGTCGAGCCTGCCGTGAGGGTGCTGATGCGCAGGCTGGAGTGGCCCGGCGCGGCGCTGGTGCTGGGGTCAACGGCTACCGCTGACTGGTCGCCTCCCCAGGGCACGACGCCGTCCGTTCCCGACTCGAAAGTCAGGTTGCACAGGTCCGGGTCGGAGAGCTGCACGACCGGGAGCGCCGGCGCCGCGTGGTCGGCCGGCGCGCTGTAGGTGTAGTTGAGGGTGGTCGGCGTGGCCAGGGCATTGCCCGCCCGGTCGGCTACGTTCGTCAGAGCGATCTGCAGGGAGCCACCAGCCTTGACGACCACGCCGGCCGCGGCCGGGTCCAGGCGCAGGGCCGGGGTCTGGGGGTCCAGTTGCAGACCGGGCTGGCCCACGCTGAGGCTCTGGCCATTGACGGTGAGCTTCACGCTGGCGGGATCCACGGTGCCTCCCCCTGAGTTGTCCAGCTTGAGGGTGATCGGCCCGCCGCCATACGGCGCGGTGGTGACGGGGTCGGCGACCGGCGCGTGCGGAGTGCCGGCGACGACGCGGAAGGCATAGTTGGTGGTGCTGCCGGCGCTGCCGTCCGGGCGGGTGGGCTGCACGTGCACGTACCACAGCCCCGGGCCGGAGGCCGTGACCTCGGTGGGCGGCGGCGTGACCGGCTTGCCGGCCGCGCCGGTGGGATTCTGGTCCACCGCGACCGCGTAGCCGGCCACCGTCTGCCCCGCCGCGGGCTGCACGGCCAGCTTGACCGTCCGGTCCGCCCGCGGGCTACCCAGGAAGAAGTTGTCCAGATACCAAGTGCAGCCGGCGGAATTGCCGCCGAAACCCGCCCCCAGCAGGTCCCCGTTGTTGAAGTTGCCCAGGTGCAGGACGCTGAAGCTGGCCTGCTCGGGAGCGAGGCCGACGCCGGCCAGCGCACCCAGCAGGTCAAACTCGGCGTGATGCCACTGGTTGTCGGCGATGACGCCGGGAATCTTGCCCAGGAGCACACAGCGGGTGGAGGGGTCCTCGCGACCGGTGAAGACGATCTCGTACCAGCGCCCATTGGAGCCCAGGTAGAAGTTCACCTTGGCGGCGGGCGGAACCCGGTAGTCGAAGCTGAGCCGCGAGTAATCGCGCGCGTCCAGCTTGTCGGGCGAGATCAGCGCGCCGAAACTGCCGCCTCCACTGGGGTTGATCAGGGACAGACAATGCCCGGTGCCGGAGGGGCCGCCGGGGACCAGAGTCATCACCGCGCTCTTGTCGTCCCCCAGGGAGCGGAAGGGGCCTAGATCGTACTCGAAATCGGCCTGCAACGACGGGTGGCTGGTGGAGGTGACCGTCAGCAGCCGCGGGGCGACCTCGGTCACCGGGGTGATCCAGGCCTCGCGGCCCGCCGGCTCGGTGCGGGGGCGCACGGTGTTCTGGTAGAAGATGCGCAGCCGGGGCACCACGATGCCGTTGTCGTAGGTCCAAACGGCGACGCGGCCGCTGTACAGGGGCGCCGGGTCGCGGGCCTCCAGGACCAGCTTGTTCTCGTAGTAGAGCTGCAAGCGGTCGCCCTGCTTACGGGCGCGGATGGCCCACCAGTGCCGGTGCCAGGTATAGGTGCTGGGCTGGCCGTGCTCCCAACTCGGGAACAGGGCCGAGGTGTCATGGGTTTCCGCCAGGACCTTGTCGCCTTTCATGATCTTGGCCGAGGAGTTGAAGTCCGCGCCCACCATGAAGGTGTAGCCGCTGTCGAGATTCCCGCCATCCCCGCACATGGACAGAGCCACCAGCCCGGGCCCTTTGTAGATGCGGCCGGAAGGGGCCTTGAACCCCATCTTGTAGGCCATGTACCACTCGACGGTCACGTCGCCGGCGAACTCTTCCTTGGTCCAGATGGCCGCCGGCGCGTTGTCGGCGAAGCCCCCGTACCAGGACCACTGCGGCGAGCAGTTCCAGCGGTTGGTCGTCGCCCAGGTGCCGGAGGTAATCAGCCAGTCGGTGGGCGCGTTGCTGAAGGTGTAGTCCTTGAGGTGATAGGTCTGCAGGTCCAGGCCGCCCGGGTCCAGGGCCAGGCCGCCATTGGTGAAGGCGATCTGCCCGCCGGCCACGTCCGGGGGAAGCGGCGGCACGGGGTTGTCCCCGCGGCTGATGCGGTCCAACAGCGCCTTGCCCAGGGTGTTGCCGGGGTCGCGGCTGAGCAGGTCGCGCAGTTGGGCCTGGGCCTCCTCGGGCCGGCGCAGCTCCCACAGGGCCTGGGCCAGATACAGACGGGAATCGGCCGAGGCCGGCTTCTGGGCGAGCACCGCCTGAAATTGCTCCAGGGCCGCCTCGCGCTGGCCGAGTCCGAGCAGAGCGCGTCCTAGCCAATAGCGCGCGCCTACGTCCTCCGGGTGGGTCTGCACGTACGGCGCCAGGAGCGCCTGCGCCTCGACGTACCGCTCCGCGCTGACCAGGGGCAGGGCGGCCGCGGACGGCGACGGGGTCCCGGTCTCGGCGGACGCCACCAGGCAGGCCGCGAGCAGACTCAGACTCACTAACAGCAGACGGGCGCCATACCGGCCGCCCGAGCGATGGCGAGAGGGAAAGCGACTCATTGGGGGTTCACCGTTGCCTGCAGCACTAGCTGCTTGTTGACTCGCACCTGCAGCGAGGGGCCCAGATGCGTGTATTCGATGAGCGGATCCTCTTCGCCGGCGGTCACCTTGGCCTCGCCCAGGGGCTTATCCCCGGCGGTCAGCGCCAGTTTCATCTCGCGCGAGCCGGTCTGCGCGGCCAGGCTTAGGGTGTAGCCGCCGACGGGCTTGCCCGCGGCGTCCGGCTGCGTGTCCAGGGTCAGCCGCATAGTGCCGGCCACCTCACCCAGGCGCGGCAGCGTGAAGGAGACCAGCTTGTCGCCGTAGTAGTCGCCCTTGGACCACCAGATATTGTTGCCGAACTCGGTGGGACTGGCGACCTTCTTGAGGATCATGGTCCCGTCGTTTTCCCCTTGCAGGGGTCCGGGAATCTGCCACGGCGAACGGCTGGTGGCCCAGGAGGCCATCTCCCAGTGGGTTTCATCGTCGCGGAATTCCTTGGTGACGTGCGCGGAGGGGGGCGGGGCGAGGCGCTCGGCCGCCAGGAAACTGAACCAGGCCGGGCCGCTCGCATACAAGCCCACGCGGCCGGAAGTGGCGGCCGGCAGCACGGTGCGGAGCACCTCGGTCTGACTCACCAGCCCCGTGACCACGTTCCGGTCCACCTGCACGCCCAACTGCACCGCCACCGCCGCGGTGCGCGGGGCGGGCGCGGTGGCCAGAATCTTCTCCTGGCCACCGGTGACTTGCACCAGTTCGGCGCGTGCGGTGGCGGCCCCGGTGGCCACATACCGCAGCATATTGTAGTTCTGGGGGTCATGCCCGCCCCACACGACGCCGGCGCTCCCCTTGTCGAGGTGCGCGTCGGCGCCCAGGGCGTAGCGTTCCCAGTTCAGCGGCGGGCCCAGCAGCAGCCCCCCGGAGGTGGTGGTGGCGCGGCGGTCGGCCTGGCTCCATTTGCCCGAGGCCGGGTCCCAGCGCTCGTCGCCGGTAAAGTCGTCGGCGAAGAAGTCCCAGGGAAGCAGCGCCACGTCGTCGAAGCTGGTCCCCTCGGCACCCTCCGCCAGCAACCCGAACTTGCCCTGGCGTAGCGCCTGATTCTCGCCGCTGAGCAGCAGTTCATCGTCGAGGTAGGCCTGCACCCAGCGGCCGTTGACCGCCAGACCCAGCTTATACCACTGGCCGGGGCGGAAGCCCCCGGGGGTCTGGGCCAGGATGGTCTCCACGCCGCCCAGCCGCTGCACGATCTGCAGCCGGTTGCCGTCGGCAGCCGAGGAGGCGCGGGGCGTCCAGCGCAGGGCGAGGTAGTTATCGGGGTCGCGGAAGTAGGCCACCAGCCCGCAGGCGCCGCCCGCCAGGGGGCGGACCGAGGCCTGCAGCAGGTAGTTGGACCAGAACCAGTAGCCGGCGATCGAGAGCCCGCGGCCCGTGGGCGACTTGCCCAGGTAGCTGAAGGCGTTGGCCGAGTCGGCCTCCTGCATGGTCTGGGCCTGGGGATCGATGCGCAGCGTTTCCTCTTGCCAGGCGCCCGAGGTCGGCTTCCACAGGCTCTGCGTGTCGGCGGCCCGCATGAAGTCGTCCTCAAACTCCATGTCGCCGACGAGCTGCAACAGGGGGTTGTCGAGCTTCGCGCCGGCGGCGAGGAAGCCCACGCCCCCGGCGGTCAACGTGCCGTCCTGGGCCGAGCAGATCAGCCGGCCGTCCAGCAGCAGGGCGAGGTTCCAGCCCTCGCGGCGCAGCGCCAGGTCTACCTGCTGGCCGGGGGCCAGGGCGTTGCCGACCGGGGCCGGCGGCCCCAGCGGCTGCGCCTTGCCCGGCGTGACGAGGAAGAACTGCGCATCCTTGCCGGTGAGCCGCAACTGGTAATGGGCGCCACCGGTCTCCTGGTAGTCGAGCACCACGGCCAGCTTGAGCGCCGCAGGATCAGCCACCGTGAGCTTGCCGAAGAGAATCCAGTCCCCGGCGGCCTGGTCCGGCAGCAACTCGATCTTGCCCACGCCCGCGATGTCCACCGCGGCCGCGGGTGGCGGCGCCGGGGGAGGGGCTTGGGCCTGCGCTCGGATAAGGCTGCACGTCCACAAAGCCAAGAGCAACGGCGCTGCCCGCCAGCGCCGCGGGTTAAATCTGATCAAGCGTACCTACCCCCACTAGCCCCAGGCGATTACGGCCGCCACAGGTATCGAGAAGTCTCCGACATCTTGCCGGTCGGCGTCCATTCGTCGGCTGTCGTGACCAGGAACTGATCCAGTTTCGAGGCATCTTCGCGGTACTGGAACCGGACCTGGTGATAGCCGACGGTCAGCTTGAAGGCGCGGCCCTTGACCCAGTGCCACTTCTGGTAAGTGGAATCCTCGATCACGCGCGCCGCCTCGGGGCTGAAGTTGTCCATATAGTAGAAGAACGAGTTGCCGCAGCCGTCAAACCACTTGGTGCGCGCCCACACGGTGTAATAGCCCTCCGTGGGGATGTACACCTTGTAGGTGACGTTGCCTGCGTCCGCCGGGCCCTGCTCGGTCTGGCCGTGGTTGGAGCGCATCGGGATGTAGACGTACTTGCCCCCCGAGGCGGTGTCGTCGCTCCCGGCGACCTTCATGGACGGCTTGATCCAGGTATAGTTCTCGCCCTCAAAGACCAGCGTCACGGCCGAGGCCGCGATCGCCCAGACGGTTAGCATCAGCACGGCGGCCGCCACTGTCAGCGTAGTTCTGCGCATACTCTCACCCTTCTTCACTCAAGTGCCGGCTGTCGCGTCGGCTTTGGTCCCCGGCTCGGAGCAGGGAAACCTCGGCCAGCGCGAACAACAAGACTATGATCAGACTAAGTCCTCTAACAAACATAGCGGTAAAGAGGTTGCCGACCATGAGCGCAAAAAGCGCCGCCGGCAGGCCCGCGGCCAGGCCTCGGCCCAGCCGGTCCTCAGCCACCGCCCACAACCCCGTCGCCTGGCGCCAGAAATACGCCAGCACACCGATCAGGCAGACCAGCCCCGCAAAACCCATCGAGCCGCCGATCACCAGATAGAGATTGTTGGTGTCCGGCTCACCCTTCTTAACGTTGGGCAGGGGCGCCACGTCAAAGACGCTGCTGACGTCCTCAGTCTGGTAGGCCTCGCCGATATTGGCCTGGTAGTTGCCGGCGCCGACGCCCAGGATCAGGTGGTCGCTCAGCATGCGCAGGGCCGGTTGCCACTCCAGCCAACGCTTCTTGACCACCGGCACGGTGACCTCGGTCGCCTCCCCGGGACCGCCGGGGATCTTGAGCATCTGCCCCTCATAGACCTGGCCCAACTCGGTCACGGCGCAGGCCCAGTTGCGGGGCAGCGCCACCGGCATCAGCGCCACGAAAACCACCACGGCGACCGGCACGGCCCAGCGCGCCTTGCCCCGGCTGGTCAGGGCCACGCCGACCAGAGCCAACAGCGTTACCCACAGCAGCGGCCCGGAGAGCATGGTCACCACGCCGACCGCGACCACGGCGGCCGCGCCCAAGCGCCACTTCCAGCCCCGCGCGTGCAGGGCCAGGGCCAGCAGCACCGGCAATACCAGCGCCAGGAAAGCACAGTAGATGTTGCGGTCGTCGAAACCGGCCTGCACGTGCCAGAGCGGCGTGTAGACCAGCGGATTGGCGATGCCGCCCGGCGCGGAGGCCGGATCGGGCGTCCGCACGTACTGCGTCGCCGCCCAGACCACGACCAGCGCGGTGGCGCCCGCCAAAGCGGTCAAGGCCGCCAGCACGCGCCGCCGGTCGGTCAACACGTTGACAAAGAGCATATAGAAACCGATCAGGTACAGCGGCCACTGCACCAGTTTGACGAGACCGCTGAGCGGGTGGACCGCCTGGCTCAGGGACAGGCCGGCGATCACCACGAAAGCCACCGCGGCCAGCGGCGGGTAGCGCAACTGCCGCCAGCGCCGCCCGAGCGCCACGACCAGCAGCGCCGCCAGACAGAGCAGCCCGCCGAGGACATCGGCGTAGGCGATGAAAGGACCGTCCTTCTTGGTCACCGCGTAACCAAGCTGCGAGGGCGCGAGGAAGACCAGCGCCAGGGTGGCGTAATAGAGCCACTTCGGCAGCGGCGACCGTCCGGCCGGGGCTAGGTTCATGGCAGCGCCCCCTCGCCGGCGCCGGTCAGCGCCAGGACCACGGCGACCGCGATCAGCCCGCCACCCAGGTAGTAGGCCGGCGCGCGCCGGATCAGCGGGCCTCCGGAGCTGCCCAGGACCACCACCAACAACAACGCCACTTTCAAGGTGCGGAAGATGACCAGGCCCGTGCCGAGGTCACCCCGAACTCCATAGAGACCGTGAAAAGCCAGATAGCAGGCCACCGCCAGGCCTACGACCAGCGCCAGCGCCGTAGCGGTGGAACGTTGCAGTGGCGCGGGACGTTGCCACTTCTGTCCCCCCGCGCCCCAGTAGCCCAGCCAGAAAAAGAAAGCGACCAGGACCGCGACCGAGGCCAGGTCCACGCGCAGGTACTGCAGGACCTCCTGCGACCGCGAGTCCGCCTGCACGTATTCCACCAGCCGCGGCGTGCGGGCCAGATCCAGCAGCAACGCCGCGCCCAGCGCCATCAGGGCCCGCAGGCCCGGGTGCAGGTGGTGCCGGCCCCGCTCCAGTAGCGCCCAGGCGATCAGCGCCACCCCGACCAGGACTAAGACCGCTAACTCGCCGCGCTCCAGCGGCGGGCTGGGGCGGCTAAGCAGCGCCGAGACGATCAAGGCGAGCAAGCCCAGGTGGATTCCCCAGGCCAAACGCATGCCGCTCGGCAAGGTATGCCGTTGTGGAGCTAGTTCAGCCATCTAGCCAGGCGTCCCTCCGACAGCGAATAATGTGGCAGCCACCAAAGCAGCCGCCTCTTGCGACGCGGACTCTGCTATTGACACGCTAAATCGGGAAAGGTTCCCTGCCCGGGGCGGCTCTCCAGGTCTTCAATCCGCCGGATCACGCCGGTGCGACCGAAGACCTCCTGAAAGACCGCTACCACCCGGCGCAGCAACTGCGCCCGGTCGTGCTCGGGGTAGCCTAGCTGAGCTAGAGACGTTACCCGTACCCCGGTGATTCCGCAGGGGTCAAAGAGGCCAAAGGGCGTCAGGTCGCCGCCCAGGTTCAGCGCAAAACCGTGCCAGGTCACCCAGCCGCGCACCGCGATCCCCAGCGAGGCCAGCTTGGCCCCGCCCACCCAGACTCCGGGGAAGCCCTCCCGGCGCTCGGCGGCCACCCCCAGCCCGGTTAGGGCGGCGATCAGCACCCCCTCCAGGCGGTGCTGGTAGGCGTGCAAGTCGCGCTCGGGACCCTCCAGCCGCAGCAGCGGGTAGCCGATCAGTTGCCCCGGTCCGTGGTAGGTCAGCCGGCCGCCGCGTTCGGCCTCGCGGAGGGGAATCCCCGCCGCCGCCAGGGCCGGCCGGGCCAACTCGCGCTCCGCAGCGCAGGTGGCGCGCCCCGCCGTGACCACCGGGGGATGGCTGCCCAGCAGCAGGACATCGGGAATCAGTTCCGCCCGGCGCGCGGCCACCAGTCGCTCCTGTAGGTTGCGGATTTCCTCGTAGTCGCGGCAGCCCCAGTCGCAGACCCACAGGGGCGCGCCGCCGCTCATCGCGCGGACCTGCCCAGGCAGGAGTCGTACAGCGCCGCCGTCTCGGCCAGCATCCGCTCCAAGCCAAAGCGCGCGACGATTTGCTCCCGGGCCCGCTCCGCTCGCTGGGCCGCCGGCTCGGGATGGTCCAGCGCGTCGGCAATCGCTGCCGGCAGGTCCTCCTCGGGCACCAGGCGGCCCGTCTCGCCCTCGCGGACGATCTCGTCCACACCCGGGGCGGCAACCGCCACCACCGGCAGACCGGCGGCCATGGCCTCCAACAAGCTGTAGGGGCACCCCTCGTAGCGGGAAGTAATCACCAACACGTCGGCGGCGGCGCGCAGGGGCTCCATCGCCTCGTGTTCTCCCGGCAGGCGCACCCGGTCGGTCAATCCTAACTCGGCCGCCAGGGCCTCCAGGCGCGGGCGCTCGTCACCCTCCCCGGCAATCACCAGCCGGAGCCGGGGTCGCCGGGGGGCCAGCGTCGCCACCGCGCGCAGCAGCCGCGGGTAGTCCTTTTGCGGCCGCAATTCACCCACGGCGAGGAGCAGCTCGTCCTCCGCCGCCACGCCCAGCCGCTCGCGCGCCGCCGCGGCCTGCTGGGGCGGGACCGGCGGCGGCAGGGCTACGCCGTTGCGGATGAGCACCAGTTGCTCCGGCGGGCAGATCGCCTCACGCAGCGCGGCCTGCCGCTCGCCCTCACTGACGCAGGCGATCCGGCAGCAGCGGCGCGCCGCCCAGCGCTCCAGGCGCACGTACAGTCGCCGCCGCGCCGGCGCGACCGGCATCTGGAAAGGAAAAACGTGGGGGGTGTAAATCGCGGGTATCCGCAGGGACGCCGCGGCGCAGCGGGCCAGAAACCCGGCCTTGGAGCTGTGCGCGTGCACCAGCGCGGGACGACTGGCGGCCAGCAGCCGCCGCAGCCGGTGGAAGGCCGCCCAGTCGGCGACCGGGTCTACCTCCCGACGCATGTCTAGCTGCTGCACCCGCCAGGGACCGGCCAACAGCGCGGGGTTCACCCGGCGCTCGGAGAGGATGGCCTCCTGGCGAAAGCGCTCGGGGGCCAGTCCCGTGAGCAGGTCCAGCAGGTGCCGGGCCACGCCCCCGGCGGCCGCTTCCGCCACGTGCACGACCAGCGGCGCGTTAGCGGCCAAGACGCCGCCTGACCTTCCCGGCCAGCCAGCGCCAGACCTGACCGACTTCCTCAATCCGCAGCAGCGCGGCGGCGATCAGGAAGACTACCGCGCCCGCTCCGCCGGTGCTGACCAGCAGCCCCATCAGGCGCCACTTGCCGTGCGTCTGCGCCTGCAGAGCGGGAGCGACGTATCCGCCCACGCCCCAGACGACCGCGCCCATCACCGCGCTGGCCACCAGGAGTTTCACCACAAAGGGCCAGACCTCGCTCGCGGGAACGCGCTCCAGCCGCGGTCGCAGCAGATAGTAGAGGGTGATGACCTTGCCGGTCTTGCTCACCGGGTAGGCCAGGGCGACCGCCGCCAGCCCCAGGGGGGTATACAGGCCGCCGACCACCGACATGGTCAGGTGCACCAGCGCCCAGATCGTGCCCACCCAGTTGGGCGTCCAGGTGTCCTTCATCGCGAAGTACCACTTGTTGATGCTGCCTTCCACCGAGTAGGCGAAGAGCCCGGAGGCGTAGCACATCAGCGCCAGGGAGACCTGCGGCAGCGAGGCGGCCTTGAACTCTCCGTGGTTGTAGATCAGGTCGCACAGGGGGCGAGCCAGCAAGATCAGCCCTACCGATAGGGGGACAAAGAGGAAGGCCAGGGCCCGGGTCATGCCCAGCAGCGACCGGGAGAGCCGGCGGCGATCCCCGGCGACGGCCCACTCGGAGACGTAGGGGAAGACGACCAGGCTGATCGCGAGGGGCAAGATCATGATCCCGGCATCACTGAGCCGGCGGCCGTAGTCGAGGGCGGTGTACATGCCCTCCCCCAGGCGGGCGCAGACGCGGGCGTCCACGATGGGCCGGGCCATGCTCACCGACAGCCCCATGACCACGGCGGGCATCAGCGCCAGCATCGCGGTCACGCCGGGGGTGCCGCGCACGTTCAGCGACAGGCGCACCTGCCCCAGCTTGGACCACAGCCCCGGCAGCATGATGCCCAGCCGGGCGATGCCACCGACCAGGACGCCATAGCCGGCGGCCAGAATGGCGTGGGGGTGGTCGGGGTGCCAGACGAACTCCACGCCGACGAAGATCACGGCCATGACCAGCACGTTGTACGAGGCCTCGGCGAAGGCGGCCAGGCTGAAGCGCTTGTAGGCGTGGAGAGTCAGCTCGGGAATCAGGGAGAGGGTGTAGATGAACAGCGCGGGGGCCATGATCCACAGCAGCAGCACGCCCAGCTCAAGGGTCTGCGGATTGGCGGCCATGTCCGGCCAGATCGCCCAGAGCAGCGGGCGCGCGAAGACCATCAGGGCGACGCAGACCAGCCCGACGGCGGCCATCGTCAGGCCGGTGATGGTCCCGGTCAGTCGCCAGGCGAGGGGCTCGTCAGCCTCCCGCTGCTTGACGAACTCCGGCAGGTAGGTGGGGCGCAGGAGCTGTTCGGCGTCCGAGTAGAGGTTGTAGATAATGCCGTTGTAGATGGCCTTGAAGATATCGGTGGCCGCCGAGGCGCCGAAAAAGTGCGAGAGGAGGATCTCTTTGATCATCCCCGCAAACTTGCGCACAAACAGAAACGCGGAAACGATGACCGCAAACAGGGTCATCTGCCCGCCCACATTCGGCTCCGGAGCGACCGGCTCCGGGGTTAGATCGTCGCTCACAGCGCCCCCTCCAAAAGATCGGCCATGCGCGCCACGGAGCGCTCCAGGCGGAATTCATGCACTACTTTCTCCCGCCCGACCTGCGCCACGGTGGCCCGCAATTCTTCGTCGTAGAGCATGCGCTCCAGTTGGTCCGCCAGGTCCGGCGCGTCGCCGGGCTTGGCCAAGAGACCGGTAACCTCGGGCTCGATCAGCTCCGGGAGCGCGCAGATATTGGTAGCCACGGTCGGAATGCCGCAGGCCAGCGCCTCCAGGAGCACGTTGGGCAAGCCGTCGCGGTCGCCGTCGGAGGCGACCACGCAGGCCAGGGCAAAGACGTCGGCCTCCGCATAGGCCTCCCGGACCTGCTCGGCCGACTGCGCGCCCCGCAGTTCCACCACGTCTTGCAGCCCTAAGCCGGTGGCGAGGCTGAGCAGGTCGGCGCGCTCGGGCCCCTCGCCGATGATCACCAGCCGGAATTCCGCGCCCCGGGAGCGGAGAATCCCCGCCGCCCGCAGCAGAATGGAAAAGCCCTTCTTCTCGACGAGGCGCCCCACTGAGAGGATCATGGGCAGGTGCCGCCCGGAGCGGGGCGTGGGCCGGTAGCGCTCCACGTCCAGCCCGTGATGCACCAGATGCAGCTTGCCCCGGCTGGCCAGCGGGTGCCGGTGCGAGAGCGCGTCCAGCCCATAGGCGGAGCAGACCGCGACAAACTCGGCCTCCGGCAGCTTGACGTCCATGAGGCGCGATTCGTCCGTGAAAATATCGCGGGCGTGGGCGGAGAAGGAGAAGCCCAGGCCCAGAATCTCCGCCAGGAACAGGCCCACGGTGGCCGGCTTGCTGGCGAAATGGGCGTGGATATGCCGCACGCCCCGAGGGAGACGCGGCGCGAAATACGCGGCGGTCAGGAAGGAGTCGAACAGCTCCCGTAGCAGGCCAGGCCGGCGCACCCCCTGGGTCAGCAGCAGCCGGACGGCGCACACCAAGCCCCCCGGCCAGCGCAGCATCAGGCCCAGCGGCGCCAGCCAGAGAATCGGCGGCAGCCCCCGGGGGCGGAAGACGGCGTCCGCCAGCAGCGGCCGCGCCGCCTCGGAGTAGGCCTCCGGGTCGCGCCCGCGGCGCAGGACCGCCGGCACGATACGCAGGCCATGCCACTCGCGCAGGCCCTGCATCTCCCGCAAAATAAAGGTTTCGCTCACCGAAGGAAACTCGTCCACCAGGTAGACGATCCGGGGAGCAGCGCGTGCGCTCCTAGCCGTGGCCGAGCACCTCCCGGTATAATTCATCCAGCCCCTGCGCGTGGCGCGCCCAGGTGAACTGGGCCGCATGCGCCTGCCCGAGCTGGGCCTGCCGGGAGCGAGTCGCCTCCTCTCCCAGCAGCCGGCGCACCGCCTGCGCCGTCTCGGTCAGGTCGGCGGCGTCCACGATCACGGCGCCCGGGCCCGCGATTTCCGGCAGGGCGCCGCCGCGCGACACCACCACCGGCACGCCGCAGGCCATCGCCTCCAGCGGCGGCAGGCCAAAGCCCTCGTACCAGGAGAGCTGCAGGTACAAATCGGCGCCGCTGTACAAGGCAGGCAGGGCCTCGCGGGGCACGTATCCTAGCAGTTTCACCCGCTCGGGCGGCAATACCTCCAGCGCGCGCCGGAAGGGCCGCGTGTCGCCCCAGGCCGTCCGGCCCGCGATCACCAAGGTGTGCGGAATCTCGTCCACCAACCGGCCGAACAGCTCCAGCAGGCCGACCAGGTTCTTCTTGGGCTCCAGGTTGCCCACGGTCAGCAGGTAGGGGCCCGGGATCTCGTACCAGCCGCGCACCCGCTGCACTTCCGCCGGGGGCGCGGGCGAGAACTGCTCCTCCACGCCCAGCGGGATCACGCGCACCCGGTCGGCGTCCACCTCCGGCCGGCGCCGCAACTCTGCGGCCACCGTCTGCGAGGTGGCCACGATCCGGCTGGCCCGGCGCAGCGAGGGGGGCATGGTCAGGCGATAGTGGGAGACGTTGCTGCGGGTACACCATTCGGGATGGGTCAGGGCCAGCAGGTCGTGAACGGTGACCACGGAGGGGCCGCGCCAGTTGCGGGGTAGCACGTAGGCCGGGCCGTGGAGCAGCTCCACGCCCTCCCGCCGGGCCGCCGCGGATAGCCGCGTCTGTTCCCAGATGATCCGCGACAGGCGCTGATGGCCGCTGACCGGGGCGCGGTAGGAGCGGACCTGCCGCAGCCAGCGCTCGTCGTGGGGATAGGACCCGGGCAGAAAGACCACCAGGTCCCAGCCCAGGGGCTCGATCAGGGCGCGGGCCGCCTGCTCCACGGTGATGTGCACCCCCGAGTAGGGGGGGCTGAGCACAAGAGCGTCGTAGCCTATGCGCACGCGTCCCGCCTCCCCCGCAGCTCGCGATAGAGCGCCACCGTCGCCGCCGCCGTGCCCTGGGCGGAGAACTCGGACCGCGCGCTCTCCTGCGCCGCGGCCGCCAGACGCTCCCGTAGGGGCGCGTCCGCCAGCAGCCGCTGGACGCCCCGGGCCAGCGCCGGAGCCTCCGCCGGGGGCACCAGCCAGCCGGTCACGTCATGGGTCAGCAGCTCGGGAATCCCTCCCGCCGCGGGCGCGACGCAGGGCGTGCCGACGTACATGGCCTCCAGCAGCACCCGGCCGAAAGCCTCGGCGGTGGCCGCGTGCGCGCAGACGTCGGCGGCGCGCAGCAGGTCCACCGCATCGGGGCGATAGCCGGTGAAGACCACGTTGGCGGGCGCCTCCTCGCGCAGCCGGCGGGCATACTCGGCGTTGTCCTCGAACAGGTCCGCACCTACCACCCACCACCGCGCCTCCGGGAGGGCCGTCTGCAGCTCCCGCGCCGCCTCCAGCAGGAGGTCGTGGCGTTTCCAGGGCACCAATTGCCCCACGCTGATCACCACGGGGGTCTGCGGCCCCGCGCCTAGCTCCGCCCGGACTGCCTCCCGGCCCCGGCCCGGCGGCAGGTCGTCCGCGGCGATGCCGTTGTAGATGACGCGTACCCGGTCGGCGCTGGCCGGCGCTTCCTCCCGCACCCGGCGCTCCACCACCCGGGAGATGGCGATCACCGCCGCGCAGCGCGGGACCACCCAGCGCAGAAACAACGGCGGGCCCGCCAGGTCGCGGAAATGCAGCACCACCGGCGGTAGCGGGCGACCCCGGGCGATCACCGGCAAGCAAGCGGAAAGCGAGTTGGCGTGGATCAGGTCGGCGCCGATCCGGCGATGCAGGCTGACGACCTGCCGGCGGGTCTGGTGCAGCCAGCGGAAGGTGCTGAGCCAGTTGCGGAGCTTGCCGGAGCGGTGAAAACGGTGGGCGCGGATGGGGGTGATCGGGATGTCCAGGGCGGCCAGTCGGTCGCTGAGCGGGCCGGGGGGCACGACGGCCCAGGGCTGGACCTGCTCCCGGGGCAGGTGGCGGAGCAGGCTCAGCAGGCTCAATTCGGCTCCGCTGCACTGCCCCACGTGATTCACGTAGATTATCTTCAGAGGGCGGCCGGAAGCCTCAGGCATAGGTGGCATCCCACGGAGCGCATCCTTCGCCCAGCCCTCGCAAGGTGGTGTCAATGACTTCCTGTTCCCAGGCCAGCGAGTAAAACGCGTGGTTTGCCCCCTCCACCAGGTGCATTTCGAAAGGACGCTGGGCACGCGCGCTGAGTTCGCGGTAGTGCTCCAGGCAGGCCGGGGTGGCCGGATCGCTGCCGCCATAGATGAACAGCACCGGGCCGGGGAAGGCGGTGAAGCGCTGGAGCCAGTCGATCTCGCGGTCGGAGGCCTGCCCCAGCTCGCCGGCGCCTAGTCCGCCGCTGCGCCAGGTCTTGGACACCATGCCCAGCCGCACCTGCCCGCGCAACAGCCGCCGCCAGGTCGCGGGCTGCAGGGCCTTGCGCAAGTACGCCAGGCGCACGGCGGCCCCCTTGGCCTGGTGTAGTTGCTGGCGCGCCTGCGTTAGGTCGCCCACGGGCGGCGCCGACCACAGGACCAGCCGCTGGACCTGAGGCAGCAGGGGACCGGCTCCGATCGCTACCTCGCTGCCGCTGCAGTCGCCGACCAACGCCAGGGGCACTGGACCCACGCGCTCGGCGAAGACCTCTGCCGCCCGGACCGTGTCGGAGATCATCGTGGAAAGGCTGGCCGCCCCGGCTTCGCCGGTGCTGTCGCCCCGGCCCCGGAAGTCAAAACGCAGGCAAGCTAAGCCCGCCTGCGCCGCTTGTCGCGCCAGTTTGACAAACATTTGGTGCGCACCGACTCGGTAGCCGGCCCACCCATGAAGCAGAATCAGCCCTGCCGTAACCGGACCCGCGGGGCGGTGCAATGCCGCCATGAGGTGCTCGCCCTCATGGGCAAAGAGGAATCTCTCCTCCAGTTGAGCCAGGTCCGGATGGGGCATTTGCTTCTCCCAGTGTCGTCAGCCAATCGAGGGTCGCACGAGCCAAGGGCGCGGTATCCGTCAGGCCGATCCGCTGCCAGAAGGGCTCCACGGCCACCGCGCGCGCTTGCCCGCGGGGGAAATGCTGCAAAGCGGTCTCCGCCGCGGGCGTGACCTCCGCCCGGGCATTGCATTGCATCAGCAGAGCCGGCTGCTCGTAGGGAGCCGTCGCCGCCAGGGTCAGGTCCCGGAGTTGGCCGTGCAGCGTAGGACCCAGCCGGTACCCGTCGAGGTCGATAAAGCCCCTCTCCCGAGACTCGAGGTTGGGGCCGGCGCCCGGCGTCCGCTTGGTGAGCATGCGCCTAATAGTGTGGCGTTGGTTCAACTCCTGAACGTAACGTTCGCCCTCCAGGATCGGTTCCCACATGACCAACTCGCAGGCGTGACAGGAGACGGCGGCCTCGCGGGCCAGATTTGCGCCCAGCCGCAGCCCCAGCAGCGCTACCCGGCCCACGCAGTGTCGCAGGCGCAGGTAGTCCACGGCGGCGCAGATATCGTCGCGCCAATCGTCGAGGGTGTACTGTTCAAAGCTGCCCCCGCTGTCGCCGGTCCCCCGGTAGTCGCAGTGCAGCGCACCGATGCCGGCCTCCGCCAGCGCGCGCCCCATCTCGGCCAGCGCCCGCTGGGTATGCTTCTTCTCCTCGGCAAAAGGATCGCAAAGCACCGCCACCATCGTGCACGGCTCTGCCGAGTGGTAGGCGATCCCCCTCACGGGTGTGCCCTGGACGAGAAAGCTGACTGGCTCCTGGGTTGATGCCATGCCCTCTATCCTCCCGCTTTCTGCTCCACCAGGTCCGCGATGCTGTCCACAGTCGCGAAAGCCGCGATGGAGAAGTCCTGCTCCTGCAGCGAAATCCCGAACTCGTCTTCCAGCCCGACTACAATCTCAAACAGATTCACGGAGTCAATGCCGTAAGTATCCATCAGCGAAGCGTCATCTACCATCTCCGCCGGTTCCAGCTTCAGGAACAGGCGCTCCACGATCATCTGCTTGAGGCGCAGCTTTAGATCAAGGTCCTCAGAAATGGCCGTCACCTCCTTCCGCACTAGCCTTGCGCGACTCCCGGAGGGGCGGCGGCCCGGTTTCCTCGAGCGGATGCGTGGGCAGGTCGCGCCAACGACACTCCTCGTCCGACGGCCCGCCCTCCTGCGCGATCGCCGTTAGCCAACGGCGCTTGAACTCCAGACCGTTGCGGATGGTGACATAGCGGAAATTCATGTCCACCGAGCCGGCCGTGGTCGTGTTCTCAAAGTGGTACATCTCGGCGGCGGGCTCGTACCAGACTTCCCAGCCGGCCTGGCGCGCCCGATAGCAGAAGTCAAAATCCTCGAACTGGGCGGGGTTGAAGACCTCATCCAGCGGTCCGACCTGCTCGTAGACGGCGCGGCGCATCAGCCAACAGGCGCTGATCAGGCACTGGACCGGCCCGGCCTGGCACCAGGGTGCGGCGCCGCTCGCTCCCGAGGCCGCGTTCCCGCAGCGGGGCTCACCGCGGCCGCGATACTGCACCCGCCCGGAGGGCGACAGCGCCACCCCGGCGCACTCGATGTCATAGGGCGCGAAAGGATAAACTAACTGCGGGCCCACGATACCGATCTCGGCCCGGCTCTCCAGCCGCCGCGCCAGCACCGCCAGCCAGTCGCCGCTGCGCACCGCCAGATCGTTGTCGGCAAAAGCCAGGTAGTTCCCGGTGGCCTTCTCCAGGGCCTGATTGCGCGCGGTGCAGGCTCCCCGGTTGGTGTCATTTGATAGCAACACACAGTCCACTGACTTAGTTCGACATTGTGGCGGAAACTCCTCCATGAGATATTTCATGGAACCATCATGAGAACCATTGTCCACAACGACAATCTGCGCCGGACGTGGGGAGCACTGGAGCAGGCCCTCCAAGCACAGCCGCGTATAGGGCAATTTGTCGTAAGAAACTACGATCACCGTGGCGTCAATAAGTTCAGGAGACAAGCCGCAGCACCGCCTCGGCGATCCGTTGCGCGTCCGGGGTCCCGGCGCGTTCCAGGGCCGGACTGGCCGGAATCGGCGTATCGGCGGCGGCCACCCGCAGCGGGGGCGCCTCCAGGTAGTCGAAGCAACTCTCCACCACCCGCGCCACCACCTCCGCGCCCACGCCGCCGGTCAGCGACCCTTCCTCCACCACCACGACCCGCTGCGTAGCCCGCACGGAGGCCGCCAGCGTCTCGACATCCAGCGGCGCCAGACTGCGCAGGTCCACCACCGCGCACTCCACGCCGCGCTCGGCCAGCGCCCCCGCCGCCCGCAGCGCCTCGCCGGTCATCCGCGAGTAGGCGATGATGGTGACCGCGTCACCCTCGCGCACCACGCGCGCCTGATCCAGCGGCACGACGTAGTCGCCCTCGGGGACCTCGCCGCGCTTGCCGTACAGGAGCTTGCTCTCGATGAAGCAGACCGGCTCCTCGCAGCGGATCGCGGCCTTGAGCATGCCCTTAGCGTCGGCGGCGTCGCTGGGGGCGACCACCCGCAGGCCGGGGGTGTTGTACAGGTAGCGCTCCATGGACCCGGAATGCGTAGGCCCATACCCGCGCCCCGCGCCGGAGGGCAGGCGCATGACCAGCGGCACCGTCACCTGCCCGTTATACATGTAGTTGAACTTGGCGGCGTGGTTGACCAACTGGTCGAGTGCCAGGGTAACGAAATCGGCGAACATCATCTCGACCACGGGCCGCAACCCGGTCAGCGCGGCCCCCACGGCCACCCCGGTAAAGCCGCCCTCGGAGATCGGCGTATTGCGCACCCGCTGCTTGCCAAAGCGCTCCGCAAAGCCGGCAGTAACCTTAAAGGCCCCGCCATACTCAGCGATATCCTCGCCAATCAAGATGACGCGCGGATCGCGCTCCATCTCCTCGGCGAGAGCATCTCGAATTGCATGTGAGAAGTAAGTTTGCATGATTGTAGGTGGGGAATGAGGCTGCCGTAATGTAGGGGTGGACTTTGCGGTACTCCGCAATGTCCACCCGGGGCGGTCGCCGGCGGATGAACATTGGCCCGCTGCGCGAACCGAAGTCCACCCCTACACGAGACCGAGATCGCCCGAGGCGGCTATGACCCTACCTCGGGTGAAAGCCAGGCGTACGGGTACTCCTTCCAGTTCTCCGCGCCGCCTTCCTTCACCGCGTTATTCAGAACGTACTCACAGGCCGTGGGCAGATGCTCGGCCTGGCGCAGGACCCGGTCATAGAAGCTCTCCTGCCACAGCTTCTCCGCCGGCCCAGCGCGCAGACGGCGACTCACCCTCATTTTGAACGACTTCATGAACTGGACCAGATCCGTGCCCTGCGGTCGGACAAGGGCAATGATATGCACGTGGCTAGACATCACGCAATAGGCCAGCAATTCGATCCCTTGTGCTTGGGCCGCCGCGCGCAAGCAGTCCACGACCAACAGGGCGGCCGCCGGCGTCTCGGTAAGCACTGGACGGCCGGCGTGGGTATTGGTGATCAGATGACAGGCATAACCGGAAGGCCCGTACACCGACGAATCAAGGCGAGGTCGTCGGTTCAGGCGGCTAGGCAGTTGCTCCGGCGAGTTCTCTCTGTCACTCATGGTTCCTCAGATGCGGACTCTGCGGTATTCGCCGTTGTCCATCCGGCGCGGTCGCCCGCGGGTAGACATTGCGGAGTACCGCAAAGTCCACCCCTACAGGGGCTGAGCCTCCCGCTGCGCGATTTTGCCCTCGATAATGCTAACAACGGCCTCCGGATCGCCATTGACTTTGTCGAGAAACGGCCACAAGAGGAACACCGCCGGACGAGCCAGGAACCGCATGACTCCTCGTTTGGTCAACAGGACTACTTCGTTGGTCACGTCCCCGGACGTGTAGCGATACGCAACTGAGGACGTTTCTCCCGAGGTATCCTTGCCAAAGCCCAGAACTTGCTCCCAGGGTATGAAATCCGTGCGCCTTCCATAACTGAGGGACAGGCCGACCTCGAATACGTCCAGTTGTCGCGGGTAGCGGGAACTCCAGAAGCTATAGGTTAGACCGGATGCCGCGACGACCGACCAGCCCGCCGCCACCGCGACCGAATCAACGGTAACGCCCTCGAACAGGCGCGGGAGGGCTACGAAGTAGAGTTCAACTACCCCTAACGCTGACATGATTAGCTTTGCGTAGAGCCACGACCGAGGCACAACCCAAGTCAGACTCGCCAAGGGCGACCCGAAGTTCGGTTGACTACCCGCATCAGTCGTCATCGCACCCTCCCTGCGTTCCCGGTTTGAGCGCGGGTGGACATTGCGGAGTACCGCAAAGTCCACCCCTACAGGGGCCAAGTTCAGTGCTCCGCAAGCTTCTCTTCAATAACGCGAACTGCGGTCTCCAAGTTGCCTGAGGAAGGACGCGAGAGGTCAATCCAGCGTCCGCCCGCCCGCAAGGCGAGGCTGAGGGACAGGCCGCCGGTGGTTGTTCTCGGTGCTGTCGGCGACGGGCGGCGACGAATAACTCCGGCAAAGCCCTCCACTTGGTCCCAGGGCACGAAGGCTTCCGCTCGCTCTGTCTTCAAATACAGACCTCGCTCGTGCACCTGGAGCAGTTCCTGCAGGTCAACAGAAAAGAGCAGCCAGGTCAGATACAGCCGCACCCCCAAATGGGTCGCAAAAAGGAGAGCCGACAATCGCCACAGTCCCGGCAGCAGCAGACTGGCGAGAAACAGAATGCCGCTGAACGCCGCGTGAAGAACCGTGAGTATCCGCAGCCGGCGGATAGCGCGCTGATTCCATGTGAGTTCGGCCAGCGGCGGACCTATTTGGGCAGGTGACGCATCTACCATCGTCGGCTCCTTTTCCGCCGCACCGCCTGTCGTTTCCCGTAGGGGTGGATTTTGGCCGCGCCCCAGCGCGGACAACATCCACCCGCGTCTGCCGCTAGCTGCCGACATCCGAGGACAGCCAGCAGTGAGCATACTCACGCCAGTCCTTCGCCAATCCCTTGCGCACCGGGTTGTTCAATACGTATACACAGACGGACAGCAGATCCTCGTCTCCTCGCAGCACGTGGTCGTAGAAGCTCTCCTGCCACAGCCGCTGTTGCCTTCCGGCGTGCATAGTCGCCCGCTTTTTCAAGGACTGTATGAACTTGCGTTGGTGGGTGCCACCTGGCTGCACCGATCCCACCACGTGCACATGATCCGGCATAATGCAGTAGCAATGCACGTTCACGCCGTGCGCCATAGCCGCCTCGCGTATCGCCTCGCTGATGATCTCGGGCAGCCCCGCCGTGCAGGTGAGAATCGGCCTGCGGCGGTAGCTGGTGATGCTCGCGTGGGTTGGGTATCCCGAAGGCCCATACACGCAGTCGTCCAGCCGGGGACGACGATCAAGGCGTCGAGGCAGCTGCGAGCTCTCCATCTACGACTAGAGCCTCCTGCTCGGCGGACGCGGGTGGATGTTGGCGTCAAGCATTCGCTTGTCGCCAAAATCCACCCCTACGAGGAAACGGCCGCCTTCATCGTAGTCCAGCCCCCTACACCGCCTCCGGGCTTTTCTCCGCGTACTCCTCCGCCGCTAGAATCTGCTCCTCTACCCAGAGTTCCGCGTCGGTCAGTTGCTCCTCGCTCAGGCCGGCTTCCGTGAGGGCCGCGCGCATGCGGGGTAGGGGGTCGCGGGCTTGCCACTCGGCCTCCTGCTCGCGGGTGCGGTAGGCGCATTCGTCGCTGCGCGAGTGGCCGCACTGGCGCCAGGTGAGGGCCTCCACCAGCGTCGGCCCGCCGCCGGAGCGGGCGCGGTCCACCGCCGCGGCTACGGCCTCGCGCACCGCGAAGTAATCGTTCCCATCCACCTGCACGCCCGGAATCCCGTAGGCGGCCACCCGCTCGGCTACCGAGGTCACCCGGAAGGACTCCGCCACTGGGGTGCTCATCGCGTAGCCGTTGTTCTCACAAAAGTAGATGACCGGCAGTTGCCAGACCGCGCCCAGGTTGACGCCCTCGTGGAAAGCGCCCTGGCCGGTGGCTCCGTCGCCGAAGAAGCAGAGCACGACGCTCCCGGTTTTGAGGAACTGCTGGCTCAGCGCCGCGCCGGTGGCCACGGGAATCATGCCCGCGGTGATGCCGTTGGCGCCCAGGAAGCCCAGCGCGGGGTCCGACATGTGCTGGGAGCCGCTGCGGCCGCCGCAGTAGCCGGTAGCCTTGCCCATGATCTCGGCCAGCACCTTGCGGGGGTCCGCGCCCTTGGCGAGGAAATGCCCGTGGCCGCGGTGGTTGGAGGTGACCAGGTCGGCGGGCTGGAGCGCGGCGACCGCGCCCATCGCGCAGGCCTCCTGGCCGTTGCACAGGTGCGCGGTGCCGGGGACCCGGCCGGCGGAGAACAGTTCCGCCAGCCGCTCCTCAAAGCGGCGGATCAGCACCATGCGCTGATAGTGGCCCAGCAACTCCGGCCCCGGGTAACAACTCACAGCGGCGCCGTCCCCGAGGAGGCCCCGGCGGGCGGCTCGTCGGGTGGTGATTCGACGCGGGCCGCCGCCATCGCCAAGGTCTCGGTCAGGCCCAGGGAGGCCAGCTCCTCGAGCAGCAGTTTCCAGGAGAACTCGTCGTTACGCAGGGCCTCGGCGAGGGCCTCTCCCCCGGGCATAGCTGCCTTGACCGCCATCTGGCCGCAGCCGTACAGGTAGGACGAGCCCAGCCGGCCGCGCATCCGCGCCAGCAGCACATGGTTGGCCGCGTGCATCGCCAGTTGCGGGACGGCGCGGGTGAGGATCGCCATGCCCTCGGCGATCTCCGCCAGGACCAGTTGGTCGGGCGCCATCCGCACCTCTTCCATTACGGCCATCAGCCGATCCTCCAGTTGGTGGGGGGGCAGCTTGAAATACGGGTCCAGCCGGGCGGAGATGTACTTGGTGCTGAGCGTCAGCCGGCGATCGGCCTCGACCATGATCTCGGACTTGGTCCGGATGCCGGGCGCGTTCTGTTCCTTCCGCAACTCGGCGACGCAACGCTCGGCTTCCTCCAGGCGGCGGCCCTGGGCATAGAGCGCCGTGCCCAAGACGGCCAACGCAACAATGAACAGGACAATCGTGCCCACCGCGAACAAAGACTCCATACTCCACCTCCCGACAGCAGTTAGTGGAACGGCTTCCCCCGGGCCTCCCGCCACCGGGCGAGCAACGACCACGGTCGGACGACCAGCGTTGGACCGGCGGCCCGACCGCGCGTGAACCTGCTTAAGCTAGACTAAGTTCTACCTCCGCGGCCCGCAGGCCTTCCTGGAAGGCCACGACCTGCGACCCGCCACCGGCGCCCAGCGCCGCCGCCACCAGCAGGGCGAACTGCGCGCCAAAAGCGTAGTACGGAGTCGCCGCCGGCGGTTCGTCATCCGCCGGCCCCAGACGCACCGCGACGACCTCCGCGAGCACCTGCGCCCCGCGCGCCGCGGCGAACGCGGCGCGCTCCACGCAGAAGATCGCGGCGGCCTCCCAGGGCTGCGCCCCACTCTCCCCCACCACCGACCCTAGACCCTCGACCAACGACTTCCCCAAGGCCTCCACGCCGCCGACGAGCATCATGTCCACCTCGCCGCGCCGGAGCAGATCGCAGGCCCAGTACAGCGCCGAGGCCGCGGACAGCCCGCCGTCGGTGAAGGTCGCGCCGGGACCCTGCAGGCCCCATTCGATGGCGATGAGACTGGCGGGCGCGTTGACAAAGGAGTGCATGAACAAGAGCGGCGAGGCCAGCCGCGCCCCCTTAGTCTGCACCCGCTGCGTATTGGCGTTCATGGAATCCAAGCAGCCATATGCGGTCCCCAGGCCGAGGCCGACGCGCTCCCCCGCCGTCAGTGGCACCGGCGTCTCGCCGGTGTCCCCCCGCAAGGCCAGCGCCGCCGCGACCAGGGCCAGCTCCGAGCACCGGTCCAGATAGGTCTTCTCGCTGGGCAGGAAGTTCTTAAGGTCCAGCTCAGGGCACAAAGCCGGCGAGGGCAGGGGCTCCCCCGAGGAGAGGCCGGCGAGGAAGGCCTCCAGGCCCAGGCCATAGGGAGTGAGGAGGCCGAGGGAAGTGATGACGGGTGCGTTTTGGTTGGTGGTATTCATAGGTTTCACTCGTTAATCGGTGCGGCGGCCCGGCCTTTCGTCCGTCGCGGACAGGCGTTGCCGCCAAGAGCATTCGTCACTCCCGAAGCCCGATGAAGGCCAGTACCGTCAGCCCTCCAACCAGAACACCGGCGACCAAAAAAACGGCGGCGCGAGGCCACCACGCGCGCAGACCGCGAACCACCGCCGCGCCGCCGACCGCCCCCAGTATGAGGCCTGCAAGCTGCAGAGCGATCCAGCGCGGACCGGATGACGGGCCCCCGAAAACGGCGTTCGCAGGCGCGAGCAGGAACTCGGCCAGCACCCCCAACAGCGGCACCGCAAAGCCCACCCACAGCCACTGGCGCGGACGCGCGAGGGCCGCCGCGGCCAAACCGGCTACTATCCCTTCGCCCAGGAAGTCCAGTACGATGGTCAACTTGGCCCCGGTACTGCCAACCAAGAGGGATCCTGGCCAAATCCTGAGCCAACTACAGTCGAGAATGCCGCCAGCGACTATGCCCACAGACAAGCCGACCGCTACAGCCACGGCAGCCCGCAATACCGGCCACCAACTTCTCACCCGCCGAGCTTCTCGGTAGTCGCTGCTCATCTTCTCCCCTTTCCCTCACGGCGCATAGGCTTGGAAGCCTGCGCTACCCGGAGGGGGCGGTCGCACCCTGGTCTCGCCGTGCCAGCAATCGCTGCACAATCAGCGCGCCCAGCAGGGTTCCGGCGACTAGACCAATAAAGGCGGCGGCTTGTTGAGCGACACCGAGCCACGAGGGAATCGCCGTGAAGACGTGCGCCTTGTAGGCCTGGTGAAACTCGCTGGTCGGCGCGGTGCCGAAACCCGTCGCCAATTCCCAGACGCCGAGCGCCACCGCGCTGTATAGAGGGGCCCGCAGTCGCCAGGGCTTCGTCGCCACCACCGCAGCGAGGGCTCCGCAGGGCAGGAAGCCAACGAAACTCACCACCAGCCAGAACCCGATGACCCCCGCAAACGCTGCGCTCGCGCTGTGCACGCCGGAGGGCAGCAGTTCCGGCTCGCTCAGCTCAAGCGGCACGCCCGCCAGCATCTGGCAAATCCAGCCCAGCGCGGCGCACCCGACGATGGCGACGATGTTGCGTAAGGCTCGCAGGACCATCACCATCCCCTCCCCGTTCATGCTTCCGACGCGGCGAGTCGTGAGCTGCGCGTCTCTATAGTCCTCCGCACGATCAGCACGGCCAGCCATGCTCCGGCGGCGAACCCGAGCAAGAGCACGCCAGCCTCGAACGCAAACCACGGAACGAAGGCGCGGTCGCTCAGGTGCAGGGAATGCCAGGTGCTGTAGGCCCGGGGAGCGCTCGTCCCCACAAAGAGCACCCCCCCGGCCGCCGCCGCGAGCCAGGGCGCCCGGAGTCGCCAGGGCGGCGTGACCAGAGCGGCGGCGAGGACTCCAAACAGCAGAAAACTGATGCTTCCAGCTAGTGCTATTGCCAGGGGCTTAAAGGCTGGCCACTGTACCAAGTCGCGGAGTCCCGGGCACTCCCAAAGGGCCAACCTAACGAAACGCTGGCCGAACAGGGCCAGCCAAGCACATACCCCAATGGCGACGGTGTTGCGCAAGGCGCGAAATGCCATAGCCTGCCTCCCTTGTTCCCCACGTCCTGCCGTTCTCTCCACTCCCCTCTCCCCAGTCCGCGCGGGGAGAGGGGCCGGGGGTGAGGCATAGGTTAGCGGCAGCCGAGGGCGGAGGTCAGAACCTCCGCCCCTACGTACGGCGCCGCCATCCCTCACACCTTCCCCAACACCACCACGGCGTTGCTGCCGCCTATGCCGGCCGAGATGCTTACCGCGTGCTGGATTTCCTGCTCGCGGGCGAAGTTGGGGATGTAGTCTAGATCGCAGTTGGGGTCGCATTCGTCCAGGTTTACCGTGGGCGGCAGGAGGCCGTTGCGGAGGGCCAGGACGGTGGCGAGAATCTCCACCGCGCCCGCCGCGCCCATCATGTGGCCGATGGCGCCTTTGATACTGCTCACCGGGGTCTGGTAGGCGTGCGCGCCCAGGACCGCCTTGATCGCCTCGGTCTCCGCCGGGTCGTGATGCTCGGTGCCGGTGCCGTGGGCGTTGATATAGTCCACCTGCTCGGGCGCGAGGCCCGCCTGCTCCAGCGCGCGGCGCAGGACGCGCTGCATCCCCGCGCCGCCCTCGTCGGGGGCGGTAATATGGAAAGCGTTGTTGTTCTGCGCCGAGCCCAGCACCTCGGCCAGCGGCTCCGCGCCCCGCGCCCGGGCGTGCTCGAGGTCCTCGATCACCAGGACCCCCGCGCCCTCGCTGAACAGCGTCCCGGAGCGGGTCTTGCTGAAGGGGCGGATATCCTCGGTGGTGATGGTGTGCAGCACCGACAGCCCGGCCAGGGGCGAGGGGGCCAGGCAGTCATACCCGGCGGCCAGCATCACCTCGGCGTCACCGGCGCGGATGACATCAGCCGCCATCCCAATCGCCGCCGCGCCCGAGGCGCAGGCCAAAGACAGGCACATGACCGGCCCGCTGAGGTGGATAGGCACCACTTGCGCCAGGTACTCGACGGCGGTGTCGAAGCGGAACTCGTGGAGCATCTCGGGGTCAACGGGCGGCTCGCGCAGGGACCGGGCGTATTCCTCCCAGGCCTCCGCGCCGCCGAAATTGGTGGAAAGGACGGCACCGAGCTTGCCGTCGGTGGCACCGGCGTCTCGCCGGTGCGGGGTGGCGAAGGCCCCCGCCAGCGCCTCCCTTACCGCCGCCAGAAGGAACTGCGTGGCGCGGTCCGGCTCGTGCGGGAGGCCGTATTCCGCGGGGTCAAAGCGCCAGTCGCTGATCTCGCCGGCCTGATCGTTGCGGAGGCCGGCGGGGTCGAATAGGGTAATTCGTCGCAGCCCGCGCTCGCCGGCGATCAGCCGCCGCCAGAACTCGGGCACGTTGACGCCCAGGGGCGTGACCGCCCCCAGGCCGGTAATCACTGCGCGTCGCGTGGCCATGAAACCCACCTCTGCTAGATTCTTCGCGCTGTACAGCAAGAACACCTGTCCGAACCAGGAGGTTGCGGACCCCGTCCTCGAAGAATAGCTCGGTAGGTCGGGCGTCTCGCCCGACTGGCCCGGATGACAGGCGAGACGCCTGTCCTACCGACATCATCAGCTTGCCTGGAGGTTATCTCATGGCTGACCCGATCAACTTTGGTATTATCGGCGCTGGCGGCATCGCCCGCCGCTGGGCGGAAGCCTGCGCCAAGGTGCCCGACGCGCAACTTGTCGGCGTCTGGGACCTCGTGCCCGAGGCCGCCACGAGCTTCTGCGCGGACCTGGGCGGACAGCCCTATCCCAGTTTCGAGGCGCTGATTGATGACCCGGACATCGCGGCGGTGCTAATCTGCACGCCCAACCCGGCGCACTGCCCGCAGACCATCGAGGCGGCCTCCAGCGGCAAGCATGTGCTGGTGGAAAAGCCGATGGCCCTGAACGTGCGCGACTGCGAGCTGATGATCGCCGCCTGTGAGGAGTCCGAGGTGCAGCTCATGGTCGGCCAGGCGCTGCGCTTCTACACGCCCTTCGCCGGGTGCCTGGACCTGGTGCGCCGGGGGGAGCTGGGCCGGGTGCTGGGCGTGGAGATGCTGCGCCTGGGCGCTCCGGCGGACCCCGCCGCGCCCCGCGGCTGGCGCGCCGACGAGGCCATCACCGGCGGCTGGCTGCTGGAGCTGAACATCCACGAGATTGACTACATGCAGACCCTGCTGGGCGTGCCGGAGAAGGTCTGCGCCTTCCGCTCCAACCTGCTCAAGCCCGCCACGCCGCTGGGCTACGACCTGCTGAACGTGACCTTCGTCGCCGCCGACGGACGCCAGGGGCACCTGCTGGCCGGGGAGATCGCCGCCGGGCCGGGCGTCTTCCAGTACGTGGTGCTGGGCGAGAAGATGACGGTGCGCTGGTTCGACTGGGGCGACAAGCTGCACCTGACCCGCCCCGGCAGCACCAGCGTGGAGATCATCCAGGTCCCGGCCGGCGAGGCGCAGATCGCGCAGCTCACCGCCTTCTGCGCAGCCCTGCGCGGCGAGGCCCCGGTGCCGGTAACGGGCCGCGAGGGCCTAGACGCGGTAGCGACTTGCCTGCGCGTGCAGAAGGCGTGGGAGAGCGGCGGGGCGGCGTAGAGGCAGGGGGTAGGTCGGGCGTCTCGCCCGACTGTCGCGGATGACAGGCGAGACGCCTGTCCTACCGCATCTCTCCTTCTCTCCTGGCAGGAGAGGGGAGAACGGCACGAGCCGGAGGCTGTGGGGGAAGGGCCGTACCCGACAACACATCGAGGAGACACGCATGAGACACTTCCTGATCGCAGTCGTACTGGTGCTGGGCGGCTGCGCCGCCTGGGCCGCGGGGCCGCAGATTCCGGCGCTCAACTGGGAGCCGCGGTCGGACTGGGTGAACGTCAAACAGGTCACTCCGGCGGCGGTCGGGGATGGCGTGGCCGACGATACGGCGGCCCTGCAGGCGGCGCTGGACCGGATCGGGGAGCGCCCCGGGGACACCAAGACCGTATTCCTGCCCGCCGGGACCTACCGGATCACGAAGACGCTGAGCGTGACCAAGCGGCAGGGCGGCGGGGTGATCGGCTGCGGGCGCAATACGCGGATCGTCTGGGACGGGGCGGTCGGCGAGCGGATGATGTGGTCCAACGGCGCCGGCCGGCACCGCTGGATCGGCCTGACCTGGGACGGCGCCGGCAAGGCCGCCATCGGTGTTGACCACGACTCCCACACCTACTACGAGACCCGCGTGCGGCACGAGCATGAGGCTTTCCTCAACTTCACCGAGTCGGGGATCCGCGTCGGGCACGACCAGGGTCCGCCGACCGGCGTGGCCTCGGCGGAGATGATGTACTGGAACTGCCTGTTCGAGAAGTGCGGGGCCGGGGTGTCCTTCCTGGCCTGGAATGACTACGACAACTCCTTCGACGGCTGCGAGTTCCGGGATTGCGGCGTGGGGATCAACTGCGTGGCCGGCAACTTCTACGCGCGCAGTTGCCACTTTGAGCGCAGCAGCCAGGCCGACTTCGTGATCTGTCCGCACTCGAACTCGATCCGCAACTGCACCTCGGTCGGCTCGGCGAAGTTCGTCACCGGCGGTCCGGGCGGGGCGACCGCGGAGCTGACCGTGCAGAACTGCCGCGTGGACGGCTGGACCGCGCCGGACGGCGCGATTACCCCGGCCTTCCGCGGGCCGAATCTGCTTTTCGACAACGTTTTCACCAACCCGCCCAACGCCCAGCCGCCGATCCGGCTGGCCAACGGCGCGTACAACGAGCAGGTCGCCGTGGTCTCCAACAACACCTGCCCCGGTATGGCGACGGTCGTGGACCCCGGCGTGAAGGGCCGGGTGACCGAGGTCCCGGTGCCGCTGCGCAAGAGTGTCGCCGAGCCGGTGGCGCTGACCGCGCAGACCAGCTTCCTGCAGAGCGAGGCGCGGCTGCCGGGGAAGGTCTTCGACGTTAAGCGCGATTTCGGGGCCAAAGGCGACGGGAAGGCCGATGACACGGCGGCGCTGGAGGCAGCGATCGCGGCCGCGCGGGCAGCGGGCCAGGGCGCGCTAGCCTATCTGCCCAGCGGCCGGTACCTGGTGACCCGCACGCTCTCTCTGGCCGGCGGCGACTACTATGTCGGCGGGTGCGGCCTCCAGACGGAGATCAACTGGGGCGGCGCGGCGGAGGGCGGACCCGTCTTCGCCGTGCAGGACCCGCAGGGCGTGACCCTGGAGCAACTGGCGATCACCGCTCCCGCCCCGGTCGCGCGAGTCCGGCAGACAGGCGCCGGAGCCTCGCGGATGACCTATGACGGCGTCTACGTGGCCGGCTCGTGGCTCAAGGGGGGCACACCGCTGCGCGGGCTGGAGCTAGCGGACCTGCCGGCGGCGGCGGTGGTGCTACTGCCGCACCTGGACGGCTCGCTGCGCGTGACCAACTGCGCCCAGGCGACGGTGCTGGCCGGCTACCATGTAGACGGGGTGCTCACCGTGGAGGGCGCCGGACCCAAGTCGCGCCCGATGAGCGAGATCGTCCGCATCTGCTCGGGGAATCCCTACGATATGGTGGTGCTGGACAACCAGGACCTGGTGGTGGGCGACTACTACACCGAGCAGACCCAACACGCGGTCTACGCGGCGGGCGGGGGCGTGCCGCGCGACGGGCATATCACGATCAAGGAAGTGAAGGTCCACACCGAGGTGCCCGAGCCGGTGACCATCGAGAACTACCAGGGGCGCTTCTACTACGGCGGCGGCCACTGGGAGGACAACGCGGGGAACCGGACGATCAAAGCGACCGGCGACCGCCCCCTGTTCCTGATGCTGGTGGCCAACGCCTGGCGCAACCAGGCGCCGAAGTACGACCTGGGCCCCGGCGCGAAGCTGGTAGTGCTGGAGAGCAACGTAACGGACGACAAGCTCCACAGCCTCCCCAACGCCCTCCCCCCCGGCGGCCTCCAGGCGGTAGCCGCGGCGCTGGACGACTTCCGCCAACTGTTCGAGCTGGACCTGCGGGTCGGGCGAGGGATGAAGTAGAGAGGCGAACGGCCCTACCCCCTGGCCCCCTCCCTAAAGGGAGGGGGGATTACGTCAGAGACATGCCAAAGGTATAGATATTTGAGCAACAACCCAGTCGCGCCCTGTGCTGGTTCCAGCCGTCTTCCCCCTCCCCTTCAGGGAGGGGGATAGGGGGTAGGGCCGTACGCGGCTCGCGGAGACCCTTCATGAAAGACCTTCCCCTCAATACTTCCGGCATCGTGACCGGGAATCATCCGCCGGAGCTGCGGGAGCGGGCCGGGGAGTTCCGCCGGGCGATGACGCCCATGGAGAAGCGCCTCTGGGCGCAACTGCAGGGTAGTCGTCTCAACGGACTGCACTTTCGCCGCCAGCAAGTAATCGACAGGTTCATCGTGGACTTCTACTGCCACCAGGCCGGACTCGTGGTCGAGGTAGATGGCGAGGTCCACGCCGACGCAACGGCGCGAGACGCCGAGCGCGACAGCTTCCTGCACGGACGCGGCCTGCTGGTCGTGCGCTTCAGCAACCTCCGAGTGAGGGCCGACCTGCCGGGTGTGCTGAGCGAGATTCGCGAGGCCGCGACGGCGCGGCTGTCGAACGGCCCTACCCCCTAACCCCCTCCCTAAAGGGAGGGGGGATTACGTCAGAGGCGTGCCCCGGATATCGATATTTTGCAGCAACCCAGCCGCGGCCCTGTCCTGGTCCCCAGCCTTCTTCCCCCTCCCCTTCAGGGAGGGGGATAGGGGGTAGGGCCGTACGACCCCGCGAAGGACTTCCGCCCCCCTCCGGCGCATATCCCCCCTATGGCCAACCGCCTCTATTTCGGTGACAACCTCGACATCCTCCGCCGCTATATCCCCGACGAATCGGTGGACCTGATCTACCTGGACCCGCCCTTCAACTCCAAGGCCTCCTACAATGTGCTCTTCAAGGAGCGCAGCGGGGCGGAGTCGGCGGCGCAGATTCGGGCTTTTGACGACTTCTGGCACTGGGGCATGGCCGAGGGCGCCTATGACGAGATCGTCACCTCCGGCCCGGAGAAGGTCTCCCAACTGGTCCAGGCCCTGCGCCGCTTCCTGGGCGAAAACGACATGATGGCCTACCTGACCATGATGGCGATTCGCCTGGTGGAACTCCAGCGCGTCCTCAAGCCCACCGGCAGCATCTACCTGCACTGCGACCCCACCGCCAGCCATTATCTGAAGCAGGTGATGGACGCCGTCTTCGGGCCGGTCAACTTCCGCAATGAAATCATCTGGAGGCGGTCTCAACCCAAGGGTCACGCCACTCGTCGTTTCCCGAGTACGCATGACGTAATCCTATTCTACGCGAAGTCCGAAGCGGCGCTCTTCCTTCCGCAGTACGCAGAGCATGACCCCGACTATGTCACCAAGTTCTACAAGTTCGTCGAGGAAGGTACCGGACGCCGCTATGGCCTGTGGGACATAACCAATCCGAACCACAATCGCCCGAACCTAACGTATGAGTTTCCGCCCGGCAGCGGCACTGTGCGGGTTTGGCGGTGGACGCGGGACCGCATGATGAAGGCTTGGGAGGATGGGATGGTGGTGGTCCCCCATGCGGGGAGCGTGGCGCGCTTTAAACGCTACCTCGACGAGCAAGAGGGAACACCAGTCACCGACATCTGGGCGGATGTCGAGCACCTGCACGGAAGTCAGCAGGAGGCCCTCGGCTACCCGACCCAGAAACCCGAAGCTCTCCTCGAACGGATTCTCCGCGCCTCCTCGAACGAGGGCGACGTGGTGCTGGACCCTTTCTGCGGCTGCGGGACTACCATTTCCGTGGCGGAGCGGCTGCACCGGCAGTGGATCGGCATTGACGTGACCCACATCGCCATTACCCTGATGAAAAGCCGCCTGGCCGACGCCTTCGGGCCGAATTTGGCTGACTATCAAGTGATTGGCGAGCCGACCGACCTGGAGAGCGCCCGCGCCCTGGCGCAGGACCATGAGGACCGCTACCAGTTCCAACTCTGGGCGCTGGGTCTGGTCAAAGCCCGCCCCGTCGGCGAAATCAAGAAGGGCGCCGACCACGGGATTGACGGCAACCTCTACTTCCGCGACGACGACTCGGGCCTGCACAAGCGGGTGATCATCTCGGTCAAGTCCGGCCATGTCAGCGTCAAGGATGTCCATCACCTCCGGAGCGTAGTGGATGGCCAGGGGGCGGAGATGGGAGCCCTAATCACCCTGGAGCCGCCGACCCGCCCCATGCGCGAGGAGGCGGTCAGCTCCGGCTTCTACAAGCCGCCGACGCTGGAGGAGCAGGTGCCGAAGCTGCAGATTCTGACCATCGAGGGGCTGCTGAACAAGACGGAGCGCCTGGAGCTGCCGCACTGGTCGCCGGTAGTAACCACCTTCGACCGCGCCCCGCGCCAGAGCAAAGCCAAGCCGGAAGCGTCGCAGAGGTCGTTCGAGGAGTAGGGGGTCCGGGTCGTTGTAGGGGTGGATTTTTCGCGACGACCCACCCGCGAAACATCCACCCGCTCCGGGCGCTAACGCGTGGCTTCGTGGTGGCCGCGGGTGGACGTCGTGGCGCAGACGCCCCGAAGTCCACCCCTACGGGAGACGACTGACCCTGTACCCACACAACAACACACCCCAACTGAATCAATCGGAGGTCCCCCAGCCATGAAGTCACGTCGCGCTTTCTTGCTTGAGCCGCACCAGATGGAGATTCGAGAGGTCGAGGTCGCGCCGGGTCCCGGCGAGATCATGGTCAAAGTGGCCGTGTGCGGCCTGTGCAACTGGGAATTGAACCACTGGCACGGCATCCTCGGCACCCCGCCCCAGCCGCTCGGGCATGAGTGGGCCGGCGAGGTCGTCGCGCTTGGCGAGGGCATCGAGGACATCGCCCTCGGCGCGCAGGTCACCGGCTTTGCCACCGGGCAGATCGGGTTCTCCGACTACCTGACCTCGCCGCAGGGCAGCTACTTCCAACTCGCCCCGACCGTCAACCCGACCGACGCGCTGGGCGAACCGCTGGCCTGCGTCACCAACGTCCTGCGCGCCACCGAGCCGCAGGCGGGCGACTTCGGCGTCATCCTGGGCTGCGGGCCGATGGGCCTGTGGTGCACCCAGGTGCTCAGCGGCCACCTGCTGGCCGGGCTGATCGCGGTGGATACCCAGGACTGGCGGCTGGATCTGGCCCGCAAGTTCGGCGCCACCCACACCATCAACCCGAAGACCGAGGACGCCGAGGCGCGTCTGGCCGAGATCACCGGCGGCCACTCGGCGGACTTCGTCATCGAGGGCACCGGCGTGCCGGCGGTGATCGCCCAGGCCGCGAGCTACCTGCGCCGGGGCCAGGGGCGGCTGTCCATCATGAGCAGCCACGAGGAGGGCGGCCCAGCCTTCGACTGGCGGCCAATCATCGGCAAGGGGATTCAGATTCGCGGCACCCATCCGGCCTGGGCGCCCTCGATGCAGGAGGAACTGCGCCGCGCAGTGCTGCTGCTCAACCAGGGGGTCTTCCAGATGGAGGGCGTAATCACCCACCGCTTCCCCCTGGCCGACGCGCAGGAAGCGATGGAGGCCCTGGAGAACAAGCCGGAAGGCTTCCTGAAGGGCGTCATCGTGCCGTAAGGGGAGCGGCCTCCCCCCTCCCGGGAGGGAGGGTAGCGCGTTCAGAAGAGCGGCAGGAAGACCGTGCCCAGGCCGGTCCCCTGGTGCCCCTGTTTCTTCTCCAGCGAGACTGCCAGGCCCCCCAGCCACATGAGGGTGCGTTCCCGCGGCTCGGCCGCGCCGGGGTCGGGCGTGCGCGGCTTGAAGGCCAGGGAGTATACGTTCGGCAGGTCGGCGGTGCGCCAGACGACGTTCAACGGCATCCCCATGTCGCCCACGAAGCTGCCCTCAATCAGGAGGCGGCCGGCCGCTGTGTGCAAGGGCGATAGGTAGCCGGGAGCGTACGCCTCGAGCAGCTCGGAAACTGGCGAGTTCGGGCGGCGCGCTCCTCCGGGGGGCGAGATCGCGAACGGTGGCAACACCGAAACCACCCAGGGGTCGGCCGCGACCACGTGGAAGACCTGGCCGGTCAGCACCTGCAACGCCCACAGAACATGACCGAGCGGGGCCGGCGGACCGGCGACGCACAGTGGGGTCCGGAGCGCGTCCTGCGACTGCGGATCGACATGGACCGAGACGCCCAGGTCTCGCCGGATGGCCTCCAACACCCCGCCCACGGTGGGCACGCCAGCCGGCAAGGCCAGCGGTCGTTCCGCCCCGGCGCTACCGCCATACGGCCACAGCCACCACAGCGGAGAGCCAGCCAGCGGTTTGACCTCCGCCGGCAGCCCCAGCGGCGGGCCACTGTAAAGCCGACTGTAGCTGTCATCCAGGCTGAGAAACACGGTCCCGTCCGGTCGCGTCCCGCGCTCAGCCACGTGGTAGGTTGGCGTGAGGCGGAGGTACAGGTCCGGAGGAACCTCGGTGGCAGTGACCTGCGTGCCCCGGAAAGCGTAACTGTCTGCGAGCAGCGCAAGAACCTCAGCCAGAGCCGGCCGGGTCGCGACGGAGAGGTCGGCGCAGCGGATGCTGTCCCATTTGTCCAGCAGCTTGAGGTCGTCCGGCGACAGGGCCGCCACCAGTCGAGACAAAGCGACCAAGACGGACTCAGCGGGCCGGGCGTCCTCCGTCGCAGAGTGCTTGCGGAGTACGACTAGCTTGCCATCCCCGGCGGCCTGCGTCTCGTAGCCCGCCTGCGCCAGCCGCTCGGCCGCGTTGGGCGCCCCCGACGACACCAATTGAGCTAAGTCGGCAGGCGCTCCGGCACAGATCACGGTGCTGCCCCCCTCGCCGGCTAGTTTCTGCACCAGGCCGGCGCTGGGCGGCGCCTCCGCGGTCGGCGTCTCTAGAAGCTGTAGTCGCCGCGTCGCCAGGTACCCTGTCCGCGGCTCGCGGGAGGCCGCGAGGTCGCGCAAGAGCTTGAGGGCGGCGGGCGTGCCGATGAGCCGAAGACGCTCGAACGCCATCGGCCAGCCTTGCACGGCCAGGGTCGCCAGATAAGGGAGCGCCACCTCATCGTCCACGCAACACAGCAGGCGGGGGATCAGGCCGGTCCAGCTCCTTGCTCAACTCCGGGTCTTGCCAGGCGGTGGAACTTGGGCCGCTCTCCAAGGTGCGCAACCCCGAGTCGGCCCGCAACGCCAGCCAGTCGCAAAGCCGCCGCCGGCTCTCGACCGACCCCTCCCCCAGCGTCACCTCCGCCGCAGCTCGGCCCAGCGCCGGCCACTGATCGGGCGTCTGCGCCCGCGTCCCGCCCCAGTGTCCCCAGTCGGCCATCACCGCCTGCACGCGATAGGTCCCGGCTTGGCGCATGGTCATGCGGTCGTTGACCACGGCGACCTCAGTGTAAGTCGCGCCTGGCGCGAGCTTCTTGAGACCCGAGAGGTCATGCCCGAGGCCGTTCAAGTCGTCGGCGGAGGGGCTGAGCGTCTTCCCGTCGGGAGTCGTAATCAGGAACAGCAGCGCCCCGTAGGTATCGTTCCCCGTGGAAACTTGTATCGGCTCCGCTGACCGATTAGTCAGCCGGGTGACGGCCAGGAGCGGCGTGCGGACCTCGGGCTGGTCGGTCAGCGTGATCAATTCCAGGCTGAAGGTTACGTCGCCAGGTTTGGCCTGTCTCTCCTGGGCGTTCACGCTGGCCGCAAGCACGATCACTAGCGCCAGACAAACGACGATGCGGTGCTGGCAGAGCAACATCACTTGGCCTCCTCGCGACAGCCATCGTATTGCCAAGACCTTGCCTAGTTCGCGTCAGGCCCACGATCACCTGCGCCGGGGCAGGACCGGCGGGGCGGCTCGGCGAAGTTGGCGACTGGCTTGCGAGACGCCGTTATCTGCCCCAGAACAGGAGTATCTACCATGACATCCAGCTTCATCGATCCGCAGGCTCAGGCCGCGCGCCGGGCTGAGTTCTATGCCGCGATGCGCGAGCAGATTCATACCGTGGTGGACGAGAACGGCGTGGGCAAAATCCCGCAGTTCAAGGCGCCTTACCGGGAGCCGGTCTGGTGTCTGCCCGCGCTCTACGAGGGGCCGCCGGAGTACGTGGACCTCGCCAACCGCATGGCCGGGCGCTACCACGACGACCCGGCGGTGGAGACCCGCAACACCGGCCTGCGCAGCGGGAAGATGTTCAACATCTTCCAGACCAACTGCTTCTGCGGCCTCTACCACGACTACCGCGCGCTGCTCACCCCCGCGGCGGAGGAGGTCATGCGTTGGCACGTCGAGCAGGCCTGCCGGACCTGGGAGGGCTCCGCGCAGCCGGATTTCGTCTTCCGCGGCTGCAACGACAACATGCCCGCCCACGCGACCTGTGGCCTGGTCCTGGCCGGGGAGGCCCTCGGCAACGAGGCGGCGCTCACCCACGCCCGCTGGAATCTGCGCCAGTTGCGCGCCATTCTGGCCCGCTCCGCTTGGATGGGCGAGTACAACTCCTCCACCTACTCGGCGCTGACCCTGTCCTCGCTCGCGAAGATCGCCACTGCGGCGCAGGACGAGGAAATCCGCTCCCTGGCGCTGCAACTGGAGGCGCGGCTTTGGGCGGAGGTCCTGCTCCACTACCACCCCGGCACCCTACACCAGGCCGGCCCCCTGTCGCGGGCCTACAGCATTGACTACGCCGGGCACAACCACTCGCTGCAACTGATGATGTGGTACGCCTTCGGCCCCGAGGTCACCGGGCGCGACCTGATCCAGAGCTACTTCCACCCCGACGGGCACGAGGTCATCCACTTCGAGGGCTGCTACCTGCAGACCGCCGCCGAGCTATGTACCTTCCTCGACACCGAGGTCCACGTGCCGGAGGACCTGGCCTGGCTCGCCGCGGGGCGGCGCTACCCGGCGCGCCTGCGGGGCCGGTCCGAGGCTAACGAAGCCTACGAGATGGGCGGCCACGTGCAGACCGAGACGTACATGGAGGAGACCTTCTCGCTGGGCACCGCCAACCGCCCCATGTGCGGCGGCGAGCAGACCGCCAGCCTCTATATCACCTACCGGCGCGAGGCGGAGCTGCGCTCCTCGCGGGACGCGGCCAGCGTGTTCTTCAAGTATCGCACCGACGAGGAGCCGCTGGGCGCGAAAGACACCTCGGCGGATGGCGCCTTCTGCGGCGAGGGGTTCCTGCACAATCAGGCCTGGTGCTATACCTCGCAGAAAGACAACGTGGCGCTGTTGCTCTGCACGCCGAACCTGCGGCGCGCGCCCTTTGTCGCCCCGGCGCTGAAGATGAACCTGATCTTCCCCGCGCATTTCGGCGAGATCACGGCCAGCGTCATCGGCGAGGGCCCGGTGCAGTCCGGCGCGGTCGGAGAGAGCCAAGAGGTCGTGCCGGTCAGTATCCACGCGGGCCAAGTCTTCATCCACGTCCAGCCGCTGATCCCCACCAGCCTCCCCCGACGCGCGGCGTTGCGCTTCTCGCGCCAGAACGAATACGAGGCTCTGGAGCTGATCAACTACGAGGGGGAGCCGCGCTCATTCAGCCGCCTGGAGCTGGGGCGCATCCTCAACGGCATGGTCGTCACGGTGGACGACGCCCGCCGCTACAAGTCGCTGGAGGCCTTCCATCAGCACAAATCCGCCGCGCGGATTGTGGACTACTACTTCGTGCAGACGCGCTACTTCGAGTACCTGCGCGACGACGTCTGGTTCCGCCTGGTCATGTCCACCAACCCGCCCGGCGTGACCACCGAGCTGATTGACGGTCGCCCGCGCCCGCAGCCGCTCTTCGAGTCCAACCAAATCTCCGCCGACGCGCTGCCCTTCCTCGGCGAGCGGAGCCAGCCCAACTTCCCATTCTTCCCCTGGGACCAGATGGAGATCAAGGAGTGGGGCAACTCCTGGCTAATCGGCTCCCGCGGCCTCCCGGACGAGCAGCCGTACAGCCGCCGCGTAGAGGCGCTCTACCCGCACCCCGACGGCCCCCGCGCCGAGAGCTTCCCGCAGTTCGCACAGGCCGAGGAAGAGCGGCGGGCGAGGGAGAGGGAGATGGAGGAGGGGAAGTAGAGACGCCGGAACTTCCGCTCACTGGTGGCGTTCATAGACATGTAACGGCCTGACTCGCCTTGGTAACAACCGGCGGTTAGACCCACGTCGGCGGAGCTGCGAGGGAGGGGCAAATGACTCAGCGAGCCGTTGGCTTCCGACTGGTGTCGGTCATGGCGCTGCTCTGCGTGGCCAGTGGCTGCAAAACGCAGACGGCCTCACCGCACGTATACACACTTCCCTTCAAGGCGCGGGAGTTTCACCTGGACCTCCCGCAGTCGCAGCTACCACCGGACCTCTCCCCCCAGAACCGCGAGTTCTTCGAGCGGCTCTACTCTCCCGACCCCCAGGTTCGCGTAGACGGCGTCCACGCTCTCACCTATCGCAGAGAGGTGGAGACGGTCGCGCTGTCTTTCCTCATGCATATGCTGCCGGACAGCAACCCGGTTGCGAAAGATGATCCGGGGCATCCCGTCACCTCTCCCGGGAGCGAGGCCGCCGAGGCGCTAGCCCACTTGGACCCGCGGCGCGTCCCGGTGGTGCCAACGCTCCTCACCGCCCTGGCGGGGGACGATCTGTTCGTCAGACAGCTGGCCAGTTGGACGCTGGGACGCCTGAAATACAACCAGTCGCTGAACGCTTTGCCGCCCTTCGACCGCGGAGGCCATTTCCTGCCTCTGGGGTGGGGCGAGCGGGAACTCTCGCCCGCCGTCCTTCCGCTGATCGGCTGCTTGGATGACCGCGACGAGCTGGTGCGAGCCAATGCGGCCTGGGCGCTGGGCCTAATTTCCGACCCTCGCGCCGTAGATGCCCTGGTCAAAGTCACGGACGACCCGGAGGCCTCGGTGCGGGTGCAGGCGGTTTGGGCGCTCGGAACGCTCGGAACGGCGCGCCTCGGGTATACGGTCGCCCAAACCCTGCAAATAACCAATGGCAAGGATTGGCCTTGGGGGAAGGTGACCTCCGCAGAAGTTGCCGGGCTGGTGCCAGCCTTGCGTGCTTGTGTTCCTCAGCTTCTCGTGCGGCTGGCTGATGACGACCAGCAAGTCCGTTCTGCGGCAGCGTGGACCCTGGGGCAGTTCGGCGAAGGCCGGCCGCTCTCTCTTCCCGCCCTCGGCACTCCCAAACCTAACGGGAAGGCCGAACCTCGGCAGAACCTCTTCACTGAACAGGCGACGGTCATCGCGGCGCTGGTCCAGGCCGGTCGGAACTCGGAGCCACCAGTCAAGGCGGAGGTGGCACGGGCGTTGATGGTGACCATCGGGAAAGAGGGCGCTCAACAACCGTTGGCGGAGGCGGGCTGCACCTGGGGGGAGCACGACAGCCTGCACACCATACCGACCCGCGATCCGCTCGCCTTGCGGGCGGCCAGCGATACGCTGCTGCGTCTGTGGGACCCGGACCCCGCCATACGACGAGACGCGGCCCTGTCAATGAGAGGGACGACTTCGGAGCCGGCAATCCGCCACTTGCTGGCGATGCTCCAGGACCCCTCGCCGGAGGCGCGCAGGATCGCCGTTGATGTCGTCTCCGAGCTGGACGACCCCCGCGTGGTCCCCGCTTTGGTCGCAGCAGCCCACGATCCCGTGGTCTGCCTGTACGCCGCCAATGGCCTGGCCAATCGCTTGGGACGGAGGGCCGTCCCCATCCTTCTCAACAATGTGCGCTCCCAGGAGCCCACTGAGGTCAAGCTTGCGTCGATTCAGGTGCTGGGCCGGTTCAAGGACGGTGAGGTGGTGTCTGCGCTGCTCACCGCCGCTGCCGACCAACCACCGAAAATGGCGCTCGCCTGTTTGTCGCTGGCGATCGACCGGCACGATGATCGAGCCGTGGCCCCGCTGGTTGCCCTAGTGCGCCATGCCCCGGAGGTCGAGGACAAGCGCACGGCTGTCTTGTCACTCAATTCGCTAGGCACAAGCGCGGCGGCGGATGCTTTGGCCGCCCTCCGTCATGATTCTGATCAAGTGGTCAGAAACGTCGCCTACACTCCGATAGACCCGAGCCTCCTGCCCGCTCGGCCGGGTCGCCCGACTTCGCCCTAAGCGCTTCAGAGGAGTGGCTCGGGGGGCCTACAAGCGCCGCATTTCTGAGGCCCGCCGCCTTCGCCGCCAGCCTCTCCTGCACGGCCTCGCTGCGTAGTTCACGCACGGCGTCTTTGCCTATCCAGCGGGCGGGGGCGTTGTCCGCCTGGGCTAGCTCCTCGGCTACGGTTAGGGCCTGGCGGTTTAGCTCCAGGTCGCGCTTGCCGATCTGGCGTAGCGCCCAGTTGGCTGCCTTCTTTACGTAGTTGCGCGGGTCGCTCGACTCGCGGCGGATTACCGTCAGGAATTCCCCCCAGGGCGAGGTCCCCGCTTTGTCGTGTACCGCCAGGCAGGCTATCAGCGTCAGGCCGGCGCGCTTGACGAACTCGCGGTCGTCGGCGGCGTACTGCAGGGCTTTGGCGACCGCGAAGGGCGTGGCGACGAACAGGTGCAGGCAGCAGCCGTCGCAGGTGGCCCAGTTGTCGAACTGCGCCGTCCAGCGATCCATCTGCGCGGCGGTCAGCGTGCGCGGGTCCTCGATCATAAAGGCCAGCGCCCGTGCCTCAAAGGACCCCTGCTTCCACAGCGCCACCGCCAGCCGGTGATTCTTGCCAATTCGCTTGGCCAGCCGCCGGACGTCGCCGGTGCTCACGCCGAACGCCTGCGCGGTGACGATCCCGAACCGCGCCATGCCGGCCACCCCGTCGGGGCTGCCGTGGGCGGCGAAATCGGCGAGAATCTCCGGTAGTGTCAGCTCCGGACCGGGGGCTTTCTTCACGGGCGCGCCTCCCCCAGGTCCGGCACGTTCCGCAGCGGCTCCTCCACGCCGGGCAGCAGGAAGCGCAGCTTCAGGGCGCGCGGCAGCTTGCGGCTCATCGCGTCCAGCCGCACGTACAGCCACCGCTCGCGCCACAGGTCCGGCAGACAGAGCCGCTCCTCCGCGGTGAGCGGGGCCAGCGCCTCGTAGGCCGCCAGGAAGGTAGCCGTCCGCTCCGCGTCGGGCAGCGGCACCGCAGTCAGGGCCGCGAGGTCTCCTCCGCCGGTCGGCTCGCGGCGGCTGGCGAAGAACATCAGCCCGTCCACCACGTCCTTGAGCCGCGCCTGGCGCGAGCACCAGTCAAAATCAAACACCCCCGCCACCTCGTCGCCCGCGAACAGCAGGTTGGCGAAGTGGTAATCCCCGTGGACGACCGCCTGCGGCAGCGCCCAGTAGCGCTCCTCCGGCACCCGCTCCAGAATCCCCCGCACCGTCTCCTCCAGGAAATCCAGCGTGGCCGCCGCCTGCTCGGGGCTGCTCGCGCCGGGGTTCACGCCCTCGGCCAGAAGCCCCCGCGCCTCGGCGATCTCGGCTAGCCGGTCGCGGGGGTCAAAGAGCCGCGGCAGCGCCTTCTCGCCGGCCGGGGTGAACTCCGCCGTAGCCTGGTGCAGGCGCCCCAGCAGCGTCCCCGCCGCCGCCAATTGCGCCTGGTTCTCGGGGTCAAAACGCTCCCCTTCCACCCACGGATAGACCTCGTAGACGTGCTCGCCCTCGGTCACCCAGCGGCTGCCGACGGCGGTCTTGAGGCTCAGGGTGATCGGCAGCCCGGCGCGCTTCAGGTGGCGCATCACCGCGTGGTCATAGGAGAGCCGGGGGCGGGCGGCGTACTGGGGGGCGCGCTGCTTGAGGAAGTACTGCCCGCGCCGGGTGGTGACGACCACGGCAGGGCTGGCCGTGCCCGGTCCGGGGCGGGAAAAGACGAACACCCCCACGTTCCAGTGGCGCAGCAGGCGGGCGGTTTGCGGGGGGCTCAGCGGCCAGGCGGTCAGCTTGCTCATGCCGGATAGTTCCCGGTCGGGGGCAGTCGGACCTGTCCGGGCCTACTCCTCCGGCGCGCGGACCATCAGCACGGGCACCGCGGTCGTGGCCAGCACCGCCTCAGCGACGCTGCCATGAACCCAGCGCTCGCGCCCCGGCCGACCGTGCGTGGCCATGACAATCAGGTCGCAGTCATGGTCCTGCGCATAGCGGACGATCTCCTCGGCGATGTCGCCCTCGATAACCTGCGAGGCGCAGAGTAGCTTCTCGTCGGCAAAGCGGCTGCACACGGACTTGAGGTACTCCCCGGCGGTGCCGATCTCGGCCTCCCACGCCGCCCGCGCCGTGCCATTTGGATCCGGCAGCGAAGAGACTACCACGATGCTGAGGCGCGCCTTCATGGCCCGAGCAATCGCCTCGGCGTGCGGCAGAGCGGTTTCCGCCAGGTCCGACTGATCCAGGGGCACGAGGATGTGCTTGTACATAGGGTAACCTCAGGGCGCCGGAATGGTCTCGTGCGTTTGAGACGCAGCAACCGCCGGCAACGTTCACGAGCGCCGGCGGGGTTACTCCCCGAGCGGCAAGTTCTCCTGCCCCCCGGGCGCCGAGGGAGCCGGCGCCTTGATGGCCAGATGATCGTACGCCGCCTGGGTGGCCATGCGTCCCCGGGCCGTGCGGATCACGAAGCCAATCTTCAGCAGGAAGGGCTCCACCACGTCCTGCAGGGTGTCGGCGTCCTCCGAGAGCGTCGCGGACAGCGCGTTCAGCCCCACCGGTCCGCCACCGTAATACTCGATCATCGCCCGCAGATACTTGCGGTCCAGGGGGTCCAGGCCCCGCGCGTCCACGCCCATCTGGTCCAGCGCCAGGTGCGCGACCTCCAGCGTGATCACGCCCTGCGCCACCACCTGCGCGTAGTCCCGCACCCGCCGCAGCAGCCGGTTGACGATGCGCGGCGTCCCGCGGCTGCGCCGGGCCAGCTCCTCCGCCCCGGCCGGTTCCAGGGGAATCTGCAGAATCCCGGAGGATCGCTGCACGATCTGCTGGAGCTGCTCCGGCGCGTAGAAGTCCAGGTGATGGAAGATGCCGAAGCGCTCCCGGAGCGGGGCGGTGAGCATGCCCGAGCGGGTAGTCGCGCCGATCAGGGTAAACGGCTCCAGCCGCAGCGAGATGGTCTTGGCGTAGGGGCCGCGGTCCACCACAAAGTCAATCTGGAAGTCCTCCATGGCGGTGTACAGGTACTCCTCGACCACCCGGGGGATGCGATGAATCTCATCAATAAACAGCACGTCGCCGGCCTTGAGGTTGGTCAGCATCCCCACCAGATCGGCGGCGCGCTCCATCGCGGGTCCGCTGGTGCGGTGCATCTCCGCCCCCATCTCCTGAGCGATGATGTAGGCCAGCGTGGTCTTGCCCAGCCCCGGCGGGCCGTCAAAGAGCAGGTGCTCCAAACACTCCCCCCGCGACTGCGCGGCCTGGAGCGCGATCTGGAGTTGCTGGATGAGCCGGTCCTGCCCGACGTTATACTCGGCCAGGGTGCGGGGGCGCAGGGACAGGAGTTCGTCCTGGTCCTCCTCCTGTTGCCCGGCGCTGATAATCCGCTCGCGTTTCGGAGTGTCGTCCATAGCGGGGAGTATTTCGAGGGCGGGCCGGTCGGAACCTGCCCAGGGTGGGTGGTGGGTGGTCTAGGGTGAGTGGTGACGGCAACGGCCCGTCGGTGCAGTCGTTTTCGGTAGGGGCGGAGGTTCTGACCTCCGCCCTCGGCGGACGCTATTATTTGGCCTCGCGCAAACGCGCAGGTTCGCGAGGGGCGAGGGCGGAGGTCAGAACCTCCGCCCCTACAACGGCGGGGCTAGTCCTCGTCCCCTATCCTCCCGGCGGCGGGGGCGGCGGTGCTTGAGGCTCAGCCAGATCCCGACTCTCCCGCAGTATGCGCAGGGCTCGGCGCTTCATGACATACCGCAAGAGGTAGCCGACCAGCACCGCCACCAACCCAATCACAATCATCAAGGGAGCTGAAGCAGCGCGATACATATTCTCGTCCCCTATTCTACCGGCGGCGGGGGCGCGGGCGGCATGCTGCTGCGGCGCGGATGCTTCCGCCGGTGCAGGTACCACAGCAGCAGCGGAATCCACACGATCGCGCCGGGCAGCGCCACGTACAGGGCGATCACCAGCAGCACCCGCAGGATCGCCAGCAGCGCATACCAAGCCCGCAGCGCCGTGCCGCGGACGCTGAAGGGACCGGGCTTCTCCGGCGGGGCCAGGCCCTTCTCGAAGAGCACCACGTCCAGCGTGGAGAGCGCCACCTGGTCCTGCAGCACGTGCTGCCGGCCCTGGATGCGCTCGATCTCCTCCTGCACCGCCAGGATATCCTGTTGGCGCTTGTCGATCTCGTCTACGCTCTTGGCCTGCTTGAGCAGCGCCTCGAGTTGCGCCTTGCGCTGCTCTTTGATACGCAGCCGCGCGCCCAGGTCCACCCATTCCTCCGTCACGTTGTCGCTGGTGATGTCCCCGGACTGGACCTTGCCGAGGCCCTCGGCGCCGCTGACTACCTTGCTGAAATTCGCCGAGGGCACGCGGACGGTCATGCTGACTTTGGTGTTGCCGGCCTCGTCAGTCTGCTTCGCGAGGGCCGACACCCAGCCGCCGTTGGCCTCCGCCAGGGCGCGGAGCTTGTCCGCCGCGTCCGCGGCCTGGTCCACCTTGATCTGGTAGACGCCCTTCCAGATAATCATCTGCGAGGCGCGCACCTGGTCGGGATTCAGCTTGTTCTCCACCGGAGTGGAGGACGAACCGGGGGCGGGCGGGGGCATAGGCGCGGAGGCCGGTTTGGCCCTGAGGCGGTCCGTGCTCTTGGCTTCCATAGCCGCCGGCGCGGGAGGGGGCGCCATCGCACCGGCCGCGGGCATCGGCGCCTCCGCCTTCTTGGGGCAAGCCACCCCACTTACCAGCAGAGCCAGCAGCAGCAGGAGGAGGACAGCCGGACGGGCGTAACTACGGAGGGTAAAGCGCAACGAGTGCCACATGAGCGTCGCTTCCTTCCTGGGCCAGGAGGACGGGCGTCTCGCCCGTCGGTATCGTCCGGGGACTAGGTGCTTGCGACTGGTCACATCGTTGGCGATATTATGACGGGAGGCGTGTCGGGGGCGGTGGTCGGTAGGACGGGCGGCTAACGGCGGACCCCTCCCCGGAGTCTGCTACGCAGCCTCCGCCCTCCCCTAAATAGGGGAGGGGGGACCTGGGCCGGATGCTTCCGCGCGCCCGCCGCAGACGCCGGTCGTGCTCGCATTCGGCCCCTCCGGGGAGGCTGACGTTGCCGTTCCCCCCTCTCCCGCAGGGAGAGGGGCCGGGGGTGAGGCCTCCCGACCTACCTCTGCTGAAAGACCAGCCTCACCAGCTCATCCGGCCCGGCGTCGGGATTCGCAATGGCGGCTTGGCGGAGGCTTCTTAGGGCGTCGGGGCGGGGGAAGCCCAGCTGGGTTAGGACCTCCAGCGCCTCCTGCTCGGTCTCGTTCTGCGGCGAGCCGACCGGCGCCGCCTCGGGGAGGTCCGCCGTGTCTACGAACAGGACCAGCTTGCCCTGCAGCGTCGCTACCATGTCCCGCGCCCGCTGCCGGCCTACGCCGGGGAGCTTGCGCAGCAGTGGCTCGTCCTGCAACTCCACCGCGCGCGCCAATTGCGCCACCGGCAGGACCATCGCCCGGAGCGCCGACATCGGCCCCATGCGCGGCACCTCCAGCAGCTTCTCGAAAAACTCGCGCTGCGTGGCGCTCTCAAAGCCCAGCAGGTACGGTGTCACCTTGTTGCCATCGCTTTGCAGATAATGGTAGGTGAATAGCTCGACCTCGCTGCCGATAGCGCGCTCGGCCAAGCGGTCGCGCACCGGCGGGGGCAGCATGATCTCATAGGCCAGCCCGCCGACGTCCACCAGGACCCATTCGGCGCCGACTTCCAGCAGTTCCCCGCGCAGACGGCGAATCATCGTTGCGTGCCTCCGGGATAAGTAGGGGTGACGCCGGGTCCGCGCCGGCGCGCGACGGGAGTCACAGCGCGCAACTCCAGGGCCTCGCGAACCGCCGCGGGGCGCGCTTTTTCGCCGCCCCAGCGCTGCGGGGAAGCGTGGCAGAGGGCCAGGGCCAGCGCGTCGGTCACGTCGTTGGGCTGCGGCGCCTCGGCCAGTCCCAGCAGGCGGCAGACCATCGCGGCGACCTGGTCCTTGCCGGCGCGGCCGGTGCCGGTGAGGGCGCGCTTGACCTGCGAGGCCGGGTAGGCCTCCACCGGCAGGCTCCGGTTCTGGATAGCGAGGTAGATGACCCCCCGGGCGTGGCCCATCAGAATAGCGGTGCCGGGGTGGCGGTACTTGGAGTAGAGCGACTCGACGACGACCAGCTCGGGGGTGAGTTCGGCCAGCGCCTCCGCGATGCCCTCGTGGAGCGCTTGCAGGCGCTGGGCCAGGGGGGCTGAGGCGGGAGTCCGCACCGCGCCGCCCTCCACCAGGAGGCAGCGGCCATCGGGCAGGCGGTCAATAACCCCGTAGCCGGTACAGTTGAGGCCGGGATCTATGCCCATGAGGCGAGTGGGGACCATCTTCGGCATTATAATTGCTGGTCTGGGCAGTGTAAAGGCGGGCGGCGGGTGCCTAGATAGGCAAGCTGTGTAGTCAGACTGGACGGTCCGGAGGAACCCGGGAACCGCCCCCGGCGGGCCTACGTCATAGTTCATGTAACTGGTGTCCCCCCGCACCTCCCAACCTCGGCTGCGGCCGCATCCCTAACGAACGAAAGGCTATCACCTTGCGAAACCGCTATGTCCTGCGCCTGGGCGCCTGTCTGATGCTGTCCCTGTCCGCCGCGCTTGTCCATGCTCAAACCGTCAACACCGTCTCCAACTCTCTGCCCACCGTCCTGAAGGCGACCACCGCCCTGCTGGTGGATGCCAATGGCGTGCAGAGCTTACCCCCCTCCCCCGTGAGGCTAGATACCGGGTACACTCTCCAGTGGCGGGTGCAGATCCCGGTCTCGGGCTACTACGACGTGTCGCTGACCCTGGGCCGCATCCTGGCTCCCTGGGGCTTGCGCGCCGAGGTTATGCTGAATGACCGGGTCCTGGGCGTGGTCTACTATCCTAACCAGGCCCTCCGTCCGGTCAAGTCGAATCTGGGGCGCTTGCGCCTCGAGGCCGGTGAGTATGTGCTGCGGGTGCGCAACCCCTATCAGCCGGTCGGCGTGTTCCTGTCCTTGGCGTTCAGTCCCACCACTGTCCCCTTCACCGTCCCCCGTCATACCTTCTGCACGGTCCAGGACTGGCATCTTGACCCGCCTTTGCCCTTGCCGGGCCACCTGTACGCCGGCGGCAACTACAATTTCTACCTGCCCCGCGATGACTCCCTGATTTGCGCCGGGCATATTCTCGACAGCATCACTCACAAATCTCCGGGATTTCTGGTCGGCAATGGCGACATGGTCATGTGGGGCAGTATCGAGTCTCTCAATATCTTCTCGAACCTCATGTCCAGCTTCCCGCTGCCCTGGTTTGGGACCATGGGTCACCACGAGGTCAAGACCATAGACCGGGCCACCATCAAGCAGTTCTGGGGGCCCGCGCTGCCCGGCCCCAGTACCTACTACTACTTCGATCTGGACGGCACGCGGTATATCTTCCTGGACAGCGCCTACTTCCAGGGCACGGACGGGCAGTTCTACCCCTCTCCGCCGGTCGGTTGGACGGGAGGCGTCGGACTCTGCGCCGAGGAGTGGCCCTGGCTGCGGGGAGTGCTGCGCGATAACCAGCAGAACCAAAACCTACCCGTGGTGGTTTTCACGCACCATACCATCATCCCCTACCGCCTGCCCCTGCCTCCGCCGCTGGCGGCCTACCAGGACGACTACAAGACGGTGCCTCCCGCCGATGCAGCAGAGTTGCTGGCGCTGCTCGACTCCGACCCTAACGTCAAGGCGGTCTTCTCCGGGCACGCGCATTTCCAGATGGTGATCCCCTCCGGCCACATCCTGCACGTGCAGGGCGCGGCGACCGGCGAGGGCGCGATGACCTACCTGCGCGGACTCGTCTTTGACGACCACCTGGAGGTGGAGACCTACCAGGCCGCCGACCTCAAGTACTTGCAGCAATCCTACAACGCCAGTCGGCATGGCAACTGGGTGGTCGGCTATCCTACCGACATCAACTCTCGCGTAGGCTTCTAGTGGGCCGGGGATCAGCCTTTCGGGACCCCAGCAGAGGAACCAGCGCAGATCGCGGAGAAGATATCGAGATAGCTGGCAGCCATCACTCGCCGTCTGGGGTAATACCTCAGCACAAGCACCGCGCCGGATCTCATCGGGAGGTAGCTGGCGCCGTCCGGCAGCCGGAAACGAGGGGCAATGATTCTGCAAAATATCCGCGCTCTGCTGGGGGGCGCGGGCCTTATCTTGTGTCTGTTCGCTACGAATGCCTCTGCCCAGGGCCTCATCAGCCTCTCGTGGTTCCAGCCGACCACGCTGGATTCGAGCGCCGCTTGGATGGTGTCCGCTCAGGGACAGTACACGTACTTTCCCCCCGCCGCGAGCCTGGAGGCCGGGGACACGCTCCAATGGCGGGTCCAAGTCCCCGTCTCGGGCTACTACGACGTTTCGCTGACCCTGGGGCCACTCCAGGCTTCCTGGGGGCTGCGGGCGGAGGTCATGCTGGACAATCGAGTCCTGGGCGTGGTCTATAATCCCCCTCAGACCCTGGAGCCGGTCGAGTCGGATCTGGGACGCTTGCGCCTGGAGGCGGGCCAGTATCTTCTGCGGGTGCGAAACCCCTACCGGCCGGTGGGCGAGTTTGGCTCCCTCACGTTCAGCCCCACCGACGTCCCCTTCGCTCTCCCGCGGAGCACCTTCTGCACGGTCCAGGACTGGCATCTCGACCCGCCCCTGCCCATCGGGGCACACTTGTACGCGGGTGGCAATTACAATGCTTACCTGAGCCCCGCCGACACCCTCCTGGGCGCCCACCAGACGTTAGAGAGCCTCGCGTCCTTGTCGCCGGACTTCCTGGTCGGCAATGGCGACCTGGTACATTGGGGCAGCGTTGAGTCGCTCAGCACTTTTGCCGATCTCATGTCCAGTCTCCCGCTGCCCTGGTTCGTGACTATGGGCCATCACGAAACCAAGACCATTGACCGGGCCACCATCAAGCAGGCCTGGAAGCCAGGCCTGCCCCGCGCCGCCACTTACTATGGCCTCGACTTGAACGGAACGCGCTACCTCTTCCTGGACAGCGCCTATTTTCAGGGTCCGGACGGAAGGTTCTACCGCACTCCCCCTGCCCGCTGGACGGGCAAGGTCGGGCTCTGCGCGGAGGAGTGGCCCTGGCTGCGCGGGGTGCTGCTCGATAACCAGCGACACTACAATCTGCCAGTGGTGGTTTTTACTCACCACACCATCATTCCTTACCGGCTGCCGCTGCCTCCGCCGGTGGCGAGACGGCTGGACGACTACAAAACTATGCCCCCCGCTGACGCGCCCGAACTTCTGGCCCTGCTCAATGCCGATCCCAACGTGAAGGCCATCTTCTCCGGGCATGCCCATTTCCAGATGGCGATCACCTCCGGCCATATCCTGCACATGCAGGGGGCCGCCACCGGCGAGGGCGCCATGACCTACCTGCGCGGGCTGGTCTTTGACGACCACCTCGAAGTGGAGACCTACCAAGCCGTCGATCAGAGCTTTCTGCAGGAGTCTTACGCCCCGCTCCATACCGGCGACTGGGTAGTCGGCTATCCCGAGGACATCAACTGCAGCATAGGCTTCTGACCAGCCCGGATCACGCAAATAGAAAGGGGCGACCGCTAACCGGTCGCCCCTGTTGGTTTTCGGTGTCCCGCTCGGCTAAGGCTTGCTGGGCGCCGGAGTGGGCGTGGGCATCGGGTTGGCCGCCGAGAGCAGCGCGCCGACCCGCTTCTTGACCTGCTCGGCGTTGGCTTCCGCGGGTCCCAGGGCGGTGAAGCTGGTTCCCTCCGGCCCGATGATCCGCACCTGCGGCAGGACCACCTTGCCGACCAGACCGAAGGCCTGGCGCAGTTCCTCGGTCGCCATGACCACCGGGTAGGTCCAGCCGTGCTCCTGCACGAACTTGCGGACCGCCTCGGGCGCGGTGTCCTGGTTGTCCACGGCGATGATCTGCACCTTCGGGTTCTTGCTCAGCGAGGGGTCGGCCTCGTACTTGCCCAGTTCCTCCACACAGCCGCTGCACAGCATGCCCCAGAAGTCCACCACGACGACCTTGCCCTTCAACTCGGAGAGCTTCAGGGTCTTGCCGTCCAGCGCCGTGAAGGTGAGGTCGGGACTCAGGGTAGTGGTGGGCTTGACGGTCTCCCCGGGGGGCGTCGCCGCCGGAGTGGTGGGCGCGGGCCCGGACCTGCCGGGACAACCGGCCAGCGTCAGCAGCCCGCCCAGCAGAAGAATCGTCAGGAGTCGGTGTGTCTGGTTCATGGTAAGTCCTCTCCTAGTGCCTGCCCGTGGAGCCGAAACCGCCCGCGCCGCGCTCCGTGTCTTCCAGTTCGGCCACTACCTGCAACTGCGCCTGCACGACCGGCGCGACCACCATCTGGGCGATCCGCTCGCCCCGGGTGATGGTAAAGGGCTCCTGCCCCAGGTTGATGACGATGACCTGCACTACGCCCCGGTAGTCGGAGTCCACCGTCCCCGGAGTGTTGACGAGCGACACCCCATGCCGGATCGCCAATCCGCTCCGCGGCCGCACCTGGACCTCGAAACCGGGCGGAATCTGCAAGCGCAGACCGGTAGTAATCAGCGCCCGCGCCCCCGGCTCCAGAGTCACCGGCTCCGCAATCGCCGCGCGCAAGTCCATCCCGGCAGCCTCGGCGGTAGCGTACTCCGGCAGCGGCAGCCCCGCGGCCTCGGGCAGCACCTGGACCAGAATCTGAGGGCGGGAAACCTCGCTCATAGTCGCGCGATTATAGCACGGCGGCGATGGGGAGGGTAGACGAGGCTGATAATCCGCCGTGCCGCGGGGTATACCTAAGGCGTCGCTCGTTGCCTACTGCGTTGCGGAAAGGTGGACGAGATGGTAAGCGCCGCTGGTTGGATCGCCCCGGCTTCCCCCTCCGTGCTGAGGGACTTGCGCCGCAACCTGCTCCTGGTGCTGCTCTCGGCGGTGCTGGCGGCCGGGTTGTTCCCGCCCTGGGAGTTCTGGCCGCTGGCCTTCGTGGCGCTGGTGCCCCTGCTACTGGCGCTGCGCCGCACCGTCACCTGGCGCGCCTCCGGCTATCTGGCGCTGCTCTGGGGCGTGGTCTTTCAGATGGCCGCGCTGTACTGGATGACCACCATCTTCGGCGCGGCCTGCTTGCCCCTGTTCGTGCTGCTGGCCTTGCCCTGGGTGGCCTTCGGGGTGATCTACCGCCTGCTCCCGAGGCGGCTGGCGCTGCCGCTGCTGGTGCTCGCCGTGCCGGTCCTGTGGGTGGCGGCGGAGTGGGTGCGCTGCGAGGGCACCTACATGCGCTTCTCGTGGCTGCAAATGGGACTGTCGCTGGTGCCCACCCGCGGCGGCCTGTTCCTGGATTCCCTGATCGGCGTGTATGGGGCTACCTTCCTGGTCTTGCTGGTCAACGGCGCGCTCGCGGCGCTGCTTTCGGGAGAGCTGTCTGGGCGGCGCAAGCTGGCCGCGATGGGCGCCACTACGGTGGCCTCCGGCGGGATGCTGCTGGCGCTGTCCCTGGCCAGTCCCGGCAAAGACAAGCCCTCCAGTTCCGTGGTCCTGGTGCAGGAGGACAACGGCGACCTCGATGACCTGCGGCGACTTATCCTCCGTTACGCGGACGAGCACCCCGCGCTGATCGTCTGCCCGGAGTTGGCGCTGCATGACTATCTGCTCGAACCCCCCGCGCTCTGCCGGCAACTGGCCGACCTGGCCCGCGCCACCGGCAGCACCTTGATCGTCGGTGCCAAGGAGGCGGCCCCGGACGATGCGCCCTGCGACTCCTTGCGCCGGCGGGCCATGCTCAGCCTGGAGGGCCGGCTGTACTACAACGCCGCCTTCCTGATCTCGCCGCAGGGTGAGTTATTGGGCGTCTACCACAAGCATTACCCCATCCAGTTCTTCTCCGATGGGGTGCCCGGGCGGGGCTATCCGACCTTCCCGACGCCCGCGGGGCGACTGGGCGTGGCGATCTGCTACGACTTCGACTACGCGACCACGGCCCGGCAACTGGTCCGCCACGGAGCGCAACTGCTGGTGGTGCCGACCTATGACGACCGCGCCTGGACGGGGCTGCAGGCCCTCCAGCACGCCCGGGTCGTCCAGGCCCGCGCCGCGGAGGCCGGCCGCTGGGTGCTGCGGCCCACGTCCTCGGGCCTGACCGAGGTGATCGCGCCGACCGGCGAGGTGACAGGGTCTCTATCGTCGGGAGAACCGGGAGCTTTGCTCACGCGGGTGGCGCTGCGTGAGGACCTGACCCCCTACGTCCGCGCGGGCTGGTTGCTGCCCTATCTCTGTCTGGCGCTGGCGGCGGGGATGGTGGTGGCGTTGGGGGCCGGGCGGGTCGTGCGGCGGCGTTCCCCCCTCTCCCCAGCCCCGCAGGGGCGCGGGGAGAGGGGCCGGGGGTGAGGCCGAACTCCTGCGGCCTCCGCGGGCGGCGGTAGTGACCGCCGCCCCTACGAACGACAACGGCCGGGCGACGGCGCACCCACGCATGCCCCTTGCCCTCCGCCTCTCGCCTCTGTACTATAGCCCTCGCTGTTGCATCCTGTCCCGAGAGGAAATCACCCATCATGGATCGCTTCGAGAACGTCACGGCTATCAAGGCCGCTAATATCTACTTCGACGGTAAGGTCACCAGCCGCACCCTCCTGTTTGCCGACGGCAGCAAGAAGACGCTGGGCATCATGCTGCCCGGCGAGTACGAGTTCGGCACCGCCGCGCCCGAGTTGATGGAAATTCTGGCCGGCCGCCTGGAGGTGCTCCTGCCCGGCGAGACCGCGTGGCAGACCTTCGTCGCCGGGACCAGCTTCCCCGTGCCCGGCGACGCCAAGTTCCAGCTCAAGGTGCTGGAAGTCACCGATTACTGCTGCTCATACGGCTAGCGCGCCGGGAGGTGTCTCATGGCTTGCACTGATAAGATCGTCCAGATCGGCTGCGGCGAGCATATCCCACACACCCTGACCAGCGCTTACGTGGACCCCGATACCCACGTCACGGAGCTGGGTTTCGTGGATGTCAGCGAGGAGCGGCTGGATGCGGTGGCCGCCACCTGCCGGGCGCTGAACGCCGCCACCGGCAAGCAGATCCAGATCACCACCTCCTCCCAGGCCGCCGAGGTGCTGCCCGGCGCGACGGTGGCGGTACTGGCCTTCGCGGTCGGCTTCCCGCAGTTGGTCCTGGAGTGCTATGAGCGCGCCGACCGCTACGGCATCCCGATTATGGAGGCCGAAACGCTGGGGATCGGCGCCGGCGTGCAGGGCTGGCGCCACCTGAAGGTGGCCATGCCGGTGCTCGACCAAGTGCAAGCGCTCTGCCCGAACGCCTGGTGCGTGACCTCCACCAACCCCATCCGGCACCTGACCGACTACGCCTCGCGCTACGCCGGAATCCGCAAGTCCATGGGCCTGTGCCACGGGGCCAAGGCGACGCTACGCTATATCGAGAAGACGCTGGGGATGGAGTGGGAGACGCTGGAGAGCACCGTCATCGGCGCCAACCACCTCATCTGGTACCTGCGCCTGTGGGACCGGCGCACCGGTGAGGACTGGTACCCGCAGTTGCGCGAGATCCTGCAGACCCGCAAGTTGGACGGCGAAATGGGGCGGTTCTTGCACTCCGTCTTTGGCTACTACCCGGGCAATGGTCCCGGCCACGTGCCGGACGGATTCGGGTTCTTCCCGCGCGACCGCTGGGAGCATTTCGACATTCACCGGCCGGTGAGCACCAGCAACTACGACCCCTTCCTGGAGTTCACCCGGCGCGACGCCACGGCCGAGAGCATCGTGGTGGACCCGGCGCAGGCCCAGCAGGGGAACCGCCGCTGGGTCGGCTACCTGCGGGATATCCGCGATGGGAAAATGGAGGCGGAGGCGCTGCTGGCGATCCTGCGGGAGAATCGCCTCGAGGACCCGGTGGACCAGATCTTCACGCCGCTGTTCCGGCCCGACACCATGTACTACACGGAGGCGCTCAACCTCCGCAACGGCAGCGCGGTGCCCAATCTGCCCGCCGACGCCATCCTGGAGATGCCCGGCGTGGTCAACCGCACGGGGGCCTATCCGGTCGCCCTGGGGCCGATTCCCGACGCCCTGGCCGAGCTGATCCGCCGCCAGATCGTCATCCAGAAGCTCCAGGTAGACGCGGCGGTGCAGGGCTCCAAGCAGCTCCTGCTCCAGTCACTGCTACTCGACCCGCTCATCAAGGACGCCGAGGCCGGGATCGCCTTCGTCGAAGAGGAACTGGCCGCGCACCCGGATGTCTACCCGGAGTTCCGCTAACGGCCGCTACTTCGTCGCCCGCGGCTTGGCGCGGTCCAGTTGCGCGCGCATGCGCAGCGCCCACTGGCCGTAGTCGCTCTTGGGCTCGTTATCGATGATCCACTGGAGCTGGCGGCGCGCCTGGTCGGGGAAGCCGGCCCGAAGGTACATCTGCGCCAGGGCTACCGCCTGCGAGGGGTCGCGCGAGCCGTGCCGCTCCGGCGCCTCCAGTTCCAGCGCCCGCTTGGCCAATAGCTCCGGCAGATAGCCGGGCGGGTCGGGGCGCACGAAGGCCAGGAAGGCCAGGTAGAGGATAACCAGGCCAAAGATCAAGCCGCGCAGGCTGCTGTCCTTGAGCACGCCCACGTACAGGTTACGCTCCTGCTCCCGGATCGCCGCCACCGCCTGATCCATCACCGTTCGCTCCGCTAGCGACAATACCCCCAGGCTGGTCCGGGCGCGCCCGCGCTCGGCGGAGAACTTGCGGCCCGCGCCTACCTGGTCGCTGCCCTGGAGGGTGGTCACCTGGCCGGTGACCATGTCGGCCGCCCGGTACTGCCTCTCCACCTGCACGAGCCCCTCATTGACCGCCACCTGCCCCCGGCTGGGGTCCACCTGCATCTGGAAGACGGTGCCCCGCACCCCCAGCGTCAACACCGGGGACTCCACGGTAAAGGTGGACTGGCGACTGAGCAGCTTGTGGACCCGGGCCAGGAACCCCCCGGAGGCCACCTGCAAGGTGGTCACGGAGCCGCCGGCGGTGGTGGTGCTGAGGTCCTTGATCAGCATCTCGCTGCTCTCGTAGACCTCCACCCGGCTGCCGTCGGCGAGGCGCAGCAGGACCTGACCGCCGCGGCCGGTGGTAATCAAGTCTCCGGGTCGCAGGCTGGCCCCCACCACCAGCGTCTCCCCGGCGGTGCGGCCCGCCCGGGTGACCTGCGCCAGACCGGTGACCTGACCCGCAATCGCCGTCCCCTCGGGCACGCGCGCCGCGGCAAAGACGGTCACGTAGAGGAAGATGCCCGTGGCGAGAATCAGCACGCCGAGCAGACTCGCCACCCGCACCGGCCAGGAGGTCCGCTTCCACAGACGGACCACCATGGGCAGGCGCATCTCCGGGGGGAGGGCCAGCAGATTGCCCCGCCGCACCTGGACGATCATGTACCAGGTCATTTCCTTCCAGCGGTCGGCGAGCAGCCCGATCACGAGGTAAGGAGCCTCCACCAGCGGGCCGGTGGTGGGCATGCGGAGTTGGGCGGTCAGCCAGTTGGTGGTGGCGACTACCGCCGCGCCCACCGTGGCGGTGCGCAGATTGCCGGTCCCGCCGGAGACCGAGGCGCCGCCAATCAGCGCGGCGGCCAGCGGCGTGAGCAGCCAGATCAGCGAGCCGGAGGAGCCCATCGAGGTGAAGCCGGAACTGGCGATCAGCACGCCGGCGACTCCCGACATCAGCCCGCTCACCAGGAAGGCGGCCAGCACGTCCTGCGAAGCTCCCCGCAAGGCCGCCTCCTGAGGGGAGGCAGCACCGCCGACCGGCCAGAAAGTGCGTTGCGCGAGCAGGATTTTGGCCAGGGCCAGCGCCAGCAGGAACAGCGCCAGCACCACCGGGAGGCCGATCACGTTGGTGTCGCCCAGGGAGGTCAGCAGCGGATCGGAGACCACCAGGTCGGCCTGCTGGGTGGCATACAGGGTGAGCTGCAGGGCCACCACGCCACTGATGACCGTGACCATCGCGGAGCCCAGCCGCGTCCAGCCGACCACCCAACCGTTGAGCAGGCCCACCAAGCAGCCCACCAGCACGGCGCAAAAGATGGCCGTCAGGGCGCCATAGGGGGACATCAGGGCGGCGGTCACCGCGGCCAGCCCGGCGATCGGCCCCGCCGCAAAGTCGTAATGGCCCTTGAGCAGCGGGAAAGTGGCCCCCAGGGAGACCAGGCCCACCAGGCCAAAGAGCAGCAGCAGCCCCCGGGCGCCGGCCTCCGCGGGATGCACGGCGGCCACGCCGGCCAGCAGTAGCACCAGCAGCAGGAAAGGCGCCATCTGGCCCACCGCCGTCGCAGCCAGCCAGGCCCGCGGGTCATGGCCCAGGGCCTTGCGGCGGGAGGCCGCCGATAGCACCGCGCCGCAGGACTCGCAGGTCCGGGCCCCCGGATTGTTCGCCTCCCGACAGCGACCGCAGATGATCTTGTTACTCATGATCGTTTCCCCCTCCGGGGAGCGCCGCGGCGGCGCTCCCCTCACGTTCCACTTGCCACGTTTCACGTTCCCCGCTCTGAATCTCATACACATGCACCGGGACCGGATGGCCGCGGATGGCCTGCTCGCCCCAGTCGCGGAGGCGAAACTCGTCCCCCAGCCGCGCCGCGGTCTCCGCGGAGGTCAGAATGGTCGTCCCCAGTTCCTTGTTCAGCGACTGGAGGCGCGAGGCCAGGTTGATCCCCTGGCCCAGGCAGGTATATTGGGTGCGGATCTGCGAGCCGAGATTGCCCACCAGGGCCTCCTCGCTGTGCAGGCCGATCCCGATGCGCAGCGGCTCGGCCATAATCCCGGCCGCCTGCCAGCGCTGGTTGAGCTGCTCCAGCGCGCGGACCATATTCAGCGCCAGGTGCGCGGCGCGCTCTGGGTGGTCGGGCTGGTCCTCCAGGACGTTGAAGGTGATGAAGATCTCGTCACCGACGATATTATCAACAGTCCCTTCCAGGTCGAAAGCCAGCTCGGTCATCGCCTCGAAGTACTCATTGAGCACCGCCACGACCTCGTGCGGCGGCGTCTGCGCCGACCAGGCGGTGAAGCCCCGCACGTCCGCAAACAGCGCCGTCACCGGCCGCAGCGTCCCCGCCGAGCGCTCGTGCATCTCGCCGGCGTCCAGCCGCTGGACTACCTGCGGCGGCGCGTAGCGACCGAACTGCTCGCGCAGCCGCCGCCGGCCCGCCTCCTCGGTGGAAAGCCGCCAGACGGCCAGACCAGCGAAGGTCACCAGGGCCGTGGCCACCGGCGGCAGCACCGGCCAGACCACCTGCGCGCGGAACTGGGCCATCCCCAGCATAGCGTAGAGCACCACGACCAGCACGACCCCCGCCAGCCCCACCAGCGGCCGCAGGCCCACCGCCAGCCCCGCGGCCAGCAGTCCCAGCAGGATCGCCAGCGCCAGCCCAGTGGCCAAGTCCGCCGGGCGTAGGAACAGCCCCTGCCGCAAGTTCGCCACGGTCTGCGCCTGAATCTCCACTCCGAACATGTCCCCCACCGGCGTCGGGTAGTAGTCCCCCAGACCCGGGGCGGTCAGCCCCACGAGCGCCACCTTGTCGGTGAAGGTCCCCGCGGGCAGCTTCCCCTTGACCACATCCGCGAAGGAGTACTGGGGCACGGTGCCGGCGGGGCCGAGGTAGTTGATCGCCGCGCAGCCGGTCTCGTCCAGGGGGATGGTGCGCCCCGGGGCCAGCACGGCCTCGCGAGCGAGGTTGAAGCGCATCTGCGCGGGGTCCCAGTGAGAGGCGCGGGCGGCCAGGGCCAGCGGCAGGGTGGCGAAGAAGCGCCCCCGTCGCCCCGCCGCCACCAGGAAGAAGGCGCGCCGGACGGTGGAGTCCTCGTCGGGCCGCCCCGCAATCACGCCCACCCCGGCGGCCACCGCGGCCAGCGAGGCCAGCGGCGGAGTCAGCGCGGGCAGCAGGGGGGCCCGGTCCTGCCGGCTCACCAGGCCGGGCTGGATCGCCAACCGGTCCAGCCCCGCCGGCTCCGCCGGGCCGGGCTGCCCCACGTGCGCGGCGTAAATCACTGAGCCGGCGCGAGCGGTGGCCGCCAGGAGCGCTTGGTCATCGCCGCCTCCGCCACGCTGCGGCTCGGAGAAGATCACATCAAAGCCAATCGCCGCCGGCTTGTCTCGGGCAATCTGGTCAATCAGGCGGGCGTGCCAGCGCCGGTCCCATTCCCAGCGCCCCAGGTCCGGGTCGCGCAGGCTCTTTTCGTCAATGGCGATGATGGCGAGGTCGGAAGGCGCCGGGAGGCTGTCGCGGAAGTGGAAGCGGCTGTCGAGGGCGTGGGACTCGAGGGAGTACAGGAGGCGGCCCGGCAGACAAAGCACCATGAAAGCCAGGGCGCAGACGACGCCTGCGGCCAGGGCGATTACCAGGGACACGCTTGACGTGCGCGGCGCGGGACGGTCTGGCTCCCGCAAGGTCCGCACCCCCTTTCGGTACCGTGCGTTTGGCTCCGCTGTATCCTCTGACTTATTCGTTGGAGTCTAACCTTCCTCCTGCTCACAACCGATGACCCCGGCGTTCTGGTTATTGGTGGCTTGCTTGCGGTTGGCCTTGCCTCTTGACTTTCATATGGGTATACTTATAGAGGTGCAATTCAGGCCGCGGCCGCGGCCGGAGTTAAGGGTGGAAAACGCATGAAGGCCAGACGCACGGTAATCATAGCTTCTATCGTAGTTTTCGCGGCGTTCCTGGCTGTGTTTATGTTCCTAACCTCTCTCTCGGCGCAGGGACCCGCGGGCGGACCGCCCGCGCCTCCCGCGCCGCCGGCTGGTGGACCGCCCGGCGGAGCCCCTGGAGGCGCGCCCGGGATGCCGGGTATGCCCGGCGCCGCTGGCGCGGGAGGCGGTGGCCCGCTGGCGTGGTCGGAGACCACGGCTGATCCCAACCTGATCATGACCTACCCGGAGTTCCTCGCCAAGAAGCGACTCCCGGCCGCGCTGATCCCCCCGGGCCTGCTCAACGATGATAAGGGCCAGCCCCTCAAGCGCACCGCCGCCGGCTGGTGGCAGGTGCATCAGCTCTACATGGGCGCCTCCAAGGGCGGAGAACTCAAGCCCGTAGCTCCCGGCCGCACCGGCATCGACCTGCTGGGCCGGGTCCAAAAACAGCTCGCGGTCATCAAGAAGGAAAACGAGGCGGTCCGCAAGGCCTACGGTCTGGCCAAGGGCGGCTTCTCTTTCGAGATTGGCTACCCGCAGTTCAGCGCCGCCTCGGTCACCGCGGAGGGCGCTGACGTCACCGTAGAGGTCGTCATGCGGGTCAACAAGTCCCTGCAGACCAGCTACGGCGCCAAGCTCTATCGCCTGCTCAAGCCCTACGACAACTTCGGGACGGAGCGCCAGCCCTTCACCTTCGTGACTTACCAGGGCGGCTATTTCCACCCCCAGACCTTCACCATGCACCCGAGTTCCATCGCGATGTGGGCCGACCTGTGGAGCCAGTGCCAGGTGGAGCTGACCCTCAAGGACCGTAACGGTAACCCGGTGGCCGTCGCCACTCCGGTGCCGGCCGGCTTCGGGCCGAACGCGCCGACGCTGATCGCGTATCCGCCCGAGCTGCGTCGCGTCCCCAACTTCGGCTACCTGATGCCCGAGCAGGACCGCGACTTCAGTGGCACGCGCCGGCTAGGCGTGGACTATACCCGCGGCTGGTGGTATCAGTTCACCTTCCATCTGAGCCGCGAGGACATGGCCAAGCTGCATTCAGCCAGCGCCAAGCTGGTCATGGCCGAGGTCGCTCCGGCCGCGGCCGGCACGGCCCAGACCCGGCCCTTCGCCACCGGCGCGGGGACCTTTGGCCCCGGCTCCTCGGCGGCCGAAGGCGGCGCTCCGCGGGCCGGCACCCCGCCGCCCTCCATCCGCCAGATGGCCCCGATCGGCGCCGGCGCCGGCTACTCGGTACCCATGTCGCCCATCGGCTAGAAGCTGCAGTCCTCCGACAAAACAAAGGCCCCGTCCAGTGGACGGGGCCTTTTTCGTTTCCTCGCTTCGCGGCTACGGGCTAGCAGTTGTGATTGTATACGCCCCAGCCCAGATAAACGCTGAGAGCCTCGTCCAGGGCGTTGGCCACGTGCCCGGGGCTGACCGCCACGTGATGCTCGAAGCCCTCGGTGCAGATGTACTCCAGCAGCCCCTGCAGGTTCTGCACATAGGCCACCCCCGCGCCGCCGAAGGTCTGCAGCGGATCGTCGGTAAACTCGCCGTGCCCCACGTAGGCCTCCAGCGTGCCGTTAAGGTCGTCGGTGCTGACCCGCGCGAAAGTGAAGGGCCCCGGGGCCAGCCGACCCACGCAGGTGCCGTAGGTGTTCTCCATGCCCACCGTGCCGCCGATGATGTCCTGCTGGCCCATGCACGCCGCGCCGCCGAACAGGTCCTGGGGCAGGTTGGAGCAGTGGAACAGCACGCACTTGTCGGGGTCCGTGCCGTAGTTGTTGTTCCAGTCCAGCAGCCCCGCGGGCCGCTCCGAGGCCAGGGTCAGCGCGTACATGCCGACCGCGCCGGTCACGTCCACCTCGCAGGCGCTAGGCAGCAGGCTGTTGGAGAGCATGCTCATGATGGTGCAGGGGACCACGCCGAAGTACTCTTCCATCGAGGTCCAGCACTGCACCGCGGTGGCCACCAGATCGTTCTCGGCCACGAAGTCGTCAATCACCACGCCGAGCTTGGCCATCTTGATGAGCGCGACCTCCGGGACGTTGGTGGCCGGCACGTAGGCGCGGATCGCGGCGACCTTGGCCTGCACCGCAGCGGCCGCGTCATCCAGTTTGCCGATGCGCCCGAAGACCTCGGACAGGTCCAGCACCTCGATACTGATGCCGGCGGCCTCCAGAATCTTCTCGCTGTAGCGGACGGTGGTGAAGTTGGCCGGGCGGGCCCCCAGGGCGCCGATCCGAGCGCCGCGCAGGCCGCCGACGACGCGGCAGACGCGGGCGAACTGGTCCAAGTCGCGGGCCAGTTGCGGGGAACTCGGCGCCAGGCAGTGTTCGGTGGTCAGGGAGTAGTCAATCCCATACTGCCGCAGGTTGTTGCAGACCGAGATCTTGCCGCAGAAGGAATCGCGGCGCGCCTGCAGCGTCATCTTCGTGGGGTCGTCGGCGAAGGCGTGGATCAAAACGGGCACGTCCAAGCCCGACAGGCGCAGGGTATCGGCCACCGCGCGCTCGTCGCCGAAGTTGGGCAGGGTAACGATCACCCCGTCAATCTTAGCCGCGTTGGCCTTGAAGAGATCGGCGCACTTCTTGGCGTCCTCGCGCGTCTCCACGGAGCCAAAGGGCGTGGCGTCGGCGGGCAGCGCGATCACGTCAAAGCCGGCCCCCTCCAGCGCCCCCAGCATCTCCCGGCGCCCTTCCTCGACCAGATGATCGGGGAAAAAACCCCGGTTACCGACAATCATACCCAGCGTTGTCTTAGACATGTTGTTCCTCCAGTGTTGGGTAGCGCAGGCTCGCGAGTCTGCGCTCTATTTCTGTCCGTAATACGCGTCGCTGCCGTGTTTGCGTAGGAAATGCTTATCCCGTAACGCGACGCTGAGCGGTGCCGCGGCGGGGTTCAGGGCCTCGGTGAGCGCCGCCATCCGGGCACATTCCTCGAGGATCAGGCAGTTCTCGGCCGCCTGCGCGGCGCTGGCGCCCCAGGTGAAGGGCCCGTGGCCAACTACCAGGGCCGCCGGGACCTCGCGGGGGCTCAGCGCCGGCGTAGCCCGGGTGAAGGCGTGGACGATGGCCTCCCCGGTCTTCGCCTCATAGTCGCCGGCCAGCGCCTCGTCGGTGAGGGGTGCGGTTATCGGCACCTCCCCGCGGAAGCTGTCGGCATGGGTCGTGCCGTAGCAGGGCAGCGCGCGTCCGGCCTGCGCCCAGGCGGTGGCGTGCGTGGAATGGGTATGCGCCACGCCGCCCAGCTCGGGGAAAGCGCGGTACAGCACCAGATGGGTGGGCGTGTCCGAGGAGGGCCGCAAATCGCCCTCGACCACGCGACCGTCGAGGTCCACGACCACCATCTGCTCCGGCCGCAACCCGACATAGGCCACGCCCGAAGGCTTGATGACGACCAGCCCGGTGTCCGCATCGCGCCCGGAAACGTTGCCCCAGGTGAGCAGCACCAGATGGTTCTCCACCAGGAAAAGATTGGCCGCCCAGACGGATTGCTTGAGGCTCTCCAGCATTAGGACGAGACCTCCGCCTTGATATCCAGTAGTGTTTTCATCACATCGGACAGGTCGTCGGTGGTGCCGGGGACACCGAAGGCGTCGTGGAGGCGCTTGTACAACGCATACAGGCTCATGTAGCGCTCGTGGGCGGCCGGGTTGGGGTCGTAGTGGAGGTCCTTGACGCCGGTCATGGCCGCCTGGGCTTCCTCGGTGGTGGCGTAGCCGCCGGCCTCGGGGCCGGCCGCTACCGCGCCGAAGATCGCCGCGCCCAGCGCGCAGGTCTGCGCCGAGCGGGAGACCAGCATGGTGCGGTTGGTCACGTCCGCGTAAATCTGCATGAGCAGGGCGTTTTTCTCGGCGATGCCGCCGCAGTTGATGATCCGCGCGACCGGCACGCCGCGCTCCTCCATGCGGTTGAGGATGGTCAGCGCGCCGAAAGCGGTGGCCTCAATCAGCGCTCGGTAGATCTCCGCCTGGCTGGTGTGCAGGGTCTGGCCGAGCAGCAGGCCGGTGAGCCGCGCGTCCACCAGGATGGTGCGGTTGCCATTGTTCCAGTCCAGGGCCAGCAAGCCGCTCTCGCCGGGGCGGAGCTGCGCCGCCTCGGCGGTAAGCTGCTCATGCAGGGCGCCGTCGCCGCCGCAGACGTGGGTGACGAACCAGTTGAAGATGTCGCCCACCGCGGACTGGCCCGCCTCGATGCCGAAGTAGCCGGGGAGGACCGAGCCGTCCACCACGCCACAAACGCCGGGCAGGTCCAGCGGCTCGCCGCCGCCGGGGCTGACCGTGATATCGCAGGTGGAGGTGCCGATGATCTTGACCAGCGTCCCCTCGGCCACGCCCGCGCCGACCGCGCCATGATGGGCGTCGAAAGCGCCGACCGCCACCGCGATCCCCTCGGGCAGACCGAGTTTCTGCGCCCACTCGGCGGAGAGCCGGCCCGCTACGGTCGAGGAGTCATAGGCGCACTCGTAGAGCCGGCCGCGCAGGTCGGCCAGGCGCGGGTCCAGCTCGGCCAGGAACTCAGCGTCCGGCAGGCCGCCCCATTCGGCGGCGTACATGGCCTTGTGCCCCGCCGCGCAGACGCCGCGCCGGAGCTGCTCGGGGTCGGTATTGCCGACCAGCACCGCCGGAATCCAGTCGCAGCACTCCACCCAACTGTAGGCGGCGGCGAAGACCTCCGGGTCCACGTTCAGGCAGTGCCAGAGCTTGGCCCAGAACCACTCCGAGGAGTAGGTGCCGCCGCAGCGGGACAGGTAGGCGGGGCGCAGGCGGCGGGCCGCCGCGGTGATCTGCGCGGCCTCGGCTACGGAGGAGTGGTCCTTCCACAGCCAGGCGAGGGCGTTGAGGTCGGCGGCGAACTCCGGGTGCAGCGCCAGGGGGACGCCGGCCCGGTCCACCGGGAGCGGCGTCGAGCCGGTAGTATCCACGCCGAGACCGATGACCAGCTCGGCGGAGAAGCCGGGCACGGCGGCCGCGGCCTGCAGCGCGCCGGTGACCGCACACTCCAGGCCCTCCAGGTAGTCGAGCGGGTGCTGGCGCGCCACGTGCGGGTTGGCCGGATCGGTGAGGATGCCCTGCTCCCCGCGCTGGTAGTCGTGAACTTTGCCGGCAATCTCGGCGCCGGTGCGGATGTCCACCAGCAGCGCGCGCACCGAGTTGGTGCCATAGTCAAGGCCGAGAGAATATCGTGGTTCGGTCATGCGGGAGCCTCCTTGGCGACGACTGAGGTCGGGCCACACCCGACACGGTGAATCTTCGCCGCTTCCGGGGGCGACTCCTTCCCTCCAGGCCCGGCGCCCGGCCCTGACGCCGGGTCCCCCGCGAGGTCAAGAGAGCTAGACGGCCCCGGCAGGAGAGTACCCCTGGGCCGCGAATAAGTATTTCAGAGGGGGAAATGTGGGGAATTGAGAATGTTTCCCCGGAATTCCGTATGGTAAGCTGTCGCTGCGGTTGCTGGCAAGACGTGCTTGGCGACCCCACCACAGTCGGGATTTGTGGAGAACTCATCGGCGACTGCATTGGGACACCGATCATCGGAATCATCGGCGGCATCTTAGACCCCCAGCCTGTTTATGGCAACTCAAAGTCATCGTCGAACTAGCGAACAGAGGAGGCATCCCGAGATGCGCAAGAATGACCAACTGTTGTTCGATGACAACCCTGTGTTCGGCCCAATGGAGCGTGCGTTGCGGAGCGGAGAGCGAAGGCTGGGCATTGGCTATGTTATAGCCGGCGTTCTGCCAGTTTTAGCGGGGATAGCACTGAATGATCTGGTGCGACATCCGACTGCGATCACCCGTCCGGGTGGTTGGATAGGCGTAGGTGCGTCCGGATCATTGATCGCCATCACCCTGCTATCTGTGGCTACTCTCCGACGTCGGAGCCACGGCCTCGACATCTTTCAGTGGATTGTCGTTCTGGGCTACCTGATCTTAGCCATCGCCCTAGCGGCCTTCATGCTCGGCTGCCCGAACCAACCTGCGACCATGGGCTTATTGGTGGTCGCTGCGTTTCTAACATTTATGTCCGTCTGGTGGGGACGATACTACCGCTCACGCCGAGACGGCCTGCCCATAGAATCTGTGATATTGGGGGTATTGTTCACTGTGGGAGTCGGGGTGATGTGCGTGGGTTGGTTCTTCTATGGCCTCCAAAATGTATGGCCTGAATATCGTCCCTATATTATTGCCTTGTATCCTGGCGGGCTTATCGCAGTTGCAGCGGAAAAGGGCCGCCGAGCGGCGTTGAACAAGGCAACCGGCTGACCGGGACCAACGCCCTAGGCAAAATCACCACTTGCACCTACGACGGGCACAACAATCTGCTCACCGTCACCGACCCTTTGAGCCACACTACCTTCTATACTTATGACGGCAACCAAAACCTGCTGACACTGACCAATCCGCTCAGTCACACCACCACCTATACCTACAACGCCAATGGTGACCTGGCTGGCCTTACCGACCCGCTGGGGCATGAGACCCAGTACACCTACAACACCCTAGGGGATTCGGGGGACACCATACCTAACTCCGGCATTTTTCCCCTGCGGGTCGCCCCTCACCTGCGCAAGCGGACCTGCCCCAGCCGGGAAGTCTCCCCCCGGACCGCGAAGGGGTGCGGTGAACTGCCGGATTCCTGTGGTGGCGCGGCGCTACGGGGGACCGTGCCGCCCCCCTCAGGTCGCCGCTACCACCGGTCGCCAAATCATTGACAAGGCGAGCATAACGTTTATAATATGCACATGGCACATGAAGCGTTGCATGAAAATCTCACCCCTGGCGAGCCGGTCTCGGTCAAGGACATTGCGCGCCTGGCCGGCGTCTCCCCCACTACCGTTTACTACGCGCTGCGGGGCGGCGGGACGCTGAGTCCCCACACCCGCGAGCGCATCCAGCAGATGGCCGACGAACTAGGCTATCGCCCCAACCACCTGGCCCGGAGCTTGCGCACGCGGCGCACCGGCATGATCGGCGTGATCACTTCCAGCCTGGAGTCGGTCAACAGCAACCGCGCCGCCAGCGCCGTGCGCCGAGAGGCCCGGGACTGCGGCTACCGCATGCTGGTGACCCCGATAGAGGACGACTTCCAGGACGAGGTCACCGCCACCGAGATGATGCTGGAACTCGCCGTGGAGGGTCTGGTGATCTGCGCGCGGAGCGAAGTGATCCCCGAGCGGCTGGAGCACTACCGCCGGCTGGCCGCGGAGCGCACCCCGGTGGTTTTCCTGGCCGATGTGCCCATTCCGGGCCTCGAAGCCGACTCGGTGGTCGTAGACAACCTGGCCGCCGGGTACGCCGCCGGGCGCCACTTCCTGCGCCAGGGCCGCAGCCGGTTGGCTTATGTGGGCATGCCCTGGCACGCCGAGTCCCATCCCTGGGCCAGCGAGCGTCTGCGGGGGCTGCAGACCGCTGCCGCCGAGGCCGAAGCCGGGCCGGTGCAGGACCTGCGTTGCGATACCCCGCCCAACGCCTGGCGTCAACTGGGCCGCACCGCTGTGGACCTGCACTTTGCGTCGGGCAACGGAGATCGGCCCAACGCCATCATGGCCGCCAACGACGAGACCGCCTACGGGGTGCTGGAGGGCCTGGCCGCACTGGGTCTGAGAGTTCCCGAGGACGTAGCGGTGATCGGTTTTGACGACTTGGACGGGTGCCGGCTAACCCTCCCGCCGCTGGCCTCCTTCCGGACTCCGGAACAAGCGTTGGGGGCCGAGGTCATGCGGCTGCTCTACCGGCGCCTGCAAGACCGCCACACTCCCTCGGCGCCGCAGCAAGTGCGGTGCGAGCCGGTCTTCGTGGCGCGCGAGTCCTGCGGCCCCACCGGATAGGCTCGACGGCGACCCCGGCGGCGGAGAAGGCCGCCGGAGACGGCGCACAGGCGTTACAGGAGCAAACCCCACTCACTTCTGGTTTTAGAGGGATGAAGCATGCAACGATTCATGACTTGGTGTATCGTCCTCGCCACCACTGCTGCTCTGCTCACCAGCCCGCTGTACGCCGCTCCGGAGCCGATCGGCCCCGTTAGCCTCCGCGCCTACGGCAAGCTCTCCGGCAGCTTTGAGCCGGCGACCGCCGCGGCCGGCTATTCGCTCCTGCGCCTGGAGTGCGAAAGCGCCGACAAGGCCATGCTGCTCCAGGCCAAGTACCTCTCCGATGCCCAAGGCCTGCCGGGCGTGACCACTCTGAAGCTCTCCTTCCCCGGCGGGCCAGAGGCCACGGGCCTGCAGGTCAAAGACCAGGGCTGTCTGCTAGCCGCCCGCCGCGGGCCCAGCGTGGTCATCGTCGCCGGGATCAGCCCCCAGGCCGCCTCCGCGGGAGCCGCGGTGGCTCTGACCGGCGCCGGCTGGCAATTCGGCGCCCCGGCCAGCGCCCTGCCGCGCTACCTGGGCAAGTGGGATCAGTTCGGCTGGAACTTCTACAACTACGCCTGGTTCAAGCCTGACAAGACCAACGCCCCCCATCTCGTGGACTACGATTACACGCAGCCCTACAACTACGACTCGGAGTACCAGTGGGCCAAGCAGACCAACACCGGCATGGTGTTCTGGGACACCCAGTTCAGCCAGGACCGAGCCGGCGGAATGAACGACCTCCCCCTCATGTCCTGGGCGGCGCAGGCCTGCGACAAATACGGACTCAACTTCCAGATCCAGCCCACCCTGGGCGACAACCTGCCCTGGTGGAGCAACCGCTACCGCGACGAGACCATGGGCAAGATGCCCGGGTACGTCGGCTCCTTCCACGCGGTGAACAACTCCTACTTCGGCGGCCCCGGGGCCGTGAGTTGGTGCTCGCAGAAGGGCAAGGACGAGCTGCTCGCGCTTTCCCAGCAGTGGGTCCAGCGCTATGTCGACGACCCGAACCTGACCACCATTATGGAGCCGCACTGCGAAGTGGCGCATGGCGACTACGATATTCTTCTGGAGTATGGCCCGCTCGCCGACCAGAGCTACCGCACGTGGCTGCAGAACGTGCGCAAGTACGACCTGCCCGGTCTGGCCCAGCGCTGGGGACAGAAGCTGGCCCGCTGGGAGGACGTGAAAGTGCCGGAAGTCGCTTCCTTCCTGGGCTGGGGACCCGACGCGGTGGACCTGACCGGCGTCTGGAAGGTCAAGTACGCTACGCAGGAGGAGGGGCAGCAGCAGAACCTCTTTGATCCCTCCCTGGATACCTCCGGCTGGGGCGAGATGGTCGCGCCGGGGAACGATCGCGAGATGTTCATCTCCTTGAATCCCGCCTGGTGGCGACGAGGCTTTAGCGTCCCCGGACCGTGGCTGCAGGCCAACGCCGGCAAGCCGATCTACCTGTACCTGTGGGACCTCAACCGACGCCGGGACAAGGCCCCCGTCATCGTCTACCTCAACGGCCAACTGGTGGCCACCGACGACCGCGCCACCGGCCTGGGGTTCTTCATCGCGGACGTGAGCAAGGCCGTGCAGTCCGGCGGCAACCTGCTGACGGTCTACCTGCCGGATGGTTTCCTCGGCTATCGCGTCTACCTGGCGGCCACCGCGCCCACCCAGTATCCCTACCTGGGCAAGGCCATGAACGCCCGCTGGGTGGACTTCCGCGAGTGGCAGACCTGGACGCGCGCCGACGCCATCCGCCGCGGTATGGAGGCCATCCGCGGCGCCGATCCCAACCGGCCCATCAGTCTGGCCGCGCCTGATTCCGTGGTGGACTACGCCAAGCAGTTGGCGGTCAAGTACGGCGGGTTCTTCCACAACACCGGCTATATGTCCGGCTTCTACGCCCCCTACTTCGCCCGGATGATGCGCTCGGTGAACCTGCCTTCCTCCGCCGAGCCGGGAGGCCCCGCCAGCACGCTGCCGGAGCTGAAGGCCTTCTGGTGGCGCGTGACCATGACCGGCCTGGAGAGCTACAACTACTTCATCCACATCGGCAACGTCCTGTGGGACCCGGAGATGCGCACCTGGTTTGAGCAGCAGCAGCCGATGATCCACCTGCTGGGCAAGTACCACATGCCGGACACCCGCGTGGCCAGCCTCACCGGAGTGCGCTGCGAGCGGCTCTTTGGCTGGCCCTGGGTGCAGGCCGACGCCACCCGCCCCGCCGGGGGCGCCTGGAACCAGGAGGCCGTCGGGCACCTGGCGGTGCCCTCCGACCTGCTCACCGAGATGGACGTGGAGAGCGGGATGCTGAACCAGTACGACCTGGTCTACGATGAGCAGACCACCGTGATGAGCCCGGCCCTGGTCGCCAAGATCGCCGACTGGGTCAAGGCCGGCGGAACCTTCGTGACCCTGGCCAACACCGGCCGGCACACGGAGACGGAGCCCAATACCTGGCCGATCAGCGCGCTGACCAACTGCGACGTGCTCTGGACCAGCCCGGTCAAGCAGACGGGCGAGTACGAGTGGCAGCCGCTGGCCGTCGAGCCGGGCCAAACGATGCTGGATACCGCCTACTGGGGTCAGCCCAACCGGCAGGCCAACGGCCTTGGCCTCAAGCCCCGCGGCGACGATGTCCAGGTGCTGCTGCGCTGGAAGAACGACAACTCCATGGCGGTGGGCGTCCGCCCGCTGGGTAAAGGCCGCGTCTTCATCGTCGGCACCCACTTCACCAATGACCGCTTCTGGTGGGGGGATCCCCAGAGCCGCGACCGGCTCAACAACGAGATCCTCGCCGCCTGCGGCGTCAAGAATCAGGACGACGCCCAGGTCAACGACCAGCTTATCTCGGGCAACACCGGCATCCACGACGCGCCGGCGGGCCGCCACTTCCTGAGCAACAACGGCCTGTATGACGTGTACCTGATCTGCAACCAGACCAAGGAGGTCAAGGACTTCGTCCTGTCCCTGCCGCAGGGCGCCGCGGGGCGGACCTGGGCGTACGACGTGCTGCCGGGCCAGAGCCTGCCCGGAGCGGCGGCGGCGGGCCGGGTGAGCTTCCCGGCGCTGAAGCTGGAGCCGGCCGACATGCGAGCCCTGCTGGTGCCGCGCGGGCAGATCACGCAGGCCCCGCGGGACTGGCTGCAACTCCAGGAGGGCTGGTGGCAAGGGACCGCGCCAGGCCAGGTGCTCACCCCGGACAAGTTTGACTGGGTGAGCGATCTGACCAAGGGCTGGACTCTCGCCGCCGCCGAGGGCGTGGACCCGGCCGCCGCCTCCCAACCGGGCGTGAAGCTGGCGGGCACTCCGAACCTGGAGCTGGGCATCTGGACGTACGCGGTGCCCAACCCGCCGCAGAACGGCGTCTTCCGCCGCGAATTCACGGTCCCCGCCGCCTGGAAGGACGGCAAGGTCTGGCTGCACTGGCAGTCGTGGACCAACGGGGCGTTCATGCAGAAGGGACGCATCTGGCTGGACGGCGTGGCTATGACCGGCTGGGTGGAGGGCGCGCAGGAGATGTATCTGGAGGGTATTCCCGCAGGCACCACCCACGCGCTGCTGGCCGAAATCCAGGGCACTCCCTATATCGCGGGAAGCCCGGGCGACGCGTGGCTGGAGTATGAGCCCAAGCCGGCCGAGGAGATCGTGCTGCAGGGCCAGTGGCAGCCCAGCCCCGACGGCCTGACCCGCACCGCCCCGGTGACGCTACCGGGCGAGTTCACCGGCCGCATGGCCCGGGGCATGTTCGTAGCGCCCCGCGGCTGGAAGGGCCAGACGGTGATGCTGCACGCGGTCACCGACCCCAAGGCCGAGCCGCTGCTGGCGGTGCTCGTGAACGGCAAGATGATCCGCCGACACCACCACATCAACGGCACGCGCATGGATATCAACATCACGCCGCTGCTGAAGTACGGGGAGGCCAACGAAATCGAGATCGTCGCCCCGTATGCCGGCAGGAAGATCGTCACCGAGCTGTCGCTACGCGCCTATGCGCCGAACGGAATGTATCCGTAGCAGCCGTTCCTCAAAGCAACCAGCGCGACTAGTAAGGTAAGGTGACGGCATGATCCGGTTCAACCACGAGTACCCGCCGGAGGAGCGACTCCGCGTCGGCTATCTGGGCTGCGGAGACCATTCGTTCCGCAATGTGTTGCCGTGCTTCCGCTATGCGCCGGTGGAGCTGGTGGCGACCTGCGACCGGCAGGAGGAGCGAGCGGCCGCCTTCGCCCGGCAGTTCGGGGCCCAGCGGTACTTCACCGACTATGAGCAGATGCTGCAGCAGTGCGACCTGGACGCGGTGTTCATCGTCATCGGCGCCGGGGAGCAGGGCTACCCCTACGCCCCGCTGGCCATGCAGGCCCTGGAGGCGGGGTGCCAGGTCTTCACGGAGAAACCCCCCGCCAACAGCGTGGCGGAGGTGGAGCAGGTCCGCGCCGCCGAGCAGCGCACCGGCAAGTTCTGGATGGTCGGCTGCAAGAAGGCCTTCTTCCCCGCCGTCGCTCGGGCCCGAGAGATCTCCCAGCGGCCGGAGTTCGGCCGGCTCAACTCCGTCTATGCGCGCTATCCTCAGAGCCTCCCCCTGACCCGGGCGGACCGCCAGGACCCGCAGAAGATGAGGGGATTTCTGGACCACTTAGTCCATCCCGCCAGCCTTCTATACTCCGTCGGCGGGGAGATGACCAGCGTGCGGTTCTCGCTCGACCCGGCGGGCGGCTCGACCAGCGTAATTCGCTTCGCCGGCGGCGCGCTGGGGACGCTGCACCTGGTCGCGGGGATTTCGGGGACCAGCCCGCTGGAGCGCCTGGAAATCGTGGGCGAGGGCGAGAATGTGGTGGTGGACAACGGCACCCGCCTGACCTACTACCGGCGCGGCGGTCGCGGCGAGGGCGGCTACGGCCGGGCGGGGGACTTCCTGGGCCCCGACGAGTCGGCGCCGCTGCTGTGGGAGCCGGAGTTCTCCCTGGGGCAACTGTACAACTCCGGTCTCTTCCTGCTCGGCTACGCCCCGGAGGTGCTGTACTTCTGCCGCTGCGTGCAGGAGGGCCGCCGCCCGGACCTCGCCAACAGCGACTGGGCGCTGGCCCTGATGCGCCTGTACGAGGCTTACCAGGGCCCGGAAGACGAGGCGATCCCCCTCGGGTAGGCCCGACGAGCAGCGGCCCGAACCTCAGTCGCGCGCGGTCGTCATCTTGGGTATACTAAGCGACACACCAGCCGCCGAGACGGCCACCCTCCGGGAGGAACCGAAAGCATGGATCGCCGCGACTTTTTCAAGACGGGTAGCTTGGCCGCTCTGGGGGGCACCTTCCTCGGCAACCTCGGCGGGCACGAGACCGCGCCCGGCCTGGAGGCGCGCATGCTCGGACACACCGGGCACTACCGCTCCGTGGTCACCCTGGGCGGCATTGTGGTCATGAACGAGGACCAGGACGCGGTGGATCGGCTGGTGGACGACGCGATTGACGCGGGAGTCAACGGCGTGGACGTGGCGCCCAGCTACGGCGACGCCGAACTCAAGCTCGGTCATGCCCTGCGCGGCAAGCGCGATCTGGTCTTCCTGGGGTGTAAGACGGGACTGCGCGACAAGGCCGGCGCGGCCGCGGAACTGCGGCGATCCCTGGAGCGGCTGGAGACCGACCGCTTCGATCTGTATCAATTCCACGGTCTGGACAAGCCGGAGGAGCTGGAGCAGGTCCTGGGGCCGGACGGCGCGCTGGAGGCGGTCCTCGAGGCGAAAGCCGAGGGGCTGGTCCGCTTCATCGGCCTCACCGGCCACCGCCCCGACACGCTCATGACGGCCCTGCAGCGCTTTGAGTTCGACACCGTCATGTTCCCCTATAACTTCATCCTCAACCACCACGGCTACGGGGAAGACCTGCTGCAGGACGCCTGGGCGCGGGGCGTGGGGATTCTGGCGATTAAGCCCATCGCCGCCCGCCGCTGGGAGGAGGGCGAGGCGCGGCCGCAGCCCAAGTGCTGGTACAAGCCCTTCGCCACCAACCACGAGATCTCGCTGGCGGTGCGCTGGGTGCTAGGTCAGCGGGTCAGCACGATTATCCCCTCCGGCGACATGACCCTATTCCGCCGGGCCCTGAAAGCCGCGCAGCACAACAGCCCGCTGCTTGACGCCGAGCGCCTCGAACTGGAGCGCAAGGCGGCCGAGTTCGCGCCGCTGTTTGACGCGCACCCGCCGGCCTAGCCGGCAAGCCGCGGGGCTACTTCTCGCACTCGTGCCCGCGACAGGCCGCCAGGTTGCGTCCCGCCCACAGCTCCCGCAGACGCGCCGGCTGGTGCGCGATCAGCGCCGCCGCTGCCCCGAAGTACAGCACGGTGAAGAGTCCATGCATCTGGTCCGGCCCGAGGCCCGCCAGCGTCCCGCCCGGCAACTGCGCCACGAGCCCCGGACTGAGCAATTGCCCCAGGAACAGCGCCACCAGCAGCCCCGCCTGCGGCAGGGACAGCCGCAGCGTCGCCAGCAGGATCACGCCCAGGAGCGACTGGGCCGCGGTCAGCAGCACCTCGTTCATCTGGAAGGTCCCCATCGGCAGCGCCGGGTGCAGCCGCCCGGAAGACAGCGCGAAAACCCAGGGGATCATCCCCACCAGCAGGGTCCACTGGTTGAGCTTGGCCGACAGCAGACTCCCCAGCGACAGCCCCGCCTGCCCGCGCAGAGCGAACATGATGGCCACTACAAACTCCGGCGTCTCCGAAGCAATAGGCGCCAGCCACTGCACCAGTAGGAACTCGTTGATCCCCCACAGCTTCCCGGTGGCCACCAGCCCCTCACTGAAGGGCTGCGCGTTGGCCAGAATCACCAGGGCGGAAAAGAGGAACATGCCCGCCGTGGCCAGCCGCCGCGGCCAGCAAGGCAAGTCCAGCAGCAGCTCCGCCGGACCTTCCGCCTCCGACTCCACGACGTCTCGCTTGCCCGCCAGCCGAATATACCAAGCGTAGATGGCCAGTAGCACCACTCCGTCATACCAGTTCAGCGTTCCCTTGATTGGAATCGAGAAGGCGTAGACGGTGGCCAGGCCCAGGAAGAACAGTTCGGTGCGCCGCTCCGGCTCCAGTCGTACTGGTCGGCGCGTCTTGATCCAGAAGATCAGCGCAATGGTGGGCCAGGCGATACCGATCAAGAGTCGGTTGGCCCCGGTCATGTTGGCGATAGCGTAGTGGGAGTAGCTCCCGCTGGGGTCCTGGCCCGCCTGCCAGGTGAAGTAGATGTCCACCGCATACTCGGGTAGCACGGCGATGAGGGCCACGATCGCCAGGGCCAGCGCCTGGGGAATCTCGTTCTGCGCCGCGTCGCAGGCCCACAGCAGTAGGAAGGAGGCGCCCATGATGGCGACACCGGAGAGCAAGGCGGTAAGCGGGGCGGACAGGTCCATGGAGGCCAGACGGATATACAGGCCGGGGAGCGTGGCGCAGACTGCCAGGAAGATGAAGAACAGTTGGCGGCGGCGAGACATTGGGTGTACCTCCGGGTGCGGGGCGCAGACGGCGGCCACGCACCCAAGTATTGGGCGTGGCCAAAGGTCTGACACCCGGAGCTGAAGTCCGGTCGGGAGGCCAGGAGCGCGCGACGGCGCTCCGCGATTGTTGGCCCGACCCGGAGCCGACTTGGTCTCGGCCCTGCTACTCCCCCTTGGCGGAAAGCGTGTCCATCATAGCATACGTTCCCCACCGGCACAACTATTTTGCGCAACTGTCCACGCGGGAGGTATCCTCTCCCCTTTTGCGAATATCCCCACTTTGAGAGACTACCCCAAGGAAGTGAGCATATGCCTGCTACCGATACGCGCATGGTCACGCTGAGCAATGGAGTCACCCTGGAGTTGCTCCTCGCCGGCGACCGGCTGCTCGGCGTCGGCGAGATCACCATTGCCGGGATGCCCGTCCGCTCGCGCACCGCCCCGCTGGCCCCCGTCCTCCGCACCGGCTACGGCGTGGACTACCGCGAGTACCGCCTGCGCGAGGTCCGCGAGGAAGGCGGCCAGGTGACGCTGGTCACCGCCGCCGTCGGCGAGCCCGGCCTGTATGGCGACTACCGCGACGAGTACGACTACGAGATGGCCTGGCCCCGGGTGCAGGCGGAGCGGGTGGAGGACACCGTCGAGTGGATCTTCGCCCCCGAGAGCCTGATCCTGGAGGGTGTGGCCTACAGCGGCCTTTCCTACGCCTTCCGCTATACCAGCGCCGAGCGCTCCGTCTTCCAGATGACCGTACGCGCCACCTGGGAACTGGGCGGCAGCGCCCCCGGCAACACGCTGCTCTACCAGGGCCAGATCAACCCGCCGGTACATGAGTGCACCACCGCCAGCCGCTTTTCGACCGAGTGTCTGCGCCGGCTGGACATGATTGACGACCCCTTCGGCTACTCCTTCCAGTTCGGCTCGCGCTACAGCCCGCTGCAGTGCTTTGACTTCCAGCACAACGACCAGGCCAGCCTATTTGGCTTCTGGCCGGAGTACGTGAGCGTCACCTCCCTCATCCAAAAGAACGCCGGCGAGGAGGTCGTCTGGGTGCTGGACCGCTACCACTTCGCCGAAACCGGCGAGGTCACCGTGCCGCGCAAATGCGTCATGCTGGCCGGCGCGGGCGAGGACGCCTTGACCCGGGAGGCGGGCCGCGATCGCTGGCTGCGGGCCCTGGATCATGCCCAGGGGATCGTACGCGACGCCTACGGTATCGCCAAGACCTCGGTCAAGCCCGAGGTGGGCACGCCCTACGAGTCTGGGCTGGACGAGAACGGCAAGCTGACCATGACCATCAACGGGAAGGTGCTGCCGCCCGAGCGCGCTCTGTACGAGTGGGGCGACATGCTCCAGGACCTGGCCGACCGCGGGGTGCGGCGGCTCTTTCCCGAGGTCACCGGCCAGAGCGACATCACCGAGTGGGGCTACCGCTACAAGCTCATGACCGGCGTCCACGGAGACCTGAGCGTTTCCTCGGTCTGCCAGATCTGGCATTACCACGCGGCCGACTTCTGGGGCGGCTGGCCAGCCTGGGAGTACTTCTACGAGAAGGGGCAGGCCGCGGGCATCGAGATCGGCCAATGGTGCGGCATGCACCTGTCCAATAACGCGCCGATCTTCCAGGAGCATCCGGAGTTCATCGCGACCCACATCAACACTCGCCCGCACGGCGGCGGCTATTCGTTCAACCTCAGCTTCGGCCTGAATTTCAACACGGCCGGCGAGTGGCTCCTGGAGCAGTGGGCCGAGTGGAAGCGCCACGGTCTGGACTACATCTTCTTCGACTCCTTCGGCAACCTGGGGATGCTGGGCTGCGACTTCAAGCGCGGCGGCGAGCCCAACCCGCCGGGGCTGGGCAAGTTCATTCAGGGCTTGGCGAAGATCGGCATCAAGGCCTTCTCGGTGGAGGGCATCAGCCCGCTCGGCGTGGGCCGCTTTGGTCTTTCCGACAACATGAGCGAGAGCGTCCTGGCCCCCGGGTCGGTGGCCGGGCAGAACGACTGGTCCTGGTGGGTGGGCAACGAGGACATGGCCGTGAGCTGCCTGCCGCTGCTCTATCCGCATCCTGACCGCACCGAGACGGAGCTGCGCGAGCAGTTCTTCCGGGGCATCGCCAACCGTGCGCTGCCCTCGGTCTACCCGATCCCGGACTGGCTGCGCGCGTATTGGCACACCTTCAACGCCACCGAGCCGCTGATGGTCTCGCGGCGGCTCCTGCCGGGCGGCCAGGGCGTACACTGGACCGGCGGCGCGGCCGAGCTGCTCTTCACCTACCAGGCCCTGGACTGGCCACTGGCGACGGGAGCCCGCGTCGAGCAGATCGAGGCCGGCCAAGCGCGCCCCCTCGAGGCAGCCGACGTGCTGCACGCGCAGCCGTGGAGCGTGTACAAGCTCAGCGGGTAAGGGGAGGCCTCACCCCCCTGCCCCCTCTCCTGGCAGGAGAGGGGGGGAACGACAACGTCCAAGGCAAGAAGAAAGGGCGGCCCGAGTGGGTCGCCCTTTTTGCTGACTGCCAGTCTCGTCCCTGCCGTACTCCCCTCTCCTGCCAGGAGAGGGGCGGGGGGTGAGGCGCCGTTTCCCTACGCCGACTTCCACTCCCGCATCAGGTCGATGAACTGGTCGAAAAGGTAGTGAGAATCGTGCGGGCCGGGGCCGGCCTCCGGGTGATACTGCACACAGAAGACCGGGTGCTCGCGGTGGCGCATGCCCTCGTTGCTGTTGTCGTTGAGGTTGAGGTGGGTCAGCTCCATCTCCGCCGGCATGCTGTCCAGGTCCACGCAGAAACCGTGGTTCTGGGTGGTAATCGCCACCTCGCCCGTGTCCAGACGCTTAACCGGGTGGTTGCCGCCGCGGTGACCGTACTTGAGTTTGTAGGTCTTGCCGCCCATCGCCAGGCCCAGAATCTGCTGGCCCAGGCAGACGCCGAAGATCGGCAGCCGCCCCACCAGGCGCCGGGTGGTCTCGATGGTGTAGGTGACCGCCTCGGGATCGCCGGGGCCGTTGGAGAGCACCACGCCGTCCGGCTCCCAGGCCAGAATCTCCTCGGCGCTCGTGTCGGCGGGCACGACCAGCGTGTCGCAGGCCCGGCGGTACAGGTGGCGCAGGATGTTCTGCTTCAGGCCGCAGTCAATGACCACGACGCGGTAGGCCTCCCAGTGGCCGCGCAGGGAATCCTGGTCGGCGGCCTCCGGCACCCAGCGGCGCGGCGCGTCAATCTCCAGGGTCATCTGGCCGGCGGGCGCGGGGAGGTCCTCGCCATAGCCATCCTGCCCCCAGCGGCGGGCGCGCGGGCAGGTGACTTCCGCGACCAGGTCGCGGCCCACCAGACGCGGGGCCTGCTTGGCCTTAGCGACCACCGACTCGGGGTCCAGGTCCACGGTAGAAATGACGCCGATCTGCGCCCCGAAGGTGCGCAGATGCTTGACCAACATGCGCGTGTCGAGGCCCTCAATGCCGGGGATGCCGTAGCGCTGCAGGTAGGCGCTGAGGCTCTCAGTGGCGCGCCAATTGCTGGTGATCGGGGAGTTTTCGCGGACGATGAAGCCTTCCACCCAGGGCTGCCAGGACTCGTCATCCTCGCGGTTAATCCCATAGTTGCCGATCTCGGTGTAGGTCATCGTCGGGATCTGGCCCTTGTAGGAGGGGTCGGTGAGCACCTCCTGATAGCCGGTCATCCCGGTGTTAAAAACCACTTCGCCGGAGCGTTCGCCCTCCGCGCCAAAGGAGTAACCGGGAAAGACCGTACCGTCTTCCAAAGCCAGAATCGCGGGTTGTTTGTGTTTGCCCAGGAGCATAACTCTATTTTACCGGGAGGCGGAGGATTTGTACAGGTGGAGGGGGGAGAGGGCTCCCGGAGGGGCCGAATACGAGGACGGCCTGCACCGGCAGGCCGCCCGCAAGTATCCGGCCCCCGCAGCAACTCGTAGTGGGCGATGATGACCACCGGAGTGTCGGCCAAGCTACGCCTCTCCTAGTCCGCCAATAAGATCCGTTTCCCGGCACACTTAAAAGTGTGCCGGCGAACCAAACAAAGTGTAAGTGACTAAAAGTACAAAGTCTTACGGAGTCCTCGAACCACGGATGCCAACGTAGAAGTCACGGTCCGAGGGGTCGAGGATGACACGGGACGCAGAGCGGCAGTAGTCGGCATTGCAGTGCCACGAGCCGCCCCGCAGCAGGCGGGCCGTCCCCGTGTCCGGGCCCGGCGGGTCGGTATTAGGTGAATGAGCATAGTAGTCGTCAGCGGCATACCAGTCCCGGCACCACTGAAACACGTTACCGGCCATGTCCAACGCTCCACACCACGAAGCCCCCGCGGGGAAGCTCCCCACCGGCCACGTGCTCCCCTGCGGGCCCCGGTGCGCGAGGTTGCAGCATTTGCGCGCGTCCCACTCGTCGCCCCAGGGATACTCGAGCCCCGCAGGGCCCCGCGCCGCATACTCCCACTGCGCCTCCGTCGGCAGGCTCAGCCCGTAATGCTCGCAGTACGCCTTTGCCTCCGTCCAGTTGACGTTAAACACCGGGTGATTGTCGCCCCAGCTACTGTCCTCGAGAAAGCCGACACCCACCTCCCGGCAATACCGCTGATACTGAGCGTTCGTCACCGTGTACTTACCCAGCCAGAAGCCCCTGCTGATCCGCACCTGGTGCGCCGGCTTCTCATCGTCGTATCCGTCTTCTGAACCCATCACGAACTCCCCCGGCGGCACCCACACCATCGTCCCGCCATCGGGACCGATGATCTCCTGCCCCACCTGTGTCCCCGCCTGCTCCCAGGCCTTAGCCTCCTGAGCGTAACAGACGCAACAACCAGCCAGCAGCAGTACGACTACTATTGCGTACACCACCGGATGATACCCTCGTCGCCTAGTGACCATCTCTGCGACACCTCCGCTGTCCAACCGAAGTATCCCGCGCCGGAAGACGCAAGGGGGGCACCGCTGCCCCCTATGTGCATGTTATCTATTTGCCATGATAAGCGAAGTTTCTTCCCACCGCAACGACCCGCAGAACACCGGCGAGACGCCGGTGCCACTGAACTACCGCGCCCTTACAGCACTTCCCCTTCCCGCATCTTCCAGTCTCCTCCCACGATCGTGCCCCAGGGTTTGCCTCTTAGGCGCTCGCCTGCGAAGGGGGTGTTGCGGCCTTTGGACTGGAACTGGGTGTGGTCTACCGTCCAGGCGCGCTGCAGGTCTATGATGGTCAGGTCCGCGGGGTGGCCTGGCTCCAGGGTGCCGCCGGGGACGCCCAGGAGGTGCGCGGGGTTGGTGCTTAGCTTGGCCAGCGCCTCGCGCAGGTTGATGTCCCCCGTGTTCACCAGGTGGGTGATGATCAGGCCAAGGCACGTCTCCAGGCCCACGATGCCGAAGGGCGCGGCCGCCAGACCCGCCGCCTTCTCCGCCGGGGTATGGGGGGCGTGGTCGGTGGCCAGGGCCTCGATGTCCCCCTGGCGCACGGCCTCCAGCAGGGCCAGCCGGTCGCGCTCGCCGCGCAGCGGGGGGTTCATCTTGGCGTCGGCGCCCGCGCGGCGGACGGCCTCGGCGGTGAGCAGCAGGTAGTGGGGCGCGGTCTCGGCGGAGATGTGCGCGAAGAACGGGCCCGGCCGGAGGTAGTGCATCAGGCGCGCGCCCGCCGCGGTGTTCAGGTGCAGCAGGTGCAGCCGGCCGCGACCGTCGGCGGCCTCCACCCAACGCAGCAGCGCCTGGCTCTCGGAGGCGGGGTCCTGGCCGGAGACGCCGAGGTCCTCGGCTACCGCGCCGGCCGTAATCACGCCGCCGGCGCTCAGCTCGCGCAGCTCCAGGTGGGCCATGAACAGGAGATCGGTGGCGGCGGCCTGCTCGAGGGCGTCGCGCATCATGGCCACCGCCTGCAGCGGATAGGCGTCGTCGGTGACCGCGACACAGCCCGCGGCGCGCAGGGCGGCGAAATCGGTGAGCTGCTCGCCGGTGTTGTCCACGGTGGCCGCGCCGGCGACATAGACGCGGCAGGCGGCCTCCTGAGCGTGGCGAGCAAGCAGGGCGGCGACGCGCTCGGGGCGATCCAGGGCGGGGGTAGTGTTGGGCATGGCGCAGACGGCGGTGAAGCCGCCGGCCACCGCGGCGCGGGTGCCGCTGCGGAGGTCTTCCTTGTGCTCCTGGCCGGGGGTGCGCAGGTGCACGTGCATATCAATCAGCCCCGGACAGACGACCAGGCCGACCAGGTCAATAGCCTCGCCCTCGGGTTGCGCGTCGGGCGGGCCCAGCCACTTGATCCGGCCCTGCTCCACGCAGACGCTACCGGGGGCCTCGCGACCGGTGCGCGGGTCAACCAACAAGGCGCGGCGGAGCGTATAGGTCGCCCCCGCCTGCGGGGACGCGGCAAACGGGGCCGCTTCCGAAGAGACGGCCCCGCTAGTTGGTTGCTCCGGAGGGGCTGCGCTCATCTTACTTGACGACGACCAGCACCTGATCCACGCGCGTCTCGCGCCCGGTCTTGGCGTCCGCGACGACCAGCGTCGCCAGGTAAGATCCGGCCTTGTCGTACTGCCAACTGGCGTTGGGTCCCAGCGCGTCGGTGCCCAGGCCGTTGCTATAGTCGAAATCCCACTCGTAGTCCGCGTTGCCCGTGTTGGGCGCGCCGGTGAAACTCAGCTTCTGGTTGACCCGGGCGTTGATAACCCGGTCACCCTGGATCTCGGCCTTCAGCGGCGGCTCTTCCGACTTGAGGTAGAGCTGGCCGACGTGGATGATCCCCTGCTGATCCCCGCTGATCACGACGCCCTGCAGCTTGGCGCTCCCGGCCTGCTCGAGGCTGGCGAACTGGGACAGCGGCACGACCAGGCGCAGCCAACCCGGCACCTGCGCGGCGCCGTTGGTGACGTCAAACTGGCCCGCATCGAGGTCACCCTTGTCGGTAATGAGCATCAGCCGCACGCGGGTGACGGCTGAGGTATTCTGGCTGCCGCCGCGGCGACCGCGGCGACCGCGGCGACCAACCGGTCCGGACTGGCCCATCTGCGGGCCGCCCATCATGGGGCCACCCGGCTGCGGAGGCATGCCACCGGCGGTCATATCGGGAGGCATCCCCGGCGCGCCGGGAGCTCCCGGCGCCATTCCGGGCGCTCCGGGGGCGGGCGGCATCCCCGGGGCTCCGGGCTGCATCCCGGGTGCTCCCGGAGGCATCCCCGGACCACCCATGCCGCCACCGTAGCCTCCGCCCATACCGCCGCCGAAGCCAAAGCCGCCCCGACCGCCCCGTCCCTGGTTGGCCTGCTGGCCGGACAACTGCAGCACCAGCACCACCAGGTTATTCTCGGGCTGGGCCAGCGCCGGCGTCATATCCTCGGGCTGGCGCAGGCGCAAGAAACCGCCCTCAAAATAGCCGTTGGTGGTCACGTCGAGGGTGGAGTTGTTCAGGTACTTGGTGTTGGTGTTGAGCGCCACGGCACCCGAGCCCCAGCTATCCAGGCTGATGAGGTCAGCCGCGCCGTTGAAGAGCAGCAGCGGGGCGCCGGCGGCGAAGGTCGCCGCTCCCATGATTGCGGCTAGAGCCAATGAGACCCACAAAGCCTTTTTCATTGTGCCACCTTCTCGTAGCGTGACGCGGCCTCCGGCTGCCGGCCGCGACAAGTGTTCTAGCAACATTCTACCAATTGTGCGCGCAAGTCGCAACCTCTTCGCCTCGCCCGGCTAGTCCGCCAGGAAAGCGGCCGCCAGTTGGTTGTTGAGTTGCATCCCCCGGCGCGTCGGCCGCCAGCGCTCCGCGCCCGGCTCCAGGAGGCCCAGTTCCCGCTGACGCTCCGCCACCGGCTCCAGGGCCGCGACCGCCGCCGCGCCGAACTCGGCCCGCAATGCGGCCACCTCCACCCCCGCCGCCAGACGCAGCCCCAGCATAATCGTCTCGCCCAGCCGCTCCCGGGGCCCTAGCGTTTCGCTGTCGGCCTCCACGCTCTGCCCATGCGCCAGACGCTCCGCATACTCGGCGACCCCGGCCAGATTGGTCCAGCGGCGGCCCTGGAGGTAGCTGGCGGCGCTCACACCCAGTCCCAGGTACTCGCCGTTGCGCCAATAGGTCAGGTTGTGCCGACTCTCATATCCGGGCTTCGCGAAGTTGGAAATCTCGTAGTGCTCGTAGCCCGCGGCGGTCAGGGCGGCGTCGGTCAACTCCCACAGCGCCGCCGCCACCGAATCGTCCAGGGGCGTCAGCCGGCCGCAGTCTACCTCCTGCGCCAGCGCCGTCCCCGAGGGTATAGACAATCCGTAGCAGGACAGGTGTTCCGGGCGCAGCGCCAGGGCGGCGTGGAGATTCTCCGCCCAGGCCGCCGGGGTCTGGCCGGGGAGACCGGCGATGAGGTCCAGGGAAAGGTTGGCAAAGCCGGCGGCCCGCGCCGCCGCCACCGCCGCTCGCGCCTCGTCGCCGCTGTGGATGCGCCCCAGCAGGCGCAATTCCTCAGCCCGGAAAGACTGCACCCCCAGGCTCAGCCGGTTGAACCCGGCGGCCCGCAGGGTGGTGAGGGAGGCCTCGTCCACCGTGCCGGGATTGGCTTCGCAGGTCACCTCCGGAGCGGGGGAGGCCTCACCCCCTAACCCCCTCTTCTGGCAGGAGAGGGGGAATCGGAAAAGGCTGCTCAGCAAGTCCAGAATACCGGCCAGCGCCTCCGAAGGGTAGAGCGTGGGCGTGCCGCCGCCGAAGTAGACGGTCTGCACCACGCGACCTTCCGCGGAGGGGGCGCACCGCTGAATCTCCTGGCGCAGGGCGACGAGGTAAGCGTCCATCTCCCCGGGCGCGGGCGCGTGGGAGTTAAAGTCGCAGTAGCTGCACTTGCGAGCGCAGAAGGGGAAATGAAGGTAGAGGGAGAGAGGCGGCTTCACGTCAGTGGGCTGCCAAGCGCGGGAGGGGCATAGCCCGCCAGAAACTCTATGGCCGTCTCTTTAGCGTGGAACTCGGCTCTGATATTGTCGCCGTTGCTGTAGAGTATCTCGATCTCGTACCTACACAGGGGAAGCGCGGCATCCGACTCTGTGTAGGCACTGATGAAGCCGATGGCATCCTGCGCTGAGTTGAGTTCCACGACGACGCCGTGCAGCGGAATTACACGGACAGACGACAGGGTTCGAGACACGCACCGATCCAAGGAGTCCATGAACTGCTGGAGGTCGGGAGCGTTTACGGCGAGCAGTCGCTTAGCCACCTTGGCGCGTTGCACCGCGGATAGCCTCTCCCAAGTATCCACTTTGGCGGCGAGCACGGTCTCCGCAGTGTCTTCCTCAAAACTGAAGTCTACCCCGGCCTTCCTGAAAGCGTCGATTACGCTCTCATAGGGAAAGTATAGAACAGCGAAGCCTTGCGACCGCAATTGGTCAAGAGCCCCGTCCGTAAAGACCCCCGCCAGGATGACGCCGATGAACGGAGCGGCAGCGCGATAGGTGGCGGCCAAAGGCAATATGGCCCCCTGTATCTCCTGGGCCTTGTTGCGAGAATGCTTGGTGTAGCGACGCCAAGCGGTCTCGATGAAGGCAGCCGGAACTCCTATTCGCGTCGCAGTGCCATCTCGCTCAAGCACATAGTCAAGATCGTGGACGTTGCCGGACTGGTCCTTCCAGCTGACCTTCTTCCCGGTGCGTGCCGGGCGAAGGCCATTGCAGTCCAAGTACAGCTTGTGGCTGCGGGCGAACTTGCGCAAGAGGGGCTCCACCGCCGACTCCAGCACATCGCCGATTATCTGGCCCAGCTTGTGTGCGGGCGATTGTGCCACGGGCTTATCCCTCCACCCACAGGCGCCCCTCGTGAAGAGGAACCCGGTGTTTGCGGTTCTTCCACTTGATGTTCCGGTCTCGAAGCTTCTCGAAAGAATAGGACTTGAAGCCGGCGGAGACGGCCAACTCCCCTAGCCAACGGTCGACGGGGACATACACGCCGTACGGGGCAGAATCGCCGATCACAAAGCACGCCTTGGCGCCTGGCACACAAACACGCCGTAGCGCTCGCCAAACGCCCGCCAGATCGCTGAAGTAGGCGGCGATCATACTGTGGTATCGCTTCTTGCCACCGTGGTTTTCGCGCTCCGCAGCCAACTCTGCGTAGACCGCCGTTATCTCGGCACGGATGGGGTCCAACAACGGCTCCAGCAGAGGACTACCCGAGTCTCCGTTCCGGCCCGAAACGTGCTGTGTGCAGGAACGCACGAGATAGCGGCGGACAGTTTCCTGCAAGTCTCCCCACCCACGCACTTCGCCCATAAAACTCATCTCAAGACGGGTAGCATCTGCATAGTCGTAGTTGTTGGCATAGGGTGGAGAAGTGATAACCAAATCAGCCCACTGGTCAGGCACCGAGTCACAGACGCGTGCGTCGCCCCAGTCGTAGACGGCCGCCAGCCCCGGCGCTTGCCGCTGCCGGAAGGCCATGTCCTCGGTCATGCGGTGGACCTTTGCGAAGAAGGCTTGGTACGGGTCGAGACTCCGACCTTTGGCTTTGTTGGGGAGGACGTACTGCCACTGCGCAGTGCCGACCGGCGAGCACTCCCGGAGAATGGAGACCAACGCCAGCCAGGCAAGTTCGGAAAGCGGCGAGCCGTCGTCCAGCTTCTCCCAGGCGGCGCGCAGGGAGAACAGTCGTGTAAGTGTGGGAGGCGGGAAACACCTCAATAGAAGAGGCGCACACTGCTCAGGGACTTCGGCTTCGGTCTGCGCCGATGCCAGTATTCCCAGCGAGTAATCGCGGAAGCTACTAGGGTTTTCACGCCAGTGGAGTTTCGCCCGCGCCACGCGGACAACAAAAGGGTGAGCATCGATCCCAATTGACTCAACGCCGCACGCTTCGCTCTCGAGCAGCACTGTGCCGGACCCGGCAAAAGGGTCTATGACCCTTGTGCGACCCGCGGCCCTTTCCTCCAATATCAGCGTCCTCACCCATGTCGCCGAGAAGCCTGCCGTGTACCGAAACCAGCGATGGATCGGTAGCGACAGATTATCGGCGAACGTCGAACTGAGGTCCGCGCTTGGGGCAGAGACTGCCGTCTCCAAGAACGACATTTGATGTGTTGACGATTTTGCCATAGGGTTGACTGGAGTCCACCAGAATTGACTGATACTGGACCTAGACGTCCACGCTGTCAAGCTTTCTGGCTCCTACATCGTCCTTCCCGCCGCGTAGGCGAAGGCGGGGAGTTGGTCCATTAGCTCCTGGAAGGCGTCCGGGCCTAGCGCCTGGGGGCCGTCTACCAGGGCGTGGGCCGGGTCGCGGTGGGTCTCGATGACCAGACCGTCGGCGCCCGCCGCTACGGCCGCCTTGCTCAGCGCCGGGACCAGCCAGTCGTGACCGCCGGAGTGCGAGGGGTCTACCAGCACCGGCAGGTGAGTGTAGCGCTTGAGTACCGGGATCGCCGAGATATCCAGCGTGTTGCGGGTGGAGGTCTCGAAGGTGCGGATGCCGCGCTCGCAGAGCATCACGTTCTGATTGCCGCCCACCAGAACGTATTCGGCGGCCTTGAGCAGGTCGTCCACCGTGGCGCTCATCCCGCGCTTGAGCAGCACCGGCCGGTCGCTGAGGCCGACCTCGGCGAGCAGCGAGTAATTCTGCATGTTGCGGGCGCCGATCTGGAAGATGTCGGCCACCTCGTGCAGCTTCTCCACGTCGCGCGTATCCATAACCTCGGTGATGATCGGCATGCCCAGCAACTCCCGAGCCTCGCGGAGCAAGTCGAGGCCCGCCTCGTGCAGGCCCTGGAAATCGTGGGGGGAGGTGCGGGCCTTGTAGAGGAAGCCGCGCAGGACTTTCGCCCCGGACTGCTTGACGTAAGCGGCGGTCTCCAGGAACTGCTCGCGGCTCTCCACGGCGCAGGGCCCGGCGATGACCGTGACCGCGCGACCGCCGATTTCGCTGCCCTCCGGGAGGGTAATGACGGTGGATTCGGGCTTGACCTCGCGCCCGGCCAGCTTGTAGGGGCGCAGAATGGGCACGACGCGATCCACGCCCGGCAGGGCCTCGAGGGACTCCATGGCTTCGGGCGTGCGGTCGCCGATAACGGCGATGACCGTGTTGACTACCCCCACGATGGGGTGGGGGGTGAAGCCCATCTCCTTGACCTTGGCGATGAGGTCTTCAACGATCTGGGGATCGACTCCGGGCTTGAGGATGATTACCATCTAGGTGACACTACTCCCGTGAAGGCCACGAAGGGGCCTTCCAAAATTCACCCGACGACGCGGGCGTGAGCACGGGCGCTCCCGCCGGTACTGAGGATATAGTACAGGGCGAGGGCGGCGGCGGCAAGGTCCGACCCCCTACGATCCCAGCGGCACGCTCTCCCAGTTGCTGGGCCCCAGCCACTTGACGTGACCGTCCTCGAAGCCCACATTCAGGCCCCCGTGGTGGCGGAGGGCAGCGGCCTCGCGGCCGCCCGCCAGCACCGTGCCGTCGTAGAGCACGCCGCGACTAGCCGGGTCCGCGCCCGCGCCACGGCGGGCGCCGCCCGCGGCCATGCTCATGGTGTAGCTGGTGTTCTGACCCTGTAGCGCCTGCAGGTCGGCGCGCCGGTCCGAGGGGCAGAGATAGGTCCCGCTGTCCGTCACGTAGGGCTTGACCTTGGCGACCCACAGGTCGGCGGGCGGGAAGTGCTCGTCGTACTCGGTGGCGTACATGCCCAGCGCCACGCTGAGTTGCCGCACGTGGGAGAGGCACGTCGTCTCTTGGGCCTTGTCGCGCGCCCGGGCCGCCACCGGGAAGAGGATAGCGGTCAGGATCGGGAGGACGATGATCATCGCCACCCAGCCAAGCAGGGCGAGGATCATCCCCACGATGGCCTGGACTTGTCCCGACCGACGCCGGCTCAGGGAAATCCCGCCCAGGATAACCGCAAGCGGCCCCAGAATCAGCGAGAGCGGGAACAGGAAGAAACTGATGATCCCCAGGATCAGCGCCGCCCGGGCCATCCCCTCGCCGGCAGGCGGGGGCGGCGGCTCCTCGTGCATCTGGAAGCCGCTCGCGGGCGAGGGCGGCGTATACGGGCAGGTAGGCGGCGGCCCGGCCAGCCGCTGCACCTCCTCCTCGCTCCAACCCGCGGCGCGCAGGCCAGCCGCGATCTCCTCGGCGCTGTGGCCCGCTCCGCGCGCCTGCTCCACGTACGCCCGCGCTTCATCCCACGACTGGTTCATGATCCCCACGCTCCCTGTTCTCCGCCGTCCCGACGCTAATTCGAGTGCTTGAAGGCCGCCTCCGACAGCCACTTGACGTGGCCGTCCGCGTAGCTCAGATTCAGCCCGCCCGCGTGCCGGAAGGCGGCCACGCTCTCATCGCCGGCGAGAGCGGTGCCGTCGAACAGCGTGTAGGCTTCGTTAGGCTTTTCCAGGCTGCTGGTCTTCACTCCGGACCGGGAGCCATACATTGTATAGCTGCCGGGCAGCGCCTTCCCGGAGGGCCGGCTGCTGTCGGCCGGGCATTGGTAGATTTGCTCGTTCTTGACGTATGGATAGATTGCGCCCCGCCAGCCGTCATTGCCCTTCTGGCTGGCCGGGAAATGATCCGCGTTGTCGCTGGCGTACATGAGCATGCCTAGTTGGAGCTGTTTGAGGTTGGACAGACAACTGGCCTGCACGGCCTTCTCGCGCGCCCGCTCGAACGTCGCCGCCAAACCGGCCGGCGACCCCGGGGTCGAGGCCCCGGGGCCTCGCTTCTCGTCGCCGGAAGGCAGGGGAGTCCCGATCGAATTGGTGATCGCCGGGTTCGCCTTCACCTCGGACCGGAAGTAGGCGAAGCTAAGCACCACCAGGACTAGGGCCAGCACCATGACCACCCCGATGATCGCCCCGGCTAGGGCCATGCCCCGACCGGATTCCCGCCGGGACAGGGCTACCACACCCAGGATGACGGCCAGGGGGGCGGTGAGCGGGGCGAGGGGGAATATGACCAGCGAGACGATCCCCAGCACCAGCGCGGCCACTGCCAGGCCGGAGGCGGGCGCCGAGGCGGTGACCGGGTGGGCCTCCAGGTGCGGGGTCCCCGCGGCCCCGACCGGCACCGGGGGCGGCTGCTCCATGGTCGGCTCGGGGGCGACGAGGGGCGGGCCCTCCAGAGGCGGCGGGACTACCGGCGCTTCGGCCGGGGCGGCCGGCGGCCCTAGCAGTTCCTCAATCTGCGCGTCGGTCCAGGCGGAGCCGCGGAGCTGCTCGCGGATCTCCTCCGTCGTATAGCCTTGCGCGCCCATTTGGTCGATCCACTCGCGCGTCTGCCGCTGCTGTTGGTCGTCCATGACGAACACCTCCCGGAGAATCAACCTACCCTACTTGGTTCTTTCGCCCTGCCGCCGACGGTTCCTTCCGACAAAGGCCGATAAGGGCGGGAAGGATATCCCTCGCGGGGGCGGAAATTGCGCCCGTCAATCTGTCACCACGACTAACGGGAGGCCCGCTTATGTCCGCCAAGATCCGCGTGCTGGTCTGGAACGAGTTTCGCCACGAAATAAGCAATGAGGTCGTAAAGAAGGTCTATCCCAAGGGGATGCACACCGTCATCGCGCAGGCGCTCAAGACGCAGGAGGACTTCACCGTCAAAACCGCCTGGCTGGATCAGCCGGAGCACGGCCTGAGTGCGGCTGCCCTGGCCAAGACCGACGTGCTGCTCTGGTGGGGGCATATGGCCCACCATGAGGTGCCCGATGAGGTGGCAGCGCGCGTGCAGCAGCGCGTCCTGGAGGGCATGGGCCTGATCGTGCTGCACTCCGGGCACATGTCCAAGCCCTTCATGCGGCTGATGGGCACCGAATGCAACCTGAAATGGCGCGAGGCCAACGACAAGGAGCGCCTGTGGGTGCTGGCCCCCAACCACCCCATCGCGGAGGGGCTGGGCGAGTATTTCGAGCTGCCCCAGGAGGAAATGTACGGGGAGTTCTTCGACATCCCGGCACCCGACGAGACCGTGCTGGTCTCCTGGTTCTCCGGGGGCGAGGTCTTCCGCAGCGGCTGCTGCTTCAACCGCGGCCACGGGCGCATCTTCTACTTCCGCCCGGGCCACGAGACCTACCCGACCTATTTCGACGAGAACGTCCGCAAGGTGCTGATCAATGGGGTGCGCTGGGCCGCCCCCAGCCGGAGTATGGCCAAGCGCGCCTTTGGCAACCGGCAGCCCTTGGAGAAGCTCGGCTAGCAGGCTAACCCGCGGCGGAGCGCTGGGCCCCGCCGACTCGCAGCCGCTCGCGCGCGCAGGAAGTTCACCATGACCGACGCCGAGAAAATCCGACGCCTGCCGTGGGGCGTGGCGGGAGACGCCGCCACTACGGTCTTTGGCTATCTGAGCCTGTTCGGCAGCCCCTTCGTCCTGATGTTGGGGCTGCTGGGCTTGCCCAAGACCCAGATCGGCCTGCTGCTGGCGATGCTGCCCTTCTTCGGGGTCACCGCACTGGTCACGGCCCCCTGGACGGCCCGCTGGGGCGTCAAACGTTCCTTCCTAACCTTCTGGGCCGGCCGCTACCTGTTCGTGCTGCTGCTGCTCTTGCTGCCCGGGGTCGTCAGCCGTTGGGGCGCCCCGGGCGCTTTCTATCTGGTGGCCGCGATGATGGCCGGGTTCGCCCTGTGCCGGTCGGTCGGCGAGACCGCCGCCTACGCCTGGTCGCAGGAGACCATCCCCTCCACCGTCCGAGCCAAGTACATCGCGCTGGACACCATCGTGGCCAGCATCGTGGGCGCGGTGAGCATCCTCGCCGCCGGGTACGTGCTCAGCGGCCGGCCCGGTCTGTCGCCCTTCCTCTGGCTAATCGTCGTGGGCGTGGCCTTCGGACTGGCGGGCACCTGGTGCCTGGGCCACCTCCCCGGCGGCGCCCCCGTGCGCGGCCATCCGGAGACCACCTCCTCGGCGGGCCTGCTTGTCGCCCTGCGCGACCGCAACTTCATGAGCTACCTGGCGGCCTTGGGAGCCTTCAACCTCACCACCGGCGCCGGCACCTTTGTCCCCCTCTATCTGGAGCAGCAGATTGGCCTGACGCAGAACCTCATCGTCTGGCTGCAGATCGCCGGCGTGGTGGGGACGGTGCTGACCAGCTACTTCTGGGGCTGGGCCGCCGACCGCTACGGCGGCAAGCCGGTCGTCCTGTCTGCGCTGCCCTTGGCCATGCTCACTCCCCTGGTCTGGTTCGCCCTGCCCCGTCACAGCCCCTGGAGCGTGCCGGTCGCGGCCGCCCTGTACGCGGCGGGAGCGGCCATCTGGATGGGTTGGGTGATCGGCACCAACCGGCTGCTCTTCGTCAAACTGGTGCCGCAGGAGCGCAAGACCCAGTACATGGCGGTCTTCTACGCCTGGGCGGGAGTGATGGGCGGTCTCGCGCCGCTCGGGGCCGGCTGGGCCCTGGACTTCTTCAAGGACCTCAATGGCTCGCTGGGCCGCTTCACCGTGGATCAGTACACCCCGCTGTGGGCCTTCAACATCGTCATGGCCCTGGTGGCGATCCTCTGGTTCACCCGCGTGCGCGCCAGCGGCGAGTTGGGTGTTCGCGAATTTACCGGCATGTTCCTGCACGGCAACCCGCTCCAGGCCGCGGAGGCGCTGATCCGGCACAGCTTCGCCGTGGCGGAGGACCGGCGGGTGTCCACCACCGAAATGATGGGCCGGGTGCGCAGCCCCCTGTACGTGGAGGAGCTGATCCAGACCCTGCACGACCCCAGCTTCAGTGTACGGCATGAGGCGATTCTCGCCCTCGCACACATGGCTCCTGACGAGCGCATCACCGCCGCGCTAGTCGAGGTCCTGCAAGGCCGCCAGCCCGACCTCGCGGTCGCCGCGGCCTGGGCGCTAGCCCGACTGGGCGATCCCGGAGCGCTGGGTCCCTTGCGCCAGGCTCTGGACGGGAGCTTCCCCATGGTCAGCGCCGCCAGCGCCCGCGCGCTGGGCAAGCTGAACGACGCCGAAGCCGCGCCGCTGCTGCTGGCCCGCATGCGCGCGTTGCCTCCGGAATTGCGCACTCCCTATGCCGCCGCGCTCGGCAATCTCCGCACCCGGGAGGCGACGTCCGATCTGCTCGAGTACCTGCGACAGCCGGGGGACTGCTCCGAGGAGTTGGCTTTGTCCGTGGCCCGCATGGTAGGCGGGGAGCGGCATTTCATCCAGCTCTGGCGAGCGTTGCGCACTGAGATCGGACCGGGCGCCGCGCAAGCCGCCCGCAACTGGAAGACCAAGCTCAAGCGCCGCTTCGCCGGCGACGAGGACCTGGCGCGGGAGGTAGACGAGTGCGCCCGGGACTTCCTCGGCGACCGCCTCGGGGAGGGCGTTGAGCATCTGCGCGCGCTCCTGAAGCGCCTGCTATCCGAGCGGCTTCCTGAGCCCCTGCCGCTGGTGATGCACGCCTGCGAGGAGCGACTGGCCGAATTCGGAGCCGAGCGCAAAGAGTGGCTCCTACTGTCTCTTCATGTGATCGGGGTAGCTTTGACGTATACTCAGGAGGAGGCCGAGGACCCGCTGGCGAAAGAGTAAGTGTAAACTATATCGCCGTGGCGCTTCGGCGCGCCGCCGCGGTTCCCCCAGCTCGATTCGAGCCGCCAGTTCCACGAATACGAACGCCGCGACGCTGCCCGCCTCGCCTATACCAAGGCGCTCGGCTGCGCGGCGACATCTAGCTTATCCCCCCCATCACCCCGACCCGTCGGAGGTTGATCGGCATGCACAAACTGATCGTTTGTCTCACTCTGGCTCTGCTCACTCTGGGCGGGGCGACCGCGGGGACCCTGGATGGCGTGGTAATCTGCGTGGACCCCGGCCACCCCTCGGCGAACGGCCTTGGCGCGACCGGCCCGGCCGGTTCGCGCGAGTACGTCATCAACTACCAGGTCGCCGAGCGTCTGGGGCGCCTGCTGCGCGCCGCCGGGGCCAAGCCGGTTCTGACCAAGCAGTCGGTAGACGACAAAGTCAGCGACCGGCGCCGCGCGGAGATCGCCAATCAGGCGCGAGCCGTCCTGACCGTGCGTCTGCACTGCGACAGCGGCGGCCCGAGCGGCTTTGCCGTGTACTACCCAGATAAGCAGGGGACGGCGCAAGGCGTGAGCGGCCCCAGCAAGCAGGTCCGCAGCCTGAGCAAGTGGGCGGCCGGCACCATCTACGGGCGGATGCTGAGTGGCCTGAAGGGCTCGCTGCCGGGCCGGCAGGTAGTCGGCGATTCGGCCGCCACCCGGGGCGGGGAACAGGGAGCGCTGACCGGGTCGATCTTCTCCCGGGTGCCGGTGGTCACGGTGGAGATGGTCATGCTCACCAACCCGAGCGACGAGCGTTTCATCCAGTCACCGGAGGGCCAGTTGAAGATAGCGCAGGCCCTCGTGTCGGGGATTGCGGCCCATTGCGTGCAGCGGGGCCTGGTGCAGGTGGGAGGAATGACTGCGCCGCCAACCATTGTCGCCGCGACCCCGGTCTCCGTCACCCCTCCGCCCGCCGCACCGCGGCTGCCGCTTGCCCCCGGCCGCGCCGCGCTGTCTCCGGTGGGCCCCACGGCCAATCTCGGCCTGACGATCGCCTGCCTCCTGCTGATGGGGGTAGTAGCCTTCGTGTGGTCCAGCTTACGCCGCAACGCTCTGCGGGCGGCTTCGAAGAGCCCCGAGCCCCTCCGCACCTCGCCCGACTCGCTAACTCACCGCATCGAGGAGTAGATTCATGATCATCGACCGACTCGAAAACGCCGAACGCTATTTTGCCCTCAACCCCGGCTTTGCCGCGGGTTTCGCGTACCTCCGCCGCCCCGACCTGGCGCAGATCCCCACCGGCTCGCACCCCCTGGAGGGCGAGCGCCTGCGCGCCGATGTCATCCAAGCGCCCGCCAAGACCCTCGACCAGCTCAAGCTGGAGGTCCACCGGCGCTATATTGACGTGCAGTACCTGCTCTCGGGGGAGGAATCCTTCGGGTGGAAGCTAACGGCGGAGTGCACCCAGGCGACCCAGGAATACGACCCGGTGAAGGACCGCATCTTCTACACCGACGAGCCGCAGGCGTATTTCCCGCTGCCGGCCGGGATGTTCGCGATCTTCTTCCCCGAAGACGCCCACAGCCCCATGCTCGGCGCGGGAACGCTGCACAAGGTAGTGCTGAAAGTGCAGGAGCGTTGGGAGGGGTAGGTAGGGGCAGCGGGGAGGTTGTGTTAAGAAAGGCCCTTTTCCGTCCGGCGGGGCACATTTGGGCTAGGTCGCACCCTATGGACATGCGGTTTACAGGGCGCGACAAAGGGCCCTGGGCGGCGAAAACGACTTTTTTGGCACAACCGGGAGGCCCACCCGACTATTCTTCAGGTTCATCGGAGAGCCGCTCGAAGGACGTCGGTGACTCCATGACCAAAGAGCGCCACTCAAGCTTGATCTCACCGGTGCACTTGACGAGCTTGTACTCCGCATGCGCTTGCGTAGCCTCGTGGTAATCCGCGGGTACCAAGTCGACTCGCACCTTGCGCATATGGCCTTCGACGGTGCCATGGATCGTAGCGCGGCCCCCAGCCTGTGAGTTATCGCTCTCCAGCTTGACGATGATTCCCTCAACCTCGGTTACTTCGGGCGGGGCCATCGCCTTGAGGCGCGCGCTGGCCCTTTCTATCACGGACATGCTCTCGCGCGGCAACCGAATAAGCGACGGCACGTCGCTAGCAGGCGGACGCGCAAGGGCCCAAGCGAGGCGCACCTCCACGTCGACACCCTCGATTCCTCCGGACAGCCCTAATACCGCATCGCACAGGTTCGCGCTTACCCCCAGCGAGACAACGTCAGCGAAAGGATCGGTTTCGTCCGATGTGGACTCGTTTTCCGCAGCTTGCTTCAATGCGTTCAACGAATGCGCAAGAGTTGAGGTCACCCTCCGGGCGAAAGGTTGCTCAGGGCAAAGGTAAGCCATTGATGGCTCCGGCGGCTGCACCGGCGGAGGGACCTCTGAAATGACCGTGATCACATAGCTGCCGTGTTCAGTCTGGCCGAATCTTACGTCTTTCGCCATGTACCCTGAAGCGTCGGAGGGCTTACGAGAGGAGTAGTACGACTTAGGGTTCACCGCAGCGCAAGCTGCCGCGAGCATCATCTCCTTGGTGTACTCAAATCCCGCCAGTCCCTCGTCTATCGGCACGGTGCCAGGCTCCGCTCCAGCGGATAATAGCGGAACCCGCACCACGTCGCTCGCTCCCAACTGAATGTCCCGCGCAATCTCGCCAGGCGGCCTACCATGAGCGGCCCCTAGCGTCTCAAGGGCTTCTATCAGGCGCACTTCATAGTCGCGAAGGGCAGAGTTGGTTGGCAGTAGTATCTCGAACTCAGAATCGCCATCGCCCTTAAGTGTCCAGACGCTGCCTCTCGCGTATACCGTCCGCGTCATCTGCCAACCAAACGCACGCATGTATGCGGCCAGGTTGAAGGGACTGACGCCGCGCGGGAGTTCCGGCCGCAAGTACTTGGTCACTTAAGCCCCCTCCTCCATGCGCTTCAGCATTATGCTGGTCACAGCCTCAACCGAAAAGACTTGGTTTCTTGGCAGATGGACTGTGACGCTGGTGGAGTTCTTCATCTCCTGGCTATCCTTCAAATCCAGGTAGTAGGCGCACTTCTTCATGGCCAGTTGCTCCTGGGTCTGAGAGAGCCAATCTGAAACTTCGGGAGGCACGGTGACAACGACGAGGTAGCGAGGCACCCATATATCGCTCAGACGGAGAACGTCGTAAGTATCAACGTCGAGCTCATACGCAAGGGCATCCGCGCCTCCGGCGTCGCTGGACGTGCACTTCAGCTGGATGTCAATCTTAGGTGATCGAGAAGTTCCCTTGGCACCAGGCATTCCAAGTATCCAATCCGACTTGTCGATGTCGGGCAACGGCTGAGCCGACGTCAGACCAGCCGCCGCGGCTACGGCCTTTAGGTACGCCTGGCTAAACAATTCCTTACGGAAGTTCGTATCCATGCCCGGCATCCTTAAGGTATGCGTATACGACACACAATGGATCTTGCAGACGTGCCTCGAATGCAGAACAGAACAGTCCTGATTAGACCATAGTCATTATTCGTTCCGGCTCCGCATCGGACCTCCACTTGGCCTTACCGGTGTTCACAAAGTGCAGGTTTGGGTGGAGCCGCCATTCTGGTTAGCTCATCTCCGGCAGCCACTCTGCGTATTCCTCGCGGTAGTCCATCCAGATCGCGCGGGCTTGGGTGAGGCTGTGGACGTACGGGTCCAGGCAGAGGGCCTGCTCTACCAGACTGGCGTTGCCCTCGGCGGCGGCTTGGGAGACCATCTCGTGCAGGGTGATCTGGCGGCGGCATAGCTCCATCGCCCCGATAGGCAGCGCGCCCACGTGGAGGCCCCGGGCCTCGCCGCCGACGATCAGCGCCGGCACGTCTACGATGGCGTCGGCCGGCAGGTTGTCAATGCTGCCGTGGTTGATAATGTTGATCGCGTCCAGGTACAGCGGCGTGTTGGTCTCCAGCGCCTCGATGACCCCGGTCGGCTTCTCCGCGTAATAGGGGTGCGTGTCGTCCTGCGGGAAGGGGAAGTTGCCGGTGTTGTGGCCCTGCAGGGTGATGACCTTCAGGCTGACGTTGTCCTCGGACAGGTTCTTCTCCAGTTGCCCCACGTACGACTCATAGCCGTGCGCCTCCCACTCCTCGCGCTCGTAGAAGAAGGGCAGGTACTCGACGATGTGATCGTCGTAGCCCACCGGGTAGGCGCCGAAGGTCTTGAGCACCTCCAGCGTGAACTCCTGCCGCGGCACGTTGGCATGCTTGGTCAGCCACCACTCCGACTCCTGCACGCGGCGCAGGAACTCCGGCAGGTAGCTCTGCGAGGTGCCGCGGCGGCGAATGTCCATCAGCCAGTTGAAGTGGTTGACGCCGCCGGTGATGACCTCCAACTCGCCGGGCTCGAAGCCCAACTGCTCGGCGATGACCCCAAAGGTGCCGTGCACCTGGTGGCAGAAACCCAGCGTCTTGATGCTCGTGTACTTGTTCAGATAGGTGCAGAGGAAGGACATGGGGTTGGTGAAGTTCATCAGCCACGCCTGCGGGCAGAGTCGCTCCATCGCAGTGGCGATCCCGCCCAGCAGCTTCATGTTGCGCAGGGCATGGATGATCCCCCCGGGCCCCCCATTCTCCCCCAGCGCCTGGTAAACCCCATGCTTCTCGGGAATCTGCAAGTCCTTCAGCCAGAACTCCCAGCGGTGATTCTCGCAGGAGGTGATCACGTAATTCGCCCCGGCCAGCGCGGTATCCAGGTCGGTCGTCGCCTCGACGGTGATTCCCGGGCAGGGGTCGAGCAGCGCCCGCGTCTTCTCCTCGGCGAGGGCCAGCCGCTCGGGGTCGATATCCATGACGGTGAAGGTGCAGTTAGCGAGCGGCACGGAGTGCGCCAGCTCGCGGGCGATAGTAACCAAGAACCCGGACCCGGCGCCGATCATGACCACTTTGGGAGAAGACATGGGCAAGTACCTCCTGAGGGTGTCAGACAATCGAGGGGTGAGTATACGCCGGAGGGGGGAGGAAGGGAAGAGCGTGGATAAAGCAAGCGGGCGGAGCCTGATTGGCTCCGCCCGCGGGGGTGGCTGGGCGTCGGGTGGGACTACTCGAACTTCCGATCCACCTGGGCGGCTATCTGCGCGGGGAGGCCCCAGAGGTGGATGAAGCCTGGGCTGTCCGCCGGGTTGAACAGGTCGCCCTTGTCGTAGGTCGCCAGCGCGTAGTCGTACAGGCTGCGCTCCGAGGTGCGGGCTACCGCCATCGCGCGGCCCTTGTGCAGCTTCATCGTCACCTGGCCGGTTACGCGCTTCTGCGTCTCCTGCACGAAGGCGTCAATCGCCTCGCGTAGCGGAGTGAACCACAGGCCGTAGTACACCAGTTCCGCGTAACGCAACTCCAGGTAAGGCTTGAAATGAGCGGTCTCGCGGTCCAGGCACATGGCCTCCAGGTCGCGGTGCGCCTCCAGTAGGACGGTCGCCGCCGGGGCCTCGTACAGCTCGCGCGACTTGATGCCCACCAGGCGGTTCTCCAGCATGTCAATGCGGCCCACGCCGTTGGCGCCGGCCAAGGCGTTGAGTCGGCCGACCAACTCGGCGCCGGGCAGGCGGTCGCCGTCCAGGGCCACCGGCACGCCCTCTTCGAAGTCGATCTTCACGTAGGTGGGGCGGTCGGGGGCGGACATGACATCCACCGTCCACTGCCAGGCGTCGTCCGGGGCCTCGCGGGAGGGGTCCTCGATGACCCCGGCCTCAATGGAGCGGCCCCACAGGTTGGTGTCGGTCGAGTAGGGATTGGCCTTGGTCATGGGCAGGGGGATGCCCCGCTGCTCGGCGTAGTCAATCTCCTCGTCGCGGGTCATGCCCCACTCGCGGGCGGGAGCGATGACCTCTACCTGGGGGGCCAGGGCCATGTAGGTGACCTCAAAGCGCACCTGGTCGTTGCCCTTGCCGGTGCAGCCGTGGGCGAGGTACTTGGCGCCCTGCGCGAGGGCTACCTCCACCTGCTTCTGGGCCAGCAGCGGCCGGGCCAGAGCGGTGAAGCAGGGGTAGCGGCCCTCATACATCAGGTTGGCAGCCAGGGCGTGGGTGATGTAGCCGTCAAAGAACTCCTGGCGAGCATCGATGACGATCGACTCCACCGCGCCGACCTGCAAGGCCTTGGTGCGGATGGACTCGTAGTTCTTCTCCTCGCCCACGTCGATAGCGACGGCGACGATTTCCACGTTGTACTTCTCAGCAATCCAGCGGACGGCCACGGAGGTGTCCAGGCCGCCGGAGTACGCCAGCACACAGCGATCCATAAGCGTATGTCTCCTTCGGGAATGAGTGCGAATAGTTTAGCCGCTGGGGAGGGATAATGCAACCGCTAACGGAGCGGCGGCAAAAGGGGCAAACGACAAAACAGGGGAGATCAATTGGCGATCTCCCCTGTCTCAAACGGCTCCTCGAGGAAGGCGGCCCGGAGGTCACCTCCTGGCGAGGTTTAGTGCTTGACTACATCGGCGGCTTCGGGGCCGCGGGCTTCGGCGCGACGGGCTTCACGGGCTCGACGGGCTTCATGGCGCCGGGCTTGACGGGCTCGCCGGGCTTGGCGCCGGCGGGCTTGATCTCGTTGCCGGGCATGGCCTCAGGCTTGGCCATCTCATTGCCCATGGCGGGCGCCGGCGCGGGCTTCGGCGGCATCGGCGGGGCCATGTTGCCCATCGGCGGGGCCATGGGGGCCTCGGCCTTCTTGGGGCAGCCTACCATCGACACCAGGAGCGCGCCCAGGAGCGCCACAATCAGCATTGCTACAAGTACGTTACGCATAGCTTACTACTCCCTCCTTATCTTGCTAGCCCACTAAGGGGGCTTTGTTGCTTCACCCCCCTGGCGAGCCAGAGGCGGTGTGCTAACCGCTACAGTGGGAGAGCATACTCCCTGCGAGCACTAATCATACTCACTTTAGACAACGAAAGTCAAGATAGATCGGCTCTTTGACCGCTCTCCCGGCATTCGCGCCGGGACAACGATCCGGGCCTCTGCCACTGTATGAGGCTTCGGTATTTAGTGGCCCGCGGGGCGGCCAACGTTGGCACTTTCTTGGCGAAGACCCGGGCGCAGCAGCAGCAGGCCGGCCAACACCGGGAAGATCGCCGCCGCGCCGAGGCCCACACGCAGGCCGCTCTGCTGCGCGATCAGTCCGACGTACAAGGGCGCGAAGCCCGCGCCCACATTGCCCAGCGCCCCCAGGAGCGAGAACATCGTCGCCCCACCCGCCGGTTCGCGATCGGCCGCGTAGGCCATCAGGGTGGGCCACATCGCCGATACGCCTAAGCCCAGCAGCAAGATCGCGGCCAAGGCCAGCGGCGCGGGTCCCAGCGCGATCCCGAGCAGAGCCACCAACGACACGCCGCAGGCCAGCAGCACCAGCCGGGCCGGCGGCAGCCACTTGGCCAGGGCTCCCGTGGCGAAACGCCCCACCATCATCCCCAGCGCGAAGCCGGACAGGACCAAGGCCCCCAGTTCGCGGCTCCGCCCCAGGGCGCGCTCCACGAAGGTCGGCGTCCAGTGCTCGACGCCCATCTCGGTGGCCCCGGCCAGCAGGATCGCCCCCAGAGCCATGAGCACCGCGCGGTTGCCGGCCACGAGACGCAGCGCCGCGCCCAGCGACTCCTGTCGCGGCTGCGCGGGAAAGCGCGTCGCCACGCAGAGCGCCAGGGAGAGCAGCGCCGGCAGGGCGAGCGCCGGAAAGACCAGGCGCCAACTGTCCGTCTGGCGCAGAATCGTGGCGGAGATGCCGGCCATGGCCAGAAATCCGAGCGGGTAACAGGCGTGCAGCCAGTTGAGCGCGCGTGTCCGGTTCTCCGACTGCAGCGCCGCCACCAGGGGACTGGCCAGCCCGTCCACCAGCCCGGTGCCGCAGCCGACGAGACAGATAGCGCCCAGCAGCAGCAGCGAGGTCGGCGCCGCGGCCACGGCGAGCAAACCGACGATCTGCAGCGCCGCGCCCAGGATCATGAAGGGACGGAGGCCCCAGCGATCCGCCAGCGGTCCGGAGAAGAGAATCCCCGCCACCACGCCGGTGAGGCTGACGGTCGAGACCATCCCCAGCCGCGCCGTGGTCAGCTCCGGGAAGCTGCGGGCGAAAGCCGTCAGGCACACCGCCAGCGGACTGGTGCAGGCGGCTAGCCCCAGCATCCCCGCGTAGGCCGCGGCCAGCAAGCGCCGTTGCTCGGCGCGGGTCGGTGGCCCCCCGGGCAGGTTCCGGTCGACCGCGCTGTTCGAGCGTCCGCTCATTGCGTGCGGATCTCGCCGCCTAGCGCCGCCAGCCGCTGATGCACGGCGGTCATGGCGGCTTCCAGCTCTTCTTCCGTCAAGGTGCGCTCCGCGGCGCGGAAGACCAACTCAAAGGCCAGAGACTTGCGCCCCGGGCCCAGCCGCTCCGCGCTCACGTACAAGTCAAAGGGCCGCACCGACTCCACGAACTCGCCGGCGGTCGTGCGGATTTCCTCAGTCAGCGTCGCGGCGCTGAACTCGTCGCTGTCCGGCACGGTAACGGCCACATCCCGGAGCGCCGCCGGGAAGCGGGGCAGCGGCCGGTATGGCCGGTAGAGCGTGGCCTGCGCCAGGATCAACTCGAAATCCAGCTCGAAAGCGAACAGACGCCCCTCCAGGTCGTAGGCCTGCGCCACCGGCGCGGCGATCTCGCCCAGGTAGCCCAGGGTCTGCTCCCCAACCAATAACTGGGCGCAAGCCCCGGGGGCAAAGCTGGGGTGCGCCCCGCGAACCACGGAGACGTCCTCCATGCCCAACTCGGCCAGCAACTGCTCCACCAAACCCTTGAGCCAGTAGAAGTCCACCTGCGCCGTCTCTAGCAGCAGATTCCAGGTCGCGGTGAAGGGCGATCCGGCCACGAGACCGGCCACGCGCTGCGGCTCCTCGGGCAGGGCGCCCTCACCGCACGCCAGGAAGACGCGATTGATCTCATAGAGGGCCAGGTCGCGAACGCGCTGGCGCTGGTTGTAGGCCGCGGCGGACAGGAGCGCGGGCAGTAGGGTCGTGCGCATGACGCTGGTCTCGGTCCCCATGGGGTTGACCAGGGGCAGCAGACGCCGCTCGGGCGCCTCGGCCGCCACGCCCAGCTTCTCCACGTCCGCCGGGCACATCATCGAGAAGCTCAGCGTCTCGTTCAGGCCGCACCGCCGCAGAATCTCACCGGCCTGCCGGGTGAGGCGCTGGGTCCGGGTCAGCCGGCCGCTCTGGGTCAGCCCTCCCGGCAAGGTCGTGGGCAACTGGTTGTAGCCGTGGATGATCGCCACTTCCTCGATCAGGTCCACCTCGCGCTCCACATCCCAGCGCGCGGTGGGCACGGCCACTTGCAGCGTCTGGCCCTCGGCCACCTCGCAGCCCATCCGGCGCAGGTAGTCGCCCATCTGCGCGGGCGTCAGGTCGGTGCCGAGCAGCGCGTTGCAGCGCTCGGGGCGCAGGTCAATCTGCAGGGGCGTAAACTCGCGGGTCCGCACGTCCACCGCCGGACCCGCGACCGCGCCGCCCGCGAGCTGCAGAATCAGCTCCGCCGCCCGGGCCAGCGCCGGCCAGGTCAGATTGGGGTCCACGAAGCGCTCGAAACGGTAGGAGGCCTCCGTGGACATCCCCAGGCGCAGCGCGGTCTTGCGCAGCGCCGTCGCGTCAAAGTGCGCGGCCTCCAGCAACACCCGCGTGGTGGTGGCGCGCACCTCGCTATCCGCGCCGCCCATGATCCCAGCCAGCGCCACCGGGCCGCGGGCGTCGCAGATCAGCACATCTTCCGCGGTCAGCTGGGGCAGGCTCCCGTCCAGCAGCAGGAATTCCTCCGACGGCTGCGCGCGGCGCACTCGGATCTGGCCCTGCTCCAGCCGGGGAAAATCGAAGGCGTGCAGGGGCTGGCCTAGCTCCCAGCAGACGTAGTTGGTCACGTCCACCACGTTGTTGACCGAGCGCATCCCGGCCGACTCCAGCCGCTGGCGGAGCCAGTCCGGCGGGGGGCCGACGGTGACGCCCTCCAGCAGCAGCGCCGAGTAGCGGGGGCAGCCCTCCGGGTCGGCTATCTCCACGGTGACGGGGCCGGAGGAAGCCACGCGCTCCCCGACCACCGGCTCGCCAAGCAGCTCCCGGGCAAACGCGGCCGGCGCGAAGTCCAGCCGCAGCAGGGCCGCGGCGTGGCGGGCAATGCCACGCAGGGAGAGCAGATCGCCCCGGTTCGCGGTCACCTTGGTCATCAGCACCCGCTCGGGCCCCGCGGCGTCCGGCCACGATCGGATCTCCTCGACCTCCAGGCCGCCCATGGTGAGGACGTCGGCCAATTCCTCCACCGGGGGCAGCCCCGGCAGATACTCTTTGAGCCAGCTATACGGTACGCGCATCGGTCATTCTCCCGTCTAGGCAGGGGCGTCGCCACCTGCGGGACGCCCTAGAGCGGCGTCGCTATCGTCTTGTAGTAGGTCTGGTATTCGCGCATGGCCTCGGCCAGGGCGATGACGTTCTCCAGCGGCACGTCGGCGTTAAGCTCCGCCTGCAGCATCAGCCCTCCGCGCGGCGAACCGAGCACCTGCACGGCCTCCCGCACGTGGTCCCGGACCTCCTGCGGGGTTCCGTTCGGCAGGATGTGCTGCCGGTCCAGGTCCAGGCTGATGGCGAGGCGGCCTTTCATGACTTCTTCAATGCCGGCCAGCGTATTGGGGCCTACTTGCGGGTTGAGAATGGTCAGCCCGGCGTCGATCAAATCGTCCACCAACTCCAGCAGGTAGCCGTCCGAGTGCATGGAGGTCTCGCAGCCCGCCGCCCGGGCCGCCCCGAAGCACCGGGCATATCCGGGCTTGAGCCAGCGGCGGAAGGTCTTGGGGCTGACCAGCGCCGCCCGCTGGCTGCCGAGATCGTCGCCGGCGCCGATGATGTCGGGCGTAACGCGAGTCAGGACGGCCTGCGTCAGGCTGTAGTTGAAGTCCGCCACCAGGTCCACGACCCGCTGAAGCGCGGGGTTGTCGTCGTAGGCCATGTTCAGAAAGAGGTTCTCCATGCCGACCAGTTCCTGCAGGCGCTCGAAGAAAGTGCCAAAACCGCTGCCGGCCAACTCACCGGCCTCCAGTTGGCGCTCGATCCGCTGAATCTCGTCCTTCTCCAAGTCTCGGTCGCCGTAGGAGGGGTCGCGGGTGTAGATATCCGGCACCTGGTACTCGTCCACCTTGCTCAGGTCGGCCAGCGGATGGACCTGGGGGATGCCCACCACGCCGTCCAGCTCCGTGCGCCAGACGACGCCCCAGTTGTCGGTGTAGTCTACCCCGGCCGCGTTGCGCCAGGGCATCTCGTCATAGTCCCAGCCCTCCGGATTCAGCTCGCCGAAGAAGTCGGGGTACTGTAGCGCAATCTTAAGCAGGTCGCCGCGCAGGGCCTTCCAGCCCGCGGGGAGCGCCCCGATGGAGCAGGGAATCCAGTCCGGCCCCTGAAATCGCGCGCACCGCAGGTAGTTCTCTCGTTTGGTCATCTTGCCGCCTCCCAATTCGGTTTAGTCCGGCAGGTCCAGGTGCAGATATTTGTACTCGCGCATCGCGTCGCCCCAGTGCGTCACGTTCTCCAGGGGGCAGTCGTCGTAAACGCTGGTGGAGAGCATCAGACCGCCGCGGCGCGAGCCGAGCGTCATGATCGCCTCGCGCACATGGTCGAAAATATCCTGGCGGTTGCCGAAGATCATCACACCCTGGATATCCAGGCTCAGGAAGATGGCCGCCCGGCCGCGAATGGTCTCGCGCATGTCCGCGAAGGTGTTGACCTTGGCCTGGGGGTTGAGCACGGTCAGCCCCGCCTCGATTAGGTCGTCCACCAGGGCGATGATATTGCCGTCGGTATGGAACTGCACCTGGCAGCCGGCGGCGCGGCAGGGCTGCCACATGGCGGTATAGCCGGGTTTGAGCCAGCGGCGGAAGGTGGCCGGGCTCATCAGCGGCGCGCGCTGGCTACCCAGGTCGTCGCCAAAGCCCACGAAGTCCGGCGGGCCGGCCGCGATCCCCCGGAGCACCAGCTTGAGGTTGTGCGCCAGAACGAGGTCGATCATCCGCTGCAGCTCCGGATTCTCGCTCTCGGCCAGGTCCATGTAGAGGTTAGCCGGACCGCGCAGCCACTGCAGCCGCTCAAAGAAGCTGGCGCCCGGCCCCCAGGAGAACCGCCCCTCGGCCAGCTCCGAGTCGTAGCCGGCTTTGACGTTGTCCCAGTTCATGTACTGGTCGGGGTCCGGCGCCTGATAGGTCTCCAGCGCGCTCCAGTCGGCCAGGGGATGCCCCTTGGGCTCGCCGCTAATCCCGTCGCGGACGGACTCGTAGACCACGCCCCACTCGTCGGTGTAGGTCGTCTTCTCGCGCGGCTTAGGCGCCTCGCCCGGCTCCCACTTCGGCTCGCGGAACAGGTCCGGGTAGCGGAGGACAACCTCCTCCAGGTCTTGACCGTACCGCATCCACGCTCCGGGGGTCGTACCGATCTGGCAGTGCACCCACTCCGGCCCTTCAAATCGCGCCGTGCGTAGGAAGTTCTCTCGAATATTCATATGGTCTCCCCTCAACGGTAGGACGAGCGTCTCGCCCGTCAGAACTGACGCCTGCTTCTACTCCCGCTCGCGCAACAGCGGTATGCCAAACTCGTCTCGCACGCGCACCAGATCTAGCGGCAGGCGCTGAATGACTACCTCCGCCAGCCAGCAGACGACCGTCTCCGGCTCCAGGTGCCCGCTACAGGTCCGCTCCCCGGCCCCCGCGGTGATGTGCGCATGCACCTGCCCGTCGGCCACCACGCCGGAGAGCGCCGTCAACTCCAGCGGCTCCTCATAGACCCCGTAGACCGCCTCCGGCGGCCGCCCCGTGTGCCGGCCCCAATGGATATGCAACCGGCTCAGCGCCCCGTAACCGGTGACAATCGCCGCGGTCTGCAGACCCACCTCGTCAGCCACCCGCTGCAGTCCCTCCAAGAGCAGGTCGCCGTGATCAAAGCGGATGACGAGGGTCTGGTTGTCGTCGGAAAGAAAGTGTTGCATGGTCGCCCGCCCTCTAAGCAGTCTCTTCGCGCTGGCCTAGTCCCGGCACCGTCCAGCCGTAGTGGAGGCTGAGTAGCCGGATGGTCGTGGTCGCCACGCAGCAGGCTAGCACGCCTACCACGGTGGGGACGCCCATATAGTCCAGCCCGACCAGCAGGGCTGCGCCGCCGACGCTGGCCAGCGCATAGATCTCGCGGTGCAGCACTACCGGATGCGACAGGGCCAGGACGTCGCGCAGTAGGCCGCCGCCGATGCCGGTCACGCAGCCCAGGGCGATGCAGGCCGCCGCGCCCAGGCCCTCTTGCAGACCTAGCTGCGTGCCGATCACCGTGAAAACCCCCAGACCAACGGCGTCAAAGACCAGCAGCAGGCCCTCTGCCCGCTCGACCCAGCGCTGGAGGGCAAAGACGGCCACCGTCGCCAGGACGGCCAGCCCCAAGTACGCCGGCTCCACCAGCCAGAAGACCGGCACCCGGCCCAGGATCAGGTCGCGAATCGTGCCGCCCCCCACCGCGGTGACCAGCGCCAGGACGAACATGCCGAACATGTCCATGCGCCGGCGCCCCGCCTTGAGCGCCCCGGAGAGGGCGAAGGCATAGGTGCCCAGGTAGTCCAGCAGTTTGAGCAGGTCGTCCAGCGTCATGGCGGGCGGGCCTCTCCTACCGACGCGACCTAGAGATTGTGCAAGGAGGGCGGGCCGTCGGGCTCCGCCTCCTCGGAGGGGGGCACAAGCGGCTCGCGATCCGGCAGCGGCTCGTGCCGTCCCCCGCCGACGGAGAAGATGGACTCCGCCTCCGATCCGAGGTCCTCGGGCGCTTCCACCGGTTCATCGTCGCCGGTGAGCGCCATGAAGAACATGATCGCCGCCTGGAAGCACAAAGCCCAGCCCGCGCAGGCCAGGGCGGCCAGGGCCATCCATACCCAACTGCGCGGCTGCATCGTGTGGAGGCTTAGCGCCGCCAGCAGCTCGGCGCTAGCCAGCAGCAGCCGGAAGACCCGTTGCCGCACCAGGATCGCCGCCCCGAGCAGATGGCTGCAGCCGCCAATGGCCATGACCAGCGCCGCCAGCTCCTGCAGGGTCCACCAGGTCCGCGGAGGCTCGGGCGGCGCCAGCAGCGCCTCGGCCTGCACATGAGTGAGCACCAGGATCAGGCTCACGTACATGATAAAACTGACCGTCACGGTCAGCAGGTCGTTGGCTGCCTCGGTGCGTTCGGGACCTAGGCGGGAATTTTCGGAAGCTTCGGCCATAGCGTACTCCCCATCCGTCTCCGGACTAGAACTGCTCCAGGAATCTCATGTCGCCGTTGTAGAACAGCCGGATGTCGTCGATGCCGTAGCGCAGCATCGCAATGCGCTCCACGCCAAAGCCGAAGGCCCACCCGGTGTACTTCTCGCTGTCGATGCCGACCCCCGCGAGCACGTTGGGGTCCACCATGCCGCAGCCGCCCAGTTCCAGCCAGCCGCTGCTCGAGCAGACCTTGCAGTTGCCGGTCGGCGGGCAGAAGGGGCACGAGAACGCGAACTCCGCGCTCGGCTCGGTGAAGGGGAAGAAGTCCGGCCGGAACCGGGTGTGGCAGTCCGCCCCGAATAGCTCTTTCGCCAGGACCTCCAGGGTGCCCTTGAGGTCGGCGAAGGTAATCCCCTCATCCACCAGCAGCCCCTCCAATTGGTGGAAGGTATGGCAGTGGGTGGCGTCCACCGTATCGCGACGGTAGCAGCGCCCCGGCACGATGATCCGCACCGGCGGCTGCATCCCCTCCATGGTCCGCACTTGCACGGTGGAGGTCTGCGAGCGCAGCAGGGTGCGGTCGGTCACGTAGAAGGTCATCTGCTCATCCATCGCCGGGTGGTACTCCGGGTAGTTGAGCGCCTCAAAGCCGTAGTGGTAGGTCTCCACCTCCGGCCCCTCGGCCACGGTGAAGCCCAGGCCCAGGAAGACGGAGATCAGCTCGTCGAAGGTGGCCTGCAAGGGATGCTGGCGCCCGACCCGCGGCCCGCGCCCCGGCAGGGTCACGTCCAGCCGCCCCGCCTCGGAGGCGGGCGCGGCCAAGGCCGCCTGGCGCTCCTCCAGCAGCGCCTCCAGGACGGTCTTGACGCGGTTGAACTCGCGCCCCACGGCCGGCTTGTCTTCCTTGGGCACCGCCTTCATGCCCTCCTGCAGCTCCCGCAGCCGCCCATTACGCCCCAAAAAGGCCACCCGAGCCTCCTCCAGCAGCGCCTCAGTAGTAGCCGCGGCCAACGCCGCGCGCCCTTCGGATTCCAGTTGTAGTAGTTGATCGATCATTGTGTCACCTCAGTAAACACCGCGGCCTCTGCCGTTTTCCACGTTCCCCGCCGTCCTACTCCCCTAACCCGTACTCCTGCGTGTCGAGCAGGAAGAAGCCCTTCATCTCGACGATGCGGCTGCGGCGGATCTCTACCCGGCGCTGGAAGAGCGGGCCGTTGACTACCATGGTGTGGTACTCGCCCTTCTCGCCGCAGGGGTCCAGGCCCCGGCTGAGCAGATGCTCGCGGAAGCGATGGTCCACTATGGTGCCGACCCAGCTTTCCTCCAGGAGGGAGCCGTCCACGCAGACGACCATGGCCTCGAAACCCGCGTCCAAGAAGGAGCAGAGCACCTCATTGGGGTCTCTGCCCCACAGCGGCTCGACGCACTCCAGGCCCAGATCGGCGCAGACGCCCTGAACCCACTCCAGGTGGAGATCGTTGTACATGTCGCCAAAGACCATGCCGGTGACGTCCGGCGGCAGCGGCCGCAGCGCTCGCTTGAAGTCCTCGGTATAGCTACCGTCGGCGGTAGTCGCCTGCAGCACCGGCACCCCCATAGCCTCGGCCTGCAGTTGCAGCAGCCGCGCCTCGGTGCCATGGAACCGCACCCGGTCATATTCCACCGAAAGCGTATTGAACAGGCCGCTGAGTTCCAGCCCAGAGTTCTGGGCCTCCCAGTAAGCCATGCAGCAGTCTTTACCGCCGCTCCACGAGGCGAGATAACTCATGTGTTGCTCATTCTTCCTCAGAAGGCCCTAGGCAGGTCCTGGGCCTCGGTCATTAAGGTTTCTTCGGATGCGGAGTGGGCATGGTCTTCATCAGTGAGTTGGTCATAGGCTTGGCGAAATGCTCCGTGACCCAAGCTGGCCCCGCAGGTGACGCCATCCAGTGCAGAAACCACCATAGAAGGCAGAGTGCCAGCGCCATAGAGGCCGCGTCGACGATCAACTCACGCAGCAGTCGCTGCCCGCGCGTCCTCCTCGGTCGCCCGCAGTTGGGACAGGCCCGAGCGTGCCGGCTGATCTGATGCCCGCAGTCCGGACACGGTCGCAAGGGCGTACCCATGGCTTACCATCCTCCCTGTGGTCTACGCAAGAACGCCGCAGCTTGCGGTTCTCCACTTTCCCCTACCGTATGCCAAAAAGCCTCCGTTTCGTCCCAGGGACGAAAGCCGGAGGCTCTCGCTGTACCACCTCTGAGTGGGGACGCCACTGTTCGTGACGCCCGGTGGCGCTCCCGATAACGGAGGAGCAATCCGGCGCAGACTAAGGGAGACCAGTCAGCGGTCCCCGTTCACCTGGCGGCTCCGGGGTGAACTTCAGCCTCGCGGTGGTGAGAAGCCCTTGCAGCCCAGGGGGCTTCCTCTCTAAGGGGGTTCGCGCAGCGAACTCCACACACACTCCTACGGGGCCTACTTTCCCCTTCCTTGCCGATAGCTAGTAAGTTGTCAGTCGCGCGGCATGGCCTGCCGCGCCACCTGGAAGGCGATTATACCAGCGGCTACCGCCGCATTCAAGGACTCCGCTCCGCCGGGCATGGGAATCCGCACCTGCAACTGCGCGGCGACCTCGACTTCCTCGGGGAGGCCGTGCGCCTCCGAGCCGACCAGCAGCACGGTGCGCGCCGGGTAATCCGCCTCGTCGCAGGCCTGCTCGGCGCTCATCGCCGCTGTCACCAGCGAGGCCTGCCAGGCGGCCAAGGAGTCCCGGAGCGCGTAGAGATTGTGGACCTTGACCAGGGGCAGGTGCAGCAAGGAGCCGGCCGAGGCGCGCACGACCTTGGGGTCGTAGAAGTCCACACAGCCGCCGACAGCCACCACCGCGGCGCCGCCCAGGGCATGCGCGGTGCGAATCATCGTGCCCATATTCCCCGGATCGCGCAGCTCCCACAGACCCAGCAGCCAGGCGCGCTCCGGCAAGGTCGCGGCCAGGTCGGTCGGGGGGGCGGGAATCTTGGCCACCGCCACGATTCCGGGAGGCGACTCGGTATGCGTCATGGCGGTCAGCGCCCGCGGGCCCATTTCGTGTAGTTCCAGGCCCGAGCGCATCAACTCGCCCAGCAACTGGTCCTCCTCCGGACCGACGAAATGCTCCGGCGAGTAGGCCGCCCAGAGCATATCCGCCCGCGCCCGCACGGCCTCGGCGATCAGCCGGCGGCCTTCCAGGGCGAACAGGCCGGTCTCCCGGCGATGCTTGCTCTGAGCCAGCGAGCGAAACAGCTTCACATGTTGGTTCTGCGCGGAATCTATCTGCATAGGGGGTCGAGGACGCCTCGTCCTCGTTTCGCCTCACTTCGGTTATTTCGGATGCGCTACCACGCGGTCAGAAACAGGTGCAGCGCCAGGATCGCGGCGATCACCAGGGCCAGGCCGCGCAGCAGCGGTCGTCCCCGCCGGCGCAAGACTACTCGTCCCAGCAACGCGCCCAGCAGCGTCGCCCCCGCCAGCGGCAGGAGGAAGCTCACCAAACGCGCCACGTCGGCGGCCTGGGCGGACACGTAGACCGCCAGCCGCACCGCGTCGGCCACCACCAGCAGGGCCGGCGCCAGCCGCAGGCCGGGGTTCACCCCCACCAGACCGCGGAGCAATCCCGCCAGCGGCTCCAGGCCGGCGGCGCGCGGCCCCGACGGACGCCAAGCCGCCAGTAGTCCCGCCAGCAGCAGCGTCGCACCCAGAATCGGGCGCAGGACTGTCCCCGGCAGGAGCATCCAAACGACCGCCCCCGCCAGCGCCGCTGCGGCCACGGCCAGCGTAGACCGCCCGGCGGGCGAATCGCGGTAAGGCGCCTGCGCCCATGCGGCCAAGTGGCAGACCAAGCTCACGGCCGCCGCCGTTAGGATCGCCGCTTTGACCGGGAACACCAAGGCCAGCAGCGGCAAGATCGCTAGCTCGGGCGCCAGCCCCCCGGCCGTGAGGAGGGCGACCACCAGGGCCGCGACGCCGCAGACGAGAGCGGGATCGGTCATGAGCCCGGCTCCCATTCGGCGGGGCGCTCCAGAGCTTTCCACTGCCAGGTGATCTCGTCACCGCGCACCGTGAACAGCAACCACCGCGCCGGATCCTGGGGAGACCGCCAGGTATCATAGTTCATCGCGGTGGTCAGGACCGGTATCCCCCGCCACTGGGACGCCAAATCCACATGCACATGACCGGTGACGATTAGGCGGACCCGGTAGCCGGCCAGCAAGCCGGCCAGTTGGGCCTCCCCCACGCGCCCCATCGAGTGCGCGACGTGCGCGTAGGTGCGGGGATCCGCGGGTGGCATGTGGGTCAGTACGATCAGGTTACGCTGCGGCCCGAGTTCCGCCAACTTGGCCGCCAGCCACTCGCGCTGGCGACCGTCTAGCTGCCACTCGGAGCTGTCCAGCAGCAGGATCGTCCAGCTCCCCTGGTTGATCGCCCGGTACCGCGCTCCCCCGTGCCGCTCCAGGGTCGCGGTGGTCCACCAGGCGCCATCCCAGCCCCGGTCGTGGTCGCCGGGCACCTGGAAGAACGGGGTGCCGTCCCAGACGGCCGCCACGTGCCGCAGGTAGAATTCCCAGTCGCGGCGCCCGCCATAGTCCACCGCATCGCCCACGTCAAAGATCAGCGAGGGCCGGTCGCGCTGGGCGGCGGCGAGCACCAGCGCGGCCATCTCGGGATGCCACTGGGTGTCGCCCAGCACCGCGAAAGTCCAGCGCTCCGCGGGCGGGTAGGTCAGTTCCTGGTCCCGAAGCAACTGCGGCAGGCCCGCCGGCAGGGGGCCGGAGAACCGCGGCAGCACCCGGTCCGCCCCAGCGACCACCAGGGCCACCGCCACGGCGACCGTGAGCACTACGGCCAGTCTTCTCCCCGGCTGTTTTCCCTTCATCGTCCCGCTACGTTGCCTCCGCCTCGATCCGCTCCGCCTACAGGCCCAGCGCCTCCTCGAGGCCAGTCAAGCTGACCTCGGTCAGGCTATCCACGATGAGGTTCGCGGCGGCCAGGGCCTCGCGGGGGGCGCTGTTGGTGACGGCCAGACACCACATCCCGGCGGCCTGGGCCGCTTGCACGCCCACCGGCGCGTCCTCGACTACCACGCACCGCTCCGGCGGCAGACCCAACCGCTCGCCGGCTAGCTGATAGATCTGCGGGTCGGGCTTCTTGCGCGTCACCTGGTCGCCGGTGATGACCACGTCAAACCAGTCCAACTGCAGACCGGCGCCCGTAATGACCGGGAACTGCTTGTCCCGGCGGCCGGAGGTGGCGATGGCCAGCTTCATGTACCCCGAAGTACGGGACGCGTCCACCAGCTCCCTGACTCCCGGCGCCGCCGGCAGCGGCTCGCGGGCCAGCAGCTTGAAGAAGTTCTCGGCGCGGCGTTGCACGGCCGCTTCGGTGTCGATTCGCACCCCGTACTGCTCGGCGACGCCCTCCACGTACCGCTCATCGCCGGTGCCGATGAAGGGACAGAAGTCCTCCGCCGAGACGGTGACGCCATACAGCTCCGCGAACATCAGGACGCTGGCGCGGGCGTTGAGCATCTCGGTGTCGGCGAGGACCCCGTCTACGTCAAAGATGAGCGCCCAGGGCTCGGGCATGGTCGCGTTCTCCTGTTACCAAAAGGGCGGAACCCCGTAAGGATTCCGCCCTGGCGTAACTTGGGTCCGGCCGTGAGCGGCTCTAGGCCGCCGCGCGGGCCTGCTCCACTACAGCGTCGAAGGCCTGCGGGTCGTCCACAGCCATCTGCGCCAGCATGGGCCGATTCAGCGCGATGCCGGCCTTGCGCAGCAGTCCGGCGAACTTGGAGTAAGTCAGACCGCGCATACGGGCCGCCGCGTTGATGCGGGCGATCCACAGGCGCCGGAAATCGCGCTTCTTGCGGCGACGATCACGCCATGCGGCCATCCCCGCGCGCATGACGGCGGTTTTGGCGGTACGGATCAGGCGGCGACGACCGCTGAAGTACCCCTTGGCCGCCTTCAGTACCTTCTTGTGCCGTTGCCGGCGGACAAATCCAGTCTTTACTCTCGGCATCTTTGCTCAACCTTCCTGCAACTTGCTTCGCATTGCCCCGAGCTCCCGCGAGGGGAGCGAGAACCGCCACCGCTCTACTTGTAGGGGATAAGTTCTTTGGCGTTAGCCGCGGTCGCGCCGGTAAGCACAGCGTCCATGCCCAGATTGCGCTTGCGATGGGAGGTCTTCTTGGAGAGGATGTGGTTCAGGCCCTGCTGGCGATGATACACCTTCCCCGTCCCCGTGACCCCATACCGCTTGGCGGCGGATTTCTTGGTCTTCATCTTATTCTTCATGACTGTGCCTCTACTTTCCAAACCATTAGGGTGAAACGACGCTCCGGCTGGGGCCGCAGCGTCGGCAAAACCTCTGGCGCTCAGCGCCACGAACTGACCTACTCGGCGGGTACGCTCGCCTCCGGCGCCGGAGCGACCGGCGTCTCTGCGACCGGCGTCTCTGCGACCGGCGTCTCTGCAGCCGGCGGCTCTGCAACCGGCTCCGGCGACGCCGCCGGCGGCGCGACGGGCTCGCCCTCGGCAGCCGGCGCGGCTGGCGCCGGTGCGGGACTCGAAGCCGCCAGGGAGGCCTCATGCGCCTTACTGGCGGCGGCCTTCGCGGCTTTCTTGACGGCCTCGGCCTTGGGCCGCAGCACCATCAGCATCTGGCGCCCCTCCATGCGGGGGGCTACTTCCACATCGGCCACGTCTTTGGTGGCTTCGATAAAGGCGTTGAGCTGGGCCTGACCGACTTCCTTGTGGCGCAACTCCGGCCCGCGGAAGATCACGTTGAACTTCACCATGTTCCCTTTTTCCAGGAACTTGATGGCGTTCTTGATCTTGAAACTTAGATCGTGATCGTCGGTATTAGGGCGAACGCGAATGCCCTTGAGTTCAGTCTGTTTGGACTTCTTAGCGGCGTCCTTGGTCTTCTTCTGGGCCTCGTAGCGGAACTTCCCGTAATCCATGATACGGCACACGGGCGGGTCCGCCTCCGGAGCTACCTCAATAAGGTCCAGGTGGTAACGCTCCGCCGCCTCGCGGGCCTGGGGAGTGGCCATCACTCCGAGCTGTGCCCCCTCGGGATCAATCACCCGCACCCGGGAAGCACGAATTCTGTCGTTCACTCGATACGCTCTGTTGCTTATTGGTTTCTCACCTCAAGAGACATAGGCGCACCTGTCACGGTTCCGCGCCGCTGATACAGCCTGAAAGATTAGCAGAGTGAGTCTCGGATGTCAAGAGACGGTGCGCTCTGGGCCCCGGGGAAAAGCCTCAGCGCCAACTCAGCCACGGCGGCCCCTCGACGCGGCGCATGATGCGTTGGCCGGGGCGGCGAGGATCTTCGACCAAAGCCAGCAGTCCCAGCCACCCCATCACCAGGAAAGCCAGCCCGGCGCCGAACACCCAGGGCAGCCCGACGCGGTCGCCCAGCCAGCCCCAGGCGAAGGGGGCCAGCAGGCGCAGCGGCAGGGTCAGGGTCGGGCTCAGCGCCAGGTAATACCCCCGCGTCGTCTCGTCTCCCATCTCGACCATGAGATTCACGCCGCCGATCCAGTCGGCGGGCCCGGCCACGCCAAGCAGAAAGAAGACCACGTACATCACTTCCGCGCGGCCCCCCACCAGCGCCAGCAAGAGGGCCGCCGCATAACCGGCCAGGGCCCACGCCAGCACCCGCCGGTAGCCGCGGCGGTCGCCGATGCGGCCGATGAAGAGGGCCGTGGCGGCCGTGCCCAGACTCGCGGCCAGGGCCAGGTTGCCGGCAAACCGGTCGGGTAGCGCATAGCGCTCCAGCCCCCAGACCGCCAGAAAGGCGGTCGCGGCCATGCCGGTCTCCGCCACGTAACGCATCAGCACAAACCGCCGCAAGCGCCGGTCGGAACGCCAGAGACGCGCCGCCACAGTCAGCAGCCGCGGCTCGGGCTCCTCCGGCGACGCCTGGGGCACCGTCTCATGGACGAACAGGTACAGCAAGATGGAACCGCACTGCAGGCCGCCGCCGGCGAGCAGCAGGTAGGCGAAGTTGCGCGGGAAGGGGTAAGCGGTCAGCACCCAGGCGGCCACGGCGCCGCCGGCGATACCGCCCAGCCCTCCTGCCAGCGAGAGCATCCCGCCCACAAAACCCCGCCGGCTGTCCGGAAACAAGCGGGGCAGCATCTGGCCCCACAGCGGCGTCACCAGACTCAGCCCCATCGCGTAGAGGCCGCCGATGATCGGGATCGCGACAATCAGCGCCGCGGGGCGCGTCTGCCCCCAGGCCAAGACCAGCATCCCGCCCAGCACCCAGGCTCCGGCGGTCCAGTGCAAGGACATGAAGACCAGCTTCTTGGCCCGCAAATGGCGCGTCAGATGCACCGCCGGGAGCTGGAGCAGCCCGAACCCCACGGTCTGCAGGGCCGGGGCCAGCGCAATCAGCAGGTTGGTGGCGCCTAGACGCTGGAGCAAGACGGTGATGATCGGCCCCACCGCCACGAGGGAGGCGCCCAGGCCCCAGAACAGGTCCACGGGAGTGGCCAGGGCCAGATTGCGGCGATAGTGCTGTTCGGTCTCCTCGACCATGTGGCGCGAGTCGTGAGCCATCGGGCCCCCCTTGCGCGGGCAGCTTGGCGGCTTGGCGCGGACCTAGTACAGGCGGGGCAGCCCCATGCCCCGGTGCCAGTGCAGGATACGTTGGCGAGGCCGGCGCGGGTCGTCCATCGTCGCCACTAGCGCCAGCCAACCCAAAGCCTGCAGAATGATCCCCCACACGAAGATCGAGTGCAGCCCCAGGACGGGGTTGTGCAAGCCGACCGCCAGTTGATCGCTCATTCTCCCCCACATGAACGGCGCGGCCAGCCGCAGAGGAGCCATCACCGTGGAGCCCAGGGCCACATAGTAGCCGCGCGTCTTCTCCTCGCTCATCTCCACCAGCAGATTCACGTAAGCCACCCCGTCCGCCGCCGCCGCCACGCCGCCTATTACGAAGGCGGCGTAGACTATCGGGAGGCTCGGCGCCAGCGCGATCATCGCGGTCGTGGCGCACCAGATGACGATGGCATATCCCATCACTCGCCGGTAGCCGCGGCGGTCTCCCAGTCGCCCCAGCCAGGGGCCGACTATCGCGAGGCCAATACAGGAGGCCAGAGTGAACTTCCCCGCCGCCTGGTCAGGCAAATGGAACCGCGTCAAAGCATACACGGCGAAGAAGTTGCCGACCAGCGCCCCGCCCTCATAGATGTGGCGGGCCAGGACGAAGCGGCGGAGCCGCCGGTCGGATCGCCAGAGGCGCGCGACAATACGCCACATGCCCTCCCGGGTTACTTCCGGCGGCTCGTCGGGCAGGGACTCATGGGACAGCAAGTGCAAGGAGCGGAAGACGATCATGACCGCGCCGGCGATGAGAAAGAGTAAGGCAAAATTGTCGGGATAGGCCACATGGGCCAGTACCCAGGCGGCCAGCAGTCCCCCCGCCACCCCGGCTAGCCCCTGGGCGGTGACGATCACGCCGACGGCCATGCCCCGGGCCCGATCCGGGAAGAGGCGCGGCAGTAATTGCGCCCACAGGGGCGGCCCGCCCCCCCACATCAAGTAGGCCAGCCCCATCAGCGCGAGCAAGGCCACAATCATCCGCTGCGGATGCGGGCTGGCCCACAGCACGGTCAGCGCCGCGATCACCAGCCACGGCGCGTAGGCGCTGATGTGGATCGCCACGAATAGCTTCTTCTTCTCCCGCAGGCCTCGTGTCCAGTGGGTGACGGGCAACTGAGGCAGCGCCATCGCCGCCATCGTGATCGCCGGCGCCAGGCCGATGACGGTGTTGGTAGCGCCGAGGTGCCTTAGGAAAGCGGCGATAATGGTGCCCACGGCGAACAGTGACATGCCGAACCCGAACCCGGTGTCCACCACCGTGTTGATGATCATGTTTCGGCGAAAATGAGCTTGGGTCTCCACGCCCAGTTCGCGCGAGTCGTGTGTCGCCATAGGCAAGAACAGGGCTAGGCCACTCGCCCGCCACCCCGCCTGAACCCCTCTCCTGCAATCCTGGTTACCCGAGATTAGGACCCCGACCCCCAACCCGCTCTTAGGGGAGAGACCTGTTTAACCGAAACAGCTTGCCCCTGTCAAGGCGTAACGCGCCTCGCTGAGGTATAATGCGCACGGCCACGGGCCGCTTAGCGCTTGGCCAGCGCGGGCCTTCGGGAGCCGCGCTACTCTTCCCCAACCGGTGATCTCGATGAGTATTCGCAAGCTTCACCTACCCGCCCTCTGTCTGCTCCTGGTTCTACTGGCGACCGCCGTTTCCTCCGCCGCCCCTCTGGTCAAGACACTGCCCAACGGCCTGCGGGTGATCGTCGAGCGCTTTCCCGCCGCGCCGGTAGCGGCTGTCCGCCTGTTCGTGCAGACCGGCAGCGTCTACGAGGGCCGCTTCGCCGGCTGTGGTCTCAGCCATCTGGTGGAGCATTCCGTGGAGCACGGCTCCGCCCTGTACACGGCCGACCAGATCCGGTCGGTCTTCGGCGAACTCGGCGAGAGTCGCAATGCCTTCACCAGCCAGGATGACACCTGGTACGTGATTACCACCCCCGCCGCCGGCGCGGAAGAGGCCTTGCGCGTCACCGCCGACATGGTGCTGGCCCCCCTGCTCACCGATGAGGCCGTGGAGGAGGAGAAGGGCGTCATCCTGCACGAGATGCAGATGGATGAGGACGAACCCAACCGCGTCCTGTGGGACGTGTTCAACTCCACACTGCTCCTCCAGCACCCTGCCCGCCTGCCCATTGCCGGCTTCCGCGACCAGTTCACCAAGCTAACCGGCGCCGATGCCCGCGCCTACCACCGAGCCCGCTACGCTCCCGAGAACGTGATCGCCGTGGTCGTAGGGGATTTCGACGCTGCGGCGATGATGGCCCAGGCCGAGAAGATTCTAGCGGCCTACCCGGCGCGCGCCACCCTGCCCACACCCCTGCCGCAGGAGCCGCCGGTGCTGAGCCGCCGCGAAGCGGTCCGGGAACAGCCCGGCCTGACCCGCAGCCGCCTCCTGCTGGGCTGGCACAGTGTCAGTCTGTTTGAGAACGACATGTACCCGCTCGATCTCCTGGCCGGCGTCCTGGGCCGTGGGGAGACCTCTCGCCTGGGTAGCCGCCTGCAGGTGCGAGACAAGCTGGTGGACCAGGTCTGGTGCGGCGACGACACGCCCCCCTACGATCCCGGCGCGTTCGTCATCGGGGCGACCTTCGCCCCGGAGAAGGAAGCCCAGGTGCGCGCGGCGCTGCTCGAGGAGATTGTCCGCGTGCGCGACCGGGGCGTTACGGCCGAGGAACTGGCGCGCGTCCGCCGCCAGGTGCGCGCCGACAAGGTCTTCTCCTCCCAGACCGCCGAGGGGCGCGCCGATGCGCTGGGTAGCGACCTGCTACTCACCGGCGACGTGGACTTCACCACCCACTACCTGGAGCGAATGGACCGCGTCACCCCCGCCCAGGTGCAGGCAGCGGCCCGCAAGTACCTGGACCCGGCGGTCTACACACTGGCCCTGCTGCGCCCGCCCGCCGCGCCCGCCACAACCGTCGGGAGCGCGACGCCGGCGGCAGTCTCCAGCAGCACCCGCGTCGTCTTGTCCAACGGGCTGCGCGTCATCCTCACCAGTCGTCCCGGCAGCGGAGCCGTGCAGATGCTGACCGCCACCGCCGCCGGCTTGCGTCTCGAGCCGACCGGTCAAGCCGGGCTGAGCTCTTTCACCGCCGAGATGCTCACGCGCGGCGCTCAGGGCGAGACGCGCGAGGCCCTGGCTCGGACCCTGGAGGACCACGGCGCCACCTTGTCCGCTTATTCGGGCCGCAATTCCGTCGGGCTTTCGGGCCAGGCGCTGACCGAGGACGCTGATCTACTGGCCTCGCGCCTCGCCAACTGTCTGCTGCGCCCGGCCTTCCCGGACACGGAGATCGAGAGCCTGCGCCAGGATGTTCTGGCCTCGATCGCCGCCCAAGAGGAAGACCCCTTCTACGTAGGCGAGCTGCTCCTGGGAGAGTCGGTCTTCCCCCAGCACCCCTATCGCAACCCCCAGACCGGCACGGCGCCGAGCGTCAAGTCTCTGCAGCGCGCTAACCTGGTTGACTTCCACCGGGCCGTCTTCTCGCCGAAGGGTACGGTCCTGGTCATTTCGGGCGACCTGACCCGGGAGGCGGGCCTGCACCTGGCCCAGAAATACTTTGGCGGCTGGCAAGCCGCGGGGCAAGCGCCCGCCGCTCCGGCGCTGGATCCGCCCCTGACTGCGCCGGTGGCGCAGGAGACGGAGCGCCCGCAGGCCCAGGCCATGGTCCTGTACGGCTGGCGCGGGCCGCGGCTCACTGACCCGGACCTCCCCGTCTGGGAGGTGCTGTTCGGCGTGCTCAACTCGCAGTCGCCCACCGGGCCGGTCTTCCCGCCGCTCCGCCAGGCGGGCCTGGCCTATGTCGCGGGCGCGGGCCTCATCCCCGGTCTCGATCCCGGCGAGGCGCTGCTCTACGCCGCCACCGACGCCGCCACCGTCCCCCAGGTACGCGCCGGCCTGGACGCTGCGGTGCGCCGGCTGCAGGACCAACCCCTGTCCGCCGAGACGCTGGCCCAGACGCAGCAGTCACTGGTCGCCTCTCAGGCCCTGGGCCTGGCCGATCCCGAGGCCATGGACCGCTCGCAGGCCCTGGATGAGCTGTACGGCCTGGGCTACGAGCACTACCTCCGCTACCCCGAAGACATCCGCCAGGTCACGGCGGCGCAGGTCCAGACGCTGGCGCGCGCGACTCTGGACATGACCCACAGCGTGGTGGTCGTCACCCGTCCGGTGGCGAAGAAGTAGGTGGTACTACCCTAATATCATCAGCGAAACTGCCCCCTCTCCAGATCGGAGAGGGGGCAGTTTGGTTTGGCTTCAGGGACCCGGGTTGGCTAGCGGATCTGGGTTACCGTGTTCGAGGTCGCCGAGCCCGACGGGTTAAAGGCAACTACCTTATACCTATACGTGTTGCCGGCAACCGTCGTCGTGTCACTGTAGAAGGTCGAGTTAGCCAGCGCGGTCGTGAGCAGAGAGAACGCGTTGGTGCCCCGCGCCCGGAGGATGCGGAAGCCTACTTCGTTGGCCGGATTGCCCAGGGCCGTGGCCGCGGGAGTGCCATCCGTCCAAGTGAGGTTGACGTTGCTGCCCGCTAGCGCCACGCCTAGGACCGGGGCGCTCGGTAGGGTCGTCGCCACCCGGAAGATCATCGGGCGCATCATGTCATTCTCTTCGTGCCCGAGGAGGTGGCAGTGCCAGACATACTCCCAACCGTAGTCGGTCATGACGTTCGCCTGGGTTGAGGTGAAGGGGAAGCCGGTCTGCGCCTGGTCGAAGTACCCAGTGGCATTGAGCACGTTCGTCGGATCGAGCAGACGAACGCTGTGCGGTACCCCAAAGACCAGTTTCGGGGCGACCGGCCGGAGGGCCACAATGCAGTCCTCCAACGGGTTCATCCGAACGGTCTCCTTCCAGCCCAGCTCGTTCGGCTCGGGCGGCTTCACGATACCTACCGCATCCACGCGGCCCAAGACCTGCACGTTGAACAGGTGGAAGTGGATGGCGTGAGTATCCACGCCGTTGTGCACGATCCTCCAGATGGCCGTGTTATCTCCCGCCTGCGGCACCGACACCGTGACGTTGTCCGTCAGGATCTCGGTGGGTACGTCAATGTAGTTGTACGGGATCGTGTTCGCGGTCAAGACATTGGTGAAGACCAACTGGGTACCCAGCAGGGCGTTCATGCGCCCGAAGTAGTTGTCGAACTGTTCGTCGATAGACTTCAGATCGAAGTTGATAGTGATCGGAGTTGCCGCACCCAGTGGAGTGAAGTTCAGGGAAGTGGCCGTCGCGGTCACGTAAGCATGCGCGTCCGCGGGGAAGGTCGCGTTGTAGGCCGAGTTGTAACCAGGCTGCGTCACGAGGACCGGGTCCTGCGACCGGGCGAAGACGCCCTGCGTCGAGGCCGTCGAGGCGAAAGCCGCCTGTAGCCCGGCCAAGTTGTACGCTGCGGCCGAAGGCCCGGGCCGTACCTCGAACTGCATGATAGTCCGCGTATTGGGACCAAAGCCGGCGAGCGTGCTCGGCGCTCCGCCAATTGAGGTGAAGTTCGGGTTGCCGGTATAGTAGTCGTCGCGATAGTCACCCATCGGCATCGGGTCGGGGGCATCATTGTACAGGATCAGCCGGGAGCCGACCGGCACCTGCGAGAAGTCCACGATGACGTCCGCTCGTTCCGCCGGGCCCAAGTACAGCCCGTGCTCCTTGACGTTCCCAAAGGTGACGCTACGCGTGTCCCGGTCGAAGAAGGTCGGCGTGCTGGGGATGACCACCGGAGCGGGCAGGAAGCCGGCCTCGGTGCCAATCTGGATGATCGGCGGCCCGGCGGTCGCCGGATCGGGCACCCCACCGTTGCGGCCATCCGGCGTCCCCCAATAGGCCGGCCAGGTCCCCGGGATGGACGGCACCGTCGAGACCTCCCCGGAATTCGTCTGCAGCAAGGGCAAGCCCGTCGTCCCACTCACCGTGTCGGGAGTGTTCGACTTCGCAAAGTAGATCCCCAGGTTCCAATAGCGGTCATTGGAGGCGTTCAGAATCCGGAACCGGTAGGCCTGGGGCTGCACCCGACAGATGGGGTAGGCCGTGCCGTTGATCACGGGCGTGTCCATAAACGCTTCCGGTACCGCGGAGACGTTGGGCACGTTCGGCACTTGCAGGCCGCTCGGGAGCGTAATCGGATTGTTCGCCACGGGCCACGACGGTTGGAAGGGGACCCAGGGGCCGTAATCCCACCGGCCGATGGGGCTCGCGCCGAAGATATCGTTCGGATTCTGGTTCGGCATGTACACATGGGGGAACCAGAGGTTGCTGAAGCCGCCCCACTTGGCGGTGTTCCAGGTGGGGTCAGTGGCGACCAGAGCGGGCGGCCGAGGGACAAAGGTCTTGTCCTGGATGACCAGAGGGATCTGGGTGGGAGGGAGCACCCCGGAGCTTACCAGATTGGCCTCGGTGGTGTCCTGCAGCAGGTAAGGCGCGGCCTCGCCAGCGTAGACGTTGAGCCGGGTTATCCCGAAGGAGTGGTCATGGTAGAACATCAGGCGCGCGCTCTGCTGGTTGGAGTAGAAGAAGGTCAGCGAACCCGGGCCGGGAGTCGGCATGTCGGGAACATTCTGGACCGCGACGCCCTTGGGATAGGGGGTGGTCTCGCCCGCGGGGACGGTCCACTGGTGAGGCGTCCCATCGCTGATCCAAGGAGTGGCGCCCCCGTGGAGGTGCAGAGTGGCGCGGTTCTGGGTGTACATCTTCCCCGCGACGGGCCCCATGCCCGAGCCCATGATGGTCGTGTCAACCGGCAAGAACAGGTTGCCGCCCGCGCCGATCGGGAGCTTATTGGTGAACTTGACGCGCACCGGCCGGTTCTTCTGGGCCATGATTATCGGCCCCAGGTAGTGAATCGGGGCGACCGGCACGCCACCCACCACCTGCACGTAGCCGCGCAGTTTGGTGGGGATCAGGTCGGAGTGCATCCTCTCGGTGTATTCCCGCAACTCGATCTCGTAGTAATCGCAACCGGGGTACAAGGAAGTATTGGGGACAGCCACCGGGATGTACTGCCCGAGGTTGTTGGCGTTCGTGGGGCCGAGGCCCGGCAGCAAGTCAACAAACTTGCGCATCGGAGGACTGTTCGTCCAGTTGGGTTCCGGGCCGAAGTAGTTCGGCGTTCCCCCCGGGAGCGGCGTAGCCTGGGGGCGAACACTGGCCACACCGACTTGCTGCTGGAGGCGCTCGGCGGCGGCCAGCCGCTGCTCTGTGGTAATCCTGCTCGCCTGCCGTTGCCTGATGGCATCGACGCGCGCGTCCGTTGGCGACTGGGCCTGACTCTGGCTAGCTCCCCAGGGGAGAATCATCAGTGCCATTGCCAGACACACCATCCACCTGCACTTGTTCATAGACCTTTCTCCTTTGCGTTTGGCGACGCGACCGGCGCCGTCTAGTTTGCAGAGGGGATAGGGCGCCCTGGGCCAGCACAATAATCCCCCAAGCACACGCAGTGACGCAGGGGGAGGCCGTAGTGTTCAGTACTGTCATTGTATTCTTTCGCCCGCCCGTGGCCTGCTGCGACGAATTTGCGGGACAATCTATCACCCCATGGCAAGCAGGATTCCCCATCATCCGCCCCGAACTCCAGTGCGGTCGCACAATCGCCGCTACCCAAGGAGTATCTCCATGTCGCTGACCCCTCTGGAACGAAAGCAGATCAGGGCTACTCAGGAGTTTCTGGGCGCCTGTTCCCAGCGCTGGTACGTTGACACCCCCCGCCTGGGTCTGACCGTCGGCGTCCGGCCGGAAGCGGACCACCTCTGCGTATGCCTTCACCTTACCCGGCTGGGGGAGGAATACCCCGGAGGCTGGGACGTGCTGCGGGAGGTCTCGCTGTGGTTTGAGCCCGAGGCGGGAGGCCCGGCAATCGAAGCTCCGCTGGTCACCGGTTCGCCGGAAGCCCGGATCAGCGGGGAAACCGCGTTCCGCCGCCTGCGAGGCACCCGGATGTTCCCCTATGGCATGGTCCATCGCCTCGCCGTGCCGAAAGGCACCTATCAACTCCGCCTCAAGGGCGATATCGTCCGGGGCGAGCCCCTCTCGCTGATGTGCGATGCCTACGACTACTTCGCGGACAGCCTGGTACGGGCCCTGGAGTCACACGATGAGTTCCATCGGGAAAAAGCCCCCTACGGGTACAGTTGCCGGGTGCCGCTGGTAGAGCCGCTCGACCTCCTGGTCGGGTCGTATGCCAATGAGGCGGACCTCCTGGCGCCGCCCGCCGTGTACTGGGTCAATGAGATCGCCGCCTTGCCGGCGGACTGGGCCCGCGCCGACCGCCAGCCGCTGCCGGCCTTCACGCCGCCTGCTTCCGCCGAAGACGCGCTGGCTCCCCAGAACTACTTCCGCGAGCCGCTGCTCTCGGGGCTGAAGACCTTCGCCGAGCGCGGCTACTGCCGCTATGCCACCCACGTGAGTCCCGGGCCGGTTACCCAGAGCGGCGGAGTGTACTTCCTGGATCGGGCCACCGGCTGGTGGTGCATCCTGGCCTCGAAAATGTACCGGCTCACCGGCGATCCCGTCTGCGCGCGGGCCGCGCACGCCGCCGGCGGCGCCCTGCTGGACAACCTGCCCTCGGCCCCGGCCGACTCCAGCCAGCTCCACCTGGGCCTGATGACCCATGGCCTGCTCGAATACGCTGCCTTCCTCGGCGACAACGCGCCGCTGGAGCCGGTGCTGGCCGTCTGGGACGCCTGGCCCATAGAGAGCGACGGCTTCCCGGCGGGGATGCCCACCCGCACCGGCGGCGACATGATGCGCAATCACACCTTCAACATGATCCTGGAACTGGCCGCGCCCCTGTGGGAAGCCTGCGACCGGATGGGCGCGATCGAGCTGCGTGAGAAGGCGGCGCGCGCGGTCCGCCTGGTCCTGCGCGGGATGCGGCCGGAGGGCTACTGGTACTACCGAGGCTACGGAGACTTCCCCGAGGGCCTGCCCGATCCCGCCCGCGGCGGGCAGCACAACTATCACTACGACAACTTCGTGAAGATGATGCTCGGCTGGCTGGTCCGCTATCCCGAATGGCGGGAGTTTGACGGGTTCCTGTCTCAGGTGCGCCAGGCCGTGGACTTCTCCCTGGCGCACCCGCGCTCGGCCACCGAGCGGGCGCTGCGTATCGGGGAGCCGGACCTGTACGGCAAGGACCTCACCCCGGTCCAGGACCTCGCCGAGTCGCTCTGCCGCTCCGGCTTCCTGCTGTCGGCGCTCGGGCCCCTGGCGGCGGGCGAGGGGGGCGAGCAGTATCTGGGCCCGCTCACGCGCATGCTGCAATGGGCCTACGACCAGCGCCATGAGCCGCTGCTGGCCGACTACTGGGATAACTCGTGGATGGTCAACGTCTACGGGGGCTGGCTGGACCTGGCCTTGCAGGGCTACCGCTTCTCCGGCACTCCGGAGGCGCTAGTGGTGGCGCCCCCCGCCTAGCCGTAACTCTGGACGTGCGGCGCGCCCGGGGCTATCATAGTAGCCTCAGGCGCGCCGACTGTATCCGAAAGGTCGTGGAGGACCGGCCGGTCCTCCCAGCTCATGAACGAAACACCCTATCCGCCGATGATGGTTGCTGAAGAAATCCGCCGGGTAATGGCCCAGGTAGACCCCGCGCAGGTTGCAGCGCTCGAGCAGGCCATCCTGGACGCCAACCGCGTCTTTGTCTGCGGCAGCGGCCGTAGCCTGCTGATGATGAAAGCCTTCGCCATGCGCCTGATGCACCTGGGGCTGCACGCCTACGTGGTCGGCGAGACCATCACCCCGGCGATCATCCCCGGCGATCTGCTACTCGCCGGCTCCGGCTCCGGCCAGACCCGCACCACGCTGGCCATGGTCCAGGCCGCCCGCAGTCGCGGCGCGCGCACCGCCGCGATCACCGCCCACCCCGAGTCCGACATCGCCCTAGAAGGCGACCTCCTGGTAGAGATTCCGGCCCGCATCCGGGGCATCGCCAACCAGGCGGTCAGCCAGCAGCCGCCCGGCTCGCTGTTCGAGCAGTGCCTGCTGGTCCTGGGCGACGGCATGATCATGACCCTCATGGAGCGCCTCGGCGCCACCTACGAGCAGATCCGCGCCCGCCATACCAAGCTGGAGTAGGTCCTCGCCTTGCCTCCCGCAGGAAGGACTTGCCTCCCCCGCGGCTAACCTAGACCTTGTTGTGTACAATCCTGTGGACAAGGTGGGTAAACGGCGTTGAAAACCTCCTCTCCCCTCTCTCGCGCGCTGGCCGCCGGCGATATCGTGCGCACGCGCTGGCCGCTGCGCATGAGCGATCACCTCAACCTCTACCTGGGTAATGGCCGCATGGGCTGTGGCTTTGACGCCTGGGGGCTGATGAATAACGGCTTCCGCGGCGAGCGCGAGAGCCTCAGCAACACCGCGCTGATGCACGCCGACCACTGGCATCGCGGCGCCTGGGGGCTGGACTGCTGGTTCCCCGCCGCGCGACTGGTCTGGGCCGACGAGCCGCCCGCGCCGCCCACCGGCTATCGCCAGGAGCTGTGCCTGGCCGAGGGGCGGCTCCGCACGGAACTGACCTGGCCGGACCTGCGCCTGACGATCAGCGCCTGGTTCAACCCGGACCGCCGCGATCTGCTGGCAGTGGACCTGGAATACGAGGCAACCCGCGAGGGCGCCGTCCCCGCCCTGCTGCTCGCCCCCGGAACCGAGGCCGACCTCTCCTATGAGCAGCACCTCAGCGGAAAAGTGGAGACGGTGGCCCACGACACTGACTGGTGGCTGGCCCGGCTGAGCATGGGCACCGCCCGCACCGCGCTGGGCCTGCGGACGATCACGACCAGCGGCGCAGTCAAACTGGTCCATGGCGGCGAGGGCCTGGAGCTGCACTGCTCCGGCCTGCATGGGCGGCATCTGCTGGTGCTGGGCGTAGCCGCCGCCTCCCGTGAGCCGGCGCTGGCCGCCGATCTGCGCGCGGTTCCCGCGCCGGAGCAGTACGCCGCCGAATCCGCCCAGGCCTGGGCCCGCCGCTGGGGCGACGCCTGCATCGAGATCCCGGTACCGGAGTACCAGGCCCTGTGGAGCCGCTCCCTGTTCTGGACCCTGTGCTCGTACGCCCCCGAGGTCCGCTCCCCGGCCCCGCCGATGGGCTGGGCCGGCAACTACTGGGGCTTCCACTTCCCCCAGGACCTCTCCTATATCCACCCGGCGCTGCTGCGTCTGGGGCATGTGGATATCGCGCGTTCGTGGGTCGAGTTCTACCGGGGCTACCTGGAGAACATGCAGGAGTACACCCAGCGCGTCTACTCCGCGGAGGGGACCATGTGGGCGTGGGAGTTCCCGATCGGGCCGGACTCGCAGCTACTGAGCGAGGGCGCGCCGAATCAGTTCCAGTACGAAATCCACAACGCCGCCTACCCGGCCCGCATGGCGCGCGAGGCCTCCCGCCACCTCGGCGATTCCGATTGGACGCAGGAGATAGCCTGGCCGGTGGTCCGCGAGTCCGCGCGCTTCTACGCCTCGGTGCTACGCCCGGAGGCGGACGGCACCTGGGGGATGCAAGTCATACCCTCCTCCGGCCAGGACGAGATGGGCGGCCGGGACGGGAAGAACTACCTGGATGCGCTGTTCAGCGCTCAGTACTGTCTGCAGACGGGGCTGGAGATGGCCGGCGAACTAGGCCTGGCCGGCGATGAGTTTGTCCGCTGGGACGGGATTTTGCACGAGGGGCTGGCCTATCGCCGGCTGGTGGATAGCCACACCGGCCTGCTGGCCACCTGCGAGGGGCTAATGGGCAGCGGTCAGATCGGCAAGGAGAAGCATCCGGTGCAACTCAACCCGCTGACCTTCCTGCCGCTGGGGCGGGCCTCCGTGGACGAGTACGTCCGCAGCGCCTACCAGCGCCGCTACGAGCTATGCGCCGGGGTGAAGGAGCACATCTACTACGGCTGGACGCTAGCCGCCTACTGGCTGGCCGCCTCGCACATGGGCGACGCCGAGGGCCTGCTGTCCGAGTTGGGCCAAAGCCTCCCCGGCCAGTACGTAGACCGCGACTGGACGCAGATCTTCGAGACCACGGGCTACCCGCAGTCCTCCTATTATGTGACCTCCGGCGGCCTGTACCTGCAGGCGCTGAATGACGCGCTGGTGAGCGACTACTGGGGCGAGGTGGAGATAGGCGCGGCCTGCCCGGAAAGCTGGGAGCAGGTCTCCTTCCACAACCTGCGCACCGCCGGCGGTAGGAGCTGGACCGGCACTAAGGACGGCGACAACTGGCGGCTGGAGGAAGACTAGCGCCCCGGCGTTAGGGCGCCTTCGCGGCCTCTACATAGGTCGTATCGACGGCGTCGGACTTCACCGTTACCAGCCGGAAGCCGCGCGGCTTGCCGTCCGGGCACGGCCCCGTCCACCAGGAGCCGCAGAGCGCTCCGCCAATCCAGCCGGGGAATCCGGCGAACTGGAAGGCGTTGCTGGTGTGCAAGTGGCCGCAGAATATGCCCAGCACCCGCCGCCCCTGCAGCAGCTTCTCCACGGGCGCCCCGTCGTGCCACTCGTCGGGAGGTTGGTGGCAGAGTAGGAGCAGCGGCTGCTCGCGAGGAGTGAGCGCCAGGTCACGCCGCAGCCAGTCCTCGCAACGAGAGGGCAGTCCGGGAGTGAGCTTGCCGGTCAGCGGGTCAATCGTCGAGGCGTCCACCGCGATCAGGTGCACTCCGGCGTAGTTGAGCGAGTACCACGCCGGCCCCACCAGCGCCTCGTAGCCCCGCAGACCCCACACGGGGCCGTCCGTAGGCATCGTGGAGCTGACCCCCGGATGGTCGTGGTTTCCCGGCAGGTTCAGCAGAGGCGCGGGCAGCGGCGTCATCGCCGCCAGATACTCGGCGAAAAGCCGCCGCACGATCGTTTCGTCAGCCACCGGATTGCTGTCCATCACCAGATCCCCAGTCGCGATCACCAGCGCCGGGGCGGGGTGCAGGGCCGCCACCTGCCGGTCCCAGGCCGCCACCTGCTTCTCCGCCGCCGGCAGGTAATGGATGTCGGTGACTTGCACGAACTGCCACGGGGTCGCCTGCCGCTGGGCCTGCAGCGGGAAGTCCGCCGTGGTCTGCGCGGCCGCCAGCCGCAGGTACCAGTGGCCGCCCTCGGGCCAATAGCCGCTGGGCACGGAGAGCCGCACCAGGGTCTCACCCTCCCCCGCCGGCAGCCGGTAGCGCCCCGCGGCGTCCGTGCGGGCGACCGTCCACCCGTCCGACACGCATACTCGCGGCAGGACCGCTTCGCCAACCGTATACTGTCCATCACCATTGCCATCCACCCAGACCCGCCCGCTGATCGCGGCGGCCTGGACGCCGGCGGCGGCTAGCGCCAGCCCCGCCAGCCAGATCATCACCATACCCGCTTGTGTTCTCCGTTGGCTCATATCGCGCTCCTCGGCGCCGGCTGGCGCCTCTGCCTACTTGCCGTTTGCCGCGACCCCTCTTATAATCATCGAAGTTGAATCTACCACACCGTCCCGGTTCGGGGCAAGGAGTCTGTCATGAACGTTGTGTGTCGCCGTCGGCCTGGAGTTGCGTCTACTCGTCTGCTCATCGCCCTCGCGGCGATCGTGGTCGTGGGGTTGGGGGTCAGCACCTACTGGTTCCTACTCAAGCCCGGCCCGGAACAGACCGTAAGCAAGTTCTTCAAGGCCCAGTCACTCGGCGACTACAGAACTCTCAAGCAACTCATTCCCAGCCAGCTCGCCGCCCAGCTACCGGCCGATGATAAGCTACCCAAACCCGCACCGGACGCCAAGCTCCCGAACATGGAGATCGGCAAGGCTCAGTTGCAGGGCGATCGGGCCATCGTGCCGGTGACGACCAAGAGCGAGCTGCCGGCCGGAACGGCCTATGGCCCGCAGACGGAGACGACGCGCGTGGTGGTAATCAAGGAGGACGGCCGCTGGAAGGTTGACCCCATGGCCACCTATGCGGAGTCTCTCTCCGGCGCGCAGCCTGGAGCCGGCGGACCGCTCCCCGGCGAGGCGCCCCTGCCCGGCGCGGGCGGCGGGCTAGACGCGGCCCCGGCGGGCCCCGGCAGTCTGGAAACCGCTCCACCGCCGGCCCCGCCGACTGCGGGCCGCACCCCTCGTTAGGAGAGAGCGCGTAAGGTCCCGGCTCGTCCCTTGCCTATGAACCTGCAGAATCGACCGCTCTATATTCCGCCTCCGCCCCGCCCCCCCGAACCGGGCGAGTCGGGTCTGCGGCTGACGGCCATGCATCTCGTGCTGGCCGCCGGCGGTCTGCTCCTGCTCCTGATTCTGGTGGCCATCACCATCGCGCCCCGCAAGGCCGCAGAGCGTCCCATCAACCGCTCCGTCGCCGCGCGCCTCCTGCGCCAGGCCCCGCCGCCCGAGGGCGTTTCGCCGCAGGCGGTGTCCTTGCTCCAGCAGATGCAGGCGGCCGCCCGTAGCCTCAACACCCTGCAGGTGGATGGCGTATACAACGTGACCTCCGAGGTCGGCACCCTCAGCCACCAGCGCCAGGGCGCGTTCCACCTTACCTTCCAGGCGCCCAACTACTTCAGCCAGACACTGGAGACCAGCGGCAGCGTCCAGACTGATCGCATTGTCGCCGATGGACATGCCCTGTATCTGGAGGTCCGCGCCGCCAACGTCACCCTGCGCATGCCCGAGCCGACCAGCGCCGCCGGGGTGGCCGAGATCATGTCCGCGAGCATGCCCGGGACGCAGACCCCCGTGGATCTCTTCCGGCTGCTCGCCTACCCGCTAGACCCCGCCGAGCTAGAGGTCGCCGCCCTCACCGTAGACCGCCACGACCCTTGGATTCGCTCCCAGCCCACGCCGGACGGCACTACGCCGCTCACCGTGCGCTTCAAGGGGTGGCCGCAGTGTACGCTGTGGATCGACCAGCGCACCTTCTTGCTGCGCCAAGTAGCGATGGAGATCGCCGGCGACCAGCTCCAACAGGTTTCCGAGCGCCTGGGCGGAGTCGCCCCGGTCATGTTCCGCAGCCTCGCGCAGCCGACCCGAGTGCGCGTCGTGGTCCGCCAGTTCGCCACCGCTCTGAACGTCCCCCTACAGGGCGCGCCCTTCGACTACTCTCCGCCGCCGGGCGGAGGAGTCCGCGACGTCACCACTTGGGAGGAGGCGCGCCGGGTACTCATGGAGCGTCTGGGCGATGCGCTAGCCGCCGAGGCGGCCCGCGCCGCCACTCCGCCCACGATCGAGGCTCCTGAAGAAGCCGTTCCCGGCTCGGGGCAGGCGCCGTCTCCTTCGCCGTAGTTCGGACCGTATCGATCGAGGTCTACAGCCCGCGCAGGAAATCCACCGCGCGCAGCGTATCGCCGGCGCGATCCGGCCCGACTTCGCGCTCAATGGCGAAGAAGCCGTCAAAGCCGCCGGCCTGCAGCGTCGCCACGTAGCGCGGCCAGTCCACCCAGCCCTCCCCCAGCGGCACCTCCAGGTACTGGCCATCATCCTGCACCAATGCGTCTTTGGCATGGGTATGCCGAATCCAGGGCAGCAACCGCTCCGCCCCCGCCTGGGGGTTGAAGTTCTCGTCCGACCAGCTCTGCTCGTAGGGCCGCTTCGCCATCTCACACAGGATAACGGGCCAGATGATCAGGTTGGCCGGGTCGTAGTTCACGCCCAGGGCCGGACTGTTGACCTCCTCGAGCAGCCGCTGCAGCACCCAGGGCGGCTCGGGGCCGGTCTCCACGCAGAGCGTAGCGCCGACCTGCTCCCCGTGAGCGGCCAGGGCGCCCGCGGCGTCCACCGTCGCGGCCCAGCCGGGATCGGTCGTCTCCCACGGTACGACGCCGCAGTGCGCCTGCCACAGGCCGCACTCCAGCTCCGCCGCGATCTCCAGGCAGCGCCGGCCACTGGCCAGCATCGCTTCGTGCTCCTCGCGGTGGGGCAGTTCGCCGACGCCCCACGACACGGCGGACACCACCATACCCAGGCTCCGCACCTCGGCCAGCAGCCGGGCACAGGCGGCCGCGTCCAGCTGATCGGGCGCCCACTCTCCTTGCAGGGACAGATGCACGCCGGGGACTCCCGCCGCGGCGGCCATGCGCATCCCCTCGTGGGGATCCGTGCTCAGGGCCGTTGGAAAGACCGCAATCTTCAGATCGCTCATGTACGTTTTCTCCTGGTTACCGCCAGAGTCCGTCCCGCCGCTCCCGGGGAAGCCGACGGTCCGCCCGCGGTCTTCTATTCCCTTGCGCCGGAGCCCAGTCCTTCTTTTCATGAAAACTGCCGGGGCCAAGAGGACTTTCGGGTCGAACAAGGGAAATCCCCCGTGTTGGGTCGTCTGATTCCTGGCCTCGCTGGGGCCACAGGAGAGATCACCGTGGCCGCCACCGCCAAGACACAACCTGCTTCAGGTCCCGCTGCTGCGCCGATCCCGGCGATGAGCACGGGCCGTTATCTGTTCGTCCTGGCCATCGCGTTCGTGCTTACTTGGGTACTGGGGTACTGGATTCGTCAGGCCGAGATTGTCACCCTGGCTTGCCAGGTCACGGAGGCGGCCCCCGCCATTCCCGCCGTCGTCGCCCTACTCTTCCTGCTGGCCCTTAACCCCCTGCTGCGCCTGCTGCCGGGTTTGCGCGGCCTGCGCAACGGCGAGATCACCCTGATCTACGTGTTCGTGGTGATCGCCACCACCATGTTCGCTTGCTCGATCGTCCGCTACCTCATCGCCAACCTCAGTGGCGCCTACTACTTCAACTCCCCGGAGAACCCGATCGGCCAGTTGGCCGCCAACCTGCCCTCCTGGCTCTCCCCCACCAGTTCGCTGGTGCACAAGCAGCTCTATGAAAGCTCCCCGAGTGGCCAGGTCCCCTGGGCGGTGTGGGCCACCCCCATCGCCACCTGGACCGGTCTGTTCATGCTCATGGGCGGTTCGCTCCTGGGGCTGATGATGCTCGTCTCCGACCGATGGATCGACCAGGAGCGTCTGTCCTTTCCGTTAGTTCAACTGCCGCTGGAGATGATGGGCCAGGGCACCTCCGGCCACTTCTTCCGCAACAAGGCCATGTGGATCGGCTTCGGCACCGCGGCGGCGCTCAACTTCTACAATGCGACCAAGGCCGTCTTCTTCGGCGGTCCGGCCGGCGGGCTGCGTTTCGACATCGGGGCGGACGTGAGGGAGTTCCCGCTGGCGGCGTTCCTGCCCATGTCCATCCACCTGCGTCCCGAGTTGATCGGCCTGGGCTATCTGGTCTCCACGGAGGTCTCCTTCTCGATCTGGTTCTCGTTCTTCCTGCACAAGCTGCAGGCCCTAATTCTGGTCTTCTCCGGGATGAAGCTGGACAACATCCCCTTCACCCGGGAGCAGGGCATGGGCGCGTACTTCGTGCTGGGCGTCATCCTGCTCTGGAAGGACCGCCGGGTGATGCTGGAGGCATATCGTAGTGTCTTCGGCGGACAACAGGCCGGCAGCAACACCCGCTATCGTTGGGCGCTCGTGTCAGTTCTGGTGGGGGCGCTGGGCGTGATCATCATCTGGACCGTAGCGGGGATGGAGGCCTGGCTGGCGATCTCCTACCTGGTCGTCTTGCTGCTAGTAGCCGTCGTATACGCACGGGCCCGCGCCGAAACGGGCATACCCTTGCTCTGGCTCTACCCCATCGGGGGCCAATACGCGGCTTTCTTCAACTTCCTGGGGTCGGCGCCGATCATGGGCTATTCGCGGTCGCTCTTGTCGCCAACCATCTTCGCGCTCAATGGAGTCTTCTCCCGGGGCTTCTTCCCGACCGTGGCTGCATATCAGATTGAGGGGCTGCGCTTGGGCCGACAAACCGGCGTAGACTGGCGCCGCATCGCTATGACCTGCATGCTGGCCATCGGCTGGGGTACGGTGGCCGCGTTCATCTTCCACCTCCAGCCCTACTATGGCCGGGGCGCCATCACCATGCAGGGCGGCATCTGGGGGACCCGCGACGCGCAGGAGACGTTCAAGGCGATTTTGCGCTATTCCACTAGCCCCAAGGCTCCGGACACTAATTCCATCGTCGCGACTCTCTTTGGCGGCGGATTCTCGGCCATACTGGCCGCCGCCCGGGCGCGTTGGATGGGTTTCCCGCTCAACCCCATCGGCTACGCCGTGGCCTGCGCCTACGGCAGTCTGGTCTGGGGCCCCTTCCTGCTGACGTGGCTGATCAAGACCGTCGTGCTCCACTACGGGGGCGGGCGGGCCTACGTGGCGACGATCCCGGCCTTCCTGGGCTTCGCCCTCGGCCATTTCATCACCGCTGGCGTAATCTGGGGTTCCCTCGCCGCCACCCTGGGCGGCCCCTTCCAGTACTGGAGCATCTGGTTCGGCTAGCCGTCGTACCTTCCCGCGGGAGGCGGAGCCGCGCTCTGCCTCCCGCAGGTTCTCCCCCTCTCTGCGGCGAACTAGCGCTCGTGCACCTCACCTCGCTGAACCTCGCCAATTTCCGCTGCCATGAGCGACTTGAACTAGCCCTCCCCGCCGGCCTGAGCGTCTTCCAGGGGCCCAATGGGTCGGGCAAGACTACGCTGCTCGAGGCGGTCATGCTGCTGGCCACGGGTCGCTCGCCGCGCACCAACTGGCTCCGCGAGTTGTTGCGTTGGGGCTCCGACGCGGCGCGAGTGGAGGGGGTATTTGTGGGCTCCGGGGCGTACCCGGACCAGCTCGCGGTGACCCTGCAGCGCGCCGGCGGGACCGAAGTGCAGAAGGACGTCCGCCTCAACGCCCAGCCCGCGCCCCCCGTGGGCGAGTTGCTGCAGCGCCTGCCGGTGGTCCTGTTCGAGCCGGAGGACCTGCAGCTTGTGAAGACTTCCGCGCGCAGTCGCCGGCGCTTCATGAACGTCGCCCTTTCCGGCCTGCGCTCGCTGTACCTCGATGATCTACTCCGCTATCGCCGCGCCGTCCAGCAGCGCAATGAGCTGCTCAAGCGCGCCTTCCGCGGCCACGCCGGCGGCGAGGAGCTGGCCCCCTGGACCGCGCAGATGGTCCGCGCCGGCGCCCAGTTGATGGCCGACCGCGAATGGCTGGTGGAGCACCTCGGCCCCCGGGCCGCCGCCCTGTACGCGGAGCTTTCCGGAGGCGCTGAGGTGCTCGAACTACGCTATCGCCCCAACGTCTCCAGCGAGGAGGCGGGCCTACCGGAACGGATGCAAGCCTTCTACGAGGCGCTGGAGAACGCCTCGGCCTGGGAACTGCGCCGCGGCGCCACCCAGGTCGGGCCGCATCGCGACGAGCTGGTGGTCCTGCTGGACGGCAAGCCAGCGCGCGATTTCGGCTCTCAGGGCCAGCAGCGCACCGCGGCGCTCAGCCTCAAGCTGGCCCAGGCGCAACTGCTCGCCGCAGGCCGGGGGGAGCCGCCGATCGTCCTGCTGGACGACTGTCTCTCCGAGCTGGATGAACGCCGCCAAAGCCAGGTCCTGGAGTTGGTCGGTCAGTTCGACCAGTTATTGCTCACCACGGCCGGCGAGATTCCGGCGGTGGCTCCGGGCGCCAATGTGGTCCGCTTCGACCGCCCCTCGCCTCAGGGCGGAGGTGCCCTCTCATGATGAAGCGCGACAACTACGCCACTAGCCTCAACGACGTCCTGGGCCACTATCTCCAGGACCGCGGCTTCACGCAGCACAGCGCCGAGGTGCTCGCGGCCGTGCTCTGGGCGGAGGCGGTCGGCCCCTGGTACGCCCGCCATACCGAAGTGGTCCGCGCCGAGGGCGGCGTGCTCACCGTCCACTGCGACTCCGCGCCCCTGGCCCAGCAACTCACCGCCGACTCGGACCGCATCCTCGGCCGGCTCAACGCCCGCGTCGCCACCCAGCTAGCCAGCATGGGCGAGGCGACCGCTCCCGAGGGCGAGGTGCAAGTCATCACCGAAATCCGCCCCACCAGCGCCTACCAGGGTCGCAGCCAGCCGCGCGCGGTGGGCGCCACGGCGGAAGGCGAGCAGCCGCAGCCCACTCCCGACCAACTCGACGCCTACCCCCTCACGGCCGAGGAGGAGCAGCATGTGCAGGAGCTGGCGACGGGTATCGTCGAAGACGGCGTACGACGCCGCTTTGCCGCCACCATGCGCTCCAGCCTGCGCCTGAAGCGCTGGCGACGGCAGCATGGCTACCAGGCCTGCCCGACCTGCGACCACCTGCTGCCCCCCGGCGAGGAGCGCTGCCCCTTCTGCCAACCTCCGCCAGCGCCCCCGCAAGTTCGTTTCTGATCTGGCCTACGCGTGCGCGGGCCCGAAGGTCGCCATCCGTCAGACCCGAAAGAGGAGGTCCAATATGTCCAATACCTACGATGGCCCGCGGGCCTGCGGGCCCTATGAGTTGGCGCCTACGCTCGACCTGCTTAACCGCACCTTCTTCCCTGAGGAGGCGCGCATGGGCCACTTCGGCCCGCATCTGCTGAGCGAGGCAAACCGCGAGCAGATGCGGATCATCGTCTCCGCCGGTCGCCCCGTCGCGCATGCCGGTCTGTACGTGGCCGACCTGGTCACCCCTCGCGGCGAGCTGCGCCTGGGCGGCATTTTCGGCGTCGCCTGCGCGCCCGACTTCCGGCGCCAGGGCCTGGGTGAGGCCTGCGTGCGCGACGCCATGACCCATATGCAGAGCTTGGGCTGCGATCTCGGGTGGCTTGGCACCGGCATCACGGACTGGTACCGCGGGTTTGGATGGGAGAGTGCGGGACGGGGCTACTCCTTCGAGTTGGACCGGGCGAGCGTTGAGTGCCTGCCAGGTCTGTCCGGGGTCGAAGTCGCCACGGGCCTCTGGCCGGACCTGCCGGAGATGCTCGCCCTGCGCGCTCAGGACGCCCTGGGCGTGCGTCGGACCCCCGAGGTGATGACTATCCTGCTCGCGGACCGCTACAGCGCCCTGGAGGTCTTCACTACGGCTCAGGACGGTCGCCTGGTCGCCTACGTGGCCGTTCGCAACGGCGACCGAGTCGAAGAGCACGCCGGGCCGCCAGAGCTAGTCGCCGGGCTGATCCGCGAGGTCTTCCACCGCCGCGACGACGCCAGCGCCCCCACCTCCACGACTAACCATCCCGGGCGGCTCCTCGTGGAGACCCCGGTAGTGGATCGCGGCCTGTCCTTGCGGTTGCGCGGACTGGGTCTCCCCTATCACTACGGCTACCGGGGGATGTACTGGGTCGCCAACCTGGAGTCCCTGCTGACCAAGCTAGGCTTGGCCGAGCAGATCCAATTTGCGCGCACCGACGGCGGCTACCTGCTGCGCCGAGGAGCCGAGCAGGTGGACCTCAGCGAGCGCCACCTGGCCAAGCTGCTGCTGGGACCGGAGCGGGTGAGCAGCTTCGCCGCTGACCTGTTCCCGCTGGAGTTCTATCACTGGGACGCCGACATGGTCTAGCCCCCTCCTCGAGTGAGGAGGGGGCCAATGCCAATGCTCCCCTCGGCGCGATGTGCCCCTACGGCAGCGGCGCGGGAGGCGTGGGCATGACGGGACAGGCCGGGCCTCCCGGCGTACCGGGGTTCGCCGGACCGCCAGGTCCGCAGAAGGTGCAGCCACACGTCGAGCAGTGTCCCTGCATCGGCGTGCCGGCGCTGAAACCGGGGGGCGGCGGTACGGGCGCCTGGTACTGGTAGGCGGCGACTGCGGAGCCACTGCTGGCGGGGAGCGCCGCGGCCTTGGCAGCCATGTAGTTCTCGGGCACGGCTTGCCCCAGTACTCGGGCCAGACGATTGCGCCACTGCATGGCCAGGAGCATCGGCGGCGTGCGGTGGTACCGCGCCGTGCGCTGGTCCACCGTGACGATCACGTTCTGCGGGGTCGGCAGGAACGGCGCCTCATTCGCTCGGTAGACCACCCATTGTCCGGCCAGTTCTCCCACGTGAATCTCATGCGGGGTGCAGGCCGCGCCCTTCTCCACCCAGGGCACCAGGCGACCCTCCGACACGGTCCAGGCCCGATCCGAAGCGGGCATCCCCGCGTCGTCGGCGGCAATCGTCCACAGCACCTCGTTGTCTGCCCAAACCATGCCCACCCCGGTGCGCGCCATGCGCGTGGGGTGACCCGTGGTGGCGTAGAAATGGGCAGACTTCACTGAACAGGCCTTCGCGGTCGCTGGGGCGGCCGGCTCCTCAGCGTTGGCCACCACCGAGATCGCGAGCCCTGCCAGCAGCATCGCGGCAACCGCCTTCAGATTGCGACTTCTGTTCATTTCCTTTTCCTCCTTACCTATCAGTTGATACTTGCGGCATGCGGTCGCTGACGAGGGAGGCTTGCGCCCGGTTCGGTTCAGGATCTGGGCCGACTAACCAAAAAGAAACGAGCGGCCCTCGCGGACCGCTCGTCGTGTGTCGTTAGTGCTCTCGATCAAGCCTAGGTTATGATCTGCATGGGCATGACCAAGTAGATGTAGTCGTCTCGCCCCGCCGGCCGAATCGTGCCCGGATTCAGCGGCCCCGAAAGCGAGAAGATAACCTGCTGGCTGCCGGCGGCTTCCAACATATCGAGCATGAAGCGCACGTTGAAAGCGATCTCCACCGGATCGCCCTCCAGCTCCATCTCCACTTCCTCTTCCACGCTACCCAGATCGGGGCTGGCCGCAGTGATCTGCAGAATGCCTTCCTGGCCCCGCAGTACCACGCGATTATTGTCCTGGCGGGCCACGATCAGGGCCCGGCGCAGCGACCGCTCCAGCGCCTCCACCTGCACCGTCATCTTCTTGGTGAACTCGGCCGGGATGATCTTCTCGTAGTTCGGATATTCGCCCTCGATCAGCCGGGAGGAGATCTTCACCTTGTGCGCCTCGAACTCCACCAGCCGACCCGATAGGCTGACTTTGACGGGCTCTTCCGAGTCCTCGCGCAGAATCCGCATCAATTCGCCAAGTACTTTGGAGGAGACAATGACCTTCTTCTCGGCTTCGATGCCGGTCTCCACCCGGAGCGTCCGGATACCCATGCGGTACGTGTCCGTCGCCACTACCGTCAGCATATCCGGCTTAACGTTGAGCAAAGCGCCGGTCAGGATCGGCCGGGTCTCATCTGGCGAGCAGGCAAATACGGTCTGGGCCAGCAGCGTGCGCAACGCGCCTTCCGGCACGGAGAACTCGGCCTCCGGCATGACTTCCGGCAGCATCTGGAAATCGTCCGCCGGCAAGCCCCGCACCCGGTAGTTGGACTTGCCGCAGCGGATGGTCAACTCGCCCACCTGCTCCGATTCCAGCGATACTTCCTCGGCCGGGAGGCTGGTCACGATCTCGTTGAACACCCGCCCCGGCACGGTCACTTTGCCCTCTTCCGTGACCATAGCCGGCACCTGCGCGTCCAGGCTGATGTACTCCAGGTCAGTGGCCACCAAGCGCAGCGTGTTGTCCGCGGTTGAGACGAAGATGTTATTCTGCACTGGCTGGGTGCTACGACCGGACACGCCTCGCGAGATGATCTGCAAAATCTCGTGCAGCGCCCCTTGCGTACATGAAGCCTTCAGCATCGTTCAGCCCTCCCAATGGACTCGGTACTCTCAACTAGCGCTGGACTTGCGCGGGCCTCGGACCGGGGTTTTCCCCAGACTGGCCGGAAGCCCTTATCTGAAAGACTATTTTATAATCCTTAGTAGTAGTAGTAGTAGTGTCGTGGAAAGCGGGGAGAACCCCGGTGGGGCCAGTGTCCTTGGGGTTCTAGCTGTGTATAAGTCTGGTGACTCCATCTTCGACTTATCCACACTTTCCCCCAGTCAGAACATTATCCACATGGCCCTCCCGATTGTCAACCGACGCCCACAGCTTTTGCCCACGTTTCCCACGTACCCCGCGGCCGCCTGAGGGAGGGCCTTTCGGAAGCGAAAAGACGTAGCCGCGGGCCACGCCTTGATCACCCTCCGCCGTCCACCCCGGACCAGAAACCTAGTCCCCTTGCAGCCCGGCCTTGAGGTCGTTGATCAGCCATAGCACGCGCTCGTCGTCGGCCAGCATTTCGCTGACCTTGTTGTAACCGTGCAGAACGGTGCTGTGATCGCGGCCGCCAAAATACTCTCCAATCTTCGCCAGGGAGACGTCGGTCAGCTCACGACAGAGGTAGATGGCCACCTGCCGGGGCCAGACAATTTCCTGGCTCCGCTTGGCGCCCAGCATGTCCTCTACATCGCAGTCCATCTGTTCGGCTACGAACTGCGCGATTTCCCGTACGGTGACGCGCCGTTCGGAACTGGCCGGAGTGTAGTCGGCGATGATCTCTTCCACCTGCGCCAGGGTTAGCGGCCCCGGCTCCAGGGAGGCATGGGCGCAGAGCTTCAGCAGCGCCCCCTCCAGCACCCGAATGTTGGAGATGATCTTCTGCGCTACAAACTCGAGAATCTCCCGCGAGAAGTGCACACCTTCGGTCTGGGACTTCTTCTCCAGGATCGCCACCCGGGCTTCCACTTCCGGAGGCCGCAGGTCGGCGACAATCCCCATCTCCAGCCGACTGCGCAGCCGATCATTCATGATCTGCAGATGCCGGGGGGGCGAATCAGAGGCGATCACTAGCTGCTTATTAGTTTGGTACAGCGCGTTGAAGGTGTGGAAGAACTCCTCCTCGGAGGCGGGTCCCTCAATCGCGGCGATAAACTGGATATCATCGACCAGGATCACGTCCGCATTGCGGAAGGTCTCCCGGAACCGAGCCATGCTGTTGTCGCGCATGGCGGTGATGAAGTGGTTGACGAAGTCCTCGGCGGAGATGTAAATGACCCGGGCGCTCGGATGCTCGGCCAGAACCATATGGCCGATCGCCTGCATCAGATGGGTCTTGCCTAGTCCGACTTTGCTGTGGATGAAGAGAGGATTATAGTTGCTACCGGGCGCCCGGGCTACCTGCAACGCCGCCGCATGGGCGAAGCGATTGCAGTCCGCGACCACGAAATTGGCGAAAGTATACTTGGGGTTGAGAGGGGTTGCGCCCCGCGGCCCACCCTCGCGCAGACGCACCGGCTCTTCCGGAGCCGGCTCCGAGGGGACTGCTTCAAGCACGGGCCGCACCTGCTCCGCCACCTCCAACTGCACATGGATGGGCTGGTGGAGCATCTCGCTGAGCGCGTTATCTACCGCGTTGGGGTACTTCTCCCGCAGCCAGGTGCGCGCAAATTCGTTGGGGAGGCCCAGCGTGAGGTTGGTGCCGTCAAAGTCCAGCACTATCGCCGGGCGCAGGAAGCTGTCACACGTCGCTTGGCCCAGGCGTTCCGCGAGCAGCGGCAGGGCGCTCTGCCATAGTTCATGCATCGGCGCCTTCGGTTCTGCAACCACTCGCTACACCTCCCGGGGACCAACGGATGGCTACCTGGCGGTCGGCGGACCGCAGGGCCTGCGAGGACAACTGGCTCCCGCCTAACCCGCCGGCAGTGCCAACACGCCCTCGAAAAGCCAAATCAGGGTGAAACGCGGACGAAGAGAGGTCTATCTGCTGCGAAGTGAGCTGCGATATGTGCGTTGGCGAACGGCTGGCCCCAACAGGGAACCAATTGTTACCAGGTTATCCACAATAGTTATCCACAATTGTGGAAAGCCCATCTCCCTCTGTCGTTGAGCATAGTAACAGAACCGGTCCCTCGTGTAAAGCGGGTTTTTGTTAAATCTACTCGCGATAACCGCCGACTGTGTTCTTAAGTTTGTGACAAGGCTTCCAAGTTACTGCGGAGAGTTGTGCGTCATCCACCTGACTTATCCCCATCTCCCCCTGCCTTGTCCACGAAGTTTTCCACAAATGGCTGACTTATGCACCATTTCCCTGATGATCTCCTCGGGGTTTCCCCTACCCGAGCCCGACCGAGGCATTGTCCTTTGTGTGACTCGCCACCCAAAATGCCTGGCGAAATAATCTCGGCCTTCGATGGCGTTGTTCCTGAGCGGACTCACTTGGCCGCATGGTCGTCGTGCTCTTTGATGAGAAGCCAGGCGTTGGGCTCCTTCGGCTTGCGCATGTGCACCAGCACAAAGCCCCCGCGCAGCCTCTCCCCCGCCAGACGCACCTTAAGCTCCCCTTTCTCCAGTTGGGCGACCCCGCTGTGCTTTGGATCAGCCAGTTCGTACGTCCCGTGATCCCAGATCGTGACCGTGCCCGCCCCGTACTCTCCCGCGGGAATAGTGCCCTCAAAGGTGGCGTACTCCCGGGGATGATCCTCCACCTGCATGGCCAGGCGCTTGTCCTGGGGGTCGAGCGAGGGCCCCTTGGGCACCGCCCAGGACTTGAGCACCCCGTCCATCTCCAGCCGGAAATCCCAGTGGAGCCGGGAAGAGTGGTGCTCCTGGACCACGAAGATCGGCACCGGCGCGGCCTCGCCGCCCGCTGGCCCGGGCTCCGGGGTCCGCTTGAAATCCCGCTTGTGCGTGTATTCATCCAGCGGCATGTCTACTGCCCTCCCGAGGATCTGTGTCTTCGCCTCTCCCCGCCCGACTTCCTACCCCGTACGTTTCCCCTGGTCCCCCCGCCTGACGTACCTGGGTGATCCCCACCCGTGCGCGTCGCCAAGCTAGGAAAGCCCGGAGGTGAGTGCGCTGCGCTTATCCATGATCCGCTCTGAAAATGGCGATCTGCTCTGAATAGCTCGGAGGCAGCCTCCGGGCTATTCTGCCGCTGCGGCCTTGTGGCTGAGTAGATCACGGAGGCCCTCCCTCTGGCACGGCAATTGCAGTGGAAGCTCTGCCCCACGTCGAGGAGCAGAACCTCCATGGGGGTCGTGCGTCCACCATGTACGGACGCTATCGGCTCGCTTTTGGGTCACCAAGGCGCTATCCGGACGCAAAACGGCGGCAATCCCGTACTGCCGGGCTTTGTCATGGCTTGGTGGCGGCTATATCTAGCTTTTTCCACATTAACCTAGCCTAATCCACCAGGTTATCCACAACTATCTGGTGGCGCATGGAACCAAGGGAGGATCTGGGATAGTCATCTCTCTTTGCCGGATTTCCCTGCCTGGGCGCCTTTCCTTGCCTGCCCGCCTCCCCTCTGTTATCATGGTAGCTACCTTATTCTAGAGGAGTGTGCCATGCGTCTGCCCGGAGCTCAGTGCTTTGAAGTGGCGGTGATCGGGGGAGGCCATGCCGGCTGTGAGGCGGCGTTGGCGGCCGCCCGCCTGGGCCTGCGCACCGTCCTCGTGTCCTCGAACTTGGATCTCCTGGCGCATATGCCCTGCAATTGCAGCATAGGCGGTCCCGGAAAGGCTCACTTGGTCTCGGAGATCGTCGCTCTCGGCGGCGAGATGGGCAGGAACATCGACCGCACTTTCACGCACCTGCGAGTGCTCAATGCGACCAAGGGCCCCGCCGTCCAGGCTCTCCGTGCCCAAGCAGACAAATCCCTCTACCGCCGGGCGATGAAGCAGACCCTGGAGAGCCAGCCCGGCCTGGCCCTGTGGCAAGATATGGCCGTGGCGGTGGAAGCCTCGGCTAAGCGGGTCACGGGGATCCTGACCGCCCAGGGGGGGACGATCCCCTGCCAGGCCGTCGTCATCACGACCGGCACCTTCCTGAACGGTCTGATTCACACCGGCGACCTGAGCTACCCCGCCGGGCGCGCCGGCGAGGCAGCCGCAGTGGGTCTGACGGCCAGTCTCGAGGGGATGGGGGTAAGCTTTCAGCGGTTCAAGACCGGGACGGTTCCGCGCATTCTCAAGTCCTCCGCACATCTGCAGGAGCTGGCCGTTCAGCCGAGTGATCCGCGTCCGCTTCGCTTCCACCATAGCCCGGTAGCGCGTCCCAGTCGGGAGCTTCTCCCCTGCTGGACCACACACACCACGCCGGACACGCATGCGCTGGTGCGCGCAAATCTACACCATTCTGCCTTGGTCAGCGGCCGCATTCAGGGGATTGGCCCCCGCTACTGTCCTTCCCTGGAGGCCAAGTTGCTGCGGTTCCCCGACCGCGAGCGCCATACCTTGTTCCTAGAGCAGGAAGGCTGGGATACGGACGAGATCTACGTTCAGGGGCTCTCGAACTCCCTGCCTGCCGGGGTGCAACTGGAGATATTGCATTCGCTGCCCGGTCTTAGCGACGCAGTCATGATGCGGCCCGGCTACGCCATTGAGTACGACTGCATTGACGCCCGGCAGTTGGACCCGGGCCTGGCCTTTGCGCCTGTAGCCGGACTGTACCTGGCCGGGCAAGTGAATGGGACGTCCGGGTACGAAGAAGCTGCGGCTCAGGGGCTGCTGGCGGGCGTGAATGCCGCACGCTTCGTGCAAGGGGAGCCGCCGCTGAGCCTCAGTCGAGGCCAGGGGTACCTGGGCGTCATGATTGATGATCTGGTCACCAAGGGCACGGATGAGCCGTATCGCATGCTAACCGCCCGCGCCGAGCATCGATTATGGCTGAGCCAGGGCAGTGCCCTGCGTCGCCTCGGGCCGATTGGCTTGGAACTGGGCCTACTCTCGGGCGAACTAGCCCCCCGCCTAGCCGCGGAGCAGAGCCACGTCGAGGCCGAGATCACGCGATGCCAGACCACACAGGTACTGGCAACCGACGTCGGAGTCTCTGGCGCCCAAGTGCGGACCTTGGCCGATCTGCTTCTCATGGAGGGCGCGACCTATGGGCAGGTAGTGGCCGCTCATCCCCCTCCCTATCCTCTGGCCGAATGGGAGCAAGCTGAGGTCGAGGTCCGGCTCCGCTATGGGGCGTATTGGGCGCAGGATATAGGCAATCGCCGGCGGGGAGCGCGCAAGGGCCGCCTGGCGCTCCCCGCTGACTGCCCGTTCCAGGACATGCCCTTGCGCAAGGAAGCGCGAGACCGCTTGACGGCAGCAGGCCCGCGCACCCTCGAGGAGGCGGCCGCACTGCGCGGAGTGACGGCCGCCGACCTGGTGGCCTTGGAAGCCTGGCTGCGGCGCCCTCGGACACCAGATGCCCAGCTGGACGATGATAAGGGGGAATGTTTCACGTGAAACATCTACCATTACTGTCCTCGTCCTGATCCAAAAGGGCACGAAGGTATCCGCTGGGCTAACCGGGAAATGTTTCACGTGAAACACTCTCATGCCTCAGATCATTGATTGGCGCCTTCGCGGTGAATCAGCGGGCTTTATCCCGGACCCTGACCAAGGACAGCGCCTGGATGACTTATCCTGCTGGTTGGCGGAGCGCGCCTTTCCCCTGGGGCTCACCAATTATCCCACGCCCCTGGAAGTAGCGGAACATGGCCTCCTCCCCACTTTCACCGTTTTTCAACTGCTTCCTGAGCTGAACACGGGTGCAGTCTTGGATCTGGGTGCTGGGAGCGGCGCTCTCGGGCTGACTCTCGCGATTCTCCGCCCGAATCTGACGGTCACGATGGCGGACCGGCGGCAACGCGCCACGCGGTTTATGAACCTCACTCGCGCCCGCCTGGGAATCGCCAATGCCCATGTGCGGCAGGTTAGTGCCCAGGAGCTGGCGAAGGAGCCAGGCAGCCGCTTCAATCTCGTGTGTTTTCGGGCTCTCGCGCAGGCGGAGGCCGCTCTGGGTCTGGCCGGCCCGCTGCTTGCCCCGGGAGGCTCGGTCTGCATCTGGCATAGCAGCGAGGCCCCGGAGTATCTGTCGCCGCCTGCTGGTTGGGCGCGGACCGGGACTGCCCCTACGGCGCTCGCTCGGCTTTCTGTCTCCCGGTTCGCGCCGGAGGGCGGGGTTTCGGACAGTTAGGCGAGGATCCGGCCTCAACGGTATGTTTCATTGGGTGTCGCCCCCCGCATTCGCCGGTTGGTTCTGGAGGTGCGCGCATGACAGAGGCTTTTGCCGTTGTCAATCAGAAGGGTGGCGTAGGTAAGACCACCACCGCCGTGAATCTGGCGGCCGGAGCGGCTCTCGCCGGCAAGAAGGTACTGCTCGTGGACGTGGATCCCCAGGGAAATGCCACGAGTGGTCTGGGCGTGGACCGCAGCAAGCTGGACCGCTGCATCTACGACCTGCTCACCGATGACGAGTGGAAGGAAGAGACGCCAGACCCCCTGGGCGAGGTGGTGGTGCCTACCCCCATTGGCAACCTTTGGCTGGTACCGGCCACGATTGATCTCGCCGGCGCAGAACTATCCCTGGCCTCGGCGATTGCTCGCGAGACCAAGCTGCGGCAGTCGCTGGAGGCTGCGCGCAAGCGCTATGACCTGATTATCATCGACACCGCGCCCTCATTGGGCCTGCTTACCGTCAACAGCCTCGCGGCCGCCGATGCCGTGCTGATCCCCATTCAATGCGAGTATTACGCGCTGGAGGGGCTTTCGCAACTGATGAAGGTTGTGAAGTTGGTGCAGGGGCAGATCAACCCGCGCCTACGGATTGCCGGGGTCGTTCTCACCATGTTTGATGCCCGCACCAATCTGGCTCGTGAGGTCGCGGAAGAGGTCATTGAACACTTCCCGGGGCGCATTTTCAAGTCTGTCATCCCCAGAAACGTCCGCTTGGCTGAAGCTCCCTCCCATGGGTTGCCGATTGTGGCCTACGATAAGGCCAGTGCAGGGGCGAAGGCCTACCAGAGTCTGTATGAGGAGGTCTTCGGAAGTGCAAAAGCGTAGTTTGGGACGAGGACTGAGTGATCTGCTGGCCGGAAGCGGCGCGCCGCAGACCCGAGGCGTCATCGAGGTCGACATAGACCGGCTGCGGCCCAATCCCTTCCAGCCGCGGCGCTGCTTTGACGAAGACGAAGTGGCCTCTCTGGCCGACTCCATACGGGAACAGGGACTCCTGCAGCCACTTCTGGTGCGAGAAACCGACAGCGGATACGAAATAGTCGCCGGAGAGCGGCGATGGCGGGCCGCTCGGCTCTTGTCCCTGGCCACAGTTGCGTGCTTGGTGCATCAGATGGATGATCGGCAGTCCATGCAGGTGGCCCTGGTCGAGAATCTGCAGCGCGAAGACCTCAACGCCATGGAGGAGGCGCATGCCTACCGTCGCTTGCTTGATGAGTTCAACATGACGCAGGAAGAGCTGGCCGATCAAATCGGCAAGAGTCGTCCGGCGGTGGCCAACCGCCTACGGCTTCTGGCGCTGCCCATTGAGGTGCAGGAGGCGGTAGAAGAGGGAACCCTTACCGAAGGCCATGCCCGAGCGCTACTGGCGCTGAAAGACGAGCCCGCGCGGCTCTACCAAGTCTGTGAACGGGCCATCAGGGAATGCCTGAGCGTGCGGCAGACCGAGGAATTAGCGCGGAAGCCTTCCGTGCCTGCTCCTGAGCCGCCGGCCGAGGAAGAGGTTACGGAAGAGAAGGAAGTGTTCCGGAAGGCGGTCACTGAGCGGCTTCAGCAAGCCTTGGCCACACGCGTGTCTATCGAAGGCAGGCGCAATGGAGCGGGCATGATCAAGATTGTCTTCCACGATAGCGAGGAACTGAGCCGCCTCGTTGACGAGATAGCGCCGCAGGAGGACGTGTTCTTCTGACGGCGGCGGCCCGAGCAGCGGAGAACGGCTAGTGGAAGAAGCGGTGCCACCATGAGTGCGGTTTGGCGGCGTCTTCGATACGTTGCGACAGAGCCTCCAACTGCTCAGACTGCGCCTGAACGAGTCCGGTGAGGGCTTGGAGCCCGGCCAGGGTCTCTTGAGACTCCCGGCGACGCAAGCGTGCCTCTTCCTGGAGGGCGCGCTGCAGCGCGCTGCCCTGACTGACCAGGCCGGCGATCAACTGAGCAGGATCGGGCCGCGTCCCGAGCTCCTGCCGCAAGGCGCCAAGTGCATCAGCGATGGCAACAATATGCTGAGTATGCGCTTCATGGGCGTCGCGACTGGCCTCCAACTCGGTGGATAGAGCGCCCAATCCGGCGAGGAAAGCATTCCCTCCTAGCTTCCTCGCTGGGTCTGACACCACCGCGCCGAGGTTCGCCTCGGGGAGCAGGTGTTCGACGCCGTCCGCGCTTACGCGCCACTCGGGTCCGAACTTCCCCCGAACCCGCTGCGCGGAAAGCTTCCCGGCCTCCACCCACAGGCGCACCGTTCGGGTGGTAACCCCCAATCGCAAAGCTGCTTCCTTTACGGTCAGTTGTTGGTCATCCACGGAAGATCCCCCTTAAGAAACGGTAGAACCGGACAGCGGCGGCGCTCTGGAGAAGAGCCATGTCGGGCCTTGGCTGAGGCGCGGAAGTGCCACTTCCGACACTTCTCCGCCTCGCTTCCTTCCTTGCTTTCCGCGCCTACCCGGCTGATTCCTTCCTGTTCAGGGAATTAACGCAGAGCATTCGCCATGCGAAGAAGAGCTACTCGCCTGCCGAGGGGCGGAGAAGCGCGTGTACCAGACTGGCCGAATCTGGGCATACAAGCTCGGCACCGGCGGCGAGAAGGGCGGCGGCGGGGGTGCCGCCGGTTAGAACTGCGCCGGCGTGGGCGCCCGCGGCCAGCCCGCAGGCCACGTCGGTCGGATGATCGCCGATTAGCCAAGTCTGGGCGGCAGGAACGTCCATTGCCTGGAGCGCCTGGAGCAGGTGCCGGGGGTGGGGTTTGACGTCCATCAGGTCGTCACGAGTGACTATCACGGCGATCGGGAGCGGGTTACGCGCCATCACCAGGCCCACACCCGCGCGCGAGTTCCTGGTAATGATGCCCAGCGACACTCCGGCGGTGGCGGCGGCGCGGAGGGCATCAGCGACGCCGGGGAAGAGGCGCGCTTGATTGCAGAACGGGCGCTCAATCTCCCAGAGCAGAGCCATTGCTTCGGCAAAGTACTGGTCCGCGCGTAGCGGGGAAGTGGCGCGGAGGTTCTTCCGCGCCCAGTGGATCGTCTCCAGAATAAGCATCTCGACGGCGGGGTCAGGCTTGAGGCCCCAGGCGGAGAGATGGACGAGAACTCGTTCGCGCATCAGCGGGAAGTCGATGCGGGAATCGACAAGTGTGCCGTCGAAATCGAAGACGAGAGCCCGGGGACGCGTGCGACGAGGCTCCGGTGTGGGGGAGAGGCTAGGCATGAGGCAGGGTTCTCCGTGTCGACGGAGCAACCCTCCCCGAGAAAAGAGCGGCAGGCGGATTGAGTTCCGCCTGCCGCTGAAGAGCCAGGACGCGGGCAGCAGAGCCGCGCCCAGTCGGGGGTCCTGGTAGGCCGGGGTCTACCGGGCTTGCTGCTGCATCTGCCGCAACAGGTCGCCGACCTGCTTTTGCTTCTGCTGGTACGTGGCCAGGTCCCCTTGGCGCAAGGCCGTCTGCGCCTGGGTGTCGATGACGAGAGCCTGATCGATAAGCCCCCGCAGGTCGGCCGAGGGGCCAGTCCCGGCGCTCGGGACGGTCGGCGGCGGACCGGCGGTCGCGGGTTGGCCCGGCACTGGCGCGGGAATGGCGGTAACGCCGGCCCCCGAGGCGGGAACGGTGATCTTGGCCGGTCCAGTCTGGGCCAGCTTCAGATCCACGCCGAAGAGACGCTGCAGGGCCGCGTCGAGCGTCGGCTCCATGACGATCTGCTCGCCATAGGCGACGATGACGCGCTGCAACTGCGGCACGGCGTTCTTCTCGGTAGCGACCAAGTAGACGGGCTCCACGTAGAGCATGCTGCCGTCAACCGGAATCATCAGCGTGTTGCCGCGCACGACGCGCGAGCCAGCCTGGTTCCAGAGACTGAAAGCCTGGGAGATGTCCGTATTCTGGTCGATAAGCCCCTCGAACTGCATGGGCCCCATAACGCCGGGACTCTTGGGGAAGTCGTAGACGACCAGCTTCCCATAGTCCGGCTCGTCACAGATGGCGGCCATCCAGGCCACAGCGACGCGTTCCTCACGGCCCTTAAGTACGTAGGGCAACATGAGGAGGAACTGCTCCTTCTCTGCGCCCGGCAGCTTCATGACCACGTAATAAGGCTCGGTGGGGCGGCTGGTGGTGCCGAAAATCTCGGGTGGGACGGCCCACATGTCTTCGCGGTTGAAGAAGGTCGTGGGATCCTCAATGTGATAGAGCCCGTAGACCTTCGCCTGGGTGAGGAACTGCAGGAGGGGCACCCGCAAGTGGCGGCGGATGATGGGCGACATCTCCTGCTGGGTGAACAGGGTCGGGAAGATCTTCTGGTAGCACTGCACTACCGGGTCCTGCGGGTCCACGATGTGGAACGTAGGCAGGCCGTCGTAGGCGTCCACCGTGACCTTGACTGAGTTCCGGAGGTAGTTGATGGAGGGTAGGTTCACCGAGTCGGTCGCCACGTTGGAGGCCAGCGTGGAGTACGGATAGCGGTCGCTGACCGTGTATGCGTCGCAAATCCAGACCAAGCGCCCGTCGGCGATGACCATATAGGGGTCAGGATCGTACATCATGAAGGGCGCGACCGCCGAGAGCGACTCGGGCAGATAGCGGTGCAACTGGATGCGGCTATCCGGCTTGAGATAGGCAGTGAGCAGAATCTGCAGGTCCGAGAAGCGCGCGGCGAAGGCCAGGCGGCGAATGAAGCTGCTAAGTTGCACGCCACCCTTGCCGCCATAGTTGACCATCTGATTCTGGTCGGCGGTGGGGGCCGCAGCCGCGCTGGTGGCGAGGCTGGGGTAGTCCAACTCTGGCTGCTTGGTGTTGACCAAGACATAAGGCACCTCGCCAGCGGGAGCCTTCGAGAGCGGCCCGCGGACCGTGGGCGCCGGAGTCGCGGGCGCGGCGCCGCCGGGGCCGGCGCCGGGTCCACCCGGAGCCTGCTCAGCAGAAGGCTGGGTGGCGGCTTCCGGGCTAGACACTAGCTCAATCAGCGGCGGCAGGGAGGAGGACTGGTAGTAGACGGAAGGCTGCTTAATGTCCATCTGCGGCACCGTGGACTTGGGGGGCAGCCCGCTTACCCAGAAAACGGGCAGACCGCGACCGTCGCCCTCGTTGACGGGGGAGACAACTGCCCCGTACCCGTGGGTGTAGATGAGGTGCTGATTCTGCCAGGCTTGGCCGGAAAGCTTGTTGTAGTCCAACTGGCGTGGAGCGATCGAGACCTGGCGCAGGGCGCCATTGACGTCATAGCGATCCACGTCCACGCCGGGGAAGCTGTAGTAGGGCCGCAGGGTCTGGAGCATGTCGAAGGTCGCTTCCAGCGGGCGGTAATCCCACAGACGGATAGACGTCAGGGTCTGCCGATTGGCGCGCAGGGTCTCTGCGTCGAGGGTGCCGCTGACCTGGAAGTTGCTGCGCGCCACCTGGGATAGGCCAAAGGCGTCGCGGGTGGCGGCGATGTTGCGCTGCAAGAAGGGCTGTTCCTTCTCCAACTGGTTGGGGACGACGACCAGGCGCTGGAGGGCCTGCGGGTACACGGTGCCGCCCAGGAAGGAGACCACCAGCAGCAGGGCCAGCGGCCAGCCGACCAACTTAAAATCGCGACGCTTGATGCTCATGAAGGTCAAGACCGCGGCGACCAGCGCGAGCAGCATCATGCCCCACAGGACGGGTAGGCGGGCGGCCACATCGGCGTAGGAGGCGCCGGAGAAGAGCTTGCCGGTGGTCGAGTTGAGCAGGCTGAACTGGGCCAGGCGGTAGCCGGCGATCTTAATCAGCAGGACGATACCCAGCAGGCCGAAGAGATGGCGGCGGGCCCGCGAGTCGGCGTGGATCGTGTTGCCAACCAGGCGCACGTTCTCCTGATAGAGATGGACCAGCAGAGCCACGACAAAGGCGAAGCCGGCCATGTACATGGCGGAGCGGTACAGGTAGAACCAGAAAGGCAGGCGGAAGACGTAGAAGCCCAGGTCGTTCCCGAAGATCGGGTCGGTCTTGCCAAAGGGTACGGAATTGAGGAAGACCAGCAGGGGAACGGCCTGCGCGGCGGCGTAGAAGCCGGCGAAGACGGCGCCGATCAGGCAGAAGATGAACAGCGCGCGGTCGGCGTATACCTCGATCTGCGCGCGGTCCTCGTCAGGGAGCAGCCGGCGGCCGATGAAGGCGACCTCGGCGGGCTTAGCGCGGCGTGCCAAACGCAGGTTGATCCACAACCAGGCGAAGAACACGCCCCCCACGATCAGGCCCAGAGCGATCTTGGTCCACAGAAGCTTGGTGAAGACCGCGGATTGGCCCACCGAGTCCATCCACAGAAAATCGGTGTAGACGGACAGCATACGGATGAGAAACAGAACTACCAGCACCAGGCCTACGGCCAGGGTGAAGATACGGTTTGATCGACTCACTAGCTCTCCTCCAGATGGTCAGAAAACGCGTTCGCGTTGGCAGACAGACAGGGCCCGCGCCCAGGGCGCTGGCCGACAGCGGACAGCAACGGCTAGCTCGGTTCTTCGGTCGAATCGCCGGGCGGCTCCGGCTCGAGGGGGGGACCAGGTTCTTCCCCGCTCTCCGGCACCGTCAGGTCTACGCCGCTCATCAGCCGTCGGAAGGCATCGACGTCGTCTTCCGGGGTTTCCGGGCCCGGGACAATGGCGGCCTTCTCCAGCACATCGTCAGCCACGTAGATTCGGGCATCACAGCGTAGGGCCAAGGCAATGCTGTCACTGGGCCGCGCGTCCACCTCAACGACTTGGCCATCCTGCTCCAAGCTGAGTACGGCATAGAAGGTGGTATCGCGCAGGTCCGTGATTGAGATGTGATCCAGTCGCCAGCCCACGGCGGCCACGATCGCCGCCATCAGATCGTGCGTATAGGGGCGCGGGGGAGTCTCACCGTGCAGCTCCATGGCGATCGCCTGGGCCTCAAAGACCCGGATCCAGATAGGGAGGAGGCGCTGCACGGGCTCCTCCTCGGTAAGCAGCACCACCGCCGTGCCCTGCTCGACGTCCAGGGCGACCCTGTAGACAAACATCTCCACCATGAGAGTTCTCCTCCGACGCCGCTAGCGGACTGACGCCTCCTAGCCTCACCGACGCGTCCTCTCCGGCTTCGGTTCGAGAGACGTGCGAGAGGACGCCCCTCGGGTAGAAACGACGCGGGGAGTCGCCGAGTTCCGCAGGCCCGGGCTTAGCTTCCGGCCCGCGGGGCGCGGCTCTCGGCCAGGAGCCGCTGGACAAAGTCAGCGAGCCGTTGGGCCCCCAAGTCGCCTTCCTCGCGATGACGAACGGCCACCGCCTCCTGCTCGGCCTCGCGGTCGCCCACGATGAGCATGTACGGAAGGCGCATGACCTCGGCGTCGCGGATTTTGGAGCCCAGCGTACCGTGGGACTCGTCGAGTTCCACGCGCAAACCGGCGTCCAGCAGTACGTCACGCACTTGCCGGCCCCAGGCCATGGCGCGGTCGGTGATGGGTAGAATCCGGGCCTGTACGGGGGCCAGCCAGACCGGGAAAGCTCCGGCGTAGTGCTCGATGAGCACCCCCAGGAAGCGCTCGATGCCGGCCAGGACCACGCGGTGGATCATGACAACGCGATGCTCGTGGCCGTCCTCACCGACGTAAGTGATGTTGAAGCGCTCCGGCATGTTGAAGTCGCACTGGATCGTCGGGCCTTGCCAGAGGCGGCCGATGGCGTCCTTGAGTTTGATGTCGATCTTGGGACCGTAAAACGCGCCCTCGCCCTCGTCTACATGGTAGGGGAGACCGGCCTGGTCTAGAGCTACGGCCAGGGCCGCCTCCGCCTGCTCCCAGATTTCCGGGGAGCCGATGGCCTTGTCCGGACGCGTGCTGAGGTTGACCTCAAACTCGGTGAAGCCAAATGCATTGAGCATGTCGCGAGCGAACGCCAGAACGCTGACCAGTTCGTCGGTGAGCTGCTCGGGCGTGCAGAAGATATGGGCGTCGTCCTGGGTGAAGCCGCGCACGCGCATGAGGCCGTGCAGCACGCCGCTGCGCTCGTGGCGGTACACCGTGCCCAGCTCGAAGAGGCGCAGGGGCAGGTCGCGGTACGAGTGGGTGTTGCTCTTGTACAGCAGGATATGCCCCGGGCAGTTCATGGGCTTGATACCGTACGACTGGCCCTCGACGTCCGTGAAGTACATGGGGTAGCCCTGCTGGGCGTGCCCGGAGGTGTGCCAGATGTCGCTGCGGATCAGATGGGGTGTGCGCACCAGCTTATAACCGCGACGCAGGTGCTGCTGGATGGCGTAGTCACAGACGGTCTGGCGGAGCATGGCGCCGTTGGGCCAGTAGTAGGGGAGACCCGCGCCGGCCTCCTCGAAGAAGGTGAACAGCTCCAACTCGCGACCGAGCTTGCGGTGGTCGCGGCGGCGCGCCTCTTCGAGACGGTCCACATGCGCTTGGAGCTGCTTGGCGTCGGGGTAGGCGGTGCCGTAAACGCGCTGGAGGCTGGCCCGGTTCTCATCACCGCGCCAGTAGGAGGCGGCCGTGTTGATCAGCTTGAAGGCCTTTAGGCGCCCAGTGGAGGACAGATGCGGCCCCCGGCAGAGGTCGACGAAGTCCCCCAATCGGTAGATGCTGATGGGCACGCCCGGCTCGAGTTCCGCGATCAGCTCGCGCTTGTAGGGGTTGTCGGCGAAGAGTTGCAGGGCCTCGTCAGCGGACAGCTCCTCGCGCACGAAGGGCAAGTCCGCCTGGATCAGCTCCTGCATGCGGGCTTCGAGGCGCTCGAGGTCGTCCTCGGCGAAGGGCCGCGCGACGTCGAAATCATAGTAGAAGCCCTCGGCGATGGAGGGGCCGATGGTGGGCTGGGCCTCAGGGAACAGGTCCACGACGGCGGCGGCCAGCAGGTGCGCGGCCGAGTGCCAGTATACGCTGCGGCCGGCCTCGTCGTTGAAGGTGAGCACGGAGAAGGCCCCGTCGGCGAGCAGCGGGCGAGTCAGGTCGAGAGCCGAGCCGTCCACGGTGACGCCCACCGCGGCTTGCGCCAGCCGCGCGCCAATGGATTGGGCAACCTGCAGCCCGGTAGTGCCCCGGTCAACTTCTAGGGGCTTGCCGTCGGGCAGCGTCAGTGTAATCTTGCTCATCGGGGCGACCTCCTTTGGCTGCTTGCCGTTTGGGCTACGGTGCGGAGGGGCGCTGCGGAACGCTCTGCGGCCCACGCGCGCCCTCCCCAGTCCAAGTCATCAGGGTCCCGGGCGAGACGCCCGCCCGCGCGGGAGTGGATCAGCAACTGCTACGCGGACCGGCTCGACGCCTCGAGCGTACCAGGTCCGAAACATAGTGAAACGCCGCGTCCCAGAGCAGGCCGCGGCGGTCATGGTCTAATGGTGGGCGCTGGTGGACTTGAACCACCGGCCTCTACCGTGTCAAGGTAGCGTTCTAGCCCCTGAACTAAGCGCCCGTGGACAGTGATTATAGCAAAGCCGCGCCCCAGTGTAAAGGCGGGAGTCGGGAAGCTTCTCGACGGCTAGCGGAGCAGCCGATCTACGACCAAGCCCAAGGTCAGGAGTAGGTTGAAGGTGAGGTGCAGGCCGACCGTAGCGGCATTGGCCGGCGCGAGGCGAGCCGGCGTGTCGTACTCCGCCAGGGCTACGTTCATCCCCTTCGCCGCCAGGGGCAGAGACAGTGCCACTAGCAGCGACAGAGGAGGCAGAATCTGGGCGGCGACAGCGATCAAGACGCAGGCATACGAGCCCGTCACCATACCGCAATAGACCCACGCGGCGCGGCGGCGGCCCAGACGCACCACCCAGTGACACTTGCCCACCGCGCGGTCGGCGTCGTAGTCCGGGAACTGGTTGATCCACAGCACTGCCAGGATGAGCAGGGCCACGGGCAGCGAAGCCCACAGGGCGGCCAAGGAGAAATGCTGCGTCTGCACGTAGTAGGCGCCCAGCACGGGGAGCACCCCGAAGTCGAGCGCGAGGAAGATCTCGCCCAGTCCACGATAGCCCAGCTTGAGGGGCGGCGCCGTGTAGAAGAACCCCGTTAACCCCCCGACTAGCCCTAGCACCAGGATGGGCAGCCCCCGGAGCCAGACCAGGATGAATCCCAGCAATGCCCCCAGACCCAGAGAGAGGAGCGAAGCCACGAGAACCTCGCGGGGCCGGGCCAGGCCTTGTTGGATCACGCGGCTTCCCCCAGTGAAGGGGCGGATGAAGGTGCGGTTCAGCGCGTCGTTGCCGCTGAGGTGATCGAAGTAGTCGTTGGCGAGGTTGGCCGCCGCATGTAGGAAGAGGAGCCCCAGTAGAGTGAGGAGCGCCAGGCCCAGGTGCAGACGGCCCGAATCATCGTAGGCGACGGCGCAACCCACCAGGGTCGGAGCAATCACCCCGGTGAAGAACTCGAAGCGACTGGCCCTGATCCAGAACCACCAACGTCGGCTGCTGCTCGCCATGGAAGACCCTCCTAGAGCGGAAGAACCGGGGCAATTGTCGGCACCCAGTATATGCCTAAGCTACAGTTCTTGCCAATGCTCCCGGGTATACATCAAGTTTGGCTCAAGTTAGTCGCGATGATTGATAAACTGGGTTGACCCTCCGCCGGGGGATGGCTATGCTGACGTCACATTCAAGGGGGAGCGCGTCTATCTGGACGTGTTCCCTTCTTTTTTGTCCGCAGATTACGCCGCCGCCAAGGAGTAGCAGAAGAACGTAGTCGCACCAAATCGGGGGGAGCGAGCCGCTCCCGGTTACCTGTAAACCAGACGGGGCCACGCAGCGGCACACGAATTGCTCAGAGGGCATCGACCGGTCTTGTTCGCGTCTCGAGGACGCGCCGAACCGTCCGCAGATATGCCCGGGTTCTGAGTCTCGTTTGAGCCGGCGATGAGCCTACTGTCTGGTTTTTTGCGTATCGACTACGACGTCCGAGGAGAATGGAATGAGTATCACTCGCATCGCAGTCCTGGCCTTTCTGTTAGCGGCAATCGGCAGTTCGGTGAGCGCCGACCTCGCCTGCGTGGAGCTCGGTTATATCGGGAGCCTGTCCACCACCGGAGGAGGACTGTCCTACCTGGCGGGCAACCACGGGGCCTCCTGGACGCCGGTCACCATCAACTGGAACGTCAACCGGAACGCGAACGGCTCCTGGCACTACACCTACGACCTGAGCGCCGGTCGAGACTTCAGCCACTTCATTCTGGAGACCTCCAACGCCTTCACCTGCAGAGACATCTTCAACGCCTGTGGGCCCTACGGTAGTCTGGGCGTCGGCACCTGGAATCCCGGTCCGAGCAATGAGCATATGCCCCGTTCGCTTTACGGGATTAAGTTCGACAGCACCTCGGGCACCAAGCTCCACATTGTCTTCGACAGCACCAAGGCTCCGGTCTGGGGCGACTTCTATGTGCGGGACGGCAAGGGCTATGAGGCCTGGAACAAGGGCTTTGATGGCGTAGATCCTACCGTCGGCCCGTCGAACGGGTCGGTAGGCTATCACATCCTGCGTCCGGACAGCGACTCCTGCCCCAAACCCGTGCCCGAGCCGGGCACCATGGCGCTCATGGCGCTGGGTCTGACCGGCCTGGGATGGGTGCGGCGGCGCCGCGGCGCTAAGGCGTAGCCGCAACCACCGACCAGCACAAAACATCAGGGGCGGCTCCTCAGCGGAGTCGCCCCTTTTTTGTGTCAGTTGCCGCCGGGCGCTAGTCCAATTCGGAGAGCTTCACTACGCGTCCTTGCTCGGCGGAGATGTCGGCGGCGAAGCAGAGCCGCATGGTTTCCAGGGCGTCGCGGGCCGGTGTGGCGGGGGGCAGCCCCTGCTGGACGCGGCGTACGATATCCTTGGTCTGGTCCAGTGTGTTGTGGTAGTACAGGTGATCCTCTTCCGGGTCCCAGGTAAGGTCCTCGACCCAGTCGCTGGTCATGGTGTCGGGGGCGTCGCCGTACTCCCAGCGGCGCATGTAGCGGCCGAAGATCTGCACTTCCGCCGCGCCCTTGGTCCCCACCACGATGTAACCCAGGGAATGTCCATCGCCCAGTTGTTGGTCGATGATGTTCTGCAAGGGATCGCCCCGGAAGGTCGAGGCCTGGCCCATCATGAAGGTCAGGTGGCTGACGGCGCCGTTGGCGAAGCGGTACGTGGTGTGGTAGTTGTCGTGGACCTCCATGTACTTCATGATGTTGGGCGCGCAGGCCGAGTACACGTCCACGACCTCCGAGCCGATCCACCAGCGGGGTAGGTCCACGTAGTGGCTGAGCTTCTCGCCGAACATGGAACCGCCCAGCTCGGCGCTGTTGCGCCAGATCCCCTTGGGCCAAGCGCTGGAGCCATAGTAGCAGTGCGTGTTGATGACGTCGCCCAGCAGGCCCGCATCCACCCACTCCTTGATCTTCATGTACATCTTGGAGTAGTGCAGCTCAAAGCCGATCTGCAGGTAGCCGTTCTTCGCCTCGGCAGCTTCCACCATCTCGCGGGCCTCGGCCAGGGTGGTGGCCATCGGCTTTTCGCACATAACGGCCTTGCCGGCGGCCAAGGCGGCCAGCGTCAGGTCGTGATGCGCGAAGTTCGAGGCGGTGATGAAGACCAGGGGGATATTGTCGTCTTGGAGCACCCGGTCCAGGTCGGTGGTGGCCTCCACCTCCAAGGCCTCCAGTTCGGGAATGCGCTCGGGCCGCACGTCCTGCGCCAGGATGCTGTCCACGCCCGGGGTTTCCTTCAGATGTGAGATGACGCTGCCGCCCATGGCGCCTGCGCCCAGAATGCCGACTTTCATGTGTGAGTACCTCCAGTTAGTCTCAGTGACCGGGGCCAATTCGCGGGCCGCGAGCCAGGGACCTTCCCGCGTCACGCTGCAGTGGAGCGCCTGCTTGGCTTGTCATGGGGCGGGTTCCGGTCTACGGCAGGGGGCAATCCCGGGCCGTGTCGAACATGGCCACTACGTTCTCCGGCGGGGTGCCGGCTTGGATGGCGTGGCTGGGGCCACAAATGTAGCCGCCGTCCTTGGCCAGCACGCGCACGCGGTCCTGGACCTCTTGCACCACGTCTTCCACCGTCCCGAAGGGCAGCGTGGTCTGAACGCTGACTCCGCCCTCGAAGCAGAGCCAGTCGCCGTAGGTCTCCTTGAGGAAGACCGGGTCCATGTTATCGGCGGAGAACTGGCAGGCCTGCAGGCAGTCAATGCCCATCTCCATCAGGCCGGAGACCGCGTTGGTGACCGAGCCGTCGGAGTGGTAGAGGATCTTGGCTCCGAACTCGTGGATGGTGGCGTTCAGCTCGGTGTGGTAGGGCTTCAGGAACTCCGCCCACATCGGCAGAGACATGAGCAGCCCGTTCTGTCCGGCCACGTCGTCGGCGGTGAAGGCCAGATCAATCTCGCCCGCGCCCGCCTCCAGCATTTTGCGGAAATGCGCCCGGTAGAAGTCCGTCACTCGCCGGAAGATACCGTGGATCAACTCGGGGTTGAGCACGAAGTCCATGAACACCTGCTCAAAGCCGCGCATGTACCAGGAAGACTCGTAGATGTTGCCGTTCGATATGATCAGGGCGCGGTTAAGGCCCTCGCGCTCGGCTTTGATCTGGGCGGGGATGAGGCTGTAGTCGAACAGGTCCGTCGTCGGCCAGGGGTAGTCCTCCAGATCGGCGACGGTCTTGGCTTGGCCCAGCGGGTAGTACTCGATCTCATCGTAGGCGCCGTCGCCGTAGGACTGTTCCTTGCGGCCCACGCCCCAGATGTCGTGGCCCGGAGCCAGCGCCGGCCCCACGTACGCCGGACCGCAGCCCGCGACGTCAATCAGCGGGGTCAGGTACTCGTCCACGGACAGCCCGCGGTCGGCCTGGAGGTAAGCCTCCAAAGCCCGGCGCGCCGGGGGATTGATCCCGGAGCAGACCATAGCAATCGGCACCCGGTCGGTAGTCTGATGATCCAGCGCGAGCATGACTCGCTCGCGCGGGGAGAGGGATTCGGTCATTGATTTTCACCTGCTGCTGACTGGACCTCGGATAGGAACCAGTCGAGAGTTTCTAAGAATAGGTCCATATTGGCGCGGGTCGTCAGGGATTCCAGTTTCACATTAGGGTACTTCCCGATAGCTTCGGGAGGCAGATCCCATCCAGGAATCTGATTGAGGCGTTCAAGCAGTTCCTTTCGCTTGGCAACCCCGTCGAATGGCGGCAATACCACCATGCTCCCGAAGAACAGACTGACGGAGCCGCCAGTGGTTACCCAGAACGGTTTGCACTTCTTCTGCCCTATAGTAACTGATGGCCCGAAACAGCCGTACGTGGCGCCGCGTCCCCATGCTGGCCGCATACCTCGCGCTTCGATCCAGGTCATTATCTCATGCGCCGCCTCGACCATGGGGTCAACTATCCCCAGGTTGTGCATCTTCGCGAAGAACGAGATCTCATCCCATTCCTTGGACGCCCTGGGGCGTCCGGGCGGGGACGTCTGCCCAACGACGCGGGGAACGTAGGCCTGATGGTCCTCGGTCGCGTAACGGGTGATCTCGATACCAAGGACTTCGGTCGGCACCATGCGCTCGTTCAGGAACTCGATGATTCGCCGGAGTTCGCCCGGTATCTTGTCCGCGACGAAGAGAAGACGGACCTTGCCGAGCTGCAGGTTCTGCTGGACCTCTGCCCAGAAGACCTCCGGATCGACATCTTGCCCGACAACCTCGCGCAGCTTGTCTTCTGGCTCCGCCCCGTTGCATCGGCATGTGTTCTCGAAGCGTTCCCGCAATCGAACGACCGGCCAATAGACGACCCCGTTTGCGGCGTAATCGAGCATCTGCCCGACCACTTCGCGACGGATGCGAGTGTCGCTGCTCTGCTTGACCTCAACGATGGTGGGAATTCCGTCCTGGTCGATAAAGAGGTGGTCTACCGCCCAGCGGTCGGGCCCCTGTTCCTCGGAAGGCACCCCGAGTTCCCGGCCCACCAGCAGCCACCGGCGCGGCGCTGCGTCATTCATCTGATCGCCGGCCAGCAACCCGTGGTGCTCCTCCAACAGCTTCTGAATGAAGGCCTCATCAACGAAGCCTTCCCTGGTCATCTCCAAGTGCTTCCCTCCGGGCAGTATCAGGTAGATGCCTCCGCTCATGGCTTTATCTCCTCAAACTTCAGATCGTCAAACCAGGCCTTGCCGGTGGAGGCGTTGGTCAGCGCGACGCCCACCCAGCCGCCGGTGAAGAGGACGGGGGGAGTCGTGAACTCGCCGGTGAACTGCTTCCACTCGGGGCCGGTCTGGCCGTTCCCGAGGATCACCATGGAATCCGCATGGACTCCCGTGGCGGCCTCCGCCTTGATCCACACGGACATCCGGTACTTCGTGTTGGGCGTGAAGCAACCGTTGACCGGGTAGGCGCGGATGAACTGCTCGCCGGCCTGCGGCGGGTCAATCTGCAAGCTGTACCTGCCACTGTGGGCCTCGGTGGAGAGGTGCTTGCGCTCGTAGGCCCAGAGGTCCTGGACCTTGCGAGCCATCCACCAGTCCGGCTCCAGGTCGCCGGCGCCGTCCATCTCAAAATCGCCGTTGTCCACCACGGGCATGACGCCGCGCACGACTTCCGTCGTCTTGCCGGCGATCGTCACGCGGGCGAGCATCTCGGAGATCTCCCGCAGGCCGTCGCGGCCGGTGACGCTGACCGGGACCTGGCCCTCGCTGTCGGCCGGGATAGTGAAGGTCGCGGGGCAACTGACCTGCAGCGGGGCGGGGGCGGAGACGGTTACGGTGCCGGTCACGGGCCGGGTGGACAGGTTCTTCATCCACACCTGGTAGTCACCGGGGTTGCCGCGGAAGTCAATCAGCACCGGATCGTTGATGGTGATGAAGCTGTAGGCGGAGAAGGTGTGGGCGGGGATCTGCTGACCGGCATTGCCGCGGAGCGTCACGCCCGCCACGTCGCACCAGATATCGGCGCGGCCTTTGGTGGCGTTCGCAGGGACGGTGAAGGGAACGCGCACGTCCGCGCTTTCCCCCGGAGCGAGGGGGCCGAAGGAGACGGCGGGGGCGGCGGGCCAGCCCTGAGGGAGGCGGAGCCGAGCGGTGCCGCCCATCGGCGTGGCGTTGGGGTTAGTGACGTGAAGCTGCAAGACCCGGCGGGAGCCGAACGTGGCCGGCCCCGTGAGGTCCCACTCCACGACTGGGCGCAGGTCAAAGGTGTGTATGCCGAGGACTAGGCTTGACCTGATGTTAGGGTCCGGGGTGCCAACCAGAATGACGCTGGCGCACTCGGCCTCGGGGAGGGGGAAGGTGAAAGTGTCTCCCTGCTGCGTGCCCCTAACTACGTAGGTCTTGCGGTCCAGCGTCCAGGCAATGGCGCTGGAGATAGGGCCGGTTTCCTTCGTGGAAAAGGCGACGGTGCCGGGCACGGTGGGCGTGTTGATGAAGTTGATCACCGCGGCGCGGTTCTCGTCGGGTTTGCTGAACAGGAACCAGCGGCCGGACTGCCCGCGGAAGGGCCCGCACTCGAACTGGCCGGCGAAGAACTGCTCCGGGCCCAGGGGCTTGCCGTCGGCGCCGGTGAGGGTCAGGCCTACCGTATCGCGGAAGTCGGCGTCGTAGATCAGCGACTTGGTCGCCCGGCGCAGGTTGACGAGACTTAGGCACCAGGCATCGCGGTTCTCTTTGGGCCCGAGCATCTGCTCAAAGCGCGTGCCGGTCTGCCAGATGAACCGCTCGCGCTCCCAGCCGCCGAACTCGTCGCGCAGGCCGCCGTTCCAGGTGCCGTCGATGAGCAGATAGTGCGGGTTGCAGTAGTACCAGATGTCATCGCGGTTCCACACGCCGGAAGCCATGCCCAGGTCCAGGTATTGGCTGTAGACGTCGTTGCAGACCTCGCCGGAGGAGGTATAGTACGGGTTGCGGGCGCGGCTGTCCTTGACGATCTTGGAGAAGTTCTGCACGGTCGCGGGCGCCCAGCAGCCGTAGGTCCAGTCGAAGTCGGGGTAGAGGCGGCCGTTGTTGTAGATCATGTTGAACTGATCGTAGTACATGCCGTCGGTGCCCCAGGTGAGGTAGCGCTGGGTCCAGTCGTACATCCAGTCGCGCCATTCCTGGGAGCCCATCGCCATCGGGTACTCGCCGTAGTACTCGGTCTCGCCGTGCTGATAGCTGCCGTCGTAGCCGTAGGAGGCGCCGCGATGATACCAGTCGTCATCCGGCAGCGGCGCGTCTTTGGGCATCCGCGACTTGGGGAATACCCCGATGCGCTGGTAGTGCCCAAAGGCGGGGGTCCAGAGTTGGTTATTGTGGTACGGCGTGTACATGCCGCCCATGGCCCGGAGGATCCCCAGCTTCTGGGAGAACTCCCGGGTGCTGCCCCAGCCGACCGCGGGGTAGGGGTACAGGCCGCAGTAGCCCGCGTCCATGCCGTCCATCATCTGCCGGTTGGCCGCCATCAGGTACTGGTTTACCCCGGGCACCGGATCGAAGGGGGTAAGAATCATGTCCCAGCCGATAAAGGTCGCATAGTTGGAGCCCTGGTTAACCCAGGCGTCCAGCAACCACTTGACATGCGGCGGGTTGTTCGCCGGCTTGAGGGCTTGGGCCACGTAGTTGCGGTAGATATCGCCGCCCTCGTGCCAGTCGCCGCCGGTGACGGCGTAGCGATAGGTGCCGCTCTGCCAGGAGCCGGAGGGGCGGGCCAAGATGCGCTGGTGCGCGGACATGGTGATGCCGCCGGAGGCGTCGCCACCGTACGCGAAGGCCCAGTCCTCAAACTTGGGGTCCTCGATGCCCAGGTAGAAGCCGGACTGGCCGTCCCAGAGGTCCATCCAGCGCATGCTGGGGCCCCAGAAGGTGACAAAGTGGTCGGCGCCGGGGTTCTTCGAGACCTGGCCCCAGTACCGGGGCATGAAGATCCAGTCATCGACCGGATCGCCGCCCAGGGCGACGCCGGTTACTACTGGGTAGCGCACCTCGCATACTTCTACGCTGCTGCGGTTATCTATACGCAGTTGCCATTCGCTCTGGCCGCTGGGGAGCAGCTTCACCGTGGAGTAGAGTACGATGCCGTTGGGTAGCGAGTGCTTCATACTGAGCGTGGGGGACTCCGGGGAGCCGCCCATCTGGAAGTCGTCGAGGGTGGCGCTGTACAGGTCCACGGTGCTGGTGGCGGCGTTGCCGGCCGGCTTGGTCACGAGCATCGCCAGGGCGTCGTGCGTCTCGGTGGCTTGGGCGACAAAGCGGCCGGCGCGCTTGTCGTAGAGGCTGCGCACGCCGTAGGGGTCTATGCCGATCTTGAGGCGCGAATTCTCCAGGTAGCGCACGTTGTGCGGGCCCGCCACATAGTCAGCCGCGCCGCCGGCGAAGAAGGGCAGCGGCTGGCCGGGGAGGCCGACGATCTTGAGGTGGAACTGCAGTGTATCCTGGCCGCCACCGGCGGGCTTGATCTGCTCCAGCCCGGCGCTGGGGTCAAAGGCGGTCCAGGTCTTGCCGCCGTCGGTGCTGTATTCGTCGGTCACTGAGGCGGTCTTGCCGGCCACGTTTAGGCGGACGGCCTTCCATTGGGCGACATCAAAGGGCTTGAGCACCGAGGTCCAGACCTCGCCGGACACCGGGCCCACGTACGAGGAGCCCAGGGTGGCAACGTCGGGCGGCTGGTCGGAACGGGACAGGACGACCACGTCCAGGCGGGCGCCGGCCTCGTAGCTAAGCTGGAACGTATGCGGCCCGGCGGTCAGGTCATAGACGCCGGTATTGACCCACTTCCAGCCATCCTCTGGCTTGCCGCCATCGAGCGAGGTGAGGGCCTACTTGCCGTCCATATTCTCGGTATGGCTCCAGCCGCCGGCCCAGGGGAAGGAGGCGCGCTCCCAGGCGACATATTTGCCGGGGGTCTTGACGTCTAGCCTCCAAGAGGCGGAAGCGACGTAGTGGATATAGCCGCCCCCGGAGGCCTGCGGGTCAGCGCCGGGCGTGTGGCCGTCGCGCAGGGCGAGAGTGGTGGCCAGTTCGCCCTCCATGACGATCGGCTCGTCGGCCTTCTGGGCGAAGGTCCCCGCAAAGCGAGCGCCGGTGCCGAAAGACTCAAAGCCGGTGGTCTTCTCCACGCGGAGGTTCTGGGTGACCTGCATCGCCTCGGCCTGGTGAGGAACGCGCGTGATCGCCACGCCGGCCAGCGCGAAGTCGGTGACGCCGGGCCAGGGATCAAGCCGGAAGTCGCCGCCGTTGCAGCGCTTGGTGAAGGTGGCCAGGGGCAGGCGCATGGACACCGTCTGGAAGGTCTTGGTGCCGGCCAGGCGCAGCCCCTCGGGGTAGTCGGGGGGCGCCTTCCAGGTGCCCGGCGAGTTCGGGTCCAGCCGGACGCGGGGATCGGAGGAATCATAGCGAACGGCCAGACCGCCCGGCGAGCCGTCCCAGTAGCGCAAGGTGAGCAGCAAGTCGCTGTCGCCCTGCCAGACGCGAAAATCGTTCCACGGGGCGGCGAGCATGTAGTAATAGCCCAGACCCCGCCCCGGTTGGGTGGATTGGCCGACGGTTTGCCCGCCGCGCTCCACAGGCGCGAGTACGCCCTCGGCGCTGTCCGGCAGCATGTGCAGGCCATGGGTTTCGGCGATACCGCGGTCACCGGCGCCGTAGACCAGCCAGATGCTGTTGGCGGGGTCAGGCACCCAAGCAGGGGCCGCCAGGGCGACCGAGGTTAGGCACACCGCAACCAGACAGAGCAGGACAGTGGATCGTTTCATGGGAGGCTCTCCTCGGGGCCGAGACATTTTCATGAAAGCAGCATTTCCTCTGATTGACCGCTTCCCCCTTCTTCAGAGGCTGAGAACCTAGCGACCACCAGCCGCGTCAGGGAGGGGCAAGACGTCTAGTTCAGGCGCGAGGAAAGGGACGATAATGAGGACTTCAGTTCTGGCGGTCTTGCTAGCACTACTCTGGGGCAGCGCGGCGGGCGCGGCGGAGACGCCGGCCGCACCGGGCGCTTGCCCGCTGATGCCGCCCTCGAGTATGGCCAATATGAGCGGCGGCGATACGATGGGTGGGATGATCGGCCTGCTACAAGGCGGACCGATGATGCACTACATGGCCGCCTCCCAGGTGGCGTCCGTGGGTGGCGTGGTCTACGTGCTCAGTGGCGACACCCTGCAGAAGCTGGGCGCGGACCGCAAGCCGGTCAAAACCGTGGATATCGGCAGCCCCATTCCGGCGATGCAGAAGCTGGAGGCCGGCAACATGTGCTCGGCCTGCGGGCGGATGCACGAGGGCCCGCCGCCGGTAGCAGCCGGCGCCACCGAGGAACAGCGGGCGGACGCCGCCTTTGAGTACATCCACAAGCTGCATAGGCTGATGGCCTTAGAGCAGGTGTCGCTCACAGCGGATGAAAAGGGCGTGTACGTGCTGCGCGGCGGCGTGATGACGGTCTTTGATCGCGAACTCAAGCAGGTGTCCAGCACTCCGGTGCTGACCTTCCCGGAAAAGGCGGCGGACTGCGTGATGTGTCAGAGGATCAAGCAGGCCTTCGCCGACGGTTCCGTGCGCTGCAATATGATGTCGGACCTGCTGGGGCCGCCCCCGGCGGCCACTACCTCGTCGCCGTTGCCGGCTCAGCCCTAGATGCGCTCGACAGGCGATACGCTGAGGCCCTTGCCCGGACGGCAGGGGCCTTTTCGCGTGGGCGCAAGTGCAGGTCGAGGAGGGGGCGGCGCGGGCGGCCGGGAACATTCCCCTGGGGAGAGACGTCGGGTTAGCGGGTTCTGCGTACGCACGCGGACATATGACGATCTCACGCGAGGTTACCACGGATGAGAGCAGACGAACTCCTTAAGGGCGGAAGAAGGGCGGCGGTGGCCGCGTTGCTGGGGTGGGCGTTGCTCGCCGGCTGCGGCGGGGGGGGAGGGGGCGCCGCGCCCGCTCTCCAGTCACTGACGCTATCGTACTACTACAAGGCGGACAGCGGAGTGTTGCCGGTCACCGCTACCGTCGGGGATCGTTTCCAGCTTCTCGCCTACGGCGTACCCGTGACCGGCTCGCCGGTGCCCGTGACCAACAAGGTGGCCTGGCACTCCAGTGCGCCCGCCGTGGCCTCGGTGTCCGCCGCCGGTCTGTTGCAGGCGGGGGGAGTGGGCGCGACGGATATTACCGCCACTTACCAGGGGCTGACCTCCGACACGATTCACGTGCAGGTCAACGCCCGCGGCGCCACCCCGACCGCCAACTACTACCCTTTCAGCGCCTCCTCCTACTGGGCCTACCAGGGAACCACGGTGACCCCCGGGAGTGTGCGCACGCTCCTGGCCACGCCCACTCTGACCATTCTGGTGCACAACCAGGTGGTGCTGGAGGGCCTGGTCTGGTGGGAATTGGAGATCAAGGGCACCGATCCTAAGCAGCCCAGCGGCTGGATGTACCTGCGGCATGATGACCAGGGCCTCCGACAGATCAGCTACGCCGTGGTGGGAGGCAGTTCGGTCCCTCAGTACACCTACAAGCTGCGCGAGCCCCTGCTGGCCGGCTCTCACTGGGCGGACCCGTACCGCAGCGAACACAGTTGGGACCTGACCTCGATTACCGCTTCGGTGACGGTTCCAGCCGGGACCTATACGAACTGCTTCAAGGTGGTGGAGCACGACGTGGACGCCACGGGAGTGGCCTTCGACACCACGGCGTGGTTTGCCCCCGGCGTGGGCGTGGTGCGCACTGAGACCACTACCAAGGACCCGATTACCGGCAATCCGGTGCTAGAGAGCGAACAGAGCTTGCAGCAGGTCCAGTTTGGCGCGCCCTAGTCGGCCGCAGGTCAAGACGACAACCAAGGAGAAACAAGCGCCGGTCTGGATCCCAGGACCGGCGCTTTGCCGTGTACCCGCTCGCGGACGGCACATCCCAATGAGGTGAGAAATGTACAACGAGATCTGCACCCAGTTTGGACTACTCCCCCGACCGGCGGAGCTGAAGGTGACCGAGGGCGAGTGCCTGCCCGGAGTTGGCCAGCGTAGCCTGCGGGGAGGCAAAGAGTCGCTGGCGGTGGTCAGCGCCACCTGGACCGATCTGCCCCGGCAGGAAGTGGCGGGGGCTCCGCTGACGCTGTTCGTCGGCCCCGAACAAGGTACCCAGCCCCCGGCCGCGGACCTGGAGGCCCCGGCGCAGCCGGAGAGCTACGCCCTGCGCCTGGAACCGCACGGGGCGACGCTGGTGGGCCGCGACGCGGCGGGGCTGTTCTACGGGCTGCAGACGCTGCGGCAGCTCCTGGAGGGCGCTCCCGGCGCGCCGTGTCTGGAGATCCATGACTGGCCGCGGCACGCCTGGCGTGGATTTCAGATTGACCTGGGCCGGCAGCCGGAAGGCATGGATACGCTCAAGCGGTACATTGACCTGATGGCGACCTGCAAGCTTAACCAGTGCTACCTGTACGTGGAGAACGCCTTTGCCTATGCGGCGTGCCCGGAGGCCTGCAGCCCCGATGCGCTGACTCCGGAGCAGGTGCGGGAGCTGGACGCTTACTGCCAGGAGCGGTACATGCAGCTCATCCCGGCGGCCAATTTCCTGGGCCACAGCGACTGGCTGCTCGACCACCCTAAGTACCAGCACCTGAGCGAGACCCGCGAGGGCCCCGCTTTCCGCAAGCACATGAGCAGCAACAGCGTGATCTGCACTTCGCTGCCCGAGGCCTGGGAACTGATCGAGGCGATGATTGACAACCTCTGCGCAGCCTTCAGCGCACCGGTGGTCCACGTAAGCATGGACGAGACCTGGCCGATGGGCAGTTGCTCGCTGTGCGCGCCGGTGCGCGAGCAGCAGGGCGAGGGCGAACTCTTCCGCCGCCACGCGGCCAAGCTGCATGAACTGCTGGCGGCGCGCGGGCGGCGCATGATGATCTGGGGTGACATGCCGGCCCACTGGCCGGAGATCATCCCGCAGCTGCCGAAAGATATCCTGGTGGTGGACTGGTACTACGAGCCGATCGTGGATTACGTCCCCATCGCCTACTTCAACTGGTCCAAGTTCAACACCACCGGCGCCTGGCGCGCGGCGGGCTTTGAGGTGCTCATGGCGCCCTGGGACCGTGAGCTGCCCATCTACACGGCGGCGCGGGCCGCGCGGCTGTGGGACTGCAGCGGGCTGTTCCTGACTAAGTGGGAGCAATCCCAGCAAATGCTCTGGGAGTTGTTCGTGCCCACCGCATATGGCGCGGACTGCGCCTGGGCGCCGGTCCTGGAGACCCCCGCCGAGGCGCTGCCCCGCCTGGCGCAAGCCCTATTCGGCACCCAGGCCATGGAGGCCGTGGCCTTGATGCATGCCACTATGGACTGCCAGCGCGCGGTGAGCGGCGAGGGCCAGGGGGCCGGGCGATTCCTGCGCTACCGGCGGCAGATCAACGAGTACGAGCTAGCGCCGAAGTGGGCGTTCGCGCGGCAGGCGATTGAGGCCTGCCGCAAGCTGCCGGCCTTCCAGAAGCCCGAGAACGCGCGGCGGTTGGCCTACATCGCCCTGCGCGTAGCCCGCTGGGATGCGGGCTGCCGCGCCGATTGGCTGGTCAACGAAGCGGGCCTGACCGCCCGGGCGCTGCTGGCCGGACGTGACCGGGGCGAGGCGCAGGCCGATTTGGCGCGCTTCGCGGCGGAACTCGCCCAGGTGGCGGCGGTGCAGCAGGCCGCGCTGGCGGAGATGACTCGCCAGTGGGAAGCGGACCGGCGCGGGATCACGCCCGTCCAGAACGTGATGGACCGGATGCGGGCGGAAGCCGAGTCCACGGCAGCCTGGGCCGAGCAACTGGCCGCCTTCGCCGCGGCCCCGGCGGCCGGGAAAGGCCCGTTTGACCACCTGCGCCTGGTCGTGGAGGCCGGGATGCCCGAGGCCAACGCCCAGCGGTTCATTGCGGAGGTCTCCGCGGACGGCCAGAGCTGGACCGAGGTCCCCCTCGGCGGCTTCCGCCGGATGCTCGGTTGCGACTCTTTCCCCCAGGCGCTGGACATGAGCATCGCCTGCGACGTCCCGGCGGATACCAAGTACGTGCGGCTCAGCTCCCCGGGCGTGGCCGGCATTGGCCTGCGCACCGTACGGCTGATTGACGCGGCCAGTGAGCGTCTGCCGCACGCCGTGGTCGAGACCGGCGGCCAGGTCTGGTTCGCTGAGCACCTGCTGGCCGACGACGCCCGATTGTGCCTGATGAATGAAGCCGAGGTGGCCCAGAGCTTTTACCACCCGGAGACGCTGGAGACCAGTTGGATCACCCTGGAGTTCTGATAATTAGCCCCGAGATAGGCAAGGAGACGTGAACATGTCCGAGATGCAGAAGCTGAAGGTAGGCCAGGTCGGCGTGGGCGGATTCGGCGGCTATCGCCGTCGCTCACTGCGCGAGACCGGGCTGTTTGACCTGGTCGCGGTGTCCGACTACAACCCCGAGACCCTGGCGCAAGCCGCGGCGGAGGAAGGCGCCCAAGCGGTAGCGAGCTACGAGGAGCTGCTGGCGGTCCCCGATCTGGAGGCCATCATCATCTCGACCGGCGCCAAGTTCCACGCCGATCAGGTTATCCAGGCCGCCGAGCGCGGCTTGCATGTGTTTGTGGAAAAGCCGCTCTGCTCCACGCCTGAGGAGATGCGCACGCTACTGCAGGTCGAGAAAGAGACCGGCGTAGTCATCGGCGTGGGCCACAACGATCACAGCGCCGACGGCGCCTCCATGACCATCAAGCAGAAGCTGGACAGCGGGGAACTGGGCAAGCTAGCCTGCTTCGAGACCAACACCGCCCACAATGGGGGCATGTTGATGAAGCCTACCGACTGGCGCGCCGACCCCGAGAAGAACCCCGGCGGTATGCTCTTCCAGTGCGGCGTGCACAGCCTGCACGAGCTGATGTTCTTCTTCGGGCCGGTCACCGAAGTCTCGGCGATGATGCGCTATGACGTGCACACCAGCGCCACCGCCGATGTGGCGCTCTGCCACCTCAAGTTCGCGAGCGGACTGGTCGGCACGCTCAACGCCTACCACGTCACCCCCTACCGGCACGTGCTGGCCATCTACGGAACGGCGGCCAATTTGTACAAGGAATGTTTCTTCTTCGACGAGGGCACCAAGCTCTGGCAGCAGACCACGCACTTCGACGGCAAGCAAGAGCCGCATGTACCGGTGGAGATCCTCCCGGCGGTGTGCGACCACGGCAACCTGCGCAGCTTCTTCTCCGCGATCCGAGAGGGTACGCCCATGTACCCCTCGCTGCAGGACGGCGCCCGGACGGTAGCGGTCGTCTTTGCGGCCCAGGCCTCGGCGCAGCAGGGCTGTTGCGCGATGCCGGTTGAGGTCGTCTAGCCCGGAAATACTGGAGAGCGAAGGGAAGACCATCATGGCGGAGAAGACGCAGACCATTAAGGTCGCGGCGGGGCAGATTGTGAGCACCCCCGGTGACCTGGACGGCAATCTGAAGCAGATGGAGCAGATGGCTAAGACCGCCGCGAAAGCGGGCGCCCGGCTGATTCTCTTTGCCGAGGGCGCGATCACCGGCTACCTGTTCACCGAGGGGAATATCGCCAAAGCAGTGGTCGCCGGGGGACCGGAGACGGCGCGCCTGCTGGCCGCCGCGGCTAAGCATGACATCGTCCTCGCCGCCGGAGGGCTGGAGCGCAGCCGCCAGGGCCTGCATATGAGCCACTTTGTGGCCTTCCCCGACGGCAAGCTACTCGTGCAGCGCAAGCATTGCCTGACGCCCACCGAGCAGGGGGCCTGCGCCGTCCCGGGCGCGGAAAAGCGCAAGGTCTTCAGCGTGGACGGCGTGAAATTCGCCATCTGCATTTGCGCCGACTCCGGCATCGAGGATATCTGGAATAAGATGGCCGACTGGGGGGTGCAGGTGTATCTGGGGCCCACGGCCGGCGGCGGCGGACGCAAGTTCATGAAGCACGCGGCGGATCTGGAGGACCCCAAGGGGCTCAAATCCTACCTGCGCGACATGGCGAAGGTCTGTTTCATGGGTGGCGGCCTGGAGAAGTGCGTCCAGCACCATATGGCGCTGATTGCCGTGAACCTATCCGGCGACGATGGCGTGAGCAACTACCACCCGGGGCATGCCTCGATCATTGACGCCGGGGGCAAGACGGTGGCGCTGGTGCCGGGCGACTTCGTGGTCGAGCACCTGCGGCCGCAGCTCCTGCAGGGCGAGATCATGGTGCGCAAGCCCCGGCGGTATCCGGCCTAGTCGGGGGCGGCAGAGGATCCCGACTATTCCTCAGGGCTGCTGGGACTCTCCCCGGCGTTCCAGCGGCGGCTGACGAACCACATCCTTCGGCCCCCGGAGCGGTCGAGGTAGAGGTCCCAAGTCTCTCCGCCCTGGGTCTCGACGCGGAAGTAGTTGCGATGGTGGCGCTCCCACCAGCCATGCCGGCGCGCGCTGCGATCGGCGCGACCGGCGTCGGTCCACAGCTCCAGCAGGCGCACGACCTCATAGCGTTGACCCCGCCAGACAAAGGCCCGGGGCGCCGGTAGGACGGGCTGGTCCGCGCGGACCTCCACAAAGATGGGCTCGGCGTAGATATCCATAGCAGTTGCCGCTAGCAGGGACGATGCGCGCCGCCGGGCGCCTCACTCAGAGCGGCAACTGCCCGCCGGGGGCGGCCGCCCGCGCTACCTCCAGACCCGCCTGGGCCAGCAGGTCCGTGAAGAGCTGGGCGTTCTGGGCCGCCTGGGCTTGGTAATGGTTGTTGAAATAGACCAGGACGTGGCGGGTCTCCGCGGCCAACTCGCGCACCTTCGGGACCCACTCGGCGAGTTCCTCCGCGCTGTATAGGTAATCATATCGCTGCCACGCCTGCTCGTGCTGCCACCAGTGCTCGTAGTTGCGCCCGTGGAAGCGCAGGTAGCCCCACTCCGAGGTGGCGATGGCTACCGGCGGAACCAGCGTCCGGAAGCGCGGCTGGTCCACGCAGCAGAACCCCAGCGAGAGACGCCGCAGCAGCTCGTAGACCTCCGGCTCGGCCCACTCCACGCTGCGGAACTCCACCACCACCGGCAAGTCGCTGAGCTGTTCGCCCAGGTGCGCGAGGTAGGCGCGGTTCGGTTCAGTGTTGTGGAAGGAATGAGGAAACTGCGCCAGGACGCAGGCCAGTTGCCGGGTGGCCTGCAGTGGGGCGAGCGCCTCGCGAAACTGCGTGAAGACTTCCGGGGTGGCCTCGCGCTCGTGGGTCATGGCGGAGGTGGCCTTGAGCGCAAAGAGCATCTGCGGCCCGGCCTTGCGGGCCATCGCCTGTAGCGCCCGGACCGTGGGCGGCGAGTAGTAGGTGTAGTTGATCTCGACGGTGGGGAAGTGCCGCGCGTAGAAAGTCAGGAAATCACGCGAGGGCAGGCCGGTCGGGTAGAACCTCCCGACCCAGTCCTCATACGAATAGCCGCTGGTGCCGAGGTAGATCATAGCGCGATCCGGTATCCCTCCCTGTTGAGCCTAGAGATGAGGCGCGGTCTTCTCCAGCAGGCCGGCTAGCGGCGGCGCCTCCGCCACCAACTGCGCGCCCTGACGCTTGTCCCAACTCCACACCTCAGTCCCGCCCACCACGAAGTACAGGCGGTCTCCGCGGGGGGCCCAGGACGGGTTCTGCACCGCGCGCCCGGCGACCTCGACCGCCTGCGGCGCCTCAAAGTGCGGCCCCGCGAGGAAGAGCCGCCCGTCCGGCGTCGGCGGAACTGGATCGTCGCTGCTTACCGGCGAGCCCCAGACCTCGGCCCAGCCCTGGCCGTCCGCCCGCGCCACCAGTTCCAGGAGCTGATCGGTCGCTCCGGCGGGAGGGCGCACGGCGCCCACGAACTGGGGGGGCCCCGAGGCGGGTATGCGCCAGACTAGCGTCGCGCCGGGCTGGCCGGCAGCCGCGGGCAAGGCGCCCGCGGCAAAGACGGGGCCCTCCTGCACCGTGGTGATCAAACGGAAGCGGGTCTGGCGGGCGGTCGCCTCCGACCCGGCCTGGGCCGCAACGGCGCTGACGGGCAGGCACGAGTCAAAGTCGCGGGGCTGGCCCGGTCGCCAGCGCCAGACCTGGCCGGTTCCCGCCAGGGCGACGCACAGGGGCTGGCCGCCGAGGAAGGCGGCCGCCACATAGTCCGAGGGCAGCGGCAGGGGCGCGGGGGTCGTGACCTCGGCCACCCGGGCCGCCGAGGGGAACCAGTCAGACCGGACTGTGTCGCTCAGGACGGTCAGATCGTACCCGAGACGCTCCACCGTGTCGCCCCCGCGTCGGGCGAGGGCGCTTACCACCTGCAGTTTGTCTCCGTCAAAACGGGCCGCCAGGGGCATCGGGATATAGCTGCCATAGGTGGCGACGCCCGCCCAGATCTGGTAGCGCAGGTGATCGTAGAGGTAGACATAGACCTCGCGCCCGTGCTCGCGCAGCATGGTCAGGGCCACCCGCTGCTGGTCGGGCGAGTAGGCGGCGAAGCCCCCGGGAGGCGCCACGTAGCCGAGGCGCCTCTCGGGATTGGACTGGGGCTCCCACTGGCCGCGGTAGCGCACAATGTATTTGCCGGCGGCCAGGGCCACGAACTCGCCTTCGTTCGCAGAGGCGGAGCCCGGCCAAAGGTTCAGCGTGGTCGGGGCCAGGGTGTCGACCTCCGAGCGGCCGCAACTGGCTAATCCGGCCAGGCTGAGGCCGAGCAGACCGACAAGTACCATCAGGCGAGACGCCGTCGCGAACATGGGCTCTCCTTGATTGATCCAGCAGGTTGAGGTACCTAACCGAGGAAATGTCTCCGAAAGTTCCCCAGCTATCATGTCTCCCCCTCCCGGGAACATGGAGGGCGGAGACACTGTCCTAGCTTTCGACGCAAGCGCCGCGAACATCATGAATCTCTGGAGGCGATAGCTGTGAAAAGGTATGCCGGGTTCCTAGTAGGGAGTCTGCTGCTGCTGGCCGTGACCGGAGGAGGCGCCGCGCCGCCGACGACGATGGTGCCGACGCAGATCACCCGCGTCGCGTTGTTCAAGAATGGCCTGGCCTTCTTCCTGCGCCACGGGGCCCTCCCGGCGCAGACAGGGCCGATTGAGATCGGGCCCCTGCCGGCAGCGAGTCATGGCACGCTGTGGCTGGCCTACGGCAGCGGGGTCAAGCTCGCCAATCTGGCCTCCGGCGAGACCAAGACCGTGGAGATGCGTGAGGCGCTCACGATTCCGGAGCTACTGCAGGCCAACCTGGGCAAGAAGGTTCGCCTGGAGTTCGGCGATCAGTACCGACCCTCGCTGGAGGGCACACTCAAGTCCTTCCCTCGCCCGCAGACGCCGCTGCCGCCCAGCCCCTATCTGGCGGGAGGCGTGGTGCTGCCGCCGCGGCCCGGGGGCACGTTGCTCCTGATCCAGACCGCCGCCGGTCTGGTGGCGCTCAATCCAGCCGTGGTGGACCGCATCACCTTCCTGGAGGACGCCAGCAGCCAGTTCCCCGAAGAAACGCGCAAGGTGGCGCTGACCGGCGACCTGACGGCCACCGCGCCCCAGCGAGAGCTGACCGTCAGCTACCTCGCCAAAGGGATGACCTGGGCGCCCTCCTACGTGGTGGATATCTCCGACCCAAAGGAGGCGCTGCTCACCGCCAAGGCTGAGATCCTCAACGAAACGGAGGACCTGACCAACGCCTCGGTGGACCTCGTCACCGGCTTCCCCTACCTGGAGTACAGCGACATCCTCTCCCCGCTCGCGCATAAGGAGGACCTGGCCTCGTTCCTCAACTCACTGGCACAAGGCTCCAGCGCGGGCGGCCGGCGAGAATACGGCGCCCTCACCCAGCGGGTCATGATGAACGCGTATGACGCGGTCGGCCCGGCTGGCGCGGCGGGGCCGCAGGGGCCGATGCCCGAATACGGCGCGGCCGCGGTAGGTACCGTGACCGAGGACCTGTTCCTCTATCCTCTATCCGCCGTGAACCTGAAGAAGGACAGCGTGGGCTACTACCCGCTGTTCAGCGCCAAGGTCCCCTACCAGCACGTGTACGAGTGGGAGATTCCGGACTACGTCAACGAGCAGGACAACTACCAGCGTCCGCCGGAGACCCAGAAGCAACCGGAGATCGTCTGGCACAGCCTACGCCTGACCAACACGACCAAAATGCCCTGGACCACCGCGCCCGGCGAGACACTCAAGGACAACAACCTGCTGGGTCAGGCGACACTCAGCTACACGGCCGTGGGCGGCGAGACGCTGCTCAAGATCACCCAAGCGCTGGGGATCAAGGCGCAGCAGATCGAGCTGGAGACGAACCGCGAGGTCAACGCTCTGCAGCGCTACGGCTACTCCTACGACCGGGTCACAGTGGAGGGCCACCTGGTGCTGCACAACTACACCGCGGGGGCCGTGACGGTGAAGATCACCAAGACCGTGACGGGCGAGGTGCAGGCAAGCGCCCCCGAGGCGAAGATCGACAAGCTGGCCAAGGGTCTGCGTCAGGAAAATCCGCGGAGCCGGCTAGTCTGGGAAGTGCCGGCGGATCCAGGCAAGGACGTGGAAGTCACCTATTCCTACAAGGTGCTCATCCGCCGGTAGCCCCCACAAAAGAAACCGGGGCGGCCTGTGGAGGTCGCCCCGGTCGTTGGTTCAGTTGCTGCTGGCCGGTTACGGGTTCCACATGTCCGGCGCGGGCGGGGCCGCATGGTCGGCGCCATCGCGGAAGCCGATGGTCTGCCACTTGTACCACTTGGCGTGTCCGTCGCAGAAGCCCATGTTGGAGCCATCGTTGTGGCGGGCCGCGGGCGGCGAGGCGTTATCACCGGTGCTGCGCGTGTCCCAGTCCATCACGTAGTAGCTGAAAGTGTCAGCCGTCGGGGTGGCATCGTCGGCGTCCTCGCCCATCATGATGCACTCGGCGGGAGCGTTGATGCCGCTGAGTCTCTTCCCGGCGCTGAGCATGTTGTTCATGCCATACCCCGGAGGTGTCTGGTTGCCGCCGGTGTAGGGAGTGTTGGTGGCGTAGCTGGGGCAGTTGAGCAACTGGAAGTTCTTGATGTAGGGGTTGATCAGATGATACCAGGGAGCATATCCCATACCTGCCGACGCGTAGGTCGCGCCGTTGGGCATGACTTGCGTGGCCGTCGGGGTGACGGCGGCGGGGCACAGGGTGTCATCGTAGTCGCTGGCGTACATGAGGAACCCCAGCGTGATCTGCTTGACGTTGGACAAGCAGTTGGACTGTTGGGCCTTGGCGCGAGCGCGGGCGAAAACGGGGAACAGGATGGCTGCCAGGATAGCGATGATCGCTATTACGACCAGCAACTCGATCAGGGTGAAACCACGACGGGTCTTCATCTAATACCGGCCTCCTCGGGGGGATGGGGTACGGACACTTATACGGATAATATCCCCAATGCGCACGAACGTCAAACTAGCGAGTCTACCAGACCAGCGCGACGCGGGTACCCAGCCAGGTAGCGAGCAGAGCCAGGGCTACGTTGGCCACCGCGTTGAGCGCCGCGTGCCCGTGGCTGCCGGCGGAAGCTAGCTGGAACGTCTCCAGGGAGAAGGCTGAGAAAGTGGTGAAACCGCCCAGACAGCCGGCGATGAGGGTGGTCCGCAGCGCGGGATGGCGATGCAGGCCCAACGTGGGACAGGTGGCGATAAAGCCGATCAGGAAGCCGCCCAGGACATTGACCGCTAGCGTCCCCCAGGGCAGACCCGGCGCCAGGCAGCGCTTGGTCCAGGAGCACAGCCCAAAGCGCAGGAGCGCGCCCAGTCCCCCGCCCATCATTACGCCCAAGATTTCTTTCATCGCGCTCACCTCATGATTCGCCGGTGCGCCGCCCCACAGCAAAAGACTCCTACGCACCCGCTAAGAGTGGTAGGAGTCACTAATCCCGAAGGATGGTTGCGGCAACGAACACCGTGGCGAACTCCATCGCCAGATAGCCTATTCACCTACTGAGCATATTATAGCGTACGACTCCGGTTCCGGCAAGCGGCTACCCCGCCTGCCCCAGAATCGCCTCGATGTAGTTCTTCCGGCGGTATTCGGCGATCATCTGCTCATCCAGCGGGTAGACGCCGAACTCGCGGGTGGCGCGCACCATGGCCACGTACAGGTCGGGATTGACTGCCGGGTGGATACTGTTGGAGGAGGCCATGATGTGGCCGCCGCCGACGGAGGCCTTGGCGATAGTCTCCTTGACGGCCTCGACGACCATTTCCGGCGTGCCCCGGGTGAGCAGAACGCTGCAGTCGATGTTGCCGCACAGGGCGATTCGGTCGCCGTACTTCTCCTTCACCTTGCCGATATCCATCCCGGCCAGCGGCTCCATCGGGTCCAGGGCGTCAATGCCCGCCTCGTCCACCAGCATGTCCAGCAGCGACCAGATGTTACCGTCGCAGTGTTTGATGTAGGGGACGCCGCGCGCGTGGGCCACGTCCACGATCTCCTGGAGGTAGGGGAGGACAAACTCGCGGAAGTGGGTCGGGGACATCATGGGCCCATGGCGGTAAGCGTAGTCATCGCCGGAGAGGGCCACGTCCGCGCCCATCTCCAGCGCGCGAGCCATGACCCGCTTCTTGTAGTCGATCACCAGGCGGGCTACCCGGTGGACCAGTTCCGGATCGAGCGCATAGTCCATGAGCAGGTTGTCCATGCCGCGGAGCATGGCCGAGAACTCGAAGGCATCATGGCCCAGAAAGACAATGGCCCTGTCGCCCTTGAAGCGGCGCACGGCGTCCGCGAGCGTGGTTAGCCGATGGTCAGCGTCCGGATCGGGGACGGTGAAGCTGTCCACGTCCGCCGCGGAGCGGATCGGGTGATCGGCGGGGTAGGGGGCATCGGCCTTGCCCTGGCCCCAGGTGATGCCCCACTCATCGAGCCAGTGGGTGTCGTCCAGCGGCGTGGAGTGGTAATTCTCCCCCACGCAGACGCCGTCGAGGTCTTCCCTTTCGGCAAAATCCAGGTAGGAAACGCCCGGGCCGTACAGCTTCTCGATCACGGGGCCGTTGACAATCAACTCCCACAGCGGTACTCGGTCGGGCTGCTCGCGGCGCAGGGCGGTCATGAATCGTTCGTAGCCAGTCATGGTGGAGACCTCCGGGAAAAGCAGGCCGGGGAAAACTCCGGCGAGGCGAGTTTCGTCGTCAGAAAAGGGGATTCCTGCCTCCCGGCTGGTGCCGCCCGCTTTACACCCCCTTCCGGGGCAGGCTATAATCCCTGGGTCCGGCCCGCAAAATCGTTTCTGAGGAGCGTGCTCCGTGGCCGCGAATAACTTCGCCGACCGTCTCCGTGCCGCCATTGATGATAAGAACAGCCGCGTCTGCGTGGGGCTGGACCCGCGTGTGGCTTCCTTGCCCGCGAGCCTGCGCAGCCAGTACGCGGTACCCGCCGAAGCGGTGGTCGAGTTCTGCTCCCGCATCATCGGGGCCGTGGCCGAGTACGCGCCCGTGGTCAAGCTGCAGTCGGCGTATTTCGAGGTCCTCGGCCGACTCGCTTTCAGCAGCCTGTGGGCGGTCGTGGCGGAGGCCAAGCGCCAGGGGCTGCTGGTCATTGTGGACGCCAAGCGTGCCGACATCGGCCCGACCGCGGAAGCCTACGCCGAGGCCTTTTTCGGCGGGGAGATCACGGCTGACGCCCTCACCGTCAATCCCTACTTGGGCAGCGACGGGATCATGCCTTTTGTGGACCGCGCTCGCGACGGCGGCCAGGGTGTGTTCGTGCTGGTCAAGACCTCCAACCCCTCCTCCGGCGAGGTCCAGGACCTGCGCCTGGAGGGCGGTTACCATACCGTTTTTGAGCACGTAGGCGAGGAAGTCCGTCTGATGGGCGCGCCGCTGGTGGGCGAGTGCGGTTATTCGGCGGTCGGCGCGGTAGTGGGCGCGACCTACCCCGAGCAGCTAGCCCACCTCCGCAAGGAGATGCCGCAGGTGCCCTTCCTGGTGCCCGGCTATGGGGCGCAGGGCGGAGGCGCGGCGCAGGTCGCGGCCGCTTTCGACGACGAGGGCCACGGCGCGATCGTGAACGCCTCGCGCAGCCTCATCTTCGCCTACCAGAGCCGCGCTTTGCCCGAGGAACAGTACGCCCAGGCCGCCGCCGAGGCGACGCTGCTCATGCGCGACGAGATCAACCAGGCCCTGGGCGAGTAGCGATCCATAATCCCAAGACTCAGGAGGCGTAATCATGCGTAAGGCTCTATCGTTCATAATGGTACTGGCTTGTCTGATCATGGCTCTATCGGCGGCCTCCGCGGCCAACATCTGGGTCAGCGCTAAGGGGACCAAACAGGGCGCGATCACTAGTGGGGCTGCCGGCGCGCACGCCGCTGAGTTTGCGGCGCTAGGTGTGGACTGGGAGGTAGTTGTCCCCACGGATGTTGCGTCGGGACTCCCCACGGGGCAAGTCCGGAACAAGCCCCTGAAGCTCTACCGCAACCTGGACGTGGCTAGCGTCAAGCTTTTCGACTCGATAAACAACGGCGAGACGCTCGCCCCGGTGGTCGTTTCCCTGTGGATGCCGGACAAGACGGGCACGGACCAGCTCCGGTACCAGATCACGCTGACCAACGCTCGGGTCATCGGTATCAGCTATCAAAGCCCCTACGCGTCGGGTGCCTTGCCGCCCCGGCAGGCCGAGCAGGCCGGTATGGAGCTCGAGGTGATCTCGCTGACCTACCAAAGCATCGACGTTGCCTGCCCGGGGGCTACAGGCGGAATCCTCGCAGTACCTGAGGGCGGCCGGACGATCGGCCCCCGGGGATAGGCGAGAACAGAATCGCAGAGGAACCGGCGCCCCCGGCCGGTCCCTAGGAGGTAGCGAATGTCCCTGGCCGGCAGAGACCTTATTACCCTCGACGACTATACCGTTGAGGAGATAACCCAGATTTTGGACGTGGCCGAGCAGATGTCCGTCGCGCTGGAAGGCGCCGCCCACCATGGCGACTCTTTCGCGCCGCTGGACCGGATTCTCGCCACCTGCTTCTACGAGCCCTCCACGCGGACGCGGCTGTCCTTTTCCAGCGCCATGTTGCGCCTGGGGGGCAGCGTCATCTGCATGCAGGACCCCAAGGCTAGCTCAGTGGCCAAGGGCGAGAGCCTGGCCGACACCATGCGGATGATGAGCAGCTACGCGGATATCATCGTCATCCGCCACGCCCAGGAAGGCTCGGCCACGGAGGCGGCGGCCGCGGCGGCGGTCCCGGTGATCAACGCCGGCGACGGCACCCGCAACCATCCGACCCAGACGCTGACTGATCTGTTCACCCTCCGGCGGCGCAAGGGCACCCTCAGCGGCCTGAAGGTGGGCCTGTGCGGGGACCTCAAATACGGCCGGACCGTGCATTCCCTGGCCCCGACCCTGGCGCGCCTGGGCAGCGAGATGGTCTGCATCGCCCCGCCGCAACTGAGCATGCCGGCGGAGGTGCTGGACGAAGTCGAGCGCCTCAGCGGGCACCGTCCCACCGAAACAGCGGACCTGCCCGCGGCGCTGGCCGGCCTGGACATGCTGTACATGACCCGCATCCAGCGCGAGCGCTTTCCCAGCGTGGAGGAATACGAGCAGTCTAAGGGCGTGTACGTGCTCGACGCCTCCCTGATGAAGCAGGCGCCGGCGGGGATGATCGTGCTGCATCCGCTGCCCCGCGTGGACGAGATCACCACCGAGGTGGACGACGACCCCCGGGCGGCGTACTTCGAGCAAGCGGCCGGCGGCGTGCCGGTGCGCATGGCCCTGATCGCCCTGCTTCTGGGCATCGTCGAGGAAAAAAGCGACAAGGCTCGCTGCGGGTTCTGAGCAGCCGACTTGACACCAGCCCCTCGATGTAAGACAATACCTCCATCGTTCGTATGATTGTATGGCGGAGGTGCTGGGGGATGGCTGAGACTAAGGTATCGTCGAAGTATCAAGTCGTGATACCCAAGGAAGACCGCGAGCGGGCCGGCTTGCACGTCGGCCAGAAGCTCATGGTGACGGTCAAGCATGGAGTCATTAAGTTGGTTCCGCTCAAGACGCTGGACGAACTAGAGGGCTTCGTGAAGGGCCTCGACGCGACCGGCTACCGGGAAGAGGAAGATCCCTCTTGATCGTCGTGGACTCCTCCGGTTGGATCGAAATCTTCACCGATGGCCCGCTACGCCGCGACTTTCGGAGTTGGATAGACCAGGCCGACGAGGTGCTCGTGCCCACGCTGGTCGTTTACGAGGTCTACAAGGTGATTCGGCGGGGGGCCTCCGAAGACGAGGCCGATCAGGCCATCGCGCGGCTGCGGCAGTGCACGGTCGTGCCGCTTGACGACGCCCTGGCGGTGGAGGCGGCGGACTTCAGTCTCCAACGCGGACTGGCTATGGCAGACGCTGTCGTCTACGCGACGGCCCAGGCTCAAGGGGTTCCCCTGGTCACCAGCGATCGCCATTTCCAGGGCTTGCCCGGTGTCGAATACATCCCTTCGCCTGCCGAGTAGGGCATCCCGCTTGCTGTAACGCTGACTGCTTTCCGCGACTATCTACACACTACACTGACCGAGGTTCGCGATGACATCTGATCTGCCCCGCCCCGAGTACCCTCGCCCCGAGTGGGTGCGGGACGCTTGGCTTAATCTCAATGGAACGTGGGAATTCGAGTTCGATCCCGGACAGTCGGGCGAGGCGCGCGGTCTGGCGGCCGACGGCGGCTACTCGCGCGAGATTGTGGTGCCTTTCTGTCCAGAGAGCGAGCTTTCCGGGATCGGCGAGGTTGATTTTCACCCCTGCGTGTGGTATCGGCGCGAGTTCACGGTGCCCGAGGCCTGGGCCGGGCAGCGCGTGATTCTGCACGTCGGGGCGGCGGACTATGAGGCCACCGTTTGGGTGAACGGGCAGCGCGCGGGCACCCACCGCGGCGGCTATACGCCCTTCCGCTTTGACGTGACGGACCTGCTGCAGCCGGGCGATAACCGCCTGGTGGTGCGAGCGGTGGACGACACCCGCAGCCGCCTGCAGCCCAGCGGCAAGCAGAGTCACGAGTACCATTCGCACGCCTGCATGTACACGCGCACGACGGGGATTTGGCAGACGGTGTGGCTGGAGCCGGTGCCGGCGGCGCGCATCGAGAGCGCTAGGCTGCGCGGCAGTCTAGCGGCGGGGAGCATCGCCGTCGAGGCGACGCTGCTCGGTGATTTGCGCGGCCTGACGCTAGTCGCGGAAGTCTCCCTTGATGGTAGGCCGGTGGGCGAAGCCAGCACCCCGGCGACCGGGGACGCGCCGCTCCTGATCGCGCTGAGCGAGGTCCAGCCGTGGGGGCCGGGCCACCCGGTGCTCTATGACCTGACGCTGACCTTGCGCGACGAGGGCGGCCAGGTCCGCGACCGCGTAGTGAGCTACTGCGGCCTGCGGGACCTCGAGATCGTCGGCGACCGGCTGCTGCTCAATGGCCAGACGCTGTTCATGCGCCTGGTGCTGGACCAGGGCTTCTATCCGGACGGTATTTACACCGCGCCGAGCGACGCCGAACTGCGGGCCGACGTGGAGCGGGGCCTGGCGATGGGCTTTGACGGCGCGCGCCTGCACCAGAAGGTGTTCGAGCCGCGCTTTTTGTACTGGGCGGACCGGCTGGGCTACCTGGTCTGGGGCGAGTATCCCGACTGGGGCCTGGACTGGTCGCGGCCGGAGGCCCTGCGGGCGATGCTGCCGGAGTGGCTGGAGGCCGTGGAGCGCGACCGCAACCATCCCAGCCTGATCGGCTGGTGTCCCTTTAACGAGACTTCCCGCGAGCGCGATCCGGAGCTGCTGCGGACCGTCTACCGGGCGACTAAAGCGGCCGACCCGACCCGGCCGGCGCTGGACACCAGCGGCTACGTGCACGTGGAGACCACCGACCTCTATGACTGCCACAACTACACGCAGGACCCGGCCGAGTTCGCGGCCTTCTTTGCGGAACTCGCCGCCGGCGGGGAGCCCTATTACAACTGTCCCGGGGACGATGCACTGTACCGGGGGCAGCCGTATTTCGTCAGTGAATACGGGGGCATCTGGTGGAATCCCGACCACGCCGAGGACTCGGCCTGGGGCTACGGCGAGCGCCCGCGCTCGGCGGAGGAGTTCCTGGCCCGCTATCAAGGTTTGGCCGAGGCGCTCCTCAGCCACCCGCATATGTGCGGGTTGTGTTACACTCAACTCTACGACGTAGAGCAAGAGGTCAACGGGCTGTACACCTACGACCGGCAGCCGAAGTTCGCGCCGGAGATCATAGCCGAAATCAACCGGCAGAAGGCGGCGGTGGAGCAAGAGGCGAAGTGACGCCGACCATCACCCGGAAACTATGTCTTTACCTATTGTAGCCATAATCGGTCGCACCAATGTGGGCAAATCGGCCCTCTTTAATCGCCTGGTTCGCCAGCGGCGCGCGGTCGTCGAGGATATCCCCGGCGTGACCCGTGATCGCCTGTACGCGGAAGTCGTCCTGGATGGCCGCCCGGCCCTCCTGGTGGACACCGGTGGGCTGGTGGGCGCGGAGAATGATGAACTGATCGGCATGGTCCGCGAGCAAGCGGGCCGGGCCCTGGCGGAGGCGGACGTGCTGCTGCTGCTCTTTGACGGGCAGGAAGGCGTCACCACCCTCGACTGGGAGGTCGCCGAGGCGGCTCGCCACAGCGGCAAGACGATCATCCCGGTCGTCAACAAGATGGAATCGGGCCTCGGCGAGGTCGCGCCCTTCGCGGAGCTGGGCCTGGGGATGCCGCTGGCGATTTCCGCCTTGCACAACCAGGGGATCAAGACCCTGGAGGAGGACCTGTCGGACGCGCTGCCCCCGCCCGAGGAGACGCCGCCGGCGCCGGAAGGCGCGATTGCCGTGGCCATCATTGGTCGCCCCAACGCCGGCAAATCGGCGATCGTCAACGCCCTGCTGGGCCAGCCGCGCATGATCGTCAGCGAGATTCCGGGCACCACGCGCGACGCGGTGGATACGCTGATGCAGTCCCCGGAGGGCCAGTGGTTCCAGCTCGTGGACACCCCCGGCCTGCGGAAGCGCGGCAAGCGGTCGCAGGGCATGGAGTTCTATAGCAGCCTGCGCACCTTCAAGACCCTGGAGCGGGCCACCGTGGGCATCGTGGTTTTCGACGCCAACGAGGGGATGACCCAGCAGGACGCGGCCATCGCCCTGGAGGTCAATGAGGCCGGGCGCGCGCTGGTGCTGGTCGCCAACAAATGGGACCTGGTGCGGGAAGCCGCCTTCGCGGAGAGCGAGCTGTCGCCGGAGGAGCGCGTGAAGGCCGAGAAGCTCCTGTGGAAGGACTTCGAGTCCCTGGTCCGGTCGCGCATCAAGTTCGCCCAGGAGGCGCCCCTCCTGCGCACCTGCGCGCTCAGCGGAGAAGGCGTGGCGGAGCTGCTGCCGCTCTCCCAGGAGATCGCAGGGCAATTCCATCGCCGGCTGGATACCGGGCCGCTGAACCGCGCCTTGCGCGAGGCTCAGGCCGAGCATCCGCCCCCGAACCGCGGCGGGCGGCGACTGACGCTCCTCTATATGACCCAGCCGGAGACGGCGCCGCCGACCTTCGTGCTGTTCGTCAACGAGCCGGATATGATGCACTTTTCCTACAAGCGCTATCTGCTGAATTTCCTGCGCCAGAAGTTCAGCCTGGGAATGGTGCCGGTCCGCCTCAAGATTCGGCGCTCGTCCGGAAGGGAGTAGCCCGCGTATGGCTCTGGCTGTGGCTCTGGTCGTGGTGGCTTATCTGGTGGGAGGAATTCCTATCGGCGTCTTGGTGGCCCGCTCGCGGGGGGTGGACCTGACCCTCGTGGGCAGCGGCAATATCGGCGCCAGCAACGTGCTGCGTACTCTGGGCGCCAAGATGGGGATCGTGGTCTGGCTGGCCGATCTGCTCAAGGGGCTGCTGCCGGTCGTCTGGTCGCGGCAGTTGCTGCTGACCATGCCCAACCCCTGGCCCTGGCTGGCCGCCGCGGGTCTGGCGGCCATTCTGGGGCACTGCTTTTCGCCCTACCTCCGCTTCTTCGGCGGCCGGGGAGTGTCCACCTCGCTGGGTGTATTCCTCGCCCTGGATTGGCGCGTGGGCGTCTTGGCTTTCGTGGTGTGGATCATGATCGTCTTGTTCACCCGGTACATCTCGCTAGGCTCGATCGTGGCCACCATCTGCGTGCCTTTTCTGTTCGGCTATCTGCCCCTGGACGCCGTCAACGCCCCGGCGCGCCGGCCCTACGTCATCGTCGGGATCTGCATCGCCCTGCTGGTCACCCTCAAGCATGTCCCTAACATCCGGCGGCTGCTTTCCGGGACCGAGCGCAAGATCGGCGAGAGTGCGGTTCACGAGCCCGGCGACGAGGCCGACGCCGAATACCGGTAGACAAGCCTCGCAGTTTGCGGCATTTCCCCCTCACTAAGGAGAACCAATGAAGCTGTGTTATGCCTCCCTGATCTGCGCGGTGCTGCTGGGCGCCGGGCCGGTGCGGGCGGAGGAGTTCGTGGGCCCTTTCCCCAGTTGGGCCAATGCCGTCCGCGACTATGGCGCCAAGGGCGACGGGATCGCCGACGATACGGCCGCGCTGCAGCAGGCTTTCGATGAATTGGGCCAGGAGAACAAGCCCGCGGTGCTCTACCTGCCCGCCGGGACTTATCGCCTGACCAGCACCCTGACCATGGCGACGCGCACGGGAATCAGCATCCTCGGCGAGGACCCGGCGACCACCATGCTGCGTTGGGACGGCCCGCAGGATGGGACCATGGCCTGGTTCAACGGCGTGGCCTATTCCTCCTGGGGACGGCTGACTTGGGACGGCGCGGGCCGGGCCAAGTGCGCGGTGGACCACGGCTGGGAGGGCAAACAGCCCAACGCCACCACCCACAACGAGCACGCCGATGAGGTCTTCCAGGACGTGGGTTTCGGCATCCGCGGCGGCAGTCGCGGCTTCATGGACGCCGAGACCTCTATCCTGCGCTGCAAGTTCTACCGCTGCACCCAGGCCGCCGTTTCCATCGAGAACTTCAACGCGCTGGACTGGTTTGTCTGGTACAGCCTGTTTGAGGACTGCCGGGTGGGCGTCACCAACACCTTCGGGGCCGGCAACTTCTGCGTCTACAACAGCGTCTTCCGCCGGTCCAAGGTGGCCGATCTGACCATCGGCAATCTGGGCTACTTCTCCTTCCGCAACAACTACTCGGAGGGCTCCAAGGCTTTCTTCGTGGCCAGCGGGATGAGCGCCGGGGCGCTGCTGACCTTCCAGGAGAATACGGTGGTCAATGCCCAGGACGCCACTCCGATCCAAGTGGGCAACCTGGGGCCGGTGGTGTTGCTGGACAACCGGATTTTCACCCCCGGACCGGGACCGGCCGTCCAGGTGGGCCAGCCTACCCTGCAGGCCGACCTGTTCTCGATGGGCAATCGCTTTTCCGTGGCCGAGCCGCTGAGGTGCTGGGGCCGGACGACTTCCGTAGATGACCTGATCTCGCCCAGCGAGGCCGCCGAGGTAGTCGCGCCGGAACTGCCGCCCACTCCGCCCAACCGGCACCGCCCCGTAATCGAGGTGCCGGTGGGCGCCGCCGCCGCCGCCATTCAGGAGGCCATTGCGGAGGCGGCGATCTTCAAGGGGCAGCGGCCCGTGGTCCACTTCCCGAAAGGCGTTTACTCGGTGGAGCGCACGGTGACCGTGCCCGCCGGTTGTGACGTGCAACTGGTCGGCGATGGCCTGCTCGGCCAGACGCTACTTCAGAAGACCGGCGCGGACCCGGGGCCGGTGCTGTACCTGGCGGGTCCCAGTCGGGCGTTGCTGCGCCATCTGCATCTGCGCGGCACCGCGCAGACCGACGGGCTGGTCGTGGGGAACTGCGATCAACCGGGCGGCCGCATCTTCGCGCAGGGCGCCTCGGTGCCGAATGCGACGCAGGTAGGCGTGTTGGTGGACGGCGTCGAGAACGCCGACGTGAGCCTGCACGATTTCTACCACGCGGGAGCGCCGGTGAGCTTCCGAGTGGTGGGTGGCGTGCAGCGAGCCGCGGGCAAAGAAGCGCCGGGGCGGGTCTGCATGTTCTCCGGTGCCACCAGCGACAGCCAGGTCACTTGGGACGTGCAGAAGGGCGGCCGCGTGCTGGCGCAGGACCTGTGGTACGAGACCAATCGCTGGCCGCTGTTCATCCGGCCCACCGGCAGCGGCGAGATTTACTACCAGGGCGGCAATATCGCCGTCTCCGCGAAAGACGACGCGCGTGCCTTGATCGACCTCAACGGCTTTGCGGGGCGCCTGACCATGCTCAGCGGCGTCATGGCCTCGGTCAGCCCGCTCACTACGCATGTGGCGATTGGCGGAGACGGCGCGAAAACGGAAGCGCTGTTCCTGGGGTGCCAGCGCAACAATGCCCCAGCGGACGCGGCCGATGCTTTCTTCCAGATCAACGCCCCGGGGGCCCGCGTGGGACTGCTGCATAACCGGAATGCGGACCAGACCGGAGCGACCTTCCCGGTGCCCGACGCGGGGGTCACCGACTCTTCCTTCCTGCGCGAGATGCTCAGCTTCCTGCGCCGGGAGCGGCCCAAGCCGATCAACGATCTGCCCGCCGGCGTGACCGATGTGCGCCTGTACCGGATCTTCGTCGAGGGCAGCCGCATAGGAATTCGACTCGAGGCCGGCGAATAGAGCCTCCCGAGAGGCTGGCGAAATACGAATGAATGACGAGTTCAACAAGGTAGCAGTGCTGGGCGCCGGGGCCTGGGGGACGACCCTGGCCGCGATGCTGGCCCGTTCCGGACGCGCGGTGCGGCTATGGTGCCTGGAGGCGGACCTCGCCGAGGACATGCGCACCACCCGCCGCAACCGGCGCTACCGCCCCGAGTGCGAGCTGCCGCCGTCCCTGACCGTGCACACCGATCTGGCCGAAACGCTGGAGACTCCCGATGCCGTGGTGCTGGCCGTGCCCTCGCAGTTCCTGCGCGGGGTGCTGGAGCAGGCCCGCGCCGGACTGCTCGCCGCGCCCCTGCTGCTCAACGCGACCAAGGGCCTCGAGGAGGCCACCGGGCTGCGCATGAGCCAGGTGATCGGGGAGGTGCTGGGGTCGGAGTTGCCGCTGGCCACCCTGAGCGGGCCGAACCTGTCCAAGGAGATCGCCTCGGGCAAACCGGCGATGAGCGTGGTGGCGGCCGCCACCGAGCAGATCGCCACTCGGGCTCAGCGATTGATGTCCTCGCCCCTCTTCCGTGTATATCGCAATTGTGATATAATTGGCGTGGAGATTTGCGGGGCACTGAAGAATGTCATCGCCATCGGGGCGGGCGCGAGCGACGGGCTCGATTTGGGCGCCAACGCTAAAGCCGCGCTGGTGACGAGAGGGCTTACCGAGATGGGTAGGCTCGGGGTGTGCCTCGGAGCGCAGCCGGCTACCTTCTGGGGAGCCGCGGGGATGGGCGACCTGGTCGCCACCTGTCACAGCTCCGATAGCCGCAACTGGAGTGTAGGCAACCGGCTCGCCCGCGGCGAAAGCTGGGACGAGATCCGGCAGGCCACCTATTCGGTGGCGGAGGGCGTGTACACCGCCGTGGCTGCCCGCCGCTTGGGTCGTGAGTTCGACGTGGCTGTGCCTCTCACCGAGGCCATCTGCTCGGTGTTGTTCGAGAAGGTTGCAGTCTCCGAGGCCGTGACGGCTCTGATGACGCGGCCGGAGAAGGCAGAAAATGAGGCCTGGTGTTCGCCTCAATCGCCAGGGCAGGCAGGATAAGCTGCATGAGGCGGCGAATAGCTCCTCGGATTTAGTTGGATATCAAAGACGCGCGCACATTAAAAGGGAGGCGGAAGAATGGCAACTCTGGAAACTCTCAACAAGACGCAGATCGCGGAGGCTGTTGCGAAAGAGACCGGTTTGAGCAAGGTCGCGGCAACGGGCGCCGTAGACGCAGTGCTGGCCACCATCACGGCTAGCCTCAAGAAGGGCAAGGTCGTCCAGTTCACCGGTTTTGGCTCCTTCAGCGTCGTCAAGACCAAGGCCCGCCAGGGCGTCAACCCGCAGACCGGCGAGAAGATCAAGATCGCCGCGCGCAAGACCCCGAAGTTCAAGGCCGGCGCCAATCTGAAGAAGTCCGTTCTCTAGGTCATCCCCCCGTGGGCTCTCGGGTCCACGTCAGCAGTTTGGTCGGGGCGTAGCGCAGCCCGGTTAGCGCGTTAGACTGGGGGTCTAAAGGTCGCCAGTTCGAATCTGGCCGCCCCGACCATCACTTACCACAGCACCCCTGCCGGCGGGAACGCCGCGTCAGGGGTGTTTGCCTTTTGCCGGGGCGGTTTGCGAGCCTCGCCGCCGCGAGCCGCTCCGGCGCACCTAGCCAGCCTAGCACACAAGGGAGCCCCAGTCATGGACGCCAACGCCGATCTCGGCCCGCTCACGATGCAGCGGTATCACGATTACCTCAATCCGGGGATGGTGTCCCTGCTCAAGTTCATGGGCCTGGAGGCCGCCGAGGTGGGGGCCGAGGGCTGCTACGTCACGGCCAGCGACGGAACGCGGTATCTCGACTGCCTGGGCGGTCCCGGCGTGTTCACCCTGGGGCACCGACCGCCGAGCGTAATCGCCGCGGTCCGCAAGCAGCTCGACTCCATGCCGCTGGGCAGCCATCTGCTGGTGGACCCGCACCTCGGCGCGCTGGCCGAGAAGCTGGCCCAGCTCACCCCGGGCGACCTGCAATACTCCTTCATCTGCAACTCCGGCGCCGAGGCGGTGGAGGGGGCGCTGAAGCTGGCGCGCGCTCACACCAAGCGCCCGCACTTCGTCGCGGCGCAGGGCGCCTTCCACGGCAAGACCTTCGGGGCGCTCTCCGCCTCGGGCCGCAAGACCTACCGCGACCCCTTTGAGCCGCTGCTGGAGGGCTTCACCCACGTACCTTTCGGCGACGCCCAGGCCCTGGCGGCGGCGGTGGACGACCAGACTGCGGCGGTGATCCTGGAGCCGATCCAGTGCGAGGCCGGCATCATCATCCCGCCGGACGGCTACCTGCGCGCGGCCCGCGACATCTGCGACCGCACCGGCGCGCTGCTGATTCTCGACGAAATCCAGACCGGTCTCGCCCGCACCGGCAAGTGGTTGGCCTGCGATTGGGAAGACGTCTGCCCGGACCTGCTCACCCTGGGCAAGGCGCTGGGCGGCGGAGTCATGCCCATCGCGGCGGTCGTGGGGCGGCCGGCGATCTGGGATGTTTTCGCCGAGAACCCCTACGTGCACACCTCAACTTTTGGCGGCAATCCCTTGGCCTGCGCCGCAGCGTTGGCGTCGCTCGAGGCGCTGCAGCAGGAGCACGCGGCGGACAAGTGCGCCGAGCGCGGGGCACAACTGCTGGCCGGCTGCCAGGAACTGGGGCGACAGTACCCCGAGTTGGTCGTGGAGGTGCGCGGCCGGGGGCTGCTGGTGGGGATGCAGTTCACGGACCCCGACATCGGCGGCCTGATCATCGGCGGCCTGGTCTCCGCGGGGATTCTGGCGGCGTTCGCCATGAACGCCCCCGAGACGCTGCGGCTGGAGCCGCCGGCGATCATCACTGCGGAGGAGGTCGACCGGGTGGTGGCTGACCTCGGCGAAGCGCTGGCCAACGTCGCCCTGCTGCTGGCCGAATAGCGCCGGGGCCGACCGGCGACAACTTGGAGACCAATACCAGGGGAGCGGCGACGCTCCCCTTTTGCCTGCCCCTTGAGTGGCCCGGAGAAGGAGAGCGGCTTCGTTTCGGTGAACAGTGCGAGCGGAGGCGAGACCCGTGCAGCGAGACATCCGAGCGGCTGCCGTACAGTTTGAGGCGGCACCCGGCGACAAAGCAGCCAACTTCGCGAAGGTGCGGCACTTCGCCCTGCAGGCCGCCGCGCAGGGCGTGGAGATTTTGGTCTGCCCCGAGTGCTGCCTGACCGGCTACTGGTTCCTGCGCCACTTGAGCCGGGAGCAGTTGGCGGAACTGGCCGAGCCGGTCCCCGAGGGCCCCTCAGCGCAGGCGCTGTTGGAGTTGTCTCGCGAGACCGGTATGACCATCGGCGCGGGTTTGGTGGAACGCGCCGGTGAGCAGCTCTACAACACCTACGTGGTCGTCCTGCCCACCGGGGAGCTGCACCGGCACCGCAAGCTGCACGCCTTCGAGAGCGAGTTCATCTCCAGCGGGTCGGAGTACACGGTGTTCGACACGCCGCACGGCTGCCGCGTGGGCGTGCTCATCTGCTACGATAACAACCTTGGCGAGAACGTCCGGATCACGGCGCTGCAAGGGGCCGAGGTGCTGCTGGCCCCGCACCAGACCGGCGGGGTGGAGTCCAAGAACCCGCACCTGATGGGCCTGGTGGACCGTGCGCTGTGGGACGATCGCGCGCAGGACCCGGCGGCGATTGAGGCCGAACTGCGCGGCGAGAAAGGGCGCGGCTGGCTGCTGCGCTGGCTCCCCGCCCGGGCCCACGACAATGGGATCTTCCTGATCTTCAGCAACGGCGTCGGGGTTGACGACAATGAGATCCGCACCGGCAACGCGATGATCCTGGACCCTTTCGGGCGGATTCTGGTGGAGACCGGGCGCGCCGCCGACGATATGGTGATCGCGGACCTGGACGCCGGTCTGCCGCCGGTCAGCACCGGCCGTCGCTGGATCAAGAGCCGCCGGCCGGAGTTGTACGGCCCGCTGACCGTGCCGACCGGCCAGGAGCAGGACACCCGCACTCTGAGGATGGCCGAAGACGGATGCTGAACACGCGCTTTGCCCCACTGGACCCGGAGCAGGCGCCCCTGGCGGCGCAGTTGCCTTGCCTGGGATTCCAGGTGGACCAACTGTACGTCTACATTTATGCCGATCGGGCGGCCCTGGGCCAGGCGGCGGCCGCGGCGCTGGCGAGCGAGTTTCGCCGGGCCGCCACCGAGACGGAGAGCCTGAGCGTGATTTTCGCCGCCGCTCCCTCGCAGGACGAGACCCTGGCGGCGCTGGTGGAGGACCCGACGGTGCCCTGGGCGGCGGTGCGGTTCGCCGGGCAGATGGACGAGTACCTGGAGCTGCCGGCCGACGACTCGCGGAGCTTTCGCTACTATCACAACACGCATTTGTGGGGTCTGCTCCTGGCGAAAGGCCGGGCCCTGGACCCGGCCGCGATTCAGCCCTTGCGCGGCGACTCTCCGCCGGCCGACGCGGAAGCCGCGCGCTACGCGGAGTTGCTCCGCCGCTTTCCGCCCCAGATCGTGCAGGGCGGCATTGGCGAGGTCAATGCCCACTTGGCTTTCAATGACCCGCCGGCGGCGCGGTTTGACGACCCGGAGTTGGTGAAGGTGATTGAGGTGGCCCCCGCGGCCAAGCAACAGCAGGTGAATGAGGGCCATTTCGCGCGGGTGGAGGAGATTCCCCGAGCGCTGACTCTGACCGTGCCGGCGCTGACCCGCTTCTCTCCGGCTCCGGGCCGGGAGCACACGGTCAGCTACTGGTCGTGCGTCGCGCCGGGCGCGGCGAAGGCTAGCGCCGTGGCCAAGCTGCTCCTGGGCGAGATCACCGAGCAGACGCCCGGCAGCATCCTGCGCACTCTGCCGCATGCCGCTTTGTTCCTCGATGTGCCGGCCGCCGCCGAGCTGCAGGGGACGGCCGTAGACCTGTCTTCCCTGGGGTGGACGCCATAGCCAAGTGGGACGAAAACGTGTCGGCGCCTCTTCGCCACGATCGGCCGCGGCCCGCCCGGGATCGGGGGGCGCGCCTCTTCGTGCGCGCCGGACTGCTGGCGCTCCTGGCCGAACTGGTCTACTACGTGCTGGCGGCCTACGGCAATCACCCCTTTGCCTACCCCCTGGACGACCCCTACATTCATCTGACGCTGGCGCGCAATCTCGCCCATACCGGAGTGCTGGGCATTAACCCCGGCGTGTGGGCGAGCGCCTCTTCCTCGCCGCTGTGGACCCTCCTGCTCACCGCAGTGATCACCTTCGCGCCCGGTCAGGACACCGCCCCGCTGGTGCTCAACCTAATCCTCGCCGCGGGGCTGCTCTGGTGGTTGGGCGGCTTCCTGCTGGATCGCGGCTGGAGTCCCTTCCTCGCTCTGCTGCTGGGGCTGGCCTTCATGCTGGCGGTGCCGCTGGCGCCGCTGGCCTTCACCGGCATGGAGCACGTGCTCCACTTGGTCCTGGTGGTCGCGCTGCTGCTGAGCGTGGCCCGGCACCTCGACCACCGCAGCCCGGTGAACACGCCGCTGATTCTCGCGGCGCTGGCGACCGCGGCGCGCTTTGAGTCCTTCTTCCTGCTGCTGGGGATGGGCCTGTTCCTGGTGGTGGGGGGCCGGCGGCGGCTGGGCGTGGCGCTGCCCGCGGTCGGGGCGCTGGTCATCTGCACCTTTGGGGCGATTAACCTCGCGCACGGCGAGTCGTTCCTGCCCAACACCATGCTGGTCAAAGCGCTGGCCGGGGCGCAAAACGGGGGTTTGCTGGTCACCAAAGCCGAGGCCTGGGTGCGCCAGACCACCGGCGTGCCGGCGCTGCTCGCGCTGCTGGCGCTGCTCTCGGGGATGATCTGGTACCGCTCCGACAACTACCTGGAGCGGCGCTCGCTAGCTTGGCAGACGGTGGTGGGTGGGTTCCTGGTCGGCGCCACCCTGCACCTGGCCCTGGCCGCGGTGGGTTGGTTCGCGCGCTATGAGGCCTACCTGCTGGGGTCGGGGATGGTGGTGTGGGCCTGGGCGTACACGGAGTTGCGGCGGGGGCATCGCGGCCCCGCGCGGGTGCGGCGCACCGCCAACTCCAACATGGCGCTGCTGCTGGCCGTCTCCGGCCTGGTGATCTTGCCGCCCTTCCTGAGCCGCGCCGGCCTGCTCAAGCAGACCGCGCCGGCGATGGCCGAGGTCTACTTCCAGCAGCTCCAGGTGGCGCACTTTGTGGAGCACTACTACCGCGACCAGATCGTGGCCGCCAATGACATCGGCGCGGTCAGCTACTACAGCCACTCCCGGCTGGTGGACCTGATGGGGCTGGCCAATCATCCGCTGGCCCGGGCCCGCTACCAGGGGACGCTGACCACGGATAGGCTCGACGAGGTGGTCAAGGAGCAGGGGGCGCGCATCGCCATCGCCTATCCGGAATGGTTCCGGCAGGGGCCGCCGCCGCCGCGCTGGGTCCTGGTGGCGACCTGGAAGACCCCGGGCGAGGAGATCGCGGTGGGCGGCCAGGTAGTCGGCTTCTACGCCCTGGAGGAGGACCCGGCGGTGCTTCGCAGCCAACTGCAGGAGTTCCAGCCGCAGCTCCCGCCGGAGATCGAAGTGACTTACCTGGCTCCCCCGGCCGGCTAGTGCATCTCCTGCCCGCCGGTGACATTGAGCGCCTGCCCGGTCATGTAGGACGAAGCCTCCGAGGCCAAAAAGACCATCACGTTGGCGACATCCTCATAGCGGCAGCCGCGCTTCATCGGTACCTGGTCCAGGTACTTTTGCCGCACCTCTTCCTCGGTGATCCCCCAGCGCTCGGCGTACTGCTTGTAGAGGCTGTTGACCCACAGCGGCGAGTCCAGCAGGTTGCCGGGGCAGATGGCGTTGACGCGAATCCCCCGCTCGGCCAGCTCCAGGGCCAGGCTCTGGGTCAGGCCAATGCCGCCGAATTTACCGGCGGCGTAGGCGCTATTCTTGGCGCTGCCCTTCTTGCCGGACTTGGAGTTGATCTGGATGATTGAGCCGCGACCCTGCGGCAGCATCACCCGCGCCGCCTCCCGGGCCACGATCATGTAGCCCACCAGGTTGACCTCAATCACCTTGCGCCAGGTATCCACCGCGAAGTCCTCGATAGCCCCGGCCTGCAAGATCCCGGCGTTGGAGACGCAAACCTCGAGCCGCCCGAACTTAGCCACCGCCGCGGCAAACCCCGCCGCCACGGAAGCCTCGTCAGTAACGTTCATCGCCAGCCCCAGGGCCGGTACGCCATACTGCTCGCCCAACCGCGCCGCGAGCGCGATCGCCTGCTCAGCCTGCAAGTCGGCGACAGCCACCGCGCACCCCTCAGCCGCCAACCGCTCAGCCAAGTGCTCCCCGAGGCCTTGGGCGCCACCGGTGATAAGTGCGGATTTGTCTTTAAGCGAAAATGCGTTGGTCATGAAAACAACTCCAGGAGAAGCGCGCGCCAGGGGCGGCGACCCGCTATTGGTGCTCAGACAGGTAGGCTTCGACCTCGCGCAAGAGAACCGGGAGGTCATCCACCACGCTGTCGTATATCGCGTCAATGTTGAGATTGTCGTACCCGTGGATTAGGCGGTGGCGCATCCCCACGACCTTGTCCCAGGGAATGTCCGGTATCTGATCGAGGTACTCCCGCGGCGTTTGGTAAGCCGCTTCCCCAATCAACTCGACCAGACGCGCCTCCGCCAGAAGCAGCATCTCGTCGGAGACAAACTCGTTCCGCGATCTGCTGCCCATGAGGCTGAGGGCCTGTTTCGCGAAGTCGCGCATGTGCATCAGGCGCACGAGCGGGTTATGCCGCGACATAGACCATCTCTTCCTCCGCGAAGACCTCGTCTCGGATGTACTTGCTCAGCCCTTTGCGAGTCACCAGGTCCACTTTGCGCTTTAGGAGGTCGCTGAGTTCGTTCTCCATTCCCACCAGGGTCATCAGGCTGGCGTGCGCCTCCGGCTCGAACTCCACCAGTACGTCCACGTCGCTTTCCGGCGTGAAGTCCTCGCGCAGGACCGAGCCGAACAGCGATAGCCGCCGGATGTGGTAGCGGCGGCAGAACTCGGCTATCGACTCCGACGGTATCGCGATGCGGGCTCGGCTCATGGTCGCCCTATTCTAAACCAAAGCCGCGAGCGAGGAAAGCCCCGCTAGGCCTCCATGATCAGGTCCTCCACCGACTTGCCGCCCGGGATCATCGGCATTACGTTGGCGTCCGGCCACACGGCGATGTCCACGAACACGGGACGGTCGTTGATCTCCATCGCCCGCTCCAGGGCCGGGCGCAACTGATCCAGATCCCGCACGGTGATCCCCTCCGCGCCATAGGCGCGGGCCACGGCGGCGAAGTCCGGGTTGCCGTCGCGCAGGATCGTCCCGCTCAGGCGGTTGCCGTAAAACAGCGTCTGCCACTGGCGCACCATGCCCAGGACTCCGTTGTTGAGGATGGCGACTTTCACCGGCAGCTTGTGCTGGGTGGCGGTGGCCAGCTCCTGGATGTTCATCTGGATCGAGCCGTCGCCGGCGATGTCCCAGACCACCTGGTCGGGGCAGCCGAACTGCGCGCCGATGGCGGCGGGGAAGCCCCAGCCCATCGTGCCCATGCCGCCGGAGGTCAGGAACTGCCGCGGCCGATCCACCGGGTAGTACTGGGCCGCCCACATCTGGTTCTGCCCCACCTCGGTAGTGACCAGCGCGTCTCCGCTGGTCACCCGCCAGAGTTCCTCAATCACGAACTGCGGCGCGATCTGGTCCTTGGGCGTCGGGTAGCGCATCGGCGCCTGCTTGCGCCACTTGTCAATCTCCATCATCCAAACATGGAGGTCCAGCTTGCGCACCAGCGGCAACAGCGCCTCCAGAGCCAGCCGGGCGTCGGCGGCGATGGCCACGTGCGGTCGCACGATCTTGTTCAGCTCCGCCGGGTCCACGTCAATATGCACGATGGCCGCCTGCTGGGCGAACTTGTTCACGTCGCCGGTCACCCGGTCGTCAAAGCGCACGCCGACGGCCAGCACCAGGTCCGCATAGTGCAGCGCGCGGCTGGCGTAGGCGGTCCCGTGCATCCCCGGCATCCCCAGGGAAAGGTGGTGGGTTTCCGGGTAGGCGCCCTTGCCCATCAATGTATGAGTCACGGGAATCCCGGTCTTGTCGGCCAGCTTGCGCAGCGCCTCGCTCGCGCCGCTGCCGATGATCCCGCCGCCCACATAGAGCACCGGGCGCTGGGCGGACTTGATCAGCTCCGCGGCCTGGCGCAGGAGCGCGGGGTCGCCCACCGAGGGCGGCGAGTAGCCGCGCAGCACCGTCTCGTGGCGCTCGCTGAGCCGCCCCGGCTGGAGCTGCAGGTCGGAGGGCACGTCCACCAGCACCGCGCCCGGTCGCCCGGAGCGCGCCAGGTGAAAGGCCTCGCGCAGCACGTCGCCCAGGTCGTCCACGTTCTTGACCAGGTAGTTGTGCTTGGTGACCGGCGTGGTCACCCCGCGGATGTCGGCCTCCTGGAAGGCGTCCTTGCCGATCACCTCGGTCTTGACCTGCCCGGTGATGGCCACCATGGGCACGGAGTCGAGGTTGGCCGTAGCCAGCCCGGTGACCAGGTTCAGCGCCCCCGGCCCGGAGGTGGCCACGCAGACGCCCACCTTACCGGTCGCCCGCGCATAGCCGTCCGCCATATGGGCGGCGCCCTGCTCGTGGCGGGTCAGGATGTTGCGCAGCTTCCCGGCCTCCACGGCGCGGTAGAACTCGTCATAAAGCGGAATGACCTGCCCGCCGGGGATGCCAAAGAGGATATCCACACCCTCCTCTTCCAGCACCCGGCAGATGATCTCGGACCCGGTCATTTTGGTTGATTTTCCGGTGGTCTTACGGCGCGTGGCCATCGGTGAACTGCCTCCTTGGTTGCGTCTCGGCTAATCGGTGCTCATTGCGTTGCCGGCCTGCTCTACCCCATCACGCCGCCTTGGGCGGCGCTGGAGACCAGGCGGGCGTAGCGGGCCAGCCAGCCGGTCTTGATCTTCGGCTCGGGGGCGCACCAGAGCGCCTGGCGGGCCGCTAGTTCGTCGGCGCTGACGTGCAGCTCCAGACGGCGCTTGTCCAGGTCGATCTCAATTTCGTCGCCCTCCTTCACCAGGGCCAGCGGACCGCCGGCGGCGGCCTCCGGGGAGACGTGGCCCACACAGGGCCCGCGGGTGCCGCCGGAGAAGCGCCCGTCGGTGACCAGGGCGATCTTGTCTTCCTTGCCCATGCCGGTAAGCGCGGCGGTGGGGGAGAGCATCTCCCGCATGCCCGGGCCGCCCCGGGGGCCCTCATAGCGCACGACTAGCACCGAGCCGTCCGGCACCTTATCGGCCATGATGGCGCGCATGGCTTCCTCTTCGGAGTCGTAGCACACCGCCGGACCCTGGAAGTGGCGCATCTTTTCGGAGACCGCCGACTGCTTGATGACCGCGCCCTCCGGCGCCAGCGAGCCGAAGAGCACGGCGATGCCGCCCTCCGGCGCGTAGGCGTTGTCCAGGCTGCGGATGACTTCTGGGTCGGTGACCTTCGCCTCGCGGGCGATTTCGCGGATGTCCGGGCCGCTGATCGTGCCGCTGGGCTCCAGCAGTTCGCGCAGGTTGTGCAGCACGCCGGAGACGCCGCCGGCCCACTCCAGGTCCTCCATCATATGCTCGCCGGCGGGCCGCAGGAAGGCGATCCGCGGCGTGGCCTGGCTGATTTCATCAAAGACGGACAGCGGCAGGTCCACGCCCGCCTCATGGGCGATGGCGGCCAGGTGCAGGCAGGAGTTGGTCGAGCCGCCCAGGGCCATATCAATGCGGATGCCGTTGCGCAGCGCCGCCGGGGTCAGGATTTTGCGGGTGGTCAGGTTCTCCTGCACCAGGCCGCAGATGCGCTGGCCGCTGTCGTAAGCGATGCGCTGCTTCTTGGCGCTGCCGGCCAGGGCGGTGCCGCAGCCGATCAGGCTCATGCCCATCGCCTCGGTGACGCAGGCCATGGTGTTGGCGGTGTACAGCCCCTGGCAGGAGCCCTCGCCGGGGCAGGCCTCCAGCTCCAGTTCGCACAGCTCGTCCTCGCTCATCTGCCCGGCCTGCACGCGCCCCACGGCCTCGAAGGTGTCGTGGACCAGGTCCAGCCGCCGCCCCTTCATCCGGCCCGAGTGCATGGGCCCGGCGGTGACCACAATCGCGGGCAGGTCCAGCCGCCCGGCGGCCATGAGCATCCCCGGCGTGATCTTATCGCAGTCGGTGAGCAGGACCAGGCCGTCCAGCCCGTAGGCCTCGGCCATGGACTCCACCGTATCGGCGATGATCTCGCGGGAGGGCAGCGAGTAGAACATCCCCCGGTGCCCCATAGCGATACCGTCGCAGATAGCCATAGTGCCGAACTGGAAGGGCACCCCGCCCCCGGCGGCGATGCCCAACTCGACGGCCCGCGCCAGCCGCTGCATCCCAATATGCCCCGGCACCAGGTCGGTATAGGCATTGGCGATCCCAATAAAGGGCTTGCCGAGCTGCCCCCGAGTAAGCCCGCAAGCATGCAAGAGCGCCCGCGCCGGCGCCTGCGTGATCCCCTGTTTGACTCGATCAGAACGCATGTAAGTCACTCCTCTGTCTGTCAGTGGCACCGGCGTCTCGCCGGTGTCCGGTAGGACGGGCGTCTCGCCCGTCACGGCGGCCTGTCTTCAGTCTTCAGGCGAGCGCCAGATATTCCAGCGCTTGACTTGTCCTTTTTCATCAAAGACGAGCTTGAGGAGGCCCTCATCGAAGGTGAGGCCGGGCCACAAGCCCAGGTGGTACTCGAACTCCCCTGCCTCTCGGTTGAGGGCAGGCGGCCGGGAGTCGGGCGCGGCGGTCCAGTCGGGCGGACCTAGCAGTTCGAGTACTGCGGCCCTCGTCATGCCCCGCAAAGGGTGCGTATGCACCAACGACTCAACCATTTTGCCCCTGATGCTTCCCGAACGTGCGTCGTTAGACTTCCATTTTGGGCTATCGAACGCCAAATCCCCGAAGTTGCGTATCTGCAATGCCGTAAGGGCCTGGCCCCTGACTTCGCAGCTTAGGTACAGGCTCAGGCCACCCGCCATTATGCTTGCGCAGATGATGAACGCTTTCCGAAGTGTGCTCATCGGTTTGCTGTTCACTCCCGCCCCTCCAAAACCCAAAAAACCTCTCGCCCCGCATCGGGACGAGAGGCTGAAAGGCTCTCGCGGTACCACCCGAGTTCTCCCGCGCACCGGTGGCCGGTACCGACGGGAACTCTCTGTGCGGAGCGGAGACCTCTCCCGGTCTCGATTCCGCTGCGCAATAACGGGCGCAACCCGGCGGAGCCTAATGAGCGGCGGTGACACGCCTTCCGTTCGGTCCTGCGGCTCAGGGGCGACGTTCAGCGGACTCCGGGCGCCGGCACTTTCACCCTAACACCGGCTCTCTCTAGCCTGGAGGCAACCGCCTACTCTTCCCCGTCACAGCCATGTGAAGCTTCTAATTGTTCGATTATCATACAAGAAGGCCAGGCCGGTAGTCAAGGCAACCCTGGCCCAGCCCGCGTGCACCGAACAGGGCGCGACCAACCGGCCGCGCCCTGTGGTGAGTCGGAAGCACGACTGCCCTCTAGAACTTATACGAAGCGGTGAAGCTCCAGAAGGGCTTCGGCTCCAGCCGGAGGCCCGGTTGGGCCAGCGGCGAGACGCCTTTGGGATTGACCGTGGTCAGCGGCTCGAAGTCGCGGGTGTCCGCGGCCGCGTAGGTGTAGCTGATCAGCGCGTCCCAGTCCCGATTGCGGAAGCCCAGACCCCCGGTGGCCGAGCCGACGCTCAGCTTGCCGTCGGGGATGATGGTGCTGGCCCGAACGACGCCCCCGGTGACAGCGGCGGCGCTGAGGCGGGCCTCGCTAAGCTGCCCGGAGACCCCCACACCCAGGTACAGGCCGCTCTTAGTCAGGTCGCGCTGGTAGCCATAGCGAGCCGACCAGGTGGCCACGCGGACCCCGGCGCCGATCCGGTCTTCGGCAGCGCCCGACGTCAGGCTGAGCCCGCCGTCGGCGCGGCTGACCCGCCGGTCCACGACGAAGGTGTGGCGGTGGGGACCCACGGCGCGGCGCCAGCCGATCGCGCCCAGGTCGTCTTCCAGGGCGAGGCTGGTGCGCACCCCGTCGGGCCCGAGGCCGAGGTTGGTGCCGTTATCGGTCTTGATCTGGCGGCCGGAAAGGTACAGCACGTCCCGTCCCGCAGTCCAGGTCAGATAGGCCTCGGCCCGATGGCCGTCGGCGCTCCGCGGCAGTTCGATACCCTCACCCACGGGCCCGACGCTGAAGGAGCTGGTCGGCTGCATCCAGGTATACTGCGCGCCATATCCCAGACGCGAGCCGGTCTTGGAGACGCCGAGGCCAAACTCCTTGCCGTTCGTGTGCAGACGGGGAAGCCCGGAGCCGCCCAGCGCGTCCAGCAGGGAGGCGCCGCCCAGGGTCACGTCCTCGTCGCCCCAGCCGTACACGCCGCCGAAGATCCAGCCGTCTTTCCCGCGGTAGGCCACCGCGAACCGGCGGGGGTTAACGGAAGCCCGCACGTCAGCGTTGATGCCGGCCTGGCTGAGGTCAATGACGTCGGTCACGGCGTCCATCTCGATACCGAGAATCCAAGGCGTGCTGAACCCCTCGCCCTTTACGGGGACGACGAGACGCTGGCGGACAACCTTGTCCTTCCAGTGTCCGAAGGTGAAGAAGGAGCCACGCTTGATGTCAAGAGGCGCGGGTACCACGTAGTCAGCCCGCAGCAGCCCGCCCTCGTGGAAGGCCATGCTGGTGGGTTCGTTCAGGTCGGGTCGCCCGGTAATCTGTCCGGGCAAGTCGGGGCCACCCTCGAGCATCGCGTCGGCCTCAGGGCGCCAGTACAAGTCACTGAGCGTAAAGGCCTGAGCCGGTGCGCTGATCCAGGTGGCGGCAGCGGCGCAGACCATGAGCAGGACGAGCAGTGCGACGGAAGTGCGACCAGGGAGGAAGCTCCCCCGGTTCTCGGCGGAAAGTCTCAATCGAATCACCTCTAGAGCCAGATTGGCACACTCAACGCGAAGCTAAAGGCTCCGTAGGTGAAGGTGCACTTGGCGTAATGATTGTCCGCGAAAAGCTGCTTGACCTTCGTCTGGTCTGAGAACAGCCCCATCAGGGTCTTGCTGGGGAACGTGTCCCAGACCGGTGCCCACTGGCCCGGATGGGCGGGCACCGCGTTCAGCGTCGGCAGGATGCTGCGCAGGCTGCTCGGGGGAGTGGCGAACATGGCGCGCAGGTTCACCGGCGTGGACGTGGTCAACTGAGGCGCGCCGGCGGCATTGGCGCCGACGACAGTCATGGTCACCGGGCCCGCCAGGGCCGCCACCGTGTCGGTCAGCAATTGCGTATAATCGGCCTCGTGGATCCGCCGGAGTTGCATGACCAGCAACTCCGCGGAGTCGGTAGCGTGGTGGTTTTGGATGGAGTGCAGGATCAAGGCGCTGCCGTCGTGCATGTCGGTGCCCGCCTGCTGCCAGAGCGCGGCGGCGACGTCTCCGAAGGGCGCCCCGGGAGCGTATTCGCCGGGTGTGAGCACGCCGTCATGGTTGGCGTCCCGCGAGCCCAGGGACGCCTGCCAGTCGAAGCTGCCATAGTTAAGATTGACGCCCACGACCATCACCAGCAAGGCGCGGATCCGCTGCAGCGATCCCTGGAGGCACTCCGCGTCCACCCGGTACAGGTGGCACGGGGAACCGCCGTAGGTGATCGGCGCCAGGACGACCGAGCCGTCCGCGCGGCTGGCCAGATAGCCGAGCCGGGTGATCGCGTTGTCCAGGACCGGGATCACGTAGTCGCGCAGGGAATTCTGCAGCAGGGCTAACTGGGCGGGGCTGGGCATGTTGACCGCCGCGGTCTGGACCGTGTCCGCCTGCAACTGGGGGAGGCCCGACAGCGCCGCTACCTGCAGGGCTTGGCTGGTGAGGATTCCCGCGCCGGAGCCGTTTGCCAGGCCTTGCTGCATCAGTCTGTGGAGGGTAAGGCCGCCAAACAGATCATAGCCGATCTGGGTGGAGGCATTGCGCCCGGCGCCCTCCAGCAGGGACAGGACCAGGCCCAACTGAGCGCCCGAGTCGTCCGGGTGGGCGGCGGCGGTCGGGGTCCAGTAGGCGAGGCGGGCGCGTAGTTGGGTCAGCGTCTGGGGCGGCGTGTTCTCGTCCAGCGTGAGAGCCGCAGCGGTGCCGGCGTCGGCCGCGACGGGCGCGGTGGGCCAGGGCGTGCGGAGGGCGGCGGTCAGATCGACGGCCGCCGGCGGGGTAGAGGGGCCGGAGCCACCGCCGCCGCACCCGATCAGGGCCGGCAGCAGCAATGCGGCAAGGAGCAGCGAAAGCGTGCGACAAGTCATGTTGGATCCTCCTGAGAGTGTTCGCGTTCCTGGCCTCGGGGGGGTCTGCGGGGCGCAATACGCGACAGGTTGCGAGTAGCTTTTACCCATGTTGAGTAAAAGTTAACCGTAGATTGAGCATAAACTTAGGCGTAGTCAATAAGGTGGCAGCGCGCGGGAGCAGAATGAGCCGCCCGCTGCTTTCTTATCGGGAGATTAGGCTGCAACTTGAGGGCCAGAGTGCCGGCGAGCGCGATTTGACTTGACGGGCGGCCGCTGCTATAATTCACCCTGCGTTTTGGTAGGGTGGTGGCGGCGAGGAGAGAGCTTTTTTGGTCAGCGCGGGTGGCGCTGTTGGCCCCGGCTCACTCGAGTTCTCCCCGGTCTTGCCAGCCGGGCGCATAACGGCTCATGAACCAGGCCAGTGCCCACAAACTACCGCGCCCTCTGCGTTGGCTGTACCCGGGACTAGGCGTCAAGCGCTGGTACTGCTTGCTGCTGCTCGGGGTTATGCTGCTGAGCGCCGGCGTCCTCCTGTACTTCAACGAGTGGGTCCCCGACCTGCGCGATTTGGTGGGTACGGGTAATGAACTGTGGGTAGCCCTTGCGGCGATTGCCCTCGGCTTCCTGGCGATCGTCGCCGGGATGCGGGGCATGCTGCACTCGGTCGCCAACGCTTTTTTGCCCACGCAGGAAGAGCGGCTGGTGGATGTCATGCTGGCCCGGCGCAGCCGCGGCGACTGCCGCATGGTCGCTCTGGGCGGCGGCACCGGCCTGTCCTCGCTCCTGCGGGGTTTGAAGCTGCACACTGACAACCTGGCAGCCATCGTTACCGTAGCCGACGACGGCGGCAGTTCCGGCCGGCTCCGTGATGAACTGGGCATTCTCGCCCCCGGGGACGTGCGCAACTGCCTGGTCGCGCTGGCCGACTCTGAGCCGCTGATGACGCAGCTTTTCGACTTCCGCTTTGCGGAGAGCGGCGAGCTGTGCGGACACAGTTTTGGCAACTTGCTGATCGCCGCGCTGACTTCCATCAGCGGCGGCGATTTTCTGCAGGCGCTGCGGGACAGCAGTCATATTCTGGCTATTCGCGGGCAAGTGCTCCCGCCGACCGTCCAGCCGGTGACGCTCTGCGCCCGGCTGAAAGATGGGCAGGTCGTCCGCGGCGAGACGGCGGTCGCCCAGTCGCACGGCCAGGTGGACTACATCTTCCTGGACCCGCCCGGGCCTCGTGCCCTGCCGGAAGCGGTAGAAGCGATCATCGAGGCGGAGGCCGTAGTTGTGGGGCCGGGCAGCGTCTATACCAGCCTGCTGCCCAACCTGCTGGTGCCCAAGATCGCGCAGGCCATCGCGGAGACCCCGGCGCCGCGCATTTATGTCTGCAACGTCATGACGCAGCCGGGCGAGACCGATAGCTTCTCGGCCGTGGACCACGTGGAGGCCATCATGCGCCACGTGGATGAATCGCTGTTCGATTACGTACTGCTCAACACCCGCCGGCCCAGCGAAGAGGTACTGGCTCGCTACCGGGCCCAGGGTGCGCATCTAGTAGAACCCGACGAGCGAGGGATCGCGCGTCTGGGGTTAGTGCCGGTCTGCCGCGATCTGATCGCGGAAGGCAGTTGGGCCCGGCACGACCCCCTCAAATTGGCTAAAGCCATCATGGAACTGGTGGCCGAGCATAGATGACAGCAAAATACCAGTAGGACCGGCGTCCCGCTTGCCCGGAGGCTTCCGCAAGCGCCTTCCGCCGCAGGCGGCGCGCCCGTCCTACTGGAGAACTGAACAGGAGGGGTATTAACATGCCCGAGAAAGTCAAAGTTGGTATCAATGGATTCGGCCGCATCGGCCGTCAGGTCTTCAAGGTCCTCACCGAGCGGTTCGCCGACTCGATCGACGTCGTCGCCATCAACGACCTCACCGACAACAAGACCCTGGCCCATCTGCTCAAGTACGACAGCGTTTATCGCGGTTTCGCCGGCGAGGTCAAGGCCACCGCGGATTCCCTGATCGTCAACGGCAAGGAGATCAAGGCCCTCGAGGTCCGCAACCCGGCCGAGCTGCCCTGGGGTGAGCTGGGCGTGGAGATCGTCCTCGAGTCCACCGGTCTGTTCACCGACGTTGAGAAGGCCAAGGGCCATATCGTCGCCGGCGCCAAGAAGATCCTCATCACCGCCCCGGCCAAGGGCGACTGCAAGACCATCGTGTTGGGCGTCAACCAGGATGCCTGCGACCCCATCACCGAGGCCTTCTCCAACGCTTCCTGTACCACCAACTGTCTGGCGCCGATGTGCAAGGTGCTCAATGACAAGTGGGGCATCGAGCGCGGCCTGATGACCACCATTCACTCCTACACCAACGACCAGCGCCTGCTGGACCTGCCCCATAAGGACCTGCGCCGCGCTCGCGCCGCCGCCCTGAACATGATTCCGACCACCACCGGCGCGGCCAAGGCCATCGGCCTGGTCATCCCCGAGCTCAAGGGCAAGCTGGACGGCTTCTCCATGCGCGTCCCGACCCCCACCGGCTCCTTCACCGACCTCACCGTCGAGTTGAAGAACTCCGTGCCCGGCGACAATGCCGCCGACCAGATCGCGGCCGTCAACGCCGCCTTCCAGGTCGCGGCCTGCGAGGGCTCGCTGGCCGGCTACCTCGAGTACACCGACGAGCCGATCGTGCTGCAGGACATCGTGGGCAACCCCGCCTCCTGCATCTTCGACGCGGGCTTCACGCTGGTCATTGACGGCAACCTCGTCAAGATCGGCGCCTGGTACGACAACGAGGCCGGCTACTCCAACCGCAGCGCCGAACTGCTGGCCCTCATGGGCGCGCAGCTCTGCGCCAACCGCTAGGAGTCACGCCTGATACACTGGGGAACCGGCCGTTAGTAGCGGCTGGTTCCCCTTTTTTCGCCATCTGGTGGAGTTGAGCGTGACCCACCGGGTGAGTGCAACTCACCCGGTGGGTCGTGCCCAAACCCACTAGCAGACACCGCCGCCTATTCACCACGGGGAGGAATCTAGAGATGGACTGCAAGACGATTGCCGACGTCAAGGTTGCCGGCCACATCGTTCTGGCCCGCGTAGACTTCAACGTACCGCTGGACGGCAGCCGCATCACCGACGACACCCGCATCGCGGCCGCTCTGCCCACCATCAACTACCTGCGCGAGAACGGCGCCAAGGTCATCCTCTGCTCGCACCTGGGCCGCCCCAAGGGCAAGCCGGATCCCGCTCAGAGCCTGGCCCCCTGCGCCGAGGCGCTGGCCGCCAAGCTGGGCGCGCCGGTGCCCTTCATCCCCGACTGCGTCGGCCCGGCGGTCGCTGAGGCCGTGGCCAACATGGTCGCCGGCGATGTCATTCTGCTGGAAAACACCCGCTTCTATGCCGGCGAGGAGTCCAAGGACGAGGCCACCATGCTGGCCTTCGCCCAGGAGCTGGCGGCCCCGGCTGACATGTTCGTCAACGACGCCTTCGGCTCCAGCCACCGCAAGCACGCTTCCGTTTACGGCGTGACCAAGTTCCTCAGCCCCTGCGTGGCCGGTTTCCTGGTGCAGAAGGAAGTCGCCGCGCTAACCCGACTGCTCTCCGCGCCGGAGGCGGGCTTCGTAGCCGTGCTCGGCGGCGCCAAGGTGGCCGATAAGATCGGCACCATCCGCAGCCTGCTGGGCAAGGTGGAGACGCTGCTCATCGGCGGCGCCATGTCCTACGCCTTCCTCAAGGCCGAGGGCTACGAGATTGGCGATTCCCTCTTTGATCCGGCCAGCTACGAGGCCGCCGCGGACCTGCGCAACACCCTGGGCGACCTCGTGGCCAAGAAGCTGCGCACCCCCCTGGATATGGTGGTCGTCGAGGTAGCGACCGGCGCGATCAAAGTCCAGCCCTGGGGCAGCATCCCGGAGGGCTGGTCGGGCATGGACATCGGCCCTCAGACCGCGGCCAGCTACGCCGAGACCGTGCTCCAGGCCGAGAACGTCTTCTGGAATGGCCCTATGGGCCGGTTCGAGCAGAAGCCCTTTGACGAGGGCACCCTGGCGATTGCCCGCGCCATGGGCGACTGCCCCGGCTTCAACGTAGTCGGCGGCGGCGACTCGGTAGCGGCCGTCACCCAGATGGGCCTGGCCGACAAGATTGACCACGTATCCACCGGCGGCGGCGCCAGCCTGGAGTTCATCGAGTTCGGGAGCCTGCCGGGCGTGGAGGCGCTGGATAAGAAGTAGCTCCCGGAAGCCCCCCACTCCCCCCCGCAAGCGGGAGAGAGATAAACTGCTCTGAATAGATCGCGATTTCCGATAGCCGTAGACTAAGGAGGCTGTACTCATGAGAATTCCCATGATGGCCGGTAACTGGAAGATGAACTGCGACAACGACGAGGCCTGGGACTTGGCCGTAGCGGTGGCCGACGGGCTGGAAGGCGTGGAGGGGTGCCAGGTCGTGCTCTGCCCGCCCTTCACCGCGCTCAGCACCGTGGAAGAGGCCCTGGAAGGCACCGAGGTCGCCCTGGGCGGCCAGAATCTGTACTGGAAGGACAGCGGGGCCTACACCGGCGAGGTCTCGGCCCGCATGCTGACCTCCTGCGGCGTCGAGTACGTCATTATCGGCCACTCCGAGCGGCGCGGTCGCTTTGGCGAGGCCCCTGACGAAGCTTGCCTGCTCACCGTCTTCGGCGACAACGACGCCACGGTCAACCGCAAGGTCATGGCCGCCCTCGAAGGCGACCTGATCCCGATTGTCTGCTGCGGCGAGCTGCTCTCCGAGCGCCAGGAGGGCAAGACCGATCAGATCATTAAGGCGCAGATCGTCGCCTCCGTGGCCGGCCTGGAGGGCGAGGACCTGACCGACGTCATTTTCGCCTATGAGCCGGTCTGGGCCATCGGCACCGGTGAGGTCTGCGAGGCCGATGAGGCCAACCGCGTCATCCGCGTCATCCGCGACACCATCGCGGAGAAGGCCGGCGACGACGTGGCCGAGAACACGATCATCCTCTACGGCGGCAGCATGAAGCCCGACAATGTGCGCGGCCTCATGGCCGAGCCGGAGATTGACGGCGGCCTGGTCGGCGGCGCCGCCCTGAAGGCCGAGTCCTTCTGCGAACTCGTCAAGGCCGCGGCCGAGTTGAAGGGCGCCTAAGCGTCCGCAACTTGCATTAGCCCACTAGCGGGGGCAGCCGGACGGCTGCCCTCGTTCTTTTCTGGGGGGTCTCGGCAGGTGCCGCTGCTGCCGCCGGCGAACCTCACGCTTGTCGCACCAAATCTGTCGCACCAATGGAACCGGGGGAGCCTACGGGCTGAGAAAGCGGGTAGTTCGCTGCTAGCGAGCTGCACGCTGACCCCGATCACCTGATCCGGGTAATGCCGGCGTAGGAAGCGTTCCGCTGTTTATTGGCAGCCTCTACGTCGGCCTGGGATTCGTCCCAGGCCGTTTTGCGTTTCGGCAAAACCCCTTCAGGCGTCCCTCCGGCTCCCCACAGGAGGTCGGTCACTCATGTCCACGTCACCCGCAGTTCTAGACGAAACCCTCATCACTCGCCTCATCGTCAGCCATTTCGCGGAGGACTTTCTCGCCGATGCGCATCTGGACGTCGCCGTGGTCGGGGCGGGGCCCTCGGGGCTAACGGCCGCTCGCTTGCTAGCGAGCGCCGGACACCGGGTCGCGGTGTTCGAGCGTCACCTGCATGTGGGAGGCGGCATGTGGGGGGGCGGCATGCTCTTCCCCCGGCTGGTCATTCAGGAGGAGGCGGCGCCGCTCCTGGCCGAGGTGGGCGTGAAGCTGCAACTCGGTGAGCCGGGCTACTTTCTGGTCGATTCGGTAGAGTGTGTAAGCAAATGCGCCGCCGCCGCGCTCGACGCGGGCGCCCGGATCTGGGTCGGCATGGCCGTGGAGGACGTGCTGGTGGCGGAGGCGGGCCCCGTACGGGGCGTGGTGCTCAACTGGGGCGCCGTTCAGGAGGCCGGGCTGCACGTGGACCCGCTGGCCCTGGCGGCCCGGGTGGTCATCGACGCCACCGGGCACGATTGCGGCATCCTGCGGTTGCTCGCGCGCAAGAACCCCGAGGCCCGGCTGGACACGCCGACGGGCGGCGTCATGGGCGAGCGCTCCATGAATGCCGCCGTCGCTGAGGCGCATGTGGTGGAGCTGAGCCGAGAGGTCTACCCGGGGATAATCGTGGCGGGGATGGCCGCGAACGCCGTGTGCGCCGCGCCGCGCATGGGCGCTGTCTTCGGAGGCATGTTCCTCTCGGGGCAGCGCGCCGCGCAAGTGGCGGCTGAGAAGCTGGCGCCCGCCTAGCGCTCCCGGCGGTCACTCGGAGGCGGGGTGCCATCCGGCGCTCCGCCTCCGGTTTAGGGCTGCAGCTTGCGGAAAGACGACAGCTCCGCGTAGTCCACCAGCGCGGTCATGGCCTTGTTCTCGGTCTCGATGCCGGCCTCTTCCACGGCCGCTCCCGGATTTAGACCCGCGTAGAGGATCACGCCCACCCGGTCCAGCGGCACCGGAATCTCGAGCAGCGGCTGCCCCGAGCGGCCCACCGCGGCGACGCCGCGGATCCCCGCGTCGCTCATTTCGCGGGCGACCCGCAAGAACTGCTCCCGAGCGGCGGCCGGGATGATGCGAAAGCCGGCGCCGACCTTGCCCGCCTCGCCGTGCGCGGCGGCGCTGACCGAGGTCATCTTTCCCTTGATGAAGATCTCCAGCGGGTCCAGCGAGGTCCCGCCGTAGTGGATGATGTCGGTGAAGCGGACCGGTTCGTGGGCCTCCAGCTCCAGCAACCCACCGAATTCCGAATGCATGGGGATGCCGCGGCGCAGGAGAATCCCGTTGACCGCTACGCTGCACACCGTGCCGATGCCTACCTTGCCCCCCGGAATCTCGGCCTCCCCGACCATCTCACCGGGCTGATAGAGGCGGACCAAGTCGCTGGTGCACAGGCGAGCAGCAAAGACCGGACGCATCGCCTGCAGGGCGGCCGCGAGCGACTCCTGCGGCATCAGAGTGACGTTGACGACCAGATGCCCTTGCATGTTGACCAAGTCAAAGTCGGTGTGGTAGGCCAGTCTCTCCAGCTTGGCGTTCACCAGCGCCACTTTGTCGGAGACTCCGGCGTCGGCCAGCTCCCGTCGGCCGGCCGGCGTAATGCGGCGTCCATCTCGGCCGCAGGCCTCAGTCAAGCCCTCCTCATCCAGCCTCCGCAGATGATAGCGAATGGCTCGCTCAGTGAGGTCAATGCCCTGGCCGGCCAGTTCCTCAGCCAGCCGGGTGCTCCCCAGAGGCTCTCCAGCCACCTCCAGAGTGCGTAATATAGCGAAAGATTTCCTGTCTTTTACCGGCATAATTTCCCCCTAACCGAGCGGTCAAGCGTCGCGAGCCCGCTCTGGGCGCGGCAGTCCCAGACTCCGCATCGGCAACTTCACGGTCAGAGCCGTCGCGTACAACGTAGGATATTGCCGCCCGTGTTCCGTTGACACCCCCCCAGCCTGCTCTTACAGTATGAAACATACTCGCAACAAACGCAACCCCTCCGACCGCAACAAAACGGAAACATCTTTCCGGAACCGGGGGGAAGCGTAGCCCAGGCCTCAAGGGAAGCGACGATCAGCGCGCCTCCCCTCGTTATTGCCAGACCAGGGCGGAGTTAGGAATGAGACCCGTCGTCGGCGCCCTGCCGGCGCCGGACCCGTGTTCCGGCGCCGAAGCGTAAGTCTTGGCGAGACGCGCCCTAGCAAATCCGACGAAATGGCGTATCAAAGGAGAAGAAACCTGTGTCAAACGGCTTTGTAGACGAGATCATGGAGATCGTGGAGAAGCGGAATCCGGACGAGCCGGAGTTCCACCAAGCAGTACGCGAGGTGGCCGAGTCCGTGTCGGGCTTAGTGGACGCCCATCCGAAACTGCGGAAGGCCAAGGTTTTCGAGCGACTGGTGGAGCCGGAGCGCCAGATCATCTTCCGCGTGCCTTGGATTGACGATTCCGGCACGGTGCAGGTCAACCGCGGGTACCGCGTCCAGTTCAACAGCGCCATCGGGCCGTACAAGGGCGGGCTGCGGTTCCATCCCTCCGTATACCTGGGGATCATCCACTTCCTGGGGTTCGAGCAGATCTTCAAGAACGCTCTGACCACGACCCCGATCGGCGGCGCCAAGGGCGGCAGCGACTTCGACCCGAAGGGCAAGAGCAACAACGAGGTCATGCGGTTCTGCCAGAGCTTCATGAACGAGCTCTATCGGCATATTGGTCCCGACACGGACGTCCCGGCCGGCGACATTGGCGTGGGCGGCCGCGAGGTAGGCTTCCTGTTCGGCCAGTATCGCAAGATCGTGAACACTTACACGGGCGTCATCACGGGCAAGGGCCTGGAGTGGGGCGGCTCGCAGGTGCGCACCGAAGCCACCGGCTACGGACTGGTGTATTTCGTATCGCGCCTGCTCGAGTCCCGGGGCAAGACCTGGGACGGGCTGAGGGTCACAGTCTCCGGCGCGGGCAACGTGGCCATCTACGCTACGGAGAAGGCTCAGCAGTTGGGGGCCAAGGTTGTGGCGCTCTGCGACAGCAGCGGCTATCTCCTGGACAATGATGGCATCAAGCTGGATACAGTCAAGCGCATCAAAGAGGTAGAGCGCGGGCGCATCAAGGAGTACGTCGAGGTTCACCCCACGGCCGAATACCATGAATGCTGCCGCGACATCTGGTCGGTGCCCTGCGACGTGGCGCTGCCCTGTGCCACCCAGAACGAGATCGATGACAACGATGCGCGGATCCTCATCAGCAACGGGTGCCTCGCCGTGGGGGAGGGGGCCAATATGCCCTCCACGCCCGAGGCGGTCCGCACCTTCCTCGAGAGCGGCGTCGCCTTCGGTCCGGCTAAGGCGGCCAACGCCGGCGGCGTGGCCACCAGCTCGCTCGAGATGTGCCAGAACTCCATGCGCATCAACTGGACCTTCGACGAGGTAGACACGCGCCTGCGGATGATCATGGACAGCATCTACCAGCAGTGCATCGCGGCCGCCGAGGACTCCGGAGCTCCCGGTAACCTCGTAGTGGGAGCCAACGTGGCGGCCTTCCAGAAGGTCTCCAGCGCCATGCTCGCCCAGGGCGTCGTCTAGCCCCGCCTCCGGGACTAGCGTCCCTCACGTTCCGCAAAGAACTAACGGGCGGCCACATATGTGGTCGCCCGTTTCCCTTCCCTCCCGGTAGGCCCGCCTACCCCCGCAGTTCCCAGCCGGCCTCCCGCCATACGCGCCGGCACTCCTCCCAGTCGGTCGCCAGGTCGCCCTTGCTCTCCGCGTCGTACATCACGGCCAGGACCTGGGGGAATAGCCGGTCGCCCGGACGCCAGGCCTCCAGGTTTTCTTGCAGCCACACTGCTTGCGTGGGACGACTGAACTCCTTATTCATGTACACGTGCGGGGCGAAAACTACGCCGGGGAGGGCGTCGAGAATCTCGCGCACCGGCGCCGCCATGGACAGGTCGCAGTTGACCCCGCGCAGGTCCGGGATCTTCGCCAGGAGCGGCAGGTGCTCTCGGTACAGGCTGCACGAATGCAGGAACAGGCCCCCAAAATGCTCGGCCAGGCGCACCAGACAGGGCAGCGAGAACTCTTCGTACAGAGGCGGGGAGAGGGTCAGCAGGTAGTCATCGGCCAGCTCCAGGCCGACCTCGCCGGGGGCCCAGAGGTGCGGCCAGTAGACGGGCACGAAGCGGTCCCCGGCCGCCGCCCGCTGCGCCTCCACCACCTGGATGAAGAAGTCGGTGAGCAGCTCCAGCAGCGCATGCACCCGCGCCGGCTGGTCGTACATGGCCATGAACAGCTCGGTGACGCCCATCAATTGCGTGGCCACGGTCAGCGGGCTTTGGGTGTCCAGCGATCGAATGGGCAGGTCGGACATTTCCCGGGCCACGCGGGTATGCTGGAGCGCCTCGCCCACCCGCGCCGTCTCCACGGCGGGCATCTCCAGCTTGTCGATGTCCTCCGGCCGGCGGATGATCTGCTCCGCCCAGTGCCCGCCGCCGGTGTCCTGCAGCCCCGCCCCGAACGCGCTGGCCATGGCGCTGGTCCCGTTGTTGGTGTTGAGCATGGGGACAAAATCGTCGCCGTTGCGGACGCGGTGGCGGAGGCTGGACTCCTCGGCGAGTACCTTGGCGCGGTAGGGGTCAGGGTCGGTGGGCGGCGACTCCTCGGACGGCGCGTATTCATGCAAAATCAGGCCGGGGCGCGCGGGGGCGCGGTCGGAGAGGAAGCAGTCCCGGATAAAGGACTGAGTGGCGGCGACTTCGGTGGAGGCGAGACTAGTCATGCGGGGCCAGTTCGCCGCTACTCCGAGCGGTTCCTGCCCTAGCGGCTGCGGTCGAAATGCCCGGTGAGCAGCATCTCGCCCTGCTTGACCTCGACGGTGTCCACGACCAGCCCCTTGACGCGGTCCTGCTGCTGCCGGAGGGCCTCGCGCGCCTTCTGGGCCAACGAGTCGGTGAGGGCCGCGGGCAGCGGCAGGGGACCCAGCTTGGCGCTCAGCAGGCGCACGCTCAACTTGCCCTGATCCACGTAGGGCTCCAGTTCAGCGCGGACGGGAGCCTGGAAGCCCTGCCGCGAGACCGTCCCGGTGACAATCATGCGGCCGGGCAGGAGCTGAACCTTCGTGTCGCGAGCCTGCGCGCCGACGGCTTGGCGCAGGCGGCTGGTGAGTTCCTGCTCGGTGATGGTGAGGTGGCGTGGCCCGGGCTTGACCGCGGAAGAGGCGAGGGAATTCGCGGGCGCCGAGGGGCGCAGCTTAGTCTGCAATTGGGGCCAGAGCAGGCCAATCGCCAGGCCCACGGCTACTCCGGCCAGAATGATAAGGAAGAACCGGCCCGCGCCGCGGCCGGCCCGGGTCATGACTCGTCTCCGCCCTGGTTGTACCGGTTCATCGCCTTCTCTACTCCTTCGCTGACCAAGCACTCTACCGCCTCGGCCGCTCGGGCGATCATCTCCTCGACAGTCTTCTCCTCGCCGCGCCGGAAGGAGGAGAGAACGAAGTCGGCGGCGTCCACCGAGGCCGGGCGCGGGCCTATGCCCAGGCGCACGCGAGGAAAATCACGACTACCCAAGCGACTCGCTACGGAGCGTACTCCGTTGTGGGTGCCCGGGCTGCCCGACCCCCGGACGCGCAGACGCCCCAGGTCCAGGTCGAGGTCATCGTAGATGACCACCAGGTCCGGGGGCGTCAATTCGAAACGCTGCATTAGGCGAGCCGCGGCCGCGCCGGACTCGTTCATGAAGGTCAACGGCTGGGCCAGCGCCACCGGCTGTCCGGCTATCTGCCCGGAACCGAGCCGCGCATTGTACTGGGCGCGCAGCCTGATTCCGTGACGCTCGGCCAGTAGGTCTACGACTCGCCAGCCCACATTGTGGCGGGTGGCCGCGTATTCCTTGCCGGGATTGCCCAGACCAAGCAGGCAATACATGAGCAGGCGCGGGGCCTACTCCTCCTCGGCGGCTGCCTCGAGGATCTCGCCCTCGCCGGAGACCGGCTCGACGGGTTCCTCGCCCATCGGCGGGGCGATGGCCACGACGACGTCCTCGGCGTGGGCCAGAATGCGCACGCCCTCGGTTACCGGAAGGTCACTGACGTGGCGGGTGTCGCGAATCTCCATGCCGGAGATATCCACGGTCAGATGCTCGGGGATGGCGGTCGGCAGGCACTCCACTTCCACCTCGTGGATGACCTGGTCGATGACGCCGCCGACGAGCAGGCCAGCGGCCTCGCCGACGAGGTTGATCGGGACGGTGACGGTCACGTTCTCCAGCAGCGAGACCCACTGGAAGTCAATGTGCCACAGGGTGTGGCGAATCGGCTCGCGCTGCACGTTCTTGACCATGGCGGCGACGCCGCCACTATGATCGAGGCCCGGGACCTTCAGATCAATAAGCACGTTGGCCATCTGGGCCCCGTGCATGGCGGCATAGATCTCCTTGAGCGGCACGGCGATGGCGACGTTGTCGTAGCCCTGACCATAGACGATGGCCGGGACCATTCCCGTCTCCCGCAGCCGCCGGGCCGGACCGTTGCCGCGCATCTCACGGAGCTCTGCCTTGATGACGACCTGTTCCATGTGTGTCTTCCTCCTGGCCAACTAAGTAAGCAGGTCCGGCCGGGCCGAACCGAGCGCTCTTCGTAGAGACGGTAATTATACACAAAAAGGGCGGCGTTTGCACGCCGTCCCTAGCAGGCGACTAACGGGGCGCCGGGAGGGCGCCGCTTTCACCAGGTAAGCTGCCCCAGTTGCAGGCCCCAAGCCGGTGACTCTTGGCAGTACTTGGGCACCTGTCGGTCGGGCAAGTACAGCAGCCGGTCGGCCAGATCCGCCAGCAGACCCGACTTGGCGACGGCTCTCCGGTCCGTGCGGATCAGGCTGCCGGACAAGTAGCCGACGACCATTCCGCCCAGGGCCTGGCCCGCCGTGTGGCGGCGCAGGTCCACCCGCGACCAGCCCACTGCGGCGGCAAAAGCGTACGCCGGGAGCGCCCAGCGGTGATCCTGGCGGTCCAGCACCCGGGCCATGCAGAAGGCCGCGCTGGTGTGGCCCGAGGGGAAGCCGTCATGGGCGTCCGGATCATCGGGGCGCGGGTCGTGCGCCAGGCGCTTGATGAGCTCAGTGGCCGCCTGGTTGATCGCGAGGCACTCGACCATCTGGCGGCCCCGGTGCGGCTGGTCCGGGTCGCTGCCGCGGGCGTCCTGATAAAGCAGGTCGGCGGTCACCAAGCCGATCACCGGGGCGTCGGCGTCGCTGAGCGTCTGCGCCACGCCCCCCGCGTGAGCGGTCAGCGGAGCGGCCAGCATCAGCGCGACCAGGATAACGGCCCAGCGATAGGTGGCGTGCATGGCAATGTTCCTCGCCGGCTCCGCGCCGCAGAGCAGCCTAGTGACGGGGCTCGCGGCGGTTGGCTAGCAGCACTGAGACGGACTCGTCGCGGTGGATATGGTCCAGCGTAGAGGCCAGCAGCGGGCCGACACTCAGGACGCGCATCTTGTCGAGGTGCTTCTCCGGGGGCACCGGAATGGTGTCGGTGACCACTACCGTCTTGATGTCGTCGCTGGCGCCTAGCCGGGCGATGGCCGGGCCGGAGAAGATGCCGTGCGTGGCGGCGACGTGCACCTCGCGGGCGCCGCGCTCAAGCAGGCCGCGCGCTCCCTCGACCATGGTGCCGGCGGTGTCAATCATATCGTCGAGCATGATGGCGACCTTGCCCTTGAGGTCGCCGATGATCTCTACCACCTGGGCGACGTTGGGGCGCGGGCGGCGCTTAGCGACGATGGCCAGCGAGGAGTGCAGGTCGTCGGCCAGCGCCATGGCGGCGTTCACCGCGTTGACGTCCGGCGAGACGACCACGACGTCATCGCCCCCGAGGCCCTCGGACAGGAAATGGTCGGAGAGAATCTGGCGGGCGAACAAGTGGTCCACCGGGATGTCAAAAAAGCCTTGGATCTGGTCGGTGTGCAGGTCAATCGAGAGCACGCGGCTGGCGCCGGCAGCGGTGATGAGATTGGCGACCAGTTTGGCGCTGATCGGCTCACGTCCGCGGCTCTTCTTGTCCTGTCGGGCGTAGCCGAAGTAGGGCATGACCGCGGTGATGCGCCGGGCGCTACCCCGCCGGCACGCGTCAATCATGATCAGAAGCTCCATCAGATTGTCGTTACAGGGGGCGCAAGTGGACTGGACCAGGAAGACGTCGGTGCCGCGGACGTTGTCATTGATCTTGACGGCGACCTCGCCATCGGAGAAGCGACCGACTTCCAGATCACCTAGCGTTCCACCCAGCTCCTCGACGATGCGTCGAGCCAGCTCGGGATTGGAGTTGCCGGCGAACACTCGCAGCTCTCCGTATTTTTCCATGGATGAGGCCCCCTTGCGCACTGGCAACGCCAGAACACTGGCAGCCACCGTCGGCGGGCACGGTGGCCTGATTGAAGCAGCTCCGAGAACGAGGCGAAAATGAGATGGGTCTGGCTGGGGCGGAAGGATTCGAACCTTCGAATACGGGATCCAAAGTCCCGCGCCTTACCGCTTGGCGACGCCCCAGCGCGAGAAGCGGGTCAACGGCGCCGCTACGCCGCCGGGCCGGCCGGTTCAGCCGGGGCCGACTGGGCGGCCAGGACCGTTTCGGCCAATTCTACATGCTCCGGGCTGTCGATATCGAAGCACACCTCAGCATAGTGTGAGTCGATGACGCCCACCGGAACGCCCATGAGCCGCTCGGCCTTGGCCCGGATCTGGGCGAGGCTGAGACGTCCGCTGAGCAGGCGCAGGATAAACCCTACCCCGAGCATCCGGGCCAGGGCCAGCGGGCTCTTACGCCCGGCGAAGGCCTGGCTTACCCGCGCGCCTTCCTGCATCACAAAGCTCCGGCTTAGGCAAACCAGATTGCCGCCGGTGAAGGCGCCTTCCTGGAGACGAATCAGCAGCCGCTGCCCCGATCCGGGCAAGTGCGTCAGCCGACCGCCTTCTACGATACTGTAGCACAATTCAGTGTGAGTGTCGAGTGCCTGGGCCAGGAAGTCGTCCACCGCCTCCGGGGTCAGTAGCGGCAGGTCGCAGGTGCACAGCAGTAGGTGCTCGGACTCGGCAAAATGGCGGAATCCGGCGTGGAGGGTGTCCAGGAACTCCCCGCCGGCCGGGGCGACCACCACCATGTCCGGGGGAAGAACTGCAGCCAGCTCCGCACAGGAGGAGGCCACCACTACCTCGGATACGCCGGCGGCGTCCTGCAGGGCGCGGACCACCCGGGCGATCACCGGCTCGCCGGCGACCAGGGTGAGCGCCTTATGGGAGAGGCCAAAGTGGAGCGCGACCTTCTCCGGCCGGTCCCCACCGGCAAGAATGAGAGCCGGGAGCTGGCGATCAGACATTTTCGTCCTCCTCAAGCGGCCGGCACTGGAGGAGCTGGCCGTACGGCGTGGGGGAGACGACGTGCGCCGCGCGCCCCTCGCTGCGTAGGTTCGCGGCGACCTCGTCGGCGTGGTCGGTGATTACAAATAGCGCTGAGCCGCTCCCGGTGAGACACGCGGGTGCGCCGGCCAGCTGGCTGAGCCGGTCGTGCAGGGCCGCGACCTCCGGCCAGCGCCGGAAGACCACGCGCTGGAAGCAGTTGTAGGTCATCTCGGCCCGCGGCGGCTGGCCGGTCTGTAGGTACTCCCACAGTTGCCGGGTGCGTTCGCCATCCGTGAAGTCCTGGTCCGGCTCCAGCAGGCTGTAGGCCATCTCGGTCGGCACCCCCACTTCCGGCCAGGTCACCACGAAATTGACCGGCGCGGGGTCCTGGCCGAGGAACTGCAGCGACTCGCCGCGTCCGGACATGAGCAGCGTGCCGCCGTGCAGGAACAGGGGCACGTCGCAGCCCAGCTCGGCGGCGATGCTGGCCAGTCCGTCCGGATTGAGGCGCCAACCGTAGACGCAGGCCAGGGCTTGCAGAACGCCGGCGGCGTTGGAGGAGCCCCCGCCCAGACCGCGGCCGGCCGGGATATTCTTTTGCAGAGAGAGTTCCAGATCGCGGGAGATACCGAGGCGCGCGGCGGCCTGACGGATGGCGACCATCGCCAAGTTGTCATCGCCGCCGGGTACCGGGAAGCCGCTCAGACGCAGCTTGGTGCCTTGCAGACCTGGCTTCACGGTCAACCGATCGGCCAGGCTCACCGTCTGCACCACACTGCGCAACTCGTGAAACTGGTCTGGGCGGCGGTGCAGTACCTCCAGGGTGAGGTTCAGCTTGGCGTAGGTTTGGACTTCAGCACAGTGCGGGTCATAGTTTTCCATAGTCAGTCGGCACCGAGCGCATACAGGGAGTTGCCCAATTGGATAAATTCCGCCAGGGTCAGCGTCTCGCCGCGGCGCCGGCCGTCCAGCCGGGCCCGGCGCAGAACGGTGACCACCTGTTCCGGCGTCAACCCTAGGGTAAGACGAAGAGAGTTGGCCAAAGTTTTGCGGCGGCTTCCGAAAGCGCCGCGAATCGCGGCCAGCATGGAGTCGTAGTTCTGCACGCCTTCCGGGAAGCCCTCCCGCCGCCGCATGCTCAGGACCGTGGAGTTGACCTTGGGGGGCGGCGAGAAGCTCTCCGGCCCGAGCTGGCTGACCACCCTGATCTCCTCCACATGGAGCGCCGCCAGCAGCGACAGGGGCCCGTAAGCCTTGCTGCCGGGTCCGGTGCGGAGCCGGTCCGCCACTTCCTTCTGCACCATCGCCACGATCAGGCGGCAGGGAGAACCCGGCGCCCAGAGCTTCTGCAGAATCGCGGTGCCGGCCTGGTAGGGCAGGTTGCCTGCCGCCGTGCAGGGATGAGGCATGGTTTCCGCCAGGTCCAGACGCATGAAGTCCTGCTGGATCAGCCGTACGTGGGGCAGGTCGCCCAGCAGCCAGGCGAGCGCCGCGCCGGCTCCGGCGTCGAATTCCACCACGGTCAGGGGCAGCCCGGTCCGGCTGAGCGGCACGGTCAGCGCGCCGAGGCCGCCGCCAATCTCGAGCAGCGGCTCGCCGGGCGCGGCCGCCGCCTCGGAGATGCGCTCCGTCGCGCCCTCATTGATCAGGAAATTCTGCCCCAGAGACTTGCGGGGGGCTAGGTCAAAGCGGCGCAGCAGGTACTCATTGCGTGCCGGCAGCGGGAGGTCGCGGACCTGCTGGGGGGTGTCGGTGAGGGTGCTCATGCAACTACGAGTGTACGGAGAGCGGCTGTCTCCTGTCAAGCTCGCGAGGGGAGAGTGACGGAGCGTCGCCCTGCCGTTTCCCCCCCTCTCCTGCGGGCGCTCGTCCGCGAGCGCCACGGAGAGGGGGGCCGGGGGGGGTGAGGCCCCCCCTCTCTACACCGCCCTCACCCCCACCCGCCGATACCCCCGCAGCACTTCCGTCGCCTCCCGCAGCCACCGCTCGATGACCGACCCATACTTCCCGCCCGGCGCGTACCGCACCGACCAGTCCCCCAGCGTCACGCTCGCGCTGCTGATCGTCTCCCCGGCCGCTTCCGCCAGCAGTTGCGCCGCGGTCAGCTTCGCCTGGGCCAGCAGCACTGGCGGCGGCGTCTGCGCATACCCCCAGTCGCACACGATCCGCACGTTCTGGTCCCCGCGCGGCCACATCGCTCCCCCCGCCCGCCGGAGTTCCGCCGCCCGCGCATACACCGTATACGCCTCCGCCGGCAGCGCCGTCCCCCCCACGCTCACTTCCGCCACGCGTTGCAGCGGCGCCCGGTCCTGTTCCAGCAGGCTCAGCCGCGCGGTCCCCGAGCCGTCCACCAGCAGCTCCTCGCCCGTGTGCTGCTCGAAGTCCCGCCCTGCCGTGTCATGCACCGCCGCCCGCGTCAGCGGCAGCAGTTGCTTCAGCCGCAGGCTCACCGTCTCCGCCGGCCCCAGCCCGCTCAGGTCGTAGCCCACCAGCAGCGCCCTCACGTCCTCTTCCCCGCAGTACGAATTCAGCAATCCGGTTGCGAACACCGACTGGTCTACCATGATGCCGACCACACTCCTCCCGCGTTCCGCACGCGCACTCGCCAGAAGTACGTTTGCAGGTCCCCCAGCGGGGCCCCCGCATACTCCGCCGTCGTCGCTGCCCCGGACCGCTCGCCCGTGTCCCACATATCCGCCGTCCCCGCCGCCAGCCGCGCCTCCGTAGACGCCACCTGCAGGTGGTACGCCGTCTGCGCCCGGCCCCCCGGGTCGCGGTAGCTCCACGAGAACTCCGGCTGCTCGTTCCGCACGCCCGCCGGCGCGGTTGCCCCGTCCACCTGCAACCCCTCCACTTCCGGCGCCGGGACCACCAGCGGCGCCAGCGTCCACGCGAACAGCTTCGGCGTCACCGCCCCCGTCGTCGGTCGCCCCAGGTAGAACCGCAGCCGCACCTCTTCCCGGTCCAGCTCGTCCAGGCTCCCGCCCCGCCAGGTCATCCGCCCTTCCAGCGTGTCGCCCAGCGTCGCGCTCTTGTCCCGTTCCCAGCCGCTCAGCGCTCGCTCCGTCTCCGGGTCCCGCACTTCCACCTGCACCGTCCCCGCCCCCGGCGCGAGGTTCAGATACAGCTCCCCCCAGCCTTCCTTCGGCCGCGTCAGGATTGCCGTTTCCATCCAGCCTTCCGTCTGCCCCGCCGCCAGTTGGTAGCTGGTCTCCCCGTTGTAGCGGATCGCCGCGTAGTTGATCCCCGGCGTCACCTCGTAGTAGTAAACCCGCTGCCCGCCCAGCCGGAACGAGGGATACGGGGAGATGTGGAAGGACTCCCCCGGCAGTTGGCTGCTCGGCAGCAGCGCGTCCACACCCGTGTTCGGGTAGAGCATCTGCCAATGCAGCCCGTCCTCCGAGGTATACATCCCCACGCCCGTGGTATTCCCGTCCGAGTACGTCAGCCCCAGCGTGTCCTCGCCGTAGACGATCAGTTGGAACATTTCCATCGTCCCGCCCGCCAGCGGCGTCAGCGCATTGCCGTGCGGCAGCGGCCGCAGCGACTTCACGTCACTCCCCCGCAGCCCCATGATTGGCCGCGTATAAGTCGAGTACGAGCCGCCGCTGTTGAAGATCGTCTTCCCGCCGCAGAAGGCCACGTACTTCCGGTCGGCCCGCTTCGTGTACCGGTTCTTCTGCACGTTCCAGTACGCGTGCATGTTCGCCCACGGCACAAAGCCGTTGCCGCTCATCGCGTCTCGGGTATCCACGCCTCCGAACATCGGCGCCAGCGCCCCCGCGAACTGCGTCTTGAAGTCCCACGTCCACCGGTCCGGCGCTCCGTGCAGGCAGAAGGCCGTGATCGCGTCCACCAGCACCGGCCGCCCAATGTAGATCAGCGACCAGCTTCCGTCCGCCGCTTCCAGTACCGACCCCAGCCACGCCGGCTCGTGCATCGGCGCGTCCGACTCCGTATCGCTACGCAGCGTGCTCACGTCCAGGCACGGATTCTGCCGCCCCGCCGGCGCCGGCTCGTCGCTCCACTGAATTCTGCCCGTAGTCGGGTTCCACTCCCCCACCACGTACCCCAGGCGCGACACGCCCGCCGCGTCCTTGCCGATCAGCGCCCCCACCACGCGCCCGCTACCCTCGTCCTCCACCACTATCGTCGGCGGCGCGCTCACCGTCGCCCGCCACGTCCCCGGCGCTTGCAGTTCCGCCAGCACGTTGGCCCAGTCCGTCCGCTTCACCGGCCGGTCCCTTACCACCGTCAGGTTCTGCTGCCGCCAGACCTTCACCGAGTCCCCGGCCACTCCGCTCGCGTCCCGCTGCAGCACCATGAAGCAATCCGCCAGCGCCGGCCCCGCCTGCCCCGTCCCCGGGCAGTTCGGGTCCGGATCCGGCCGCACCGTCTCATAGCGCTGCGGCCCGCCCACTTCCACCTTCCGCAGCCACAGCTCAAACGCCGTCGGCGCCGCATCCACATACTTGTTGCCCTTGCCGTAGTACACCCCGGTCTGGCTCCCCGCCCCGTTGAAGGTCGCGCCGCTCATCGGCGCCGTCCGCCCCTTCTCGTAGCGCATCCAGCCCCCCGCCGCCCCCACTCCCGCCTGCCATTCCAGCAGCACGAAGTGGTTGTTCGTGGAGTGGTGCGCCCACAGGTTGGCTTCCATTGCGTAGTCCGGAGCCAGGCCGCCGCCCGCCCCCAGCGTCCCCAGCAGCCGCGGGTACCAGTTCACGAACCCCACCGACCCCGCCGCCGGCGCCAGCGGCAGCGCCGTATCCAAAACCATCACCCCGGTAGCCGTATCAAAGCTAGCCACCTTCACCGCATACCCGCGCAGGTTCCCGTTGCAGAACGACACCCGCGCCCCCGCCCAGTAGCTTCCCGCGAACCGGCTGGTCAGGTCCACCTTGATCCGCGTAGTGGTATTCCCCGCGTCGGCCACCACGCTAAACGGCCGCCCCGAGCCATAGTTGTCGAACACCCCGTCGCTCGAGGAGGGGTAATGCTTGTAAGCAATCGGCCCCAGCCCCAGCTCATACCCTGCGGTATTCCCGGTATCCGGCACGTGCACCCATTGCCGGTAGGTCCCCGGCTGCGGGATGCTAGGCCAGTACGCCCCCACCGGCAGGATGTCGTTGTACCCGGTAACCCGTAGCAGCCCGTAGTCGGCCAGGTTCTGGTCCACCGTCGCCGCAATCTGCGCGGAGGTGTCTTGCAGCAAGGGACACACGGCGGCCAGCGGCTTGCGGTCGTCCTCGCTCCCCTCGTGCCGGGGCATCCCAATCGGGTACCGCCGCACCCCCAATTCCCGCGCCCCCACGTCCAAGAGGCACCACCGATCCGCCGCCGCCCCGGTCCCCAGAATCGCCCGCCCCTCCCCCGCCGCCACCTCGGCGTTGAGCCCCTCATTCAGCCGCAAGAGCAAGGTCAGCCGCCCGGTCCCATCGCTCTCCGAAATCTCGTCCTGATACCCCCGCGCATAGATAGCCTGCATCTGCGCCACGGTCATCAGGTCGTCCCACACCGCCAGCCCGTGGAAGTGCAAGGGCCCCTGGTTAGTAGTAGCCAGCGCCCCCACGGCCCCCAGCCGCAAGTACTGCGGCGCCCCCTGCGGCGCCGGCACCCCCAGCGCCTCATCGCTAGCGGGCAGCCCGTTGTTGTACCAGCTATGGATAGACCCCCGGGCAAAGTCCCACTGCACGCAGTGCATTTCCCAGTCGTTAGCGGCATTAGGCTGCAGGTGCGTATCGTTGGCGTAGGTAACGCCGTTAGAGCAGACCTGCACCCCCCGCCCATTCCGCGCCCCGATCCAGTTGGTATCAGAGCAGTGAATCCGCCAAACCTGCTCATCCCACCACCGGGTAGGCTTAACGGGTTTCCGCACCCAGTAAAGCAAAGTCCCTCGCCCCGCCGCCCCCACGCCAACATTCCCCAGCGCCGGCCAAGCAATATCCACGCCCCGCTGATCGATCCACAAATACCGCTTATGCATAAGTAATCTCCTAGTAGCCGTTTGTAGGCCGGAGGCGTGCAGAATGCCCTGAGCCCGTCGAAGAATCCCCCGCCGGCCGTTGCCGTATGCCCGGGCCGTCGTAGGGGTGGATCTTTCGCGGAGCTCCACCCGCGAAACATCCACCCGCGCCTACCGCAAGCCCGGGGCACACCCCCGCCGGCCGTTGCCGTACGCCGTTGCCCGTCTCCCCGGAGGGCCGCACGAGCGCAGCGAGGCCGGCCCTGCCGTAGCCGTAGCCGTTTGTAGGGCGGGGGCTACGTCCCCCGCCGGCCGTTGCCGTATGCCCGGGCCGTCGTAGGGGTGGATCTTTCGCGGAGCTCCACCCGCGAAACATCCACCCGCGCCCACCGCAAGCCCGGGGCACACCCCCGCCGGCCGTAGCCGTACGCCGTTGCCCGTCTCCCCGGAGGGGCCGCACGAGCGCAGCGAGGCCGGCCCTGCCGTCGCCGTAGCCGTTTGTAGGGCGGGGGCTCGTGCCCCCGCCGGCCGTTGCCGTATGCCCTGGCCGTCGTAGGGGTGGATCTTTCGCGGAGCTCCACCCGCGAAACATCCACCCGCGCCTACCGCAAGCCCGGGGCACACCCCCGCCGGCCCTGCCGTTGCCGTAGCCGTTGCCGTCCTGTAGGGCGGGGGCTCGTACCCCGCCGTCGCTAGGCAAACGCAACCCGCCGCGCCCCCGTCCCCGCGCCCCGAACGAACGCCGTTGCCCCTGCCGCTGTAGGGGCGGCAGGCGCGGTGTCCGCACCACGCCTGCCGCCCGTTCGCTACCCGAGGCGAACCACCCCGCCTCAGCCGTCGCCGTACCTTCCCCCGGAGGCGCCGCACGAGCGCAGCGAGGCCGGCCCGGCCGTTCGCTTCATGCCGTTATCTCTCTCCCGCCAAGCGGGGGAGAGTGGCCGCTGCGCCGCAGTGGACGAGAGGGGGTCCCGCCGTTGCCCGAGCCCCTCCCATAGTGGGAGGGGTGCCCGAGGTCCCCCGAGGCCAGGGTAGGCCCGGCCGTAGCCGTCAGCCTTTTCCCCACCCTCCCTATTCAGGGGAGGGCGGCGCGCAGCGCCGGGGAGGGGTCCGCCGTTGCCTCTGCCTCCGCCGCCGTCCCCCCTCTCCCCAGCCCCGCAGGGGCGCGGGGAGAGGGGCCGGGGGGGGTGAGGCCTCCCCAGCCCCACCGGAAGCTCCCTAGCTCCCCGCCGTTGCCTCTTCCTTTCCCCCTCCCCGATTTAGGGGAGGGCGGCGGCGTCCCCGCCGCCGGGGAGGGGTCCGCCGTTGCCATAGCCCCTCCCGTTACGGGAGGCGCCTGCCCGCCGTAGCTTTAGCGAAGGCGGGTACCCGCAGGGCGGGATGGGCCCCTGCCTCTGCCGTTCTTCCCCTCTCCCCAGGTCCCCCGCGGGAGAGGGGCCGGGGCTGAGGCCAAAACTGGCGTCCCGCCTCCCCCTCCGCCCCCCGCCCCCGTCCTCGCTCGCCGTCTTCCCCCTCCCTTTAGGGAGGGGGATAGGGGGTAGGGCCGTTGCCGTTGCCGCGGCCTCTGCCGTTCTCCCCCCTCTCCCACGCCAACGGCGCGGGAGAGGGGGGCAGGGGGGGCCTGCGCGCCGTAGCTTTAGCGAAGGCGTGTGAGGTGAGACTGATCTCCCGTCTCCGCCCCTCGCCTCAACCTCTCCTTTAACTCCCCCTCCCTTCAGGGAGGGGGCCAGGGGGTAGGGCCGTAGCCTCTGCCGTTAATCTCTCCCTATTTAGGGAGAGTACCCGGCGTCTGCGCCGGGGGAGTGGGTCCGCCGTTGCCCCTGCCTTTTCTCCCCCCTCTCCCCAGTCTGCGCG
>DASXVN010000078.1:0-7012 GCA_036504235.1 Armatimonadota bacterium | reverse complement strand
CGCTAGGCAATCGTTAGTCCGGCGGGGTACGAGCCCCCGCCCTACAGTACGGCAACGTCAACGGCAGAAAGCCTACTCCGCCTGCGCCTGCGCCCGCACGTAGTTCAGCACGCCGCCGGCGAGGATCACCTCGACCTGACGCGGAGACAGTTGGGGCGTGGCCTCCAACGTGAAGCCCTGGGTCTCGTTGACGAGGGTCAGCGTGGTTCCGCCGGTGACGGCCGCGCGGATACCGCTGAGGCGCAGGGTGTCGCCGGGCTGGAGGCGGTCGTAGTCCGCCGCGGCCAGCCGGAGGGGCAACACGCCGAAGTTGACCAGGTTGGCCTGGTGAATCCGGGCGAAAGACTTGGCCAGCACCGCCTTGACGCCGAGATACATCGGGGCCAGCGCCGCGTGCTCGCGGCTGGAGCCCTGCCCGTAGTTCTCCCCGCCGACCACCACCCCGCCGCCCCATTCGCGCGCCCGAGCGGCAAAACCGGGGTCCACCGCATGGAAGACGTACTCGCTGATCGCCGGAATGTTGCTGCGCAGAGGCAGGACCTTGGCGCCGGCGGGCATGATGTGGTCGGTGGTGATGTTGTCCCCCACCTTGAGCAGCACGCGCGCCGTCAGCTCGTCCTCCAGCGGCCCGCGGGTGGGCACCGGCTGGATGTTGGGCCCGCGCAGAATCTCCACCGTGCTGCCGTCCGGCGCGGGCGGGAGAATCATGCTGTCGTCCACCGCGAAGCTCTCCGGCAGAGTCACCCGGGGGAACTCGCCGAGGGTGCGCGGGTCGGTGAGCGCGCCGGTGAGGGCGGCCGCGGCGCAGACCTCCGGCCCGGCCAGATAGACGCCGGCCGAGGCGGTGCCGCTGCGGCCCGGGAAGTTGCGGTTGAAGGAGCGCACCGAGACCGCGTCGGTCACCGGGGCCTGGCCCATGCCGATGCAGGGGCCGCAGGTGGACTCGAGCACCCGCGCGCCCGCCTCCACCAGGTCGGCCAGCGCGCCGTTGCGAGCGATCATGGCCAGCACCTGTCGGGAGCCCGGCGAGATGGTCAGGCTCACCCGCGGATGCACGTGTTTGCCGCGCAAAATAGCGGCCACGGTCAGCAGATCGCTGAGCGACGAGTTGGTGCAGGAGCCGATGCAGACCTGGTCCACCGGCGTACCGGCGAGGGTGCGCACCGCAGCGACCGCGTCCGGGCTGTGCGGCTGGGCCACCAGCGGCTCCAGCGCGCTCAGGTCAATCTCCACTTCCTCCTCATACTCGGCGTCCGGGTCGGCGGCCAGCGCTTGCCAGGCCTCCGCGCGCCCCTCGGCGGCGAGGAAGCGGCGGGTCTCCTCGTCGCTGGGGAAAAGCGAGCTGGTCGCGCCCAGTTCGGCGCCCATGTTGGTGATGGTGGCCCGCTCGGGGACGCTGAGCGTCGCCACGCCGGGGCCGGTGTACTCCATGACCTTGCCGACGCCGCCCTTCACGGTCAGGCGGCGGAGCAGCTCCAGAATGACGTCCTTGGCGCTGACCCAGGGGGGCAGTTGACCGGTCAGATTGACCCGCACCACGCGGGGGGCGACCAGGGTGAAGGGCAACCCGGCCATCGCCACGGCTACGTCCAGACCGCCCGCGCCCATCGCCAGCATCCCCAGCCCGCCGCCGGTCGGCGTGTGGCTATCGGAGCCGAGCAGGGTTTTGCCGGGGACGCCGAAGCGCTCCAGGTGCACCTGATGGCAAATGCCGTTGCCGGGGCGGGAGAAGAAAATCCCGTACTTGGCCGCGACGGACTGCAGGTAGCGGTGGTCGTCGGCGTTCTCGAAGCTGGACTGCAGGGTGTTGTGGTCCACGTAGCTGACGGACAGCTCGGTGCGGACGCGGGGCACGCCCAACGCCTCAAATTGCAGGTAGGCCATGGTGCCGGTGGCGTCCTGGGTGAGGGTCTGGTCAATGCGAATCTGGATCTCCGCGCCGGGCTCCAGCTCGCCCGCCACCAGATGGGCCCGCAGTATCTTTTCGGTCAGGGTTCCACGCATGTCATTCTCCAGGGGTACGTCGGGAGGGTCGCAGCCGCTCCCGCCGGTTATCAGCAGGGACCGAGCAAGCTCGGTCCCGGTTGCGCCTCTAGCTGGGGGTTAGTTCGCCGCCGAGGGGGCGCGGACCTGCGGCGGGCGCAGGTTTCGGCGGGCCGGAGGGAGAAGGACCCTCCGGAAGCGCTCGGCGCTCGCCACCCAATCGGCTTTTCGGCTCCCCTCAAAGGCGGTACCTATGACCGACATTTCGCGACTTCTGGCTAGTCTGGCCGGCGTACTTCTCGGCGGTGGCCTCGGCGCCGCCGCCTACTATGAGCTGTTCAAGTATTACGAGAAAATCGGCAGCAGCATGCTATCCTTCCCGCTGGCCGTGTTGCTCATCGGCGGCGGCGTGATCGGCGGCGGCTACCTGGGCCTGCTGCTCATCTCCAAGGTCCAGCGCAAGCGCCGCGCCGCCCAGAAGGCGGCGGGCAAGAAGTTCACGTCCAAGAAGAAGGGCAGGAAGTAGCGAGACTGGACACGCCGTCCCCCTAGGACAGGCGAGACGCCTGTCCTACCGTCTGCTAGCCCTAACTCCCCCGCTCGTCACTCGCAGAGGGTCAAATCCCCGTACTGCGAGGGGTCTTTCCCGGAACTGGCGAGCCCGCCGAACCACTCAAGGATCGTCCGACCCCCGGTGAAGTAGTCGGTATCGGTGTCGTTGAGCACCACGCTCAGGGACAGCGTCCGGCCGGCCGCCGGGGCTTTGACGCCGATCTCCGCCCAGGGAATCGCCACTTGGTAGTTGACGTTGCCCGCGGCGCCGGTGGGCTTGACCGCGACCGGCCAGGTGGTCATCGCGCGGTTGGGGAAGCGCCAGTTCAGCCGCGGCGCGCCCTGGCCGCCGGGCAGGAACAGCTCGAACTCCTGCTGCTTGACGTCGGCGCGCAGCAGGTGGTCGGGCTGGAGCGCGAACTCGAGGCTGTCGCCCGTGAAACCGTTGAACCCCGCCTCGGGCTGGGGCTTGAAGATATCGTCGGTCGCCTCCACGCCCAGGTACAGGTACTTGTCGTCCCACAGCAGGCGGAGCTTGCCGCTGGCGTCCGCCGGGCCGGTCCAGCTCTCGCCGGGATTGATGCTCGCCTTCACCCGGTCGCGGTCGCCCAGGAAGATCACCGGCGCGGCCTCCCAGCCTTTCCAGGTGCCGTCTACTGCCGGCGGGGTCTGAGCGTGGGCCGCCCGGGCGAAGTTCAGATTGACCGTCGTCGCGTAGGTGAAGCCTTCCTTGGTGGTGGCTTCCACTCGGAAGGGCTCGCGCTTGCTGACCACGGGCGTGCCCGTGACCTTGATCGGCACCTTGAGCTCCTGGCCCGGGGCGAGGTCAAAGGCGGCCTGCGCCGGGTCCGGAGCGGAGGCGGCGATCAGCCTCACCGTGCCCCCGAGACGCTGCGGTCCAGTGTTGCGCACCAGCAGGTTCAGCGTCGGCGGGCCGGTCGCGGGGCAGACGCCCTGCGTCAGGTCCAGCGCCAGCCGCCGGCTGACGACGAAGTCCCCGGCGCCCTCGAGGTACACCGGCTCCTCGGTAAGCGGCAGGCTCAGCATCCCGCCGGTCACCGGCAGCGTCCGAGCGTTGCCCATCAGGTCCGTGACGGTGACCCGGGGGCTCTTGGTCTCCAGGGTCACGGTCTGTGTGCCGAGGTTGGACCAGAGAACGCCCAGCGTCCGTTCGCCCTCGCGCCAGCGGTAGACGGCCAGGCGCTCGTCACCCATCGCTTGGTCGAACTTGGCCTGGCCGAATTTGTCGGTCAGCACCACCATCGCCGGATAGGAGGGCCGGGGCGAGAGGTCGGACATGACCATCGAGTACTCGCTGTCGGCGCCCGCCTCGAGAAAGCTCCAGGTCGTGATGCGCGCAAAGCGCGGGTAGAAGTCGCTGAGCAGGCTCACGTAGACGCGCACCATATTGGCGGCGCCGGCCTTCTCGCCATAGCGGCGCTCCGGCCCGCTGACCGGCGCGTTGTGGGCCGGAATCTCCTCGATCCAGGCGTACTTGTTCGGCTCGCCGTGCGCGGCCATCATAGCCAGATTGTTCTTGATGGTCGCGGTGAAGGAGCCGTACGTATTGTAGGTAAAGCCCGCGAATTTCTGCGCGATTCCCGCCGCGTACCAGCGGGTGAGCACGGTGGCCTCCATGTCGGAAGCGATCGCGCCGCTCATGATGGTCGCCTGCGGGAGCACCTCGCGGATCCCGTCAATGCTCTCCGCGACGTGCTGGTCGTAGTCCTCGTCGCTCATCCCGCCGGTGGCGCGGAAGGGCGAGCCGTGATTGGCCTGCTCCACACCGCCGACATCCCAGACGGCGATATCAGAGCCGAAGACGCGAGCGATGTTCGCCGCAACCTCCCGGCCCGGATAGTAGATATTGGCGGTGATATCCAGCCCCAGGCCTCGGTAGAACTTGAGCAGCGGCTGGTATTGCTTGGTATAGAGGTCCTGAATCCCGGCCAGATCGGCCTTGTCCATGCCATAGATGTTGACTCGAACTGAGCCGTAGCCGGCCAGCTTGAGCATCTCGCCAAACTCCCGGGCGTAGGGGCCGGTGGGGTCCGCCAGTTGTGTCAGCGGCATGACCTGCCAGTGCGTGGTGGCGGGAGTGTAGCGCGGGCGCGTGGGACGCGGGAGCACCGCAAAGCGGCCCACGCCGGAGCCGGTGGCCGCGCCGGATTCGGCGACAGTTGTCTCCACGTAGTAGCAGTCAAAGCGGCCCGCGGCCGGCACCGGCACGGCCGCGGTGGCCTGGCCCCAGCCGGGCACGCTGAGCTTGAGCGGCGCCAGATTCTGGCGGTTGCCCTGCCAGTCGTAGCGGACCAGCGCGACCTCCAGTTGCCGGGGCTCGGCCAGGAGGTTGCTGACGGTGATGCTCAGCGGCGTGGGCTGCTGGGGATTGAAGAACAGGTTCCCCGGCTGCGCGGTATCCACGGTGACCCACGCCGTGTCCCCCACCGGGACGAACTCCGGGGCGGGCAGGTACGGTGGCAGCGTCTTCTGATGCGCCGCCACGAAGTACTGCTTGAACTGCGGCACGTTGAAGGGCGGGGGCACGGTAAGCGCCTGGGCCTCCGCGGGAACCGCCCAGACGGCGAAGTCGTCGCCCCACATGCGGCCAAAGGTGCCGTTGTCGGCCCGCAGCGCCTGGTTGAAGCGCAGGCGCATCGTCACCGCGCCTGCCGGAGCGATATAAGGCGCGGTGCAGTACCACGCCCACTGCCCGGGCTTCCACGGCTCGGAGGAGACCCGGGGGCGAGGCGCGTCCAGCCAGCGGCCGTTCGCATCATAGAAGAACAGCCGCAGCGGGCCCTGCCAGGTCTGGTAGAGGGGGTTAGTGATCTTCAGCCAGCCCCCGGCGAAGTAGGGCTGCCCCGGCGCGCAGGGCATGGCGTCGGACTGCCAGTAGGCGTCCACCTCGCCCAGACCGTACCACTGGAAGCGCTTGCTCAGCGGCGGCTCGACCGGAATACTGAGCAGCGCGTGGCGGCCGGCGAAGGCCTCCTCGCTCCACTCCCCGCGCCCGCGACCCAGGTTGGGGTTGGGGTAGCCGGACTTGTAGAAGGTGTCCAGTTCCGCGGCGGTCCAGTCGGGATCGGACTTGCCGACCCAGGTCCAGCCGGTGGGCTGCCCGTTCGCGCCCTGCTCCACATCGGGGTTGGCCAGCAGGTTGGTCGCGTAGGTCCGGCCCGGCTGGGGGCCGGTCACGATGCGCGGCACGCGCTGCACGATCGCGGCCTCGGCGGGCGACGAGGTCAGCTCCAGGTCGTCGAACCAGGCCGTGCCCTTGCAGAAGACCATCTGGGCGGCCACGCGCAGAAAGACCGCACCGGGCGGCGGAGCCGGCGCCTCCACCTGGAGTTTCGTCCAGTCGTTGTTCCCCGAGAGGGCCGGGCTGATCGCCGCGGCGCCCAGGGCCGCGCCCGTGGCGTCGAGATAGGTCAGCGCGAGATAGCCGCCGGTGGGCGTGCCGTTGGCGTTGACCTGCGCGGTCTTGACCCAGCCGGCGAGGGCGTACTTGCGATCCGGGCGGCAGGGCACGTCCATGTACCAGCCGCTGGGCTTGCCGTTGGGCGGGTCGGTGAGCGCCAAGCTATGCGTGCCGCCGTGCGCCTGGGCGGTGCTCCAGGCGGGATTGCCGGTCTCGGTGTGCAGCCAGCGCTCCGGCTCGTCGGTACCGGCCTCCGCGCCGCCATTGGGCAGCGGCGTGTCCAGGGGCTCGAAGTCCACATCGTCAATGTAGGCCACCGGCTTGAGCCCCGCCATATGCGAGGACAGCTCCAAGCGCACCTGCACGTTGGCCGCGTTGGGCTCGGTCACGTGGAAGGTGAGGCTGGCCCGCTGCCACTCCGGCGAGTCCTGGCGCACCCAGATGCGGTTGTTGCTCAGGTACTTGATCGGCTCGGCGGTATGCACGAAGTTATCCACGAGCAGCAGCGCGAAGTTATTGCGATCCACGGTCTCGGCGCGCAGCCCGGCGACCTTGTACCAGAAGGAGACCTCATAGTCGAAGCCGGGCTTGACCGGCAACTGCGGCGTGGCGACCAGTAGGAAGCCCTCGTTCTCGCCGGTCATCTGCATCTTCAGCGAGCGGGTACCGGTGTGCGCCTCCTCGGTGGTCCAATTAGCCACCGTGCCGCCCTCGCCCTTCAGTCCGGTCTCGGGCACCTTCCAGACAGCAGCGACGCCGCCCGCGCCCTCCTCGAAGCCGGGGTTGGGCACCAGATTGGCCAGCGCACCAACGCCGGCCAGCAAAATCAGTGCGACGATGCAGAGTAGTCTACGCATAGTAAGTCTCCTCGTTCGAGATGGTCACGAACTATGGGCATTTTCCCGTAGGGGCGGAGCAATGGTTCTGTTAAGAAACCGCCTCCGCGGGTGCGGCTTTCAGGCCGGGTTGTATTGCCGCCGGGGCCGCTGGCCGAAAAAAGCGTTCGCTCGCTCCACGCCGCGCGCTGCGGTCTTCTTTAGATTGATGGCCAGCGCC
>DASXVN010000077.1:0-56259 GCA_036504235.1 Armatimonadota bacterium | reverse complement strand
CGTGGGCCGGATACTTGTGGCGGCCTGCGTTGCAGGCCGTCCTCGTATTCGGCCCCTCCGGGGATTTCCAGGCAGGCGAAGTCTCCCCCCTTGGCGAATAGCCGCCCGTTCGCCGACATCATGCTTAGGGAGAATCCTGATGGCCACGGAACTGCAGTCCGAACGGGAGATCGTGCGCGACCTCGCGCGACAGGTCGCGGAGTACTACTACGGTGAAGAGCAGGCCTACCGGCTGAAGCTGTGGACGGACGTCAACTCGTTGCGCGTTCCCGAGCGGCCGCCGGTGGTGGCGCATCCGGGGTGCTGGGAGGAACTGCTGCCGCGCGCGGACTGCAAGTGCGCGGACCCCTGGCTGCAGGATATTGAGTACCGCCTGCGCCAGACGCTCTACAAGCAGTGGATCGGCGATGACAGCGTGATCGAGCCCTTCTGGGTGATTACGGTGATGCGCCTGCAGGGCGAGCACATGTGGGGGCTGCCCATTGGCTATACCAAGACCGACGTGCCGGGCGGGGCGTGGCATTACGTCCACCCGATTCGCGAGGAGCGCGATATCGAGAAGATCGTGCCTCCGCGCTACGTCTACGACGAGGCCGCCACGCGGGAGGCGTTGGAGCGCACTAGCGAGTTGCTCGCGGACCTCTTCCCGGTGCAGATGTACACCGGCAACCCCACCCCCGGCGCCTGGCTGCACGGGTATGCGATGCAACTGTGCGGGATGGAGGAGTTGCTCTTCGCCATGATGGACCGGCCGGAGTGGGTGCACCGGCTGATGGGCATCCTGCGCGACGGGACCCTGGGGATTCTCGATCAGTACGAGCAGGCCGGGGTGCTGACGCTCAACGACCCGGGGATCATGGCCTGCGACGATCTGCCGCTGCCGGACTTCGACGGCGTACACGTGCGGCAACAGGACCTGTGGGGGCGCGGGGAGAGCCAGGAGTTCCAGAGCGTGGGCCCCGCCCAGTATGAGGAGTTCCTGCTCAATTACCAGAAGCCGATTCTGGCGCGCTCGGGGCTGACCTACTATGGCTGCTGCGAGGACCTGACCCGCAAGATCCCGCAAGTTCTGGGCATCCCCAACCTGCGCAAGTTCGTCTGCTCGCCGTGGACGGACCTGGGCAAGCTGGTGGCGGCGACCGGCGACCGCTACTGTATCGAGTGGCGGCAGAAGGCGACGGATGTGGTCTTCATGCCGGAGATGGGCCCGATTCGGGAGCATCTCCAGCGCGGGCTGGAAATCGCCCGGGGCGTGCCTCTGCACGTGACCTTGCAGGAACTGGAGACGCTCAACGGCCGGCCCGAGCGGCTGCGGGAGTGGGCGGCGGCGGCTAAGGAGATCGGGGCGGAGGTGGGTTAACCGCGGCGGGCGGGGATAGCCGGGGGCTTGACATGCCGGCGGGTACCGCTATAGAATTTACTTTCTGCTCGAGCATTAGGGGGCAGAAAGTCGGGCGATTTCTCTGCCGTACTGGGGCCTCGCTGACTAGTTTTTCGCAGACATGGCACGCGCGTATCTCGCAACTCGGTTTAGGCAGGACAGGGTCCGGCTCAAATCGTTTGGGGAGGAATTGCTATGCGCAGTCTCGTGCCTGTCGTCTGCCTGTTCGTCGTCGCCGTCCTGGCCTGCGGAGTCTCCTTCGCGTCCCTCAGCTTGCCGGCCTCCGTCCCGCTGCTGGCCGACAAGACCGTCCAAATCGGCACCGTGGACGTATCCCTCGACGGTAGCAACCTGATTGTGACCTACAACGTTACCGAGCCGAACTGGGGTCTCTTGGATACCCACCTGTATGTGGGCCGCGTGGCGCCCACCAAGGCCGCTCCGGGCAAGTTCGCTTTCAAGCACGGGGGTCTCGCCGGGGCAACCACCGACACCTACACCATTCCCCTCAATGACGTCTCCGGCACCCTCTACCTCGCCGCGCAAGCCGATGCTATCTTCGACACCGGCGTGCAGGATCGCAACGGGAACGAGATCTTCCACGACGCCGGCGCCTGGGCCGCGGGCACCAAGATCATGGCCAAGGGCAACTGGGCGACCTACTTCTCGGTCGTACTGCCGCCCGTGTAGCCGACCAGCGCCCGCCGCTCGCTGAGGCCGGCGGCGGCGATTCGTCTGCACCACACGGGGCGTTCCCTGCGGGAGCGCCCCCTTTCTTTGGTCTGGAGGATAGGCCGGGGCGGAGCAGGTGTCGAGGGTTCCGGTAGCGAATCCCCCCGCCAACTCGACGTGGTTGCACTCAGACCACGCTCGGCGCCCATGGGACATGGGCAATCCCGATACACAGGAGCAGGCATCATGCAAGGGCTTTCCCCTTCCGATACCCTAGAGTTACGCAACGATCTGGTTTCCCTGCAGTTTGACGTACAACGCGGCGGCGCCTTGCGCCAGGTGACGGAACTGGCCTCCGGCACTCGCTTTTTTACCGAGGCGGAGGACCGCGGCGCGCCTGATCTGGTGCTGGTCTGCGACGACGAGGAACTGCGGCTGTCGGCGATGGCGGTCGTGGAGAGCGAACTGCTCGTCGCCACCGACGAGACGCTGCAGGAATTGGTCATCGTCTCACGCGGGGCGGGGCTGGAGGTCACGCAGACCTGGCGGCTGAGCGCCGATTCTCCCTGGGCCGAACTGACGCTGGGGCTCAAGAACCTGCGGGACCACGAGGTGCTGATCGACCGCTACCCGCAGGGCTGGCAGCAGGAGAACGTCAGCGCTATCGCCGGCGACCTCTACCACTACAGCAACAATCCGGGGGGCGTGGAGTACCACTTCGCCGGGCTGGATTTCGGCGGCTGGGAGACGCTGGACGTCGTCACCCCGGAGATGGGCTATCCCTTCTTCCACAACCGCTGGCCCTTCTCCCTCATGGGCGACTGCACGATCAACGTCACCACCTCCCCGCACGGGCTGCGCATGCCGTACGTGATGGCCTATAACCCGCAAGCGGCCGGCGGGCAGGGCGCGGGGCTGCTGCTGAGCTGGGTGGATGAGACCTGCATGACGTACTTCCGCCTGGAGGGCCACGACGCGACGCAGACCGGGCAGGCGAATCTGCAGCTCTGGTACGCCCGCTACCTGCGCCCCGCCGAGAGCGTCACCCTGGAGCCGATCCAACTCGTGGCTTTCACCGGGCACTACCGCCCGATGATGGCCGCGTACCGGGACTGGCTGGTGGCTGAGCATGGCGCGCAGGGGCCCCAGGAGAACTGGGACGCGCTGGGCGACCTGTTCGTGGTCTCCACGCCGCCCTTCCTGGGCGAGGGCACCGATTTCACCTTCCTGCTCCCATATGTGGACCGGGCCGCGGAGATGAACGCCACCGGCTTCTGGATCGGCGGCACCTGGGAGGACACGCGCTACAACAAAGAGGTGCGCATCTGCGAGAACGCCTGCTGCATCATGCCGGTGAACGACGTGTACGCCCCCAAGGCGGCGCACGGCGGCGAGGCCAGCCTGCTCAAGCTGACCGAGTACATCCACGGGAAGGGCATGCAGGCGATCTGCTGGATCACCGGCGGCGGCCTGCCCTGGCCGGCCGAGCCGGTGCAGAAGTATCCGGACTGGTGGACCTACCAGAAGCATCCCATCCCGAACGAGATGATCAAGAATCCGAGCTGGCCGGGGACCGAGCCGGGGTTCGGCCGGCCGGACCCCTACCTGTACTTCCCCTTCCCGGAGCTGTGCGCCCCGGACACGACCAGCCACGGCTGGCGGGCGTTCTGGCAGCGGAGCTTCCTCAACGCCGCCCGGCTGGGGCTGGACGGCGTGTTCATTGACTCGATGAACCCGATGATGCCCAACTACCGGCGCTATCCCTGGCCCGGCGAGAGCTCCAAGGGCGTCATTCCCCTGTTCCGCCAGATCCGGCAGGCGGTCAAGGACGAGTATGGCGAGGGGCATTTCTACTTCCCGGAGGCCGGCGGCTACCTGATCCAGGAAGTTACGGACGCGGCCGAGGCTTGCCCCTGGCCGGAGGGGCCGCCCACCGTGCCCTGCCGCAAGACGCCGCTGACTCCGCAGGAGACGGTCGAGTTCATCCACGATGTCTACCTGTCGCGGCTGCCGCATACGCGCTCCTGGAGCGACGTCACCGGCGTGGCCGGGATCACGCGCCCCTGGTCGCTGTATGCCTTCTTCAGCACCCAGATGCCGCGGCTGAACGACTCGTTCTACCAGTCCGAGCAGGAGCGGGCGTATGCCAACGAGACGGAGATGACGGAGCACGCCACCTTCCGGCCAGTGGACAGCGACACGCCGGCGCAGGCGGCGGCCTACCTCTGGGTCGGCGAGGCCTTTGGGCTGCGCCGCAAGTACGGCGAACTCGCGCGGGCGGACATGGACCTGGACAGCGTAGCCACGAGCGCGGCCGGTGTGCTGGCCTTCGCCCGGGCGCACGAGGGGGGCCTGTCGGTGGTGCTGGTCAACTTCAACCCGGAGCCGGTGGAGGCCCCGCTGACGCTGCTCGATCCGGCGGCGCTGGGGCTGCAGGCCGGCCAGAGCTGCCGCGTCCGCGACCTGCTGGCCGAGGTAACCGGGGAAGCCCCCGGCCGCCTGAGCGGCGTGGAGGTCAGCGTCAAGGCCGGCGAGGTGCTGACGGTGCCGCTGGGCGGGCAGAACGGGGCCGTGTTGCGGTTCGAGTAGGCGTAACGACTAACAGGCACGAAGATACCGGCTGCCGCTTGAGGGGCAGCCGGTATTGTTTTCGCGGGTGGGGGGAGCGTCAGCGCCGCGGGTGGGTCCCGGCGACCGCTAAGCCACAGTTCTCGCCAGGCGCGGGCGGAGATTTTCGCGCGGACGCGAAAACTTCCGCCCCTACAGCGGCAACGCCAACGGCCGGCGGGGGACGTAGCCCCCGCCCTACAGTACGGCAACGGCTCGTCCCCGGTTGTCGCCGCCGCGCCGTTCCCCCCCTCTCCCAAGGTCTCCCGCGGGAGAGGGGGTTGGGGGGTGAGGTTGAACTGGCGACCGGCCTCCGGCTTCCGCCTTGACGCGGGCGGAGCAAGCTCCGCCCCTACAACGGCAACGCCCCCTCCCCCGTTGTTTTCCACGTTCCACGTTCCCCCTCCCCAGAAGGTCTCACGACTTACGCGTCGAACCTCCCCCCGTCGTGAACCTGGGTGAAAGGACTTCTCCTATGCAACTGGCTTATCCCTTAGAGCAATTCCGGACCGATTTTGCCCATCATGTGGAGTTTCTGAAGAACTGCACCGTGGACCAGATTCCCCTGTACGTGATGCTGGGGCGCGAGGCGCGGGAGCACTGGTTTGGCGCGGGGACCTCGCTGGACTACATCGCCGACCTGCTGCGCGATCAGGTCGGGGAGATTCGCGGGCAGGGGCTCGCTATTGACCTGCTCTATGGGGGCGGCGGCCTGGCGCAGACCATCCTCGACAATCCCGAGGAGCAAGAGGAATGGGGCTTTCTGTGCGCCCTCAGCGCGCAACTCGACGTCAAGTTGCTGGGCCTGGGGCTGCCTAATCCGCCCCGCGAGGAAGGCGACGCGGCCTTCATGGACAACCTGGTAGGCGGGTACCAGTGGCTGGCCGACCGGGCCGCGGACCATGGCCTGCGCATCTGCAGCCACCACGGCGTGGACTTCGGCCGCCGCTTCTACAACCTGGAGGACTACGAGGAACTCTTTGACCGCATCGCCCGGCCCAACTGCGGGCTGCTGTTCTGCTTTGGGAATATCTCCCTGGCGGAGATTGACGTGCCCGAGGCCATCCGCCGGCTGCGCCAGTGGGTCTTTGCGGTGCATGTGCGCCAGACCACCGGCTGCTTCGCCGGCGAGAGTGAGGAGCGGCAACTGCACAGCGGCGAGGTAGACCTGGTCGCGTGCTTGCGGACGCTGCAGGAAATCGGCTACGACGGAGTGCTGCACCCGGAGCATTTCGGCAAGTTCAGCACCGCGCCGGCCCCCGAGTCGCGAGACCTGTGGGGACAGTTGGGCCTCGAGCCGGACGGCGCGACCCTGGCCTGGAACCTGGCCTATCTGCGCGGTCTGATGGACGCCGTACTCTAGACTAGACCGCCGAGGCGCCTCCGAGCGCCCCGGTAATATCGAAAGGACTAACCTGATGGACAACCGAGAACGATACCTGGCTACTTTCCGCTTTGAGCCCGTGGATCATCCGCCGCTGCTGCTGGGCGGCCCCTGGCCCGAGACCCTGCGCCGCTGGGAGAGCGAGGGGATGCCGGCCGGCGTCACCGACCTGCACGAGTACTTCGGCATTGAGCCTTTCGGCATGGTCAACGCCAGTCCCCAGACCCGCCTCTACCCCGGCTGGGAGTTCGAGATCCTGGAGGAAGACGATACCTACGTGACCATGCGCACGCACAACGGAGCGGTGGTCCGGCGGCGGATCGAGATGCGCGACGCCGGCGCCGAGCACTACCTCTCGTACCCGGTTCACGGGCCGGAGGATATGGAGTGGCTCGCCGAGCGCTTTGATCCCAGCAACCCGGGCCGCGAGGACAACAACTGGCGGGAGCGCCTGGAACAGGGCGTGCGCGACCACGCCGTGAACCTCATGGATTTCGGCTCTTTCTTCGGCGATTTGCATGAGCACATGGGCACCGCGGCGGTGGCGATGGCCTTCTACGACATGCCGGACTTTGTCCACTGGTACAACGACAAGATCGCGACGCTGGTCGAGGTGGCGGAGGATAAGACGCTGCCCCTGGGCCTCACCGACTCGATGGGCGGCCACGAGGACATGGCCTACAAGGGCGCGCCGCTGATCTCGCCGGCGATGTTCCGCGAGTTCATGATGCCGTACTACCGGCGCACGGTAGGCAAGGCCCAGAGCTATGGCCAGTGGCTGTTCATGCAGGACTGCGACGGCGACTTCCGCCTGCTGCTGCCGCTGTGGCTGGAGGTCGGAGTCAACGGCATGTCGCCGTGCGAAGTGGCCGCGGGCATTGACGTGGGCGAGCTACGGGCGGAGTACGGCCGAGACGTGCTGCTGTCCGGCGGCATTGACAAGCGCGTCCTGGCGGTCGGCGGCGAGAAGATGAAGCAGGAGCTGGAGAGCCGCTACGCCACGGCGGAACTAGGCGGCTACGTCCCCGGCATCGACCACGGCGTGCCCCCGGATGTCTCCTGGGCGAACTACTGCGAGTACGTGGCGATCAGCAAGCGCCTGTGCGGGATTGCGTAAGAACGGAGAGTTGGCGTAGGGGCGCTGTGGCCCCAGGCCACAGCGCCCCATCCGGAAAGGCCCCCAACCTCTGTAGGTCGCAGAATCTGCCGGCCTCGCCTACCCTGGGTGTGGCCATAGACTCATGTCCGGGCTGCCCTCGCCCGGCTGCACTTTCCATTCGTCAGAACCCAGGGGAGTCTGGGACAAAAGCCGCTTCTCGTCCGGCTGCAGCACCCACAGGGAGCCGGTGGGGCGCGGCAGAGAGGGCAGCGAACCCCCGCCGCGGCCACTCCCCGAAAGCAGGTGCGCCACGGCGGCAAAATCGAACTTAGGGCTCTTCACGAGCAGCAGTTCGTCCGCCGGTCCGACCGCGTATCTCCCGAATAGCGTGTGCAGGGGTCCCCAGTCGGTCACCGGGTAGAAAGCACCCTGCGCGAGGCTGTACCCGTAAACCCGGTAGACGGGTTGGCTGTGGCGGTAGCGGACCTGCTCGCTGAGTATCCACCGCCCTCCCAGCATCCGCGCCAGGGGCTTTTGGGCGGTCTCCGGCAAGGCCTCCGTGAGCCGCCGTTTCACGCCCGTGCTGGGGTTGAGCGCGTAGAAGGCCCGCGTGGCGCTGCCGACCGGAAAATAGTCGGCCATCAGGATTTCGTCAGCGCTGAGTGGTTCCGTGCTCCGCTCCGGCGGCTCCCGGAGGGTGACGGGGGTGGACGTGGCACTGGGCAGGGCGACCCTACTCGCCCCCAGCCGGCCCTCGCCGGGTGAGGGCGGACCCGCGTGGCCCTGTCCATAGGTATACAGGCCGCCGTGCGAGTCCCACCAAAAATTGCCCCCCTGCCTGCCGCTGAGACGGGTCAGCACCGGGCCCTGCGCCGAGGGTTGCAGGACGCAGGGATAGGGCGGGTGCGTGGAGTCGCCGTCCAAGCCGATCGCTATGCCCTGCGGGCCGGATGCCAACCGCACGAAACCGTAGACCTCGCCCACCTGCTCGGCCCGTCCGCCCGCCGGATTCACCAGCCACAGGCGCACCGAACGCCCGCGGCTCTCATCCACGAACCGGGCGTGGAGGCACTCCAGCACCCGCCCGTCAGGCCACCAGGCCATCGCGTCCACCTCGCAGCCCTTCTCCGGCGTCGGCAGTTCCTGGGCCTTGCCCGTCGCGACGTCCACCAAGTACACGCGCGTGCGGCTTGTCTCCTGCCCCTGGCGGCGCATCTCGTCCACCGCCTTGCGAATCTCGCCGGCGCCGGCATGCGGCGGCAGCGCCGGCGGTGGCCCCGAGGGGCCGGGCGTCGCGCGCAGCGCGACCGTGCGCCCATCGGGCGACCACACGGGGTCCGAACCGGCCAGCAGCTGCACCTCCAGCCGCCGGGCCTCGCCGCCGGGCTCCGCCTGGATCAACGCCTCGGTCGGGGCGACCTCTGCCGCCCCGGCGCCTGCCGGTGGGCGGGAGGGGCCGCGCCCGCGGGTCCACGAGCCCAGCACGACCAGCCCGGCGGCCAGGAGGGCCGCTCCGATTATGATCCCTCTGAGCACGCCAATACGCATCTTCGCTCTCCTTGAATTCCGGGGACACCATACTTAACTCCCGCTATTTTCGCTAGGAATTCGCCCGAGTTCGCGCCTTTCGTTAGCGAGCGGGCGGCAGTCGCTTGCGGACAAGCGAGAGCCGCCCCTACGGGGAACGGCCGTTATCTCCACAGTCCCGTCACCGCAGATACGCCGCGTGCCGACTTCTTCGGGACTACCAGGAAGCATGTGAGTCGTACGCCGGGTTGTTGGTCAGGTTGGTTAGGCCGGTGCCGTCGGCGTTCATCACGTAGATCTCACCGTTGCCGCCATCGCGGTAGCTCTCGAAAGCAAGGCGCTTGCTGTCAGGGGACCAGCAAGGTGCGTAGTTGCCCGCCGGGTAGTTGGTCAACTGGGTCTGGGCGGTGCCGTCGGCCTTCATCACGTAGATATCACCGCCACCGCCATTGCGGTAGCTGACGAAGGCGAGGTGCGTGCCGTCCGGGGCCCAGGAAGGTTCGTAAGCACCCGCGTTGTTGGTCAACCGGGTCGGAGCGCTCCCATTGGCGTTCATCACATAGAGGTCATCGCTGCCATCGCGGTAGCTCGCGAAGGCGAGGTGCTCGCCGTCGGGGGACCAGGAAGGGTCGTAGCTGCCCGCCGGGTTGTTGGTCAACCGGGTCTGGCCACTCCCATCGGCGTTCATCACGTAGATTTCATCGTTGCCATCGCGGTAGCTGACGAAAGCGAGGTGCGCGCCGTCCGGGGACCAGGAAGGTTCATCGTCGTCCGCCGGGTTGTTGGTCAACCGGGTCTGGCCGGTGCCGTCGGCGTTCATCACGTAGATTTGAAAGTTGCCATCGCGGTTGCTCGCGAAGGCGAGGTGCTTGCGGTCCGGGGACCAGGAAGGGTCCTTGTCCTCCGCCGGGTTGTTGGTCAACCGGGTCGGGCCGCTGCCGTTGGCGTTCATCACGTAGATTTCATAGTTGCCATCGCGTTTGCTCTGGAAGGCGATCTTGCTAACCGCCGGCGTGTCCCCGCTGCCCCCACAACCGCCAACCAGCAGCGTCGCCACCAGCACGAAGACCCCCAACATTGTCCAAGCGATTCTGTTCACGACCGATCATCCACCCTTCGTAGGATTTGTGACCATCAGTCACCAGGAGTGTGCAGCGGCCCCTCTCGGTTCAGCCGAGTGCGTCCCAGATGCAGGGGATAACATTGGAACTACTCTCATTCGACCTTCAGGGGGTCAAGTCCTTCTCTTGATACGAACCCTTTCCGTCCTTCGGGAATTCTGGAGATTACGGGGGAATTCCCCCGGGAGTTCCGGGGACGCCATACTCAATTCCCTATGTTTTCCGCACAGAATTAGCTTGAGTTCGCCCTCGTTAGCGAGCGGGCGTGGGTCGCGGCGCAGACGCCGCGAAACGCGCCCCTACGGGATCATGGCCACCGGTCCGCCTACCCCCACAGCCGCTGGGCGGCTTCTACCAGTTCGCGGGCGGCGGTCTCGGGGTCCGGGGCGTCGTTGATGGCTGAGATTACCGCTAGCAGGTTGGGGCGCACCGGCTGCAACTGGGGGAGGTTCTCCAGGGTGATCCCGCCGATGGCGCAGACCGGGAGGTTCACGGCCTGGCGCACCGCCGCGAGGCCCTCCGGGCCGAGGGGCGGCTTCTCGGGCTTGACCGAAGAGGGGAAGATCGCGCCGCAGGCGACGTAGGAAGCGCCCTGCTTCTCGGCCTGGCGCGCGGCCGCGGGGGTATCGGCGCTCACGCCGACGAGAGCCACCGGGCCCATCATCCGGCGCACCACGTTGGCCGGCAGGTCTTCGGCGCCCACGTGCACCCCGTCGGCGCAGGCGGCCAGCGCTACGTCCACCCGGTCATTGACGATCAGCGGCACTCCGGCCGGACGGGTGAGCTTGAGCAGCGCCTCCACGTCCTCCAGCATGCGCCGGGTCGTCGCCTCCTTGGCCCGGTACTGCACCAGGCCGACCCCGGCACGGAGCATCCGCGCGACGAGGTTGACCAGCTCGGTGGTCGTCGGGGGCAAAGTGGCCGGGGTCAGGTAGTAGATTCGAGAACGCAGGCTCGCGACCATGGAAGGACGCCTCCGGCAGCAGTCGGGCAGGGAGGCCACGCGGCTGGTCCCTCCCTGCCTTCCTAGATGGTATGGGGTTCCAGTTCGCGCCCCCCGGACAGATTCCCTTCGTGCAGCGAGGAGCTAGCGGTCCTGAGGGCGAATCTGAGCAGGCTATGGCTGACTCTTCTCTCCGCATCCTGGAAGCGATCACGCCCTCCCACTACTCCGGGGCGGAGCGGGTGGTGACCTATCTTGCCCAGGACCTGATCCGGCTGGGGCATGAGGTCCTGGTCGCCACCAAGCCGCTGGCCCTGCTGGAGGAGGAACTGGCGCGGCGGGGAGTGCCCTGCCGCCCGCTGACCCTCTCCGGCAAGTTCAACCCTCTTACGGGCCGCCGCCTGCGTCGCCTGGTGCAGGAGTTCCGCCCGCAGATCGTCCACACGCACCTGTCCACTGCGTCCTGGTGGGGCGCGCGGGTGGCGCACCGCGAGGGGCTGCCCTGCGTCGGCCACGTACACGGCATGACTACGGTGCGCTGGTATCGCGACGCCGACCGGCTGCTGTGCCCCTCGCGCGGGGTGCGCGAATACCTGCTGGCCGCGGGGGTCCCGCCCGAGCGGGTGGAGGTCATCTACAACGGTTTGGACCCGGAAAGCTTTCAGAGTCTCCCGCCGCCGGAGGAGTTGCGGGCCGAGATCGGCCTGCCCGCCGACGTGCCCGTGATCGGCGTGGTGGCGCACCTCTCGCCGAAAAAGGGCCACCATGTGCTGCTGGAGGCGATGGCCGAGCTGTCCGCGCGACATCCGGACCTGCATTGTCTGTGCCTGGGGCGCGGGCCGCTGCAGGAGCAACTGGCGCAGCAGGCCGAGCGCCTGGGTTTGGGCAAGCGCTTCCGGCTGCTCGGCTATCGCCATGACGCCCTGGCGCTCACGCAACTTTTCCAGGTCGCGGTGCTGCCCTCCGTGCAGGGGGAGGGCCTGGGGCTGTGCCTGATTGAGGCGGCGTTTCTGGGCATTCCCGGCGCGGGTAGCGATTCCCCCGGCATCAACGAGGCGGTGGAAAACGGCGTTACCGGCCTGCTCTCGCCGCCGGGGGACGTGGCGGGCCTGGCCGAGACGCTGGACCGGCTGCTCTCCGACGAGGCCTTGCGCCGCCAGATGGGCGAGGCCGCCCGGCAGCGCGCTTCTGAGCTATTCACCCTGCGCCGGCAGGCGGAGCTGACCGTAGCCGCCTTCCGGCGCTTGCTGTAGCGACGCACCCTATCTAGAAACCCGAAGGAGTTCACCACTATGCGCAGCAAACGTTGTTCGGAGGGCCTGACTTGGGACGAGCCTCGGTATCACCGGGAGCACTACAAGATCGTGACCGACTTTGGCGCGGTCGGCGACGGGGTGGCCGACGATACCCAGGCCATCCAGGACGCGATTGACTATCATGCCGGCTCGCTCGGCGACAAGCATGCGGGAATCGTCTTCTTCCCGGCCGGCACCTACAAGCTCAGCGACAGCCTGCTGCTCTGGAAGGGCATGCACCTGCTCTGCGACCCGCAGGCGAAGGCCACCCTGATCCTGCCCGCCGCCACGCCCGGTTTCGCCGGCGAGGTCAAGGCGATGATCCAGCTCACCTGCGGCAGCGACCAGGACGTCACCGACCATACGCACTACCGCACCGGGCACGGCGGGCTCAACTGGGTCTTCCATACCGCCCTGCGCAACCTGGACTTCATCATCGAGGAGGGCAACCCCGCCGCGGTGGTGGCCTGGTGGTGGGCCGACCACGACGCCTCGATTGAGCACTCCCACCTGTTGCTCAAGTCGGGGCGCGCTGCCGTCTGGATGCCCGACGACAGCGGCCGCATCCATCTGTACAAGTGCCTGATCGAAGGCGGCGAGATCGGCTTTTTCGCCGGGGCCTACTCGATGAACAGCGTAGTTGCCTGCACCTTCCGGGGCCAGAGCGAGGCCGCGATGGTCATCCTCAACAGCGAGCCGGCCACGCTGGTCAAGGATACCGTGGTGGAGGACGCCCCGGTGGCCCTGCGCGCGAATACGCAGGGCGGGGTCATCGTGATGGACTGCGACTTCCGGCGGCCCACCTCCGGCGCGGCGATTGACTGCCCGGGCGGGGAGCTGCTGGTGCTCAATACGCGCTTCACCAACTGCCAGGAGGCCATCCGCGACCATGTCCCCGGCGCGGCCTGCGGCGAAATGACGATTGCGGGCTACACGCTGGGCGCCACGTACCTTGATGGTCAGGCCGCACCGGAGGGGACTCTCCCCTACCCGATCGTGACCGGCGGGCCCGACTACGACCTCGCCGATATGTACGCCGACGAGGACTCGCCGGGCAGCGTGATCCGCTACGGCGCGGTGGGCGACGGGGTGCAGGATGACAGCCGCGCGCTGCAGGCGGCGATTGACGACCAGGAGGTCGTCTTCCTGCCCATGGGTCAGTACCGGCTGGAGCAGACCGTGCGCCTGCGGGCCAACACCAAGCTGATCGGCCAGCACCGCTCCGAGGTCCGGCTGCTCGGCCCGGACGGCGCGACCGCCCTGGAGACCCCGGACACCGCCGACGCGGAGGTGCTCATCAAGGAGATCCAGATGCACAGCGGCGGGGTGGACGGCGTGGGGATTGACTGGCGCTGCGGCGGCCGCTCGGTGCTGTTCATGGTCAACACCTGGACCGAGCCCGGCGGCTACACGGCCTTCCTGGCGCGCGGCCACGCGGGGGGCACGTACCTGTTCGCCTGGGGCGGCGGCTTCCAGGGAGACAGGAACCACGGGCGGGTCTTTGAGGACATGGAGGGCCCGATGCGGGTCTACGGCGTGGATTCCGAGCATTCCGGCTGGGCGCCGTACGTGCTGCGCAACGTGGGCGACCTGCTGCTGGTGAACTGGCAGACGGAGGCCCGGCCGCGGATCGGCGCCTCGGTCTGGTGCGAGAACTGCCACGGGACGCGCCTGCTGGGCGGCCTGGCCGGCTGGGGCACCGGCCCGCTGGCGGTGCGCCTGATCAACTGCGAGCGGATGCAGATCAGCAACTTCGTAGCCCCGCACATGGAGGCCATGATCCACGAAACCCGCGCCGACGGCACGGAGATCGTGATACCGGCGGAGTTGGAGGACTGGGGACGCGTGGGGTTCTACGGGTGGAGGGAGTAGGGAGTAACGGCGCGGCGGCCGGCCTCACCCCTGCCCCTCTCCTGGCAGGAGAGGGGGGAACGACAAACGGCAGGACAGGGCAGTCTCCCCCCTGCAAACGGCAAAGGCCGTTCGTAGGGGTGGATTTTGTGGTCCGCCGCAACATCCACCCCCGGGAGGCCGCTCACTTTCGCCCCGACGCGGGCGGCTGTCGCGCTGCGGACATCGCGAAAGCCGCCCCTACGACGGCAAGAGCAAACGGCCACCGGCGAGACCCTTCGACAAGCTCAGGGCGGGAAGCCGGTGCCACTGACGGCTAACACTTCGCCCTCTACCACAGCTTCTGCCGCACGTGGCAGTAGGGCTCGGTGCCTTTGTTCTTGTAGTAGTCCTGATGGTAGGCCTCCGCGGGCCAGAACTCGCCGGCGGGGACTACCTGGGTTACTACGTTCATGCCGCGGCCTTTGAGGTCCGCGATCAGCTTGTCGGCTACCGTCTTTTGCTCGTCGGTGGTGAAGAAGATCGCCGAGCGGTACTGGTCGCCGAGGTCCGGGCCCTGGCCGTTGGCCTGGGTGGGGTCGTGGATCTCGAAAAACAGCTTGGCCAGCGTCTCAAAGGAGACTCGGACCGGATCGTAGAGCACCTCGACGGTCTCCGCGTGGCCGGTGTGGCCGGCGCAGACCTGCTCGTAGGTGGGATGCTCGGTGGTGCCGCCGGTGTAGCCGACGGTGGTCTTGAGCACGCCCGGCTGCTGCTGCAGCAGGTACTCCACGCCCCAGAAACAACCTCCGGCGAAGTAGGCGCGCTCGGTCTTGGCCTGGTCCGCCGGAACGAAGGACATGGAGATCGAATTGACGCAGTAGCGCGTGTTCTTGTCGGTGAGGCGCTCGCCGACAAAGACGTGGCCCAGGTGCGCGCCGCAATTGGCGCAGGTGATCTCGGTGCGCTGCCCGTCGGCGTCGGGGGTCTGCCGGACCGCCCCGGGGATCGCGTCGTCAAAGGCCGGCCAGCCACAATCCGACCGGAACTTGTCCTGCGAGCGGTAGAGCAGCGCCCCGCAGCGCTTGCAGGTGTAGACTCCGGCCGCGAAGGTATCCGTATATTCCCCGACAAAGGGCCGCTCGGTGCCCTTATTGACGAGGACGGCGGTCTCTTCCGGCGTCAGTTGGCGCCAAGTTCCCGGCGCAGGTTGGTCAGACATGGCTGGTTGGCCTCCTCCCGAACTGGCCTGGGGAAGCGCCGCCGCGGTCTGGTCCGACAGGTCGCCCCCAACCGCCAGGCAGGAAACACAGACCGCACCCGCCAACGCCACCAAGGCGAGGACTCCCCAGAATACGTGATCTTCGTGGAACGGTTTCATACCTCTTGGACGGATAGCGGCGGAGTAGCGTTCCCGGTAACGGCGGGAGCTTGCGGCGCGGTGAGGCCGGCCTCACCCCCCCGCCCCCTCTCCTGGCAGGAGAGGGGGAGAACGGCGAACGGCGGGAAAGGTCGTGTCCCGTAGGGGCGGAAGTTCGGCGTCGGCGCCGAAACTCCGCCCGCGGTGGCCCCGGAGCCACGGTCTAGCGCCCTGGCGCGGGCGGAGATTTTCGCGCGCCGCGAAAACTTCCGCCCCTACAACGGCCACGGCTAACGGCCACACCGGCGAGACCCTTCGACAAGCTCAGGGCAGGCAGCCGGTGCCACCGATGGTCAACGGCCCTCTCCCCCCCTCGCTACCCCGCCGTCCAGTCGCACCAGTTGACGCTGGCTACCCAGGCGTCGAAATCCTTGAGGCCCGGGTACAGGTCCCGCAGCACCTCGATGTTGGCCTCGTAGCCGTGCCGGATGAACCACTCCAGCATGATCGCCCAGTCCTCATTCTGCGCGCGGATCGTGTCCAGCGGCAACTGGGCGTATTTGACCTCCTGCCCCAGCGCCGCGCCCAGCTTGGCGACCGCGGCGGGCATGGTCAGTTCGTCGCCGGCCAGCTCGTGCGCCTTGCCCACGAACTCCGCCGCGCGGTCGAAGGCCATCGCGGCGAAGGCGCCGATGTCGTCCACCGCCACCATCTGCAGGGGCGTGTCCTCGGGCAGGCCGAACAGGAAAGTACCCGCGTCGATCATCTTACGGTTTTCAGGGCTGAGCAGGTTGTCCATGAAGAACACGGGGCGGAGGATCGTCCAGGCCAGGCCGCTGGCGCACAGGTATTCCTCCAGCTCGTACTTGCTGTCGAAATGGGGGATGCCGGTGCTGCGCTCGGCGCCGCCCACCGAGGTGTAGACCACGTGCTGGACCCCGGCGGCCTGGGCGGCGTCCACCACCGCGCGCCCTTCCTCCAGCTCGCCCTCCACCCCGGCGGTCCAGGTGTTTTGCACGCTGAAGACGCCGTAGACTCCGGCCATGGCTCTCGCCAGGGCGTCGGGGTCCTCCATGTAGCCCTCCATTAGCTCTACGCCCTGGGCCGCGAGGGCCTGGGCCGCCGGCTTGGCGGGGTCTCGGGTCAGCGCGCGCAGCGGCCAGCCGCTGGCCAGCAGGTGCCGGGCCGTAGCGCCGCCCTGCTTGCCGGTGGCGCCGGTCACCAGAATGATTCCGGGTTTGTCGCTCATGTAATTGCCTCCCTGGGAATTGCTTGCCTCGTGATACGCTCAAGGACGCAGCAACCCGGCCACACGTTCATCGGGGCCGGGGAGGGAGTCGGCCTCTCGGCAGGGAACAGCCTGTCGCAACGAACAAGTCTGCCGAAGGGTGATACGCATGAGCATGGGACAGTGGCGGGAGGGGCACCCGAACCCTCTGACGATCTCGGTCGGCCCGGCCCGGGGCGCGACGATTCGCGGCGAGGACAATGTCGCCCTGCAGGCGGCGGTGGACTACGTGGCGGGCGTGGGCGGCGGCCAGGTGGAGGTTCAGCCGGGCACCTACCTGATGCACGACAGCCTGCACCTGCGCTCGCACGTGACCGTCCGGGGCGCGGGGGCCGACACGGTGCTGCTCAAGCCCCCGGCGGTCAGCTCCGCGCTGTCCACCGATATCGCCTACGGGCACTGGGACGTCTCCCTGGCGGAGCCGGACAAGTTCCGCCCCGGGATGGGCGTGTACATCTACGATGACAACACCGGCGGCTTTGCGCGGACCGTGGCGACGCTGCTGTATCGCGACGGAGACCGCTTCGGCCTGAGCCGGGCGATCTTTTACGACTATGGCCGATGCCGCAACGCGCTCGTGACCAGCGTTTACCCGCTGATCAGCGGCGTGAACGTGGAGGAAGCGGCGGCCGTGGGGCTGCTGCTGGAGGGCAACCAGTCCGAGAATCCGCCGATTGACGGCTGCCGCGGCGGCGGGCTGTACCTGATCGGCTGCCGGCAGACCTACGTGGGCGACGTGACCGTGCAGGACGTCAACGGCGACGGCGTGAGCTTCCAGCAGTGCTCCGACCCGGTCTTTGAGGGGGTCCGCAGCCTGGGGAACTCCGGCACCGGCTTCCATCCCGGCTCGGGAAGCCTGCGCTTCCAGATGCGGCGACTGGTCTCCGCCAATAACGGCGCGGACGGCCTGTTCTACTGCGTGCGCGCCACCGACGGCGTCCTGGAGGACTCCGAATTCAGCGCCAACGTGGGGCACGGGCTGAGCATCGGCAACCGCGACACCGACCAGATCGTGCGCGGCTGCCTGATTCAGGACAACGGCGGGGCGGGGGTCTACTTCCGCGACCTGGACGAGCCCACCGCAGCGCACAACGTGCAACTGCTGGGCAATCGTCTGCTGCACAACTGCCAGAGCGAGGGACGCGCGGAGATTGACCTGGACGGTGAGGTGCGGGGCACAGTGATTCGCGACAATGAGATTCACGCAGCGCCCGGCAAGCCGGGGATTCGGATCTGCTCGCGCGTTTTGGACCTAGAGATGGCGAACAATCAGATCGAAGCCGAGGTAGACGTAGTGGACGAGCGGCCCGGGTAGGGCGGGGCGGCCGTCTCCCGGTGGCACCGGCGTCTCGCCGGTGTCGGGAGACGCAACCAGAGGGGAACACCGGCGAGACGCCGGTGCCACCGGAAACGAGACGAGAGGAGTCACATCACCCATGACCGGACGCGAACGTATCTTTACCGCCATGAACCGCCAGGAGCCGGACCGCGTGCCTTGCGACTTCGGTTTTACTCCGGCGCTGCTGGAGATCTTCAAGGAGAAGACCGGCGCCGAGAACCCGGCGGAGTATTGGAACTTCGGGGAGGGCTGGGCCGGCTTTAAGCCGACGGCGACCAAGACCGACTTCACTCGCTACCACCCGGAGGGGATTCCCGAGGGCGCGCGCGTCGGGGAAATGGGCGAGGTGGACCTCCCCGGCAGCTTCTTCCACTTCACGAAGAAGCAGTACCCCCTCGACCACGAGACGAACCTGAGCGATCTGCAGGAGTACCCGTGGCCGGTCTACGAGGACCCGGCGCGCTACTCGCACCTCCCCGCGGAGGTCGCGCGGCTGCACGAGGAGGGCAAATACGTCATCGGGGGCGTTGGTCATATCTGGGAGGTCGCCTGGGCGATTACCTCCATGCCCAAGCTGATGATGCAGTTCCTGGAGGACCCCGCGCAGGCCGGGTTCTTGCTGGATAAGATCACCGCGATCAAGCTGACCGTTACCCGCGAGCTGGTCAAGGCGGGGGTGGACTCGATTTCCTGCGGCGACGATGTGGGCATGCAGGACCGGCTGATGATGAGCCCCGCCACCTGGCGCCGGTGGCTCAAGCCGCGCTGGGCCGAGGTCTGGGCGCTGGCCAAGTCGCTCAATCCCGACGTGCAAATCTTCTACCACAGCGACGGCAAGATTCAGGAGATCATCCCGGACCTGATTGACATGGGCCTGGACATTCTCAACCCGGTGCAGCCGGAGTGTATTGACCCGGCCTGGGCCAAGCAGGAGTATGGCCGGGACCTGGCTTTCTGGGGCTGTGTGGGGACGCAGACCACCTTCCCCTTCGGCACCCCGGCGGAGATGAAAGCCACCGTCAAGCACCTGATCGAGACCGTCGGCCAAGGCGGCGGGCTGTTCCTGGCCCCCACGCACGTGTTGGAGCCGGAAGTGCCCTGGGAGAACATCCTGGCCTTCCTGGAGGCCGTCGAGGAGTACGGGTATTACTAGCGGGAGGACGTGGCGTCGTTTCCCGTAGGGGCGGAAGACCGAGGCAGGCGCCAGTCTCACCTCACCCGCCTTCGCTGAAGCTACGGCGGACAGGCCCCCCGGCCCCCTCTCCCGCGGCAGACCTTGGGAGAGGGGGAGCACGGCAAGGGCGAACGGCGAGGAGGGCGACTAGCGAGAGGGGGACACCGGCGAGACGCCGGTGCCACCGAGGCTACACCGCGAAGACACGCGCCCCTATGCGGAAACGGCGGGCGGGTCATCACAAGTCAAACTTGACACGGAAAGGCGATACGCACCATGAAACTGCGTACTTTGGGCAAGACGGGAATGCAGGTCAGCGAACTGGCGCTGGGGGGGTTGTTCGTCTCCAACTATGCCAACGAGCGGGCGAACGGTATTGAGGTAATTCACCGGGCCCTGGAACTGGGCGTCAATTACATCGACACCGCGCCGGGGTATATGGACAGCGAGTCGGTCATCGGGGACGCGCTGCGGGGCGTGACCCAGCCGGTGATTATCTCCACCAAGTTCGGATACCAGCCCGAACCTTTCGAGCCGCAGAACAAGGACTTCCTGTGGCGGGCCCTCGAGGCCAGTATGGCGCGGCTGGGGCGCGAGCAGATCGACATGCTGATGATCCACGAGCCGGATCGGCCGGACTACTTCGACTGGTGGACCGACAAGGTGAACTACAGCGGGCCGGTGCTGGAGGTGCTGCAGGAGGCGAAGGCTCAGGGCCTGACGCGATTCATCGGGGCGGCCGGAACTACCCCGTATCCCATGGCGAGGGTGCTGGCGACCGGGAACTTCGACGTGGTGCTGACCGCTTTCCAGTACAGCCTGCTGTGGCGCGAGGCGGAGTGGGAAGTGCTGCCGACGGCGGCCGGGCTGGGCATGGGGATCGTCTGCGGCTCGCCGCTCCAGCAGGGCTGGCTGTCGGCGCGGTTCGATGACGAGGTCAACAACGCTCCCTGGCTGAATCTGCCCCGCCGCCGACAGTTCCAGGCGCTGTACAGCTACCTCGACGAGATCAACCTGCCGATCACCGAGGTGGCGCTGCGTTGGGTGCTCTCGAACCCGGACGTCTCCGCGGTGCTGATGGGGGCGAAGTCCATTGCGGAAGTCGAGCAGAACGTGGCGGCGGTCGAGAAGGGGCCGTTGCCGGCGGAGGTGCTGGCGGCGCTGCGGGAGATCTACCTGATGGTGCCCTTCCGGCCGTATGAGGAGCCCTATGGAATGCCGTTCGGACAGGAATCCAAATAGGAGGCGCAAAGATGAAAGCAGCCGTAGTCGAGAGTCCGGGAGTTCTGGTCGTGCGCGAGGTGCCTGAGCCGGTCATGGGCCCCTATGATGCGCTTTGTGACATTCTGTTTTGCGCCACCTGCACCGCCACGGACGGTCACCTGATCGCGGGGAACTTCCCCTTCGGCATGGAATACCCCACCATCCTGGGGCACGAGTCCATCGGCCGGGTGACGCAACTGGGCGCGAAGGTGCGCAACTTCCGCCCCGGCGATCTGGTCACGCGGGCCGGGGCTACACCCCATCCCGAGGTGGGTCTGCAGACCGGCTGGGGCGGCTTTGCCCAGCGCGGAATCGTGCGCGACTACCGGGCGATGGAGGCGGACGGCGTGGCCAACGACGGCTGGGTCTTCTGGCGCATGAACCAGGTGCTGCCGGCGGGCTTTGACCCGGCGGACTCCACTCTGATCATCAACTGGCGCGAGACCTTCAGCAACATCACCCGGCTGGGGGTGGGCTACAACTCGCGAGTGCTGGTGGTAGGCACGGGCGGCGTGGGCCTGTCCTTTGTCAACCACGCGGCGATTCTGCTGGCCCGTGAGATCGTCGTGGTGGGCAGCCCCGGCCGCTTTGAGCTGGCGCGCAAACTGGGCGCGGCGGGGGTCTATGACTACCGCACGGAGGACCTCGCCGAGGCGATCCGCGCGGACTATGCGGAGGGGTTTGACTTCATCATTGACGCGGTCGGCAAGCAGGGGCAACTGGACCGGGTGCTGCCCCTGGTCAAGCCCGGCGGCGCGGTGGAGTCCTACGGGGTGGACGACTACTTCAGCGTGACGATCGCTCCGCACCTGGCGCCGGGGCCCTTTACCTTCTTCGACGGCAGCTACGCCGAGGAGGAAAGCAGCGACATGGTCCTGCGCTTGGTGCAGGAAGGGCAACTGGTCGCCAAGAACTTCTACGACCCGCAGCGCGTTTATCCCTTAGAGGAGATCACCGAGGCGTTCGCCGCGGTGAATCGCCGCGAGATGGTCAAGGCGGTCGTCAGTTTGCAGGACTAGCGGTTCCGGCGGGTTGGACGGTCCGCCGGCGGGTAAACTACCAGTAGGCCCCGAGGAACATGAACCTACGCTTCCTGACCAACCTGGCGCAGCGCGATCCGGCGACGGTGTGGCGTTTCGGCGTCCACTTTCCTAATGTGGTGCGCCTGCACTGGCGACTGCTGCGCGACCCGCGCGTCAGTCTGCCGGCCAAGGCGATCCTGCTGGCTGGGGTGCTGTATTTCGTCAGCCCGGTGGACCTGATCCCGGATTTCCCGCTGATCGGGCTGGGCTGGGTGGACGACCTGCTGGTGATGGCGATGGCGTCGCAGCTCTTCATGAGCCTGTGTCCGCCGCGGGTGGTGCAGGAGCACGTGCGCTTGATTGATGAGGGGGGCTAGAGTTTGGCAGCGGTAGAACGACTTCCGGCCGTCAAGGCCTTTCGCTGGCGCGATCACCTCGCGCGGGTGCTGGAGTTCCAGTATGAGGTCTATGAGCGGAACTTCCCGGGTTTTCGCGTGGACGGCGAGTTTCTGGCCGACTATGAGCGGCAACTGCGGCAGGCCGTGCGCAGCCCTTTTGAGGGCATCTGGGTGCTGGAGGACGGCGGCGAGGTGTTCGGCTTCATCTGGGCGGCCGTGATCGCCACGCTAGTGGACGACCGGCTGGGCTACGTGAAGAACCTCTACGTGGCCCCCGAGGCCCGGGGCCAGGGCTGGGGTGCGCGGCTGCTGACCTGTGCGGAGGACTGGATGCGCGCGCTGGGCGTGGGCCGGACCTCGCTGGACGTAACCGTGGTGAACGAGACCGCGGTGAGCTTGTATGAACGGTCCGGCTACCACATCTCGCGCTATCGGATGGAGAAGGATTTGTAGAGTCGAAGAGGAGGCCCTGGTGAGCGACGACCGGCGGCTGGCAGGCGGAAATCTGAGCTCCAACGTGCGCGACGGCTACGCGGAGGTGCGGCTGCTGCTGGAGCAGCGGGACCTGAACGGTGCCGCGGACCGCTGTGCGCGGCTCCTGCGCACCTACCCCAATGACGCCGAGGCCCACGCCCTGATGGGCGACGTCTACGCCGCGCGGCAACTCTGGCCGGAGGCGGTGGAATGGTATACCCTGGCCGAGCAACTCGGCGCCGGCGCCGCCGTCGGGGAGCGGCGTCTCGCCGCCCAGACCCACGTCCGCGCCACCCCGGCCGCCGCGCCCCTCCCGGCTCCGGTTCCCGTGGCCGACTTGCACCGCCAGCGGATGCGGGTGCGCGGCATCTTCATCGGGTCCGCGATCGTGGTCGTCCTGGCCGTGGTTTTGGCGCTGCTGGCGCTTAGTTCCGCCCCGCGGCCGCGCGTGGCCCCGGCGCTCTCCCTCGGAGGGCCGCCCCCGCCGACGACTCCCGGAACCACCCTCGGCACCATGGCGACGACGCCCGCCGCGGGGGGCACCTCCGTGGGGGTGACGCCGCCCGCCCCGACCCGTCCCGGCACTGCGGGCAGTGGCGTGCGCGCGCAGCCCGGGGTCACGCCCTCCGGCACCCCGGCGCCGGTGATCATCACCCGCGAAATGACCGTGCCCGCCACCGATGAGGACTTCCTTATCGCTCGGGCGGTCAGCGCCCTGACCTGGCCCAACGGACAGAGCATGTCCGGCGACGTCGCGGTGATGATGGACCCCTATCAAGCCTACTGCATGATCACCTTCCGCCTGCCGGATTCACTGCCGGCCGCTCGGCTGACTGACACGGTGATCGAGCAGGCGTACAAGGTGGCGGTGGCCGCCCTCGCCGCCGACCGGGGGATCACGGCCGTGACCCTGCGAGCCATCACCACCGTGCCCGGCAGCGACCACCGCAGCAACAACCTGCAAGCCTTCCGGGCCAATGTAATCCGCGAGGCGCAGGTCAACTTCGCCCAGAGCTACCCCAATCCCACGGCCGCCGCCCTCCGGCAGTACCTGTTTCAGAGCTTCTGGTGGAATCCCGTCGTCCGCTCGGGGTAGCGGCGGGCGAGGGCCAGGGAGGCGGCGGGAGGGGCCGCATGCGAGTACGACCGACGTCTGCGTCGGGCGCACGGAAGCATCCGGCCCATGGTTACCGCTAACCCCGGGCCGGATACTTCGTGGAGTCTGCTCTGCAGACTCCCTCGTATGCGGCCCCTCCACTGACCCAAAAGAGGTTTTTCCCGTACCGCAGGGAAAGGCCCGGTTGTGGTAAGCGCAGTAGCCGGAGAGGAGCCGCCAGTCCTCCGGCCGCGGAATCTCAAATTCTGGCAGGAGGCCCCTCTGTGAAGATAGCTATTGGTTATGGCAGTCTGCCCAACCGCTTAAGTGTTGCCGGCCGGCTCGCGCTGGCCCGCGAAGCCGGGCTGGAAGGCGTTGAGCTGGTTCAGTTTCCCACGCTCGACGAGGCGCAGCGCGTGGGCGACCTCGCCCACAACGCCGGGCTGGAGGTCCCCAGCCTCATGTGCTCCACCCACTGGCATTTTCCCCTGTCCTCCACCGATGAGGAGATCCGGGAGAAGGGCGTGGAAGGCGTGGCCCAGGGTCTGCGCCAGGCGCAGGCGGTCGGCGCCGCGGTGCTGCTGGTCGTCCCCGGCGTGGTTACCGAGGACGTCTCCTACAAGGCAGCCTACGAAAACGCGGGCCGCAGCCTGCGGGAGTTGCTGCCGGTGGCCGAGGAAACCGGCGTCGTCATGGCGCTGGAGAACGTCTGGAACCGGTTCTTGCTGAGCCCGCTGGAGTTGCGGACCTTCATTGATGGCTTCGAGTCCGACTACGTGCAGGCCTACTTCGATACCGGCAACGTCATGCTGACCGGCTACCCGCATCACTGGATCGAGGTGCTCAAGAAGCGCATCCGGGCCGTCCATATCAAGGATTTCGACGCCAAGGAGAACCGCTTCGTGGGGCTGCTGCAGGGCACCGTGGACTTCCCGCGGATCATGGCCGCGCTGCATGGCGTGGGCTACAACGGCTACCTGACCGCGGAAGTCACCCCCTACAAGCAGTTCCCCGAGCAGTTCGTACGGGATACGGCCGCGCAACTGGCGCAGATCGCCAAGGCGTAGGCGAACGCCGCGGCGTTCGCCCCGGCCAACGGGGAGGGACATACCTGATGGAAGCTCGCTGGTGGGAACCGCAAGCAGAGCTGGCGGCCTGTCACCTCTGCCCCTGGCAATGCCGGATCAAGCCCGGCGCCGTGGGCGTCTGCGGCGTGCGCCAGAATCAGGACGGGCGGCTGATCTCGCTCAACTACGGTCAGGTCACCTCGATTGGGCTTGACCCCATCGAGAAAAAGCCGCTCTACCACTTCCATCCCGGGGCCTCCATCCTGTCGCTGGGGACCTTCGGCTGCAACCTGAGTTGCAGCTTCTGCCAGAACTGGCAGATCTCCAAGGGCCGGCCCGCCACCCAGGAACTCTCCCCCACCCAGGCGGTGGAGCTGGCCGAGGAGTACCGCGAGTCGCAGGGGAACATCGGGCTGGCCTACACCTACAACGAGCCGTTCATCTGGGCGGAATACGTGCAGGACACCGGCACCCTGGCGCACGAACGAGGCCTGTATAACGTGCTGGTGACCAACGGCGTGGTGGAAGCCGAGCCGCTGGAGGAACTGCTCCCGCTGATTGACGCGCTGAACGTGGACATCAAGTTCTGGCGCAAGGAGCACTACCAGGAACTCTGCGGCGGACCGGGCTGGCAGGCGCGGGAGACGGTGGAGCACGCCTGGGGCCGTTGTCATGTGGAGATCACGGTGCTGATTATCCCCGGCTACAACGACGCCCGCGAGGAACTGGAGAACATCTTCACGTGGGCGGCGGGAGTCAGCCCGGACCTGGTGGTGCATCTGTCCCGCTATCATCCCGCCTACAAGCTGCAGGTCCCGCCCACGCCGCCGGAGGCGCTGCTGATGGCCTACCAGATCGCCAAACAGCACCTGAATTACGTGTACGTCGGCAACATCAACCTGCCTGGCACCACGGACACCGAGTGCTCGGACTGCGGGGCGACCCTGGTGGAGAGAACCGGCATGTCCGCTCGCCCGGTGGGGCTGGACGCCGAAGGACGGTGTAGAGCCTGTGGAGCCAAGGCCCCCCTCCAGCCCTGAGGTGGCGAATGTCCAGAGCCTGGGCAGCTACGGGCGCCGCGTCGTGCACATCGCGGGCATTGTCGCCCGCTTTGGCTTTGAGGATGTACTCCAGCGTCTGGGCCTAGCCGGCTACCTCCAGCGCCGCCGCCGCTCGCGACTGGATGCCGCCACCGCGCAACTTGCGCGCCCGGTGCGCTTGCGGCTGGCCCTGGAGGAGATCGGGCCCGCCGGCATCAAGATCGGGCAAGCCCTCTCCACCCGCGCTGACCTGCTCTCCGACGAGTGGATCGCGGAACTCCGCAAGCTGCAGGACGAGGTGCCGCCGTTCCCCTTTGCCGCCGCCCAGGCGGTCGTGGAGCAGGAGTTGGGCGGACCGCTGAGCCAGTTTTTCGCCGAGTTTGATCCCGTCCCGGTGGCCGCCGCCTCGCTGTCCCAGGTCCACCGGGCCAAGCGCCAGGACGGCCGGGACGTGGCCGTCAAGGTGCAGCGCCCGGAGGTCCGCCAGCAGGTCGAGCAGGACCTGTTCATCCTCAACCTGGCGGCCCGCGAGGCCACGCACTACATTGACTGGGCAAAAGAGAACGACGTGGTCGGCTGGGCCACCGAATTCGGCCATATCCTGCGCGGGGAGCTGGACTTCACCCGCGAGGCGGCCAACACCGACCGGCTGCGCCAGGACCTGGCCGACACCCCGGAGCTGACCGTCCCCGGCGTACACTGGGACCTGACCGCGCACCGGGTGCTGACTCTGGATTTCATCGAGGGCGTCAGCCCCAACGATGAGCAGGGCCTGGTCCGTCTGGGCCTGGACCGGGTGCAGGTGGCGCGCGAGTTCGCGCTCGCCATGTTCCGGCAGGTGACCGGGAGCGGCTTTTTCCACGGCGACCCGCACGCCGGCAACCTCAAGCTGCTGTCCGACGGGCGCATCGCCCTGCTGGACTGCGGCCATGTGGATTACGCCGGGCGGGAGCTGCGCGAGCAGATCCTGGCGATGATGCAGTCACTCCTCGAGGGCGACAGCCGCGGGGTGGTCAACGTCACGGTCTCCGTCGGCGTGATCTCCTCCCGCACCGACCTGTCGGCGCTGCGGCTGGACGTGGACAAGCTGATCGCCCGCTTTGCTCCCGCCGGGCCGGGCGTTTTTGCGCTCGCGGAGGTCATGGACGCCTTGCTGGGGCTGCTGGTCAAGCACGCCATCCGGGTCCCGGCCACCTTCGCCAGCCTGGTGCGGGCGGTGGTCATCACCCAGGGGGTCTGCTTCCAGTTGGACCCGCAGTTTGATGCGGTGGGCTTCTTGCGCCAAGCCGTGCAGGAACAGCTTCGCCAGCGCTTCAGCCCCCACCGGATGTTCTCGGTGCTGCAGAGTTCCTGGCGGGAGATGGCCTATCTGGGCCGCGCCCTGCCGCGCCAGCTCTCCGACCTGATCATGCGCACGCAGGCCGGGGGCACCCGGGTGCGGCTGGAGATCGAGCACATCGACCGGCACATGCACCGCATGGACATCATGGTCAACCGGCTGTCCTTTGCGATTATAGTCGCCGCCATCATCATGGCCTCCGCCAGCATTCTGTCCAGTGCCCAGGCCTCCCAGGCGATCGCCAATCCGGTGGCGCTGGTGTTCGCCGCGATCGCGGGCTTCATGGGCCTGTGGCTGATTTACTCCATTATTCGCTCGGGCCGGCTGTAACTGGCCGCCTCCGCCACCATGCCGGAACTCTCCCCTCACCTACTCCCGTCGCCCTTGCCGCTGCGGTTCCGTCCTGACGGGGCGCGCTGGTGGGCCTCCCCGGAGCGGCGGCTCCCGCCCGCCACGGCGGCCGCGCCTCTGCTGCTGGCCTCGGTTTCGCCGCGCCGCCGGGAGCTGCTGCGGGCCGCGGGCCTGGCCTACGATGCGCATGATCCGGGGGAGGACCCGCCGGTGGCCCATCTGACCGGCTGGCGCTCCGCCGCGGCCCGGGCCGTCCACAAGGCGGCGCGCGGGGCGCAGGCCGCCCCCGGCCGGCTCAGTCTGGGTGCGGATACCGTGGTCGTCTGGGCGGACCAGTCCCTGGGCAAGCCGGCGAACGACGCGGAGGCCTCGTGGATGCTGGAGCAGCTTTCCGGGCGGACGCACGAGGTCTTCTCGGCCTTTGGGCTGGCGTTGGTCGAGTCGGAGGAGGCTGATTCTGTGCGCCTGCTGTGGCTGGAGATCGTGCGCACCGAGGTGCGTTTCCGGCGTCTGTCCGCCCCGGAAATCGCCGCGTATGTGGCCTCGGGAGCCCCGCGGGACAAGGCCGGCGCGTATGGCATCCAGGACCGCGAGCACAAACTGGTTGAGAGTGTGCGGGGTTCCTACTATAATGTAGTCGGATTACCAATCCGCCAGGTGGTGGCGGCGCTGGCCGCGCTGGGCTGGCACGGGCCAGACCCCGGGGGGCGCGTTGCGCCCCGCTAATCGCAGCATTACGACGCAGCAGAAATGACGGTTGCTAATGAGCCTGCTTTCCCATCTTTCCCACAAATTGCGCAACTGGCTGTTCCGGTACTCGGGGCACATGGGCATCGACCTGGGCACCGCCACTACGCTGGTGCACGTGCGGGGGCGGGGCATCGTCCTGCGTGAACCCTCCGTCGTGGCGGTGGACAACTACACCAACGAGATCAAGGGCGCGGGCGAGGACGCCAAGCGCATGGTGGGCCGCACGCCCGCCCACATCACCGCCATTCGCCCGCTGCGCAACGGGGTTATCGCCGATTTTGAGGTCACCGAGGCGATGATCCGCCACTTCATCCGCAAGGTCCACGGCCACCGCATCTTCATCAGGCCCCGGATGGTGATTGGCGTGCCTTCCGGCATCACCGAGGTGGAGCGCCGGGCCGTGGAGGACGCCGCCCGCGAGGCCGGCGCCTGGGAGACGATCATCATTGACGAGCCGATGGCTGCCGCGATCGGCGCGGGGCTCCCGGTCGGCGAAGCCGTGGGCAGCATGATCGTGGACATCGGCGGCGGCACTACCGAGGTCGCGGTCATCTCGCTGGGCGGCATCTGCACCGAGCGCTCCATGCGCGTGGCCGGGGAGGCCATGGACGAGGCAATCACGGTCTACATCCGCCGCGAGTACAGCCTGTACATTGGCGAGACCAGCGCCGAGGAGATCAAGATCAAGATTGGCTCCGCGTTCCCGCTAACCGAAGAGCTGTCCATGGAAATCCGGGGCAAGAACCTGATCACCGGGCTGCCCAAGAGCATCCGCATCACCTCCAACGAGATCCGCGAGGCGATTGCCGAGCCGGTTTCGGCCCTGGTGGAGCTGGTCAAGGAATGTCTCGACTCCACCCCGCCGGAGCTGGCGGCGGACGTAATGAATCGCGGTATCGCCCTGGCCGGCGGCGGCGCCCAACTCCGCGGCCTGGACCAGTTGCTCAGCGCCGAGACCGACATTCCCGTCTACGTGGTGGACGATCCCACCACCTGCGTGGTGCTGGGCGCGGCCCGCTACCTGGACGAGTTGGACGGTCTGACCACGGGCCGCTAGTCGCGTTGGACCCACCTGAGTATGCTGAGACCCTCCGAACAGCCGACAAATTGGCGCACCCTGCTGCTGCTGGCCGCGGCGGCCCTGATCCTGACCGTATGGCAGCATCGGGCCGAGTCGCGCAACGCCACCAGCCTCCCGGAGCGGATCCTGGTGGCCGTGGGCCGCCCCCTGGAAAGCGGCTATACCTACCTGTGGTCGGGACCGCGGGACCTGTACCGAGGGATGGTGGCCGGCCCCGCCCTGGTTCAGGAGAACGATCGGCTGCGCGCCGAGCGCGACGCCTACCAGGCGCAGGTCGGCGAGATCTACCAGTACTATCAGGACAATCGGGTGCTGCTCAAGTCCCTGGGCCTGCCGGCGGAGCGCAAGCCGGACCTGGTTCCGGCCCGCGTTATCGGTCTGGTCACCGGACCCAGTCGCTGCCGGGCGACGCTGGCCCTGGAGCAGGAGAATCTGGTCACCGAGGGGGACCTGGTCCGGCAAGCCGCGGGGCTGGTGGGGCGGATCATCAAGGTGCAGGGCAAGACCGCGGAGGCGCTGCTGCTGATTGACCCGGAAGCGGCCGTCGCCGGCCTGGATGTGCGCAGCCGCGACCAGGGGATCGTCTACCCGCTGACCAGCCTCTCCGTAACCGCGACGGCGCTGAAGATGGAGAAGGTCAAGCCGCTGCTGGCCGGGCCCGACCTGCGCCCCGGGGACCTGATTGAGACCTCCGGCCTCGATGAGGTCTACCCGGCGAGAATCCCCATCGGCCAGATCGAGCGCGTGAGCAAGATGCCGGGGAGCGCCGAGTCGGTCAGCGCCACCTTGCGGCCTTTCGTGGATTTCTTCCGCCTCGAGTATGTCTGGGTGGTCAAGCAGAAGCCGCTCCACTAGCGTAACGGGGCAGCACGGCGGACCCCTCCCTGCCCTCCCCTAAATAGGGGAGGGACGACAAGGATGCAGCGGTATGGGCTACTATATACTGGAATTTGTGGTGGTGCTCTTCCTGGCGGCGGCGCAGGTCGCCTGGGCGCCGGGCGGGCGCGCGCAGGGCCTGGCGCCGGACCTGGTGCTGGTCGCCGTGGTGCTGGTGGGGTTGTTCCGGGGTTCGGAGGAGGGCGCGTGGACCGGCCTGGCCGGGGCGCTGTGCCTGGGAGCGCTTACCGCGGCGCCCCTGGGCGGGCTGTTCGTGGGCTACATGGGCTGCGGGGTGGTCACGGGGATGGTGGGGCAGCAGGTCTTCTCGGACCGGCTCGCGCTGCTGATGTTCGTCACTTTCGCCTCGCTGCTGGCGGTGCGGCTGGTGGGGCTGATCTTTGTGCCCTCCCCCACCTTCGGCGCTTGGCTGGCCAGTACGGTCCTGGAGGGGCTGTTCACCGCCCTGCTGGCGCTGCCCCTAGGCTGGATCGGCCGCCTGATTCTGCACCGGCCGGTCAGTTCGCTCGGCTCCGGGCTGAGTTCCTCGATTCTTACCCGCCGGGGCTAGCGTGAGCCACTAGCTTAGGGGTATGCGCGGGCGGAGATTCGGCGCAGACGCCGAACTTCCGCCCCTACAACGGCCCGATTCTTACCCGCCGGGGCTAGCGCGGAAGCAGGCCCAGTCTCCGGATCGCCAGCGCAACTCGTAGCGGCTGAGCGGCAGGGGCGTCGGCTGGTCCGCGGGCCACCCGGCCAGCACTACCGCGTAAGGCTCGGCCACCTCGGCCAGCGCGCGGTCTCCCGGTCCGGGAATGACCGTCACCCGCGCCCCCTCCCCCGCCACCAGCGAGACCGCGAATCCCGGCCAGCCGACAATCAGCACCCGCTCGCCCGGCCGCAGTTCCGTGCGCAGGGACTGGGCGGCCGCCACTTCCGACTGGCAAGTGTCCGTGAAGGCCAACTCGCCCTGCCAAGTCTGGGCGGGCCAGCGCGGCAGCCCGCCGCCGAGCCGGGTGGCCACGCCAACGAGAAGAATCGCCAGTAGCGCCAGCAGCAGCACTAGCGCCCGGTCCGAGCGGCGCTCCCCGCCGGTCAGAAGCCGCGTCGCCAGCAGGTAGCCTGCCGCCATCGCGGCCGCCACGGGCACGGTCAGTTGCGACCACGCGTCCCCGGCCAGTCGCCCCAGCAGCGGCTGCAGCAGCCCGGCCAGCGCGATACTCCCGAACAGCAGCGTTAGGGAGGCCAGCGCCGCCCGGGCCCGGCTCCGCCGCGCCAGCCATACGCCTACCGCGAGCAGCAGCGGGCAGGCAAGTAGCGCCAAGTAGACCGACGCGCCGAGTAGCGGCTCTCCACTGGGGGGCCCGCTGAAGGTGTGGCGCCAGAAGTACCAGGGGTCGCCCTGGATGAGCCAGCAGGCCACCACCCAGCCGGCCAGCAGGTAGCAGCCCGGCAGGAGGAAGGCCAGCAGCGTGCCCTCCAGGCGCGAGTAGCCCCCGGCGCGGTAGGCGACCACGGCCACCAACCCCGCCAGCAGCAGCACCCAGAAGACCATCTCATAGCGCGTGAGCATCGCTGCGCCGACCAGGACGCTGGCGATGAGCAGCGGCCGCAGGGCTCCGGTGGCCGCCCAGCGGTCGAGACACCAGGCGGTGCCCAGCAGCAGCACGATCAGCAGTAGCGCCGGGCTGCCCGCCGCCGCCAGGCTGAAAGTGACCGTATTCAGCGCAAACAGCGCCGTCACTGGGTAGGCCCACCAGCGCGGCGCGCCCCCATGCAGCGCCAGCCCCAGCAGCAGCACCGCGGCCAGGCCCAGCAGCGGCGCGCCCACCCACACCGGCCGGGCCAGCGCCGCCGCGCCGTGCGGGTTGCCCAGCACGGCCAGACTAGCCAGCAGCGCCGGGAGCGGCGGCTGGACAAAACCGATCTCCGTGAGCCGCGCCTCCGGGGCCTTGTACCACAGGTCCGCCGCGTGGGCGACGGCCGCCAGGCCCTCCCAGTTGACCTGCGCGCGCGCCGCCGAGAGGTACCCGGCCCGCAGGCACACGCCCGTCACCAACAGGAAGACGAGGACGGCCTCCGTCCAACGCAATCTCTGACCGCGACCGTTCATCGCTCCCCTCCCGGCGACGCGGACTCGGCCGACTCCGGCGCGGCGAAACCGTGCTCGGTCTTCTCCCAATAGGAGGGGCGGGTGAGCAACTGCAGCGCGCCCCGGTAGGCTCCCCAGCTCATCAGCAGCCAGTACAGCGGGGTCAGCAGCGCGTATTTCACCAGCCGGTAGTTCCGGCGATAGAGGCAGCCGAGGACGGCCATGTAGACGAACAGGAAGTTGCCCACGTAGAGACAAAACAGCCCCAGCCCGTAGATCACGGGCGGGAACAGGTACGTGATCGCCGGGTGGTGGGTGAGCAGCCAGGCCACGGTCAGGGCCCAGTAAATAGGGTTGAGCAGGTAGCAGAGCACCGAGCCGCCGACGGTCATCTGGAAGCTGAACCAGCCGCGCGGGCCGAGCTGCCGCCAGAGCTGCCCCGGATTGCGCATGTGCACCAGCCAAGTCTGCAGGTAGCCCTTCACCCAGCGGGAGCGCTGCCGCAGCCAGCTCCCCAGGCGGCCGTTGGCCTCCTCCCAGGTGGTCGAGTCCATCATCAGCGTCCGGTAGCCGTGCTTGTGCAGGCGCACGCCCAGGTCGCAGTCCTCGGTGACGTTGAAGGGGTCCCAGCCGCCCAGCTCGCGCAGAATTTCCGTGCGGAAGTGGTTGGAGGTCCCCCCCAGCGGCACCGGGGCATCCAGGCCGGTCAGGCCGGGCAGGTAGAGGTCAAACCAGGTCGAGTACTCGGTGGTGAACCAGCGGGTGAGCAGGTTCTGGTCGGGGTTGTAGTAGTTGAGCCGCGCCTGCACGCAGGCCAGCCGCTCCGGCCCTTGCGCGAACAGCCAGGCGGCCTGGCGGAGCTGGTCGCGCTCGGGCCGGTCCTCCGCGTCGTAGATGACCAGCAGCTCGCCGGTGGCCACATCCAGGCCCCAGTCGCAGGCCCGCGGCTTGGTGCGCGGCTCGCCCGGCGGGACCACGAAAGCCCGGAAGCCCAGCGGCAGAGCTATGTGCTCCAACGCCTCGCGGGTCTCGGCGTCGTCTTCCTCCACCAGGAAGAGCACCTCGCGCTTCTCGGGCGGGTAGTCCAGCGCCTGCAGGCCGGCCACCAGACCGGGGACCACCGCCGCCTCCCGGTAGAGCGGCACCAGGATCGTGTACGTCGGCAGGTCGGCGGGGCGCAGTTGGGCGAGTTCCTCGGGCGTCGCGCCCCACAGCGCCGGGCGGTACAGGGAGCGGTAGACGAGGAAGAACTTGTAGCCGATATGCAGGAGGTAGAAGAGGATGGCCGCGGCGTTGAGCACCAACAGCGTCGTCACCGGCCGCCAGGCCAGCAGCCCCGCGACCAGCACCACCAGCACCACCAACGCCCAGCGCTGGGCCGAGGTCAGCGTCCGGTTGGCGCAGTCCTCGGGGTGCTCACAGAGCAGACGCAGGTGGGGTTGGGGCTGAGCCACAGACATGCAAGCCTCCGCCGCGGGCGCCTCGTCCCTCGGCCTAGATTAAGTCGCAAAACCGTGGTGTCCTACGTAGGGGCGGAAGTTGCCCGGTCTGCCGGGCAATCTCCGCCCGCGCCAAGGAGCTAACTTAGTGGTACACGCGGGCGGAGATTCGGCGCAGACGCCGAACTTCCGCCCCTACAACCGCCCGACGGCACTTCTCCTGCGCCAGTCGGGACGGTTTTGAAACTGCTTCTAGATACACACCACAGTCTAACACTAAACGGGCGCTGTCAGTTCGATCTGGACAGCGCCCGGGGTAAGCAGTGGGATGCCGGGGGCTAGCTCTCCGGCGTGGACTTGATGTACAGGCTGTTGCGGGCCGCGTTCCACTGGACGCTGCCGCCCAGGCCCTCGACCAGCGCGCGCGGCTCGACCAACAGAATTTCGCCCTCGATGCGCGAGGCGACGACCTGCCGGGCCTTGCCGTTGATCATGGCGATCGGCTTGCCGCTGGTGAAGGAGACCTTCTTGCCCTGGCGCTCGGCGGTCAGAGTGGAGGTGCCGGGCGTCCAGATCATCCGGGCGCCCAGGGCTACCACGAGGGGCTTGGCGGGGGCGAGCAAGCGTCCCCCGACCAGGAAGGCGGGCCGCGGGAGGACTACCGGTTTGCCGTCCACATAGATGTGGATCTGCTTCATCGAAAGGTACTCGGCGGCCAGATAGCGCAGCGGGTCCCAGTTGATCTGCACGCCGGCCTCGCGAACCAGCGCATCCTGCACCGCTTCCCGGGTCAGGCCCTTTTCCTGGCGCAGGGCGGTGATAAGGTCGGGACGCGCCTGGGCGAGATTGCGGCTGACGCCGGGCTCGGCCTCGCTGACGTAGAGGACGTGGTACTTGCCGGACACGAGCAGCGGGTTGCTGGTCTGGCCGACCTCCAGGGAGAAGGCGGTGGCGCGCATCAGCTCATCCGGCACCTGGGTGGCGCTAAGCCAGCCCCGGTCGCCGCCTTGCGCGGCGGAGGGGTCTACCGACATCTCCTTGGCGACCGCGGCGAACTCTTCCCCGTTGCTGATCCGGCGGCGCGCGGCGTAGGCCGCCTCGGCGTCGGTGGTTACCAGGTCAAACAGGTGCACGCGCGCCGGGCGCACGTACTCGCTCTTGTGCTTATCGTAGTAGGCGCTGATCTCATCCTCGCGCAGCGCGCCGCGCCGGTCCACGATCATATCCAGCAGCATCTGGGTCTTGAGCCGCTGGTCGAAGTAGGCCTCCGTCAGGCCCTGCTGGTGCAGGGCGGTCTGGAAAGCCTCCGGCGAGCCGTAGCCCGCCTTGACCTGGTGGAGTTTGGCCTCGAACTCGCTCTTGGAGAGGGTGATCCCCAGGCGCTGCGCCTCGTCCCAGATCAGGCGGCGATGCAGCAGCGTCTCAAAGATCTGGCGGGCAAAGCCCTCATTGGTGGCCTCGCGGAAGCTCTCGGCGGTCAGCGGCTTGCCGTTGACCATCGCGAGGACCGCCGGCATAGGCGGCTCGACGGCGGCCGCCGGCGCGGGGCGCACGGTCCCGGCGCGCGGGGCCGCCGTGCGGGTCTGCGACCACCCGGCCGTGACGGAGAGTCCTAGCAGCAGAAGGCAGGCAAGAACCAAAGCGGGGGTAAAGCGCGTGTATGACACCGTTATCCACCCTCCCAGGGAAGAAACTGGCGCGCGAGGTAGCACAGCGAAGAGATTATAGGTACGGCACGCCCGCACTGTCAACCGCCTCCCCCGGGAGGTAAGCGCCCCGGCGACGGAGAAAGGGACCGCGAAGGGGGTCTCACCCATGACCAATCTACGTTTGCGCGTATCCCCCGAGGCGGGACTGACGGAGGTCTACCGCGCCGGGACCGGGCCGCTGGAGCTGCTCGGCTTTTCGCTGCTGAGCCTCGCGCCCGGCGAGAGCTATGATCTGCACACCGCCGACCGGGAATACGCCCTGATCTATCTGACCGGAATTGCCGATTTGGCGGCCGGAGGCCAGGACTACTCGGGCCTGGGCGGCCGCACCTCCGTCTTTGGCGGCAAGTGCACCGGGGCGTACCTGCCCCCGGCCACCGACTGCCGCCTGGTGGCCCGCAGCCGAGCGCTCTTGGCCCTGTGCAGCGCGCCCTCCAGCAGTTCCGGAGCGGTGCAGATAATTACTCCTGCTGACGTGCAGGTGAATCGGGCCGGCAACTGGAATTGGCGGCGGGAAGTACACAACGTGATCGGCGCCAATGTGCCGCAGGCCCAGCGCCTGGTGGTCGGCGAGACCTTCAACCCCCCCGGCAATTGGTCCAGCTACCCCCCGCACAAGCACGAAATTGACGATTTTCCGGAAGAAGTTTGCCTCGAGGAGATCTATTATTACGCCTTCAACCCGGCGCAGGGCTTCGGGATGCAGCGCGTGTATACGGATGACCGAACCCTGGACGAAGCGTACTGCGTCGAAGAGGGTGACACGGTACTAATCCCGCGCGGCTATCATCCGGTAGTGGCCGCGCCGGGGTACCAGCTTTACTATCTATGGATGCTGGCCGGCCCCACCGAGCGTCGCCTGCGCCCCAAGGACGATCCGGCGCACGCCTGGGTCAAGGCCGCCGGCGAAATGGCTAAGGATATGGGGTACTAGCGGGAGGCGAAGCAGGCCGCCGCTTCCCGTAGGGGCGCGTTTTGTCCCGCTCCGGCGGGGCAACACACGCCCGCACGTTAACCTACAGGCAGCGAACGGGCGTGTGTTGCGGCGCAGACACCGCAAAACGCGCCCCTACGCCAGAAGAGACGGTACGACAACCCAAGTCCCGCCCGCCGGCGGGCCAGATTACCTCAAGGAGCACCATATCATGATCGAATCTTGGCGTGAGCAGATGCATATCGGCCTCGTTCACCCGATGGCCTATCCTGGCGTTACCAACAATGAGGAGCTATTCGCCTCCCTGGAGGAGGTCTGCCGGGACACCTTCTTCGACGTGCTGGAAGTCAAGCCCACCGACAGCGCCACTCATGCCCGGATTAAGGCGATTGCCGACCAGGCCGCGGTGCGCCTGATCGTCGCCGGCCAGCCGCCGCTGCTGGGCGGCAAGCTGAACCTGAACAACCCGGACGAGGCCGGCCGCCGCGCGGCGATTGACTGCGTCAAGGCCTCTCTGGACGCTGCTTACGAGATGAACGCGCGCCTGTGCGCCGTGCTTAGCGGCCCGGATCCCGGCGAAGCCGACCGCGCGCAGCAGGTGGACCTGCTGGTTGCGTCCCTGGTCGAGTGCTGCCAGTACGCACAGGCGCAGGCTCGCGATTATGTGGTCTGGGTGACGCTGGAGACCTTCGACTACAACATTGATAAGCGGTGCCTGGTTGGCCCGAGCGCCCTGGCTCGCGAGGTCGCCCGCCGGGTCCGCGAGAGCGTGGACAACTTCGGCCTGACCATTGACCTGTCGCATCTCCCGCTGCTGGGCGAGAGCCCCGCCGATTGTGTGGAGCAGATCGGCGATTACCTGATCCACGTGCATGCAGGCAACTGCGCGATGCAAGACCCGGCGCACGCGGCGTACGGCGACGTGCACCCGCGCTTTGGCATGCTGGGGTCCGAAAACGATGTCCCGCAGCTCAAGGAGTTCATCGAGACCCTGATCTATAGCGGCTACTTCAAGTCGGACGTGCCGACCGAGAAGCCGGTGTTCACCTTTGAGGTCAAGCCGCTGCCGGGCGAGAGCACGCAGCTCATCCTGGCCGGCACCGCTCGCACCTTCCAGCGCGCGTGGGCCGAGATCGGGAGCTAAGGGGATTCCGGGTAGGGGCGGCCGAGCACCGGCGAGACGCCGGTGCCACCGGGGACGGTGGAAGGCCGCCCCGACGAGCAACACCAGACCGTTTTGTCATTATCCTGTGGGGGGATTTTGTAGCTGTGAGAATTGTTATTGCACCTGATGGGTTCAAGGGCTGCCTGCCCTCGCCGGAGGTCTGCGCCGCGTTGCGCGAGGGCTTGGAGCGGGCCGACCCGTCTCTGGAAATAGTCACCGCGCCGATTGCCGACGGGGGCGACGGCACCGCTGCCGTGCTCGTGGAGGCGACCGGCGGCCGCCTGGTCACCGAACGGGTCAGCGGTCCGCTAGGTCGACCCGTGATGGCCCACTTTGGCATCCTGGGCGACGCGTGCACGGCGGTCATCGAGACCGCGTCCGCCTCCGGGCTCGCGCTGGTCGAGGAGAAGCGCCGCAATCCGTTGCTGACCAGCACGTATGGCACCGGCCAGCTAGTGGTCGCCGCCCTAGACCGGGGCTGCCGGGAGTTCATCATCGGCGTGGGCGGTAGCGCTACCACCGATGGCGGAGCAGGTCTGGCCCAGGCGCTGGGCGTGCGCTTCTATGACGACGAGGGCCGCGAGATTACGCGGGCCACGGGGCGTACCTTGGAGCGCATCGCTCACATTGACATCAGCAACCTGGACAACCGCCTGGCGGACAGCCGCTTCCGCGTGGCCTGCGATGTCTCCAATCCCCTCTTCGGGGCGCAGGGCGCCGCTCCCATCTATGGTCCGCAGAAGGGCGCGACGCCGGAGATGGTCGAGAAACTGGACCGAGGCCTGCGCCACCTGGCGGAGGTCGTCGAGCACCAACTGGGCAAGTCGGTGGCCAATCTGCCCGGCGCGGGAGCCGCGGGAGGCCTGGCGGCCGGGCTGGTGGTATTCTGTGACGCCACCCTGGAGCCGGGGGCGCAACTTATTCTCGAGACGATCGGCCTGCGCGAGAAGGCGACCGGCGCCGACCTGCTGGTCACCGGCGAGGGCCGCTTGGACGCGCAGACCAGCTTTGGCAAGGGCCCCTGGGCCGTCGCCCAGCTAGGCCGGGAAATCGGCGTGCCGGTGCTGGCGATTGCGGGGGCGGTGGACGGCGATCCGGCGGAGTTCGCGACCTGGGGCCTGAGCGCCGCTTGGTCAATCTCTCCGGGACCCCAGACCCTGGCGAAGGCCCTGGAGCCGGAAGCCGCTCGCGACCAGTTGCGTCAGGCCGGCTACAACCTGGGACAAACGCTCAAGCTGGGCTGCCCCCTGGTCTCAGGCAGCGCCCAGCCGGGCTCAGTTAGCTAAGGAGGAACGACTCATGGGCAACTTCATCAAGATCACGGCCGGATCGGTAAACGCTCGGGCGCTGCTCAACGACAGCCATACCGCGCAGAGCATCTGGAACGCGCTGCCGCTGGAGGCGGTCGGCAACACCTGGGGCGACGAGATCTACTTCAGCATCCCGGTGAATCTCGGCGAGGAGAACGGGCGGGAGACCGTGGACCTGGGCGATATCGGCTACTGGCCCCCCGGCAACGCTTTCTGCATCTTCTTTGGCCCCACGCCGATGAGCCAGGGCGACGAGATTCGCCCGGCCAGCGCGGTCAATGTTTTCGGGAAGCTGGAGGGCGATCCCACCGTCTTCAAAGCCGTACCCTCCGGCACGCGCATCCTGTTGGCCAAGGGCGAGGAGTAGCGGCAGCTTAGCGGCAGGCGCGGGCGGAGCAAGCTCCGCCCCTACGTGCCAGTTAGCGTCATGCCGAGTATTTCGGGAGGCGACGGATGGCTTACTTACTGGGCCTGGACATCGGAACCAGTGGCACCAAGACCCTGCTGATTGACGAGACCGGCCGCGTGGTGGCGCGCGCGCTGGCCGAGTACCCGCTGTCTACGCCCCGCCCCAACTGGGCGGAGCAGGACCCCGCGCACTGGTGGCAGGCGACGGTGGAGACGATCCGCTCGGTGCTCGCGCAGGCCGGGGTGGACGGCGCGGAGGTCTCCGGGGTCGGGCTGTCCGGCCAGATGCACGGGTCGGTATTTCTGGACGCGCAGGACCAGGTCATCCGCCCCGCCCTGCTCTGGTGCGACCAGCGCACCGGCGCGCAGTGCGACTGGATCACCGCGACCGTGGGCCGCGAGACGCTGGTCGCCGAGACCTGCAACCCGGTGCTCACCGGCTTTCAGGCGCCCAAGATCATCTGGCTGCGGGACAACGAGCCGGAGAATTACGCCCGGGTCCGGCGCGTGCTGCTGCCCAAGGACTACATCCGCCTGCTCCTGACCGGCGAGTACGCCACCGAGGTCAGCGACGCCTCCGGCACCTCGCTGCTCAACGTGCCGCAGCGCCGCTGGTCCACCGTGGTGCTGGACAAGATCGGCGTGCCGCGGGAGTGGCTCCCGACCGTCTACGAGTCACCGGAGGTCAGCGGACGGATCACCGGCGCGGCGGCCGAGCTGACCGGCCTGCGGGCCGGGACGCCGGTGGTCGGCGGCGGTGGCGATCAGGCCGCCGGGGCGGTCGGCAACGGCATCGTGGACACCGGCGTGGTCAGCAGTACGCTGGGCACCTCCGGGGTGGTTTTCGCCCACCTGGACGAGCCGCTAATGGACCCGGAGTTGCGCACCCATACCTTCTGCCACGCCGTGCCCGGCAAGTGGCACGTGATGGGCGTCATGCTCTCCGCAGGCGGCTCGTTGCGCTGGCTGCGGGATACGCTCTGCCAGACCGAGAAAGATATGGCCGCCGAGAGCGGGCGCGACCCGTACGAGTACATGACCGAGGCGGCCGCGTCGGTGGCGACCAGCGAGGGGCTAATCTTCCTGCCCTACCTGACCGGCGAGCGGGTGCCCTATCCGAATCCGAACGCCAAGGGCGTGTTCTTCGGCTTGACTCTGCGCCATACGAAGGCCCACATGATCCGCGCGGTCCTGGAGGGTGTGGCCCTGGGGATGCGCGACTCGTTTGAGATCATGAAGGCGCTGGGGACGCCCTTCCGGCAGGTGCGCGCCTCCGGCGGCGGGGCCCGCAGCCCGCTGTGGCGGCAGATCCAGGCCGATGTGACCGGGGAAGCGCACTGCACGATCAACGTGGACGAGGGGCCGGCGTTTGGCGTCGCCCTGCTGGCGGGGGTGGGCAGCGGCGCGTTCGCCTCGGTGCCCGAGGCCTGCGCCGGGACCATCTCCGTGGTGGACGAGTTGCTCCCGCAGGCCGCGGCGGTCACTCGTTATCAAGCGTATCATCAACTGTATCAGGCGCTCTACCCCGCCCTGGTGGGCGCTTTTGACCAAGTCCAGGCGCTGGTGGAGCGCGAGTAGGCGGCGGGACGCACTTTTGCCGATGAAGTCGGCATAGAACCACCGCGCGGGTTTGACAACTTCACAAAGCCTTTGCTATAATCGCTAAGCATGGGCGCGTTCCCTCAGCACGGACCCGACGGCAGTCGGAAGCTGGTCCGCAGGAAGGCGCCTTCTAAGGAGGACACTAGCGCCATGCCCAGAAAAATCCTCGTGGTTGATGACGAGCGCCACATCGTACGCCTGGTGGAAGTTAACCTGGCGAAATCCGGCTTCACGGTGATCACCGCCTTCGATGGTGTGGAAGCACTCGAACAAGTGGCGAAGGAAAAGCCGGACATGGTCATCCTGGACGTGATGATGCCGCGCATGGATGGCTTTGAGGTACTCAAGCGGCTGCAGGCCGATGCGAGCACCCGCGATATTCCGGTCATCATGCTGACCGCCAAGGCTCAGGATGCGGATATTTTCCGCGGCTGGTCCTCCGGCGTTAGCTCCTACCTGACCAAGCCTTTCAACCCGCGCGAGCTGATCACGTTCGTCGAGCGCATCTTCCAGAGCCTGGATTCGGCGCCCGGCGTCGGCTTCTCGGGTACGGAGGAAGGCGAGCAGGTCTACGACGTCTAGGCAGGCCGCTCGCTAACGAGACGACTTTCGGGGACACCCCTTCGGTGTCCCCGTTTTCTTTGACAGGGAGGACGCAGCGCGCCGCTGCGGAATCTGAGGACAGGGGACCGCGTCGGCCTCCCCAAACGACAGTAAGGTTGGTCTATGTTCTGGCGATTCTTGGGCTTTGCCCGCCGCTACCGCTGGCTGCTGGTCTTCGCGACTTTCCTGGTCTTCGCCGGGCGGGGCTTCACCCTGCTCATGCCCTGGGTCGTCGGGATGCTGGTGGACAAGCTCAAGCTGTTCGGGGTGGTGGCCGCCACCCGGACCACCGGCCCCCTGGCGGCCGCTCCCCAGGCGCTCCCGGGACGCGATGAGGCCGCCCGGTTCGTGGGGGTCATCTTCCTGGCCCTCGCGGTGGTGTATGTCCTGCAGTGGGCCGTCGGCTACATGCAGCAGATGATTCTGCTGGTCGTCGGCAACCGCATCCTCTTCGACGTGCGCCAGAAGCTCTTCCGCCATCTGCAGCGCCTCTCCCTCACTTTCTACGAACAGAATCCGCACGGCTGGATCATGGCCCGCATCCTCTACGACGTGGACGCCATCCAGGCCACCCTGTCCGGCAACCTGGTGCAGGTGATCAGCGATACCGTCCTGCTGGTCGCCTCCATCGTCATCATGTTCCTGATCAACTGGCGCATGGCGCTGCTCGCGACCATCTCCCTGCCGCTGTACATCGTGAACTTCCTGTCCATGCGCAAGCAGATCCGGCGTGAAGCCGCCGAGCAGCGCGACCAGTTCTCGCAGGTCTATTCGATGCTCTCGGAGGATATCGCCGGCATCAAGGTGGTCAAGGGCTTCGCCCGCGAGCAGTGGGAGGCGCGGCGCTTCGTCAAGGAGATTCGCGACACCATCCGCCTAAACGTGCGCCTGGGCAAGCTGCGCGCCATCCTGGGCAACAACGCCAACCTCATCACCGGCCTGGCGGACCTGACCGTCCTGGCCTACGGCTCCTACCTGATCCTCTACCAGGGAACGCTGACCCTGGGGGCGCTGATCGCCTTCCGCGGCTACCTGTGGATGATGTTCCAGCCGATTATCTCCCTGGTCACGGTCAACGACGTACTCAACAACGCCATGTCCGCGGTGGACCGCATTTTCGACACGCTGGACACGCCGCAGGAGATTCAGGAGCGCCAGAACGCCGTGAAGCTGGAGCACGTGGTGGGGCGGGTGGAATTGCGCCACGTGGATTTCTCCTATGAGGCGACCGAGCCGGTGCTGCGCGACATCAACCTGGTCGCCGAGCCGGGGCAGGTCGTGGCGCTGGTGGGGCCCTCCGGGAGCGGCAAGAGCACGCTGGTGCAACTCATCCCCCGCTTCTACGACCCCAATCTGGGCCAGATTCTGATTGACGGGATCGACGTGCGCGATGTCTCGGTCCGCACCCTGCGCGGCAATATCGGCATGGTGCTGCAGGAGGACTTCCTGTTTTCCGGGTCGCTGCGCGAGAACATCAAGTACGGCCGCCCCGAGGCCAGCGATGAGGAAGTCGTGCAGGCGGCCATCGCCGCCAACGCGCACAACTTCATCATGGAGTTCCCCGACGGCTACGAGACGCAGGTGGGCGAGCGCGGCGACCGGCTCAGCGGCGGTCAGCGCCAGCGCATCTCCATCGCCCGCGCCATCTTGCGCAACCCGCGCATCCTCATCCTGGACGAGGCGACCTCCGACCTGGACTCCGAGTCCGAGGCGCTCATCCAGGAAGCCCTGGAAACCCTGATGAAGAACCGCACCACCTTCAGCATCGCCCACCGGCTCTCGACGGTCATGAACGCCAACCAGATCCTGGTCCTCGACCACGGGCAGATCGTGGAACGGGGCACGCACGCGGAGCTGGCGGTGGCCGGCGGGCTGTACGCCAAGCTCTGCGAGGTGCAGTTCAAGCGCGGCCAGGAGAAGATCGAGGAGCATGAGGCCATGCTCCGGGACAAAGAGGAGAAGGGCGAATGAGGCAGGTCCTGGCGGCGGCGCTGCTACTAATGCTGGCGGTCGGCGCGCGGGGCGACACCGAAATCGCGCTGCCGCCGAAAGCCCCGCTGACCTCGGCCGTCCGGCCGTACGTGCTGGTCATTCGGGGCACCTCCCTGGGCGCGCCGGAGGCCCAATGGATGGCCGGGATCGCCAATGACGCTTTCGAGGCGGTGCGCGCGGCGCTGACCCGGGCGGGTCTGGCCTTCCGCGAGACCACCGACGGCGAGGTTGACCAGGGCCTCGAGGACCTCCGCGCCCCCCGGGCGATTGTGCTGCCCTACAACCGTGCGCTGAGTCCGGCGGAGGTCAAGCAACTGCTCGCGGCGCTGGACAAGGGCGTGCCGCTGGTGGCCTTTCACGTGGCCGGGGCGCAGATCGAGACGCGCCTGGGCGTCAAAACCACGGATTTCACCCCCATTGACTCGTCCACGCAGGTCGCGCTGCATACCGATGTGGTGAATCTGCCGGGCGCCCCCGCGAGCCTCACGCTGACCCCGCATTTCCAGCGCTCCTTCACGATGCTGCCGGACCAGGCGATCACTGTCGGCTGGTGGGGGCCTACCGGCCAGGTCGAGGCGCAGCGGGCGATCACGCTGAGCGAGGCGGGGGCCTTCCTCGGCTTTGTGCCCCGCGCGGAGGACGCGCCGGCGCTGGCGGGGCTGCTCTGGGCGCTGCTGGGGCGACTCTCCCCCGGCGTGGTCAGCGGAGCCCTGCCGCATAATGTCCGCGAGCTGGGCCCGATTGGGACTTACGCCTCGCTGGGGGACATGATGAACGCTTGGCGCGCGCCGGATGCGACCATCGACGCGGAGGCCTGGCGGCTCGCCAAACAAGCGGAGGCCCTGGTCTGGGGGCTGAACGACCTGGTGAATCAGGGGCAACTCGGCCTGGCCATGGATCAGGCGCAGCAGGCCCGGGCCGTGGCGCTACAGGCGTACCAGAAGACCTCGCCGGGGCCGCCGCCCGAGATCCGCGGCGTCTGGGCGATGCCCCAAGCGAGTCCGGACTGGGAGACCGCCGCGACGCAACTGCAGGCCGGGCACTTCAACGTGATCTTCCCCTTTGTCGCCAGCGCCGGGGTCGCGTGGTACCCGAGCCAGATTCTGCCGCGCACTACGGAGACCAAGCGTGACTGCCTGGCCGACGCGGCGGCGGCCGCCGGCAAACACGGGCTGCAGCTCCACCCGCGACTGCTGGCGCTCAGTACACTCTACGCCGACGCGGCCACCAAACGCGCGCTGGCCGCCGCGGGCCGGCTCATGCTGGACAGCCAGGGCCACACCAGCGACTGGCTCTGCCCCACCGATCCGCGCAACCAGGAGCAACTGCTCGCCGTGGCCACCGAGATCGTGATGCGCTACCAGCCGCCGGGGCTGCAACTGGACTACTTCCGCTACGACGCCACCGACACGTGCGTCTGCGCGCGCTGCCGGGCGCAGTTCGAGCAGGAGATGGGGGTCAAGGCGGCCCAGTGGCCGCAGGACGTCACCACCGGAGCGCTGCGGGGGAGTTTCTTGCAGTGGCGGGCGGGGGTCCTGACCAAGCTGCTGCGGGCGCTACGGACCCAGCTCAAGGCGGTGCGGCCCGAGGTCCAGCTTTCCGTGTGCGTTTTCCCCGACTGGGTGAACAACCCGGACGAGATCGGCCAGAGGCCCGCCCAGTGGGCCCGCGAGGGCCTGGTGGACTTCATTTGTCCCATGAATTACAGCGATGACCTGGTGAAGTACAAAGCGTGGACGGCCGAGGAAATCCGGCTGCTGCAGGGCAGCGTGCCCCTCGCGGTGGGCATCGGCGCCTTCAGCGACGCCTGCCGCCTGAACTCGCCGCAGGATATGTACGAGCAAGTCGAGGCAGCCCGGCAGGCCGGCGCGGGCGGGTTCGTGGTCTTCAACTATTGCGACCGCTTCGTGCGGGATTTCGTGCCGTGGCTGACCGAGCACCTGGGGCCGACCCCGCCGCTGCCGTGGAAGTAAGAGGGGCGGCCGGGCGCGTCTGGCCGTTCCCCGTAGGGGCGCGTTTTGCGGAGCGAAGCGGAGCAACACACGCCCGCTCGCTAACTGACCGGCAGCGTACGGGCGTGTGTTGTCCCGCGGACGGGCCAAAACGCGCCCCTACGGGAATACGGCTAACGTCGCGGCGGGGGACCCTTCGACAGGCTCAGGACATCCTGCGTAGCCCCCGCCCTACACGCGACCGCCTCCCCCTAGATATCCGGTACCGCGTCACTCAGGCGGCGGCCGGTGTCGAGGCGCTGGACCTTCCCCCCGGCCTTTTCGAACTCCGCCAGGAGTTGCCCGCCCTCGCCCTGCGTCCAGTAATCATCGCGCCGGAAGGCGCCCGGCCAGCCCACATCGGCCAGCACGGCGTCCGCCCGGCGCTGACCCTTGGCGTCCAGGAGCATCTGCTTCAGGTAGCTGATCGGCCAGGTGAGGCGGGTGTCGAGCACCGTGTGGCCCGGATGCGCGGCGACCGTCTGCGGGTCCCAGGTGAGCAGGACCTGCCGCGCGCCGGTCGCGGGTGGGCTCCAGGTGAAGGGCACCGCCGGGGCGAGTTTCGCGGTCGCGCCCAGAGCCAGGCTCGCCTTCACGCTCTGGCCCGGCGCTAGCGATACCGGTGCGGGCAGACCCCGCAGCACTACGGTCAGCGGCTGCGGGTCCTCGTCCGGCCCGCGCGTCACCGTGCAGCCGGTAGGCGTAACCTCCAGCTTGAGCCGGCACTTGCCGGCTGCCAGATTGGTCACCGTGAAGCCCGGCGAGCCGGGCGGCAGCCAGGGGCGGAGCGTCACCCGGCGCAGGGGCATGTTCACCTGGAGGCCGGTCAGCGCGTAGAGCGCGGCGTCCGCGTTGAGGCCGCCCTCCCAGGGCCGGAAGCGGTGCAGGCCCCAAACCGCGGCGGAGGGCACGTCCTCCGGCGTGTTCATCTCCGCGTAGCCCCCGCTCGCCTCGGCGGCGTTTAGCAGCGCCTCCAGCGCCTGGCCGCGGGCGGGATGGTCGGTCGCCGCCAGCGCGTAGACGAGGTAGCCGGGGGTCATCGGCACATAGTAGCCCACCAGTGGGGTGCTCAGCAGCGTGCCGCTGGGCTTGGCCAGATAGCGCAGCGTCTGGGTCAGGTCGCTCTGCTGGCGCGTGAGGTCGCCGGGGTAGCCGAGCCACCAGCAGTGCAGATTCACCGGCGCAAAGGGGTTCTGCTGAACCTGATTGGTCAGCGGGGACAGCGCCGGCGCGTACAGACCGTGGTCCGGCTGCCAGAAGTACTTCTCGACCGCGGCGCGCACCCGCTCGGCGCGGGCCTGGTAGTCGGCGACCTCGCCAGCGTGGCCAATCGCCGCCGCCATCTCCGCCAGACCCCGCGCGGCCACCACGTACTCGCGGCAGGAGTCCAGCGATTGCGTCTGCATACATAGCCAGTCGGGCGCGGGCCGGCCGGCCCCGAACAGCTCGTAGCCGGGGAAGCGGAAGGTCTCATCGCCGAAGAAGGGCAGCGTGCCCCGCTCGTCCACGCGCTGGGCCAGGAGGCACCGGCGCAGCATCGGCCACTGCTCGCGGATCAGGTCGTTGTCCCCGGTCGCCAGCCAGTACCAGTAGCGCTGGAGGATCATGAAACTCGCGATCTCCGCGCCGGGGGCGGGGGCTTTCTCCCAGTCCACCGCGGGGACCGGGCCGGTCAAGGGCAGGTCCAGCGTCAGGTTGTTGCTGACCTTGCCCTGCCGCGCGTAGCCGGCGAACTGGTACTGCAAATGCCGCTTGACCGCCTCGAAATCACCGCAGGAGGTCAGGTAGCGGACGGGGCCGTTGGAGTCGCGGATCCAGCACTTGGTGTAGCCGTGCATCGGCGAGAAGCCGCCGCCGGCCGCCTGCTGCACCTGGCAGAGGTACTTCTCGATCTGCAGGAAATCGTTGAGCCGGGTGTCGGGGCCGGTGACTTGGACGGTCTGTTCGGCGCGCTGCTGCCAGTACTGGTGCGTGGCGTCGAGGGTGGTCAGCCCAGCGCGCAGCTTCGCCAGCGTCGCGCTGCCGTCGTCCTGGGGCGTGGTGACGATCAGGTAGAAGATCTTGACTACGGACTGGCCGGGGCCGAGCTTGCCCAGGGGGCAGCGCAGGGCGAGGGAGTTCTCGTTGAGGCCGGGCGCGGTGTCGCGCTGGGTCTGGGCCAGGTCCAGCGGCGCGGCGAACTGCTTGGTGACCTCGGCGCGGCTGTCCAGGTAGCCGGCGCGCATTCCGGCGCTGGCCGTGCCAAGTTGAACCTCGCTGCCCGCTGCCGTGGCCGGGGCGCTGAAGGCGTGCGCGAGGCTGATCCCGGAGAAGGACCGGCCCTGGCTCTGGTTGTCGACGACCGCGATCCGCACGACCGCCGGGAGGTCGGGGGGCACGTAATCGTAGGTGGTCAGCGATAGTCCGTCGCTGGTCCCGGAGATGGTCCGCACCATTCCGCCCGGGCGCACCCAGGTCATGGCCTGCTGCCGCCAGTTGACGGTTTGGCCGCCGACTTCCAGCGCCGGGATGACCTGGCCGAAGGTGCCGCCGGTCTTTTGGTAGGTGGGCCCGAGGAGGTTCTCCAGCGTGCCGAGGGGGTAGCGCAGGCCGGTGGCGGCGAAGACGTGGCCGTTGCCGAGGGGGAAGCCGGCCAGCGCGGCGAAGCCGGGCAGGGCCTGGCTGTAGTCAATCTGGACGTGCCAGTCGGGGGTAACGTCCTGCAGCCAGGGACGCTGCGCCAGCAAGTCTTGCGCCGAGAAGGCGCCGTGGCTACGGTTGTAGCGGGCGCGGCTCCAGTCGCCGCAGCCGGAGAGCAGCAGAGATACCAGCAGCAGAATCGCGAACAGCCAGTAGGTCACGCGGCGCATGACCGAATCACCTCGGATGATGGATTAGGGGGAAGCAGGGCCTCACCCCCCCCGCCCCCCTCTCCTTGCAGGAGAGGGGGGAGAAAGGCGAACGGCCTTTTCCCCTGTAGGGCGGGGGCTTGTACCCCGCCGTCGCCAAGCAGAAGTTAGTCGGCGGGGTACGAGCCCCCGCCCTACAGTACGGCAACGGCCAGCCCGCCCCGCACTACCTAGCTCCCCGGCGTCCGCGGCACCACCACGAGCGCGGTCGAGACGGGGCGCGGGTCGTCGTGCACGCGATTGAGAATCTCCCCGCCTTGCGCGACCTGCGTGGAACCGCCCCCGTCGAGGTTCATGGCCTGGTACGCCCCGAGCTGTTTGAGCAGCTTGGCCATCTCGTCGAGGAACAGTCCGCCGCGGTCAGTCCCGGGCGTTTCCACGGCCACCAGCAGCACCTCGCCGCGCTTGGTGATCCCCACCGCCGAGCGCGAACCGAGGGCGCAGACATCACTCTTGAAGCACTCCACGTCCGCGTAATTGCAGGTCTGGCCGTCCACCACCAGACGAGGGCCGGCCTCCAGCAGCGACCAGACCTCGGGCAGGTCCGGCTTGGTGCCTAGCTCCAGTTTCACGGTCTCCCCCACCGGAATCTCGCGCAGCAGCTCAGCGTAGCGGCCGCGCCCGGAGACCACGTAGCCCCGCTCCGGGATAACGGTCCCCTGCCCCGCTGTCTCGCGGGCGAAGACCAGGTTCTGGTCGGAGACGATCAGACGGGTGTACAGGTCGCTGCCGTCCACCGTCTCGCCCCAGCGCCGCGTGTAGACGACCAGCTCATCGCCGTCGTAGTGGCCGCGGTTCAGGTCGGTCACCGGTAGGGATTTCCTACCGCCGAAGGTGACGCGGCCCTGGAACAGCCACCGCCCCATTCTCACCTCGCCGGACTTGCCAATCAGCAGGGAGGTGCGCTGGGCCGAATGGGCGGGCGTACACATCCACTCTCCGTCGATGGCCAGCAGCCCCACCGCGGGGCCGCTGCCGGCGAAAAAGCCCGCATTGATGCCGGCCGCCCCACCTTCCCGATCCACGATCCGCCCTACCGAACGGTGCCGCTGAAGGGTTGTCCCCGCCAGGACGGGCTTGAGCACCCACGGTGAGTTGCGGGGGTCAAACTTGAGCGTGTACAGGGTGAGCGGGCCGCGCGGGCCGGTGATCTGCTTGACCTGCCAGCGAGGCGCGCCGGGGGGTAGCTTGACGGCGACCGGCGGGGAGAGCGGCGCGGGCGTAATCACGGTGCCCGGCGCGGGCGTCGCCGGCGCGGCGATCCCCGGCACGTCAATCACGATCCGCGCCGGGTTGGCGAGGGTGAAGACCTGCGGCTCGCCCGCCTGGCTGAGGTTGATGTCCACCAGTGTACCCCCTTCCTCGGTGGTCTCGCGTGAGACGCTCCGGAGGTGCTTGAGGTCGTAGCCCTGCAGGGACATCTGGTGGCGCGGCATCGCTCCGGCCACGGGCGGCAGGCACAGCTCCAGGGAATCGCCGAAGAAGTGCCAGCTAAAGGCACTCGCGCCGTCCAGTTCCAACACCAGGCGGCTGCAGTCGCTCTGCTCGCCGACCCGGGCCTCCGCGACGTTCGCGCCGGGCGCGACTACCTGCAGCGTGGCCAGGCCCTGCGGCGTGGAGGCGGAGGTCAGTTGCCAACCCCAGGCGGCGGTCAGCAGTTCCCCGGGAACGTAGACCTCGCCCGAAAGCATTACCGGCGCGGTCGGCAGCGTGAGCGGCCCCTCCGGGCCCTGCGCCTGGAGGCTGCCGATCTGGAAGCTGGCCTTGCGCTCGAAGAACTCCAGCCGCCAGTTGACGCGGTCGGTGGAGGTAGCGGTGAGGCCGAGGACGTGGCGGGCGAAAGTGAGGGGCACCAGCACCCCGCCGGCGCTGACCTGGGCAGGAGGGCTGACCGAGTAGACGCGCCCGCCGACGGTGGCGCGGTGCAGTTGCGAGTCCGCCGCCGAGGCGGCGCCGGCGGCCAGGGCCAGGACCGCGCCGAGACAGAGCAGGACTAACGGGAGACTGAGTCCACGAACACGTCGAGGTGAGGGGGAGGCCTCACCCCCTGCCCCCTCTCCTTGCAGGAGAGGGGGTAAGAGCAGCTTGAGCGGCGGCAGGTGACGGCTAAGCATAGGCGACGCGCTACTCGACGGGGGTGTCCGCCGCTCCCCCCCGCTTCTGGCTCGCGAGGTAGCGCAGGTACTCCAGGGCCAGGGCGGTCGGGGGCATATCCACGTAGGTCGCCACCCGGTCAATCAGCCGGTTGAGCTGGCGCTGATGAGCCTCTTGCTGGGCGGATTCAGCCGCCAGAGCGGCTTGCTCCGCCTGCTGGAGGATCGGGAAGGCCTTGACCATGAGCCGGGCCTTGGAGGTCGCGTAAGCGCGATTCTTGGTGTTGGTGAAAAGCTGGGTCAGCTCTTGGCTGGCGCCCTCCCAGACCGACTGCGCCCCCCGGTAGCTGACGACCTCGCGCAAGGCACCGCTGGCGCGCTGCTCGGCCTCCTGCTCGCGGCTCTGAGTGCGCTCCCAGTCCGCGAGGGTGGTGCCCTCAATCACCCGCAGGTTCAGGTTGCTCCCGGTGCGGGCGTGCAGAATCTGGCGCACCTTGGCGCGGTTGATGTCGGTCTGCAGGTAGGAGGCGTGGCGAAAGTCGCGGGGCTCCATCCCCAGGATGAGGGTGTCGTCAACCAGCGCGATCGGCACCGCCACATCCGCGGCGTCCCACAGCGCGCGGTTGACCTGCCCCTCGCGCAGCAGTTGATTGACTTCCTGCCAGAGTTGCTGAAGGTCGAGGTCCGCCTGGTTGTCCGCCATCAAGCCCTCCTGGAGTGCTCCCGCGACCGCCGATTTGACAGTACTTCGCGGCTTTAGTATGCTTCTACATGCGGAATTATAGCATACCCAAGTCCGGCCACGCAAACCCGCGCGCGAGGGCGCGCCCACTCATGTATGACGCCAACCCCACCAAGATGATCTGCACCGTCGGGCCTGCCTCGAGTAGCCCGGAGGTGTTCGCGCAACTGCTCGACGCCGGGCTGGACGTAGCCCGGCTGAACTTCTCCCACGGCACCCACGCGCAGATGCTGGAGGTCGTGCGGATGATCCGCGAACTGGGCGAGCGCAAGGGCCGCCACGTGGCGCTCCTGGCCGACCTGCAAGGGCCCAAAATCCGGACGGGCGCCCTGGAGGGCGACGCACCGGTGCTCCTGGAGACCGGCAACCAATTCGTGATTACCATCGCGCCGGTGGCCGGGACCGCCGCCTGCGTCAGCACTACCTATCAGTCGCTGCCCCAGGACGTCAAGCCGGGCGACACCATCCTGCTCGACGACGGTCTGATCGCGCTGGAGGTGCTCTCCTCCGACGCCACGGAAGTCACCACCTGCATACGGGCCGGCGGCTGGCTGGGCGCGCATAAGGGCATCAACCTGCCTGGCGTCGCCATTAGCTCCCCCTCCCTGACCGAGAAGGACCGCGCCGATCTGGACTTCATCCTCCAGCACGACCTCGACTACATCGGGCTCAGCTTCGTGCGTTGCGCCGAGGACGTGCGGCAGCTCAAGCAACTCGTCGCCGCCAGCGGCTGCGCGGCGGCGGTTATCGCCAAGATCGAGAAGCCCGAGGCCCTCGAGGAGATCGAGGAAATCGTCGAAGAGGCCGACGGGATCATGGTAGCGCGCGGCGACCTGGGCGTGGAGATGCCGCCCGAGCAGGTGCCGATTCTGCAAAAACGCATTACCGCGCTCTGCGGGCAGCGGCGCAAGCCGGTGATTATCGCCACCCAGATGCTGGACTCCATGCGCGAGCACCCGCGCCCCACGCGGGCGGAGGCCTCCGACGTGGCCAACGCGATCTTCAGCGGCGCCGACGCGGTAATGCTCTCGGGCGAGACCGCCGCCGGCCAGTATCCGGTGGAGTCGGCGCTGATGATGCAGCGCATCGCGGCCGCGGCCGAGGCGGACCTCCTGGGTGGCGCGCACCTGCGCACGGCGGCCGGCGACGATGAATTCTTCAGCTTCGCCGACGCCATTGCGCGCTCCGCGGCGGAGGTCGCTGAGTCGGTCGGGGCCGCGGCGATTGTCGCCTTTACCCATTCCGGCTCCACGGCGCGGCTCATCTCCATGTGCCGCACCCGGGTGCCGATTTTCGCCGCGACGCCGCTGGTGTCCACGGCGCGGCGCTGCCATTTGTACTGGGGCGTCCGTCCCGTCCTTATCGCGCCGGTACAAGATACCGATGAGATGATTATCAACGTCACCCGCACGATGAAGGCGATGGGCGTGGTCAAGCCCGGTGACGTCATCGTCATCACCGCCGGCACCCCGGTGGGTCAGGCTGGGGGCACGGACACGGTCAAGCTGCAGACTATTATCTAGGATCAGGCCGTGGGGAGGTTGCACATGTTGAGCCGGAAAGAATCCATGGAGCGCATCAAATCGGCCAAGCTGGTCGCGGTCCTGCGCCATGCCGAGCTGGAGCAGGTCAGCCGGGCGGTCGCAGCCCTGCTGGCCGGGGGGGTGGACTGCATCGAGGTCCCTATCTCCACCCACGCCGGAATCATGGCCCTGCCCCGCCTCAAGGATGAGTTCGGCGACCGCATCTGCCTGGGCGCCGGGAGCGTCTTCAACGCTGACCTCGCCACCCTGGCGGTGGGCATGGACGTGGACTTCATCTCCGCCCCCGGCTCGGACATCGCCATCGTCGAGGTCTGCAAGGCGCGCAACGTGCTCTCTTTCCCCGGCGCGATGACGCCCACCGAGATCATCCGCGCCTGGCACGTGGGAGCCGATCTGATCAAGGTCTTCCCGGCTGACCTGCTGACCCCCAACTACTTCCGCAACATGCTCACTCAGGTCCCCAGCATCAGCATCGCCGCCGCCGGCGGGGTGGACGCGAACAACCTGGCCGACTTCCTGGAGGCCGGCGCCTGCGCCGCGGTCGTGGGGCGGGGGCTCGTCGAGGAGTCCATGCTGCAGGCCGGGGATTTTGCGGCGGTCACCAGCCGCGCCCAGTCACTGTGCTCAGTCCTGGAGGGAGCGAGCTAGGCTAAGTCCCGCCCAGCGTCCCATGCGAACTCTCTACTCCCCGCGACTGATCCCCTATGTCGGAACTAACCTGCGCTCGGGCTGGATCGAGGAAACCTTTGGCCTGGAGGGTGCCGCCGCCGTCGCCTGGCGCGGACCCTGCCATGTGCCCACCGCGGACCTCGTGGACCTGGAGGACGTGGCGGCCGGCGCCGAGATTCACGCGGCGCTGATGCTGCACTTCCTCGCCGAGCACCCTGGGGATGACCTGCTGCTCACCGTCGCGCGCCAGCGATTGCTGGTCGCCGAGGCCCTGGAGCTGCTCCGGACGCCCGTCCCGGCGCTGCGTCGCACCGGCGATGACCTGTACCTCGGGGAGCGCAAGCTGTCCGTCTCCATCGCCACCGCCTCGCCCTCCGCCGGGTTGATTCACCTGGGGATCAATATTGACCCCACGGGCGCGCCCGTGGCGGCCATCGGCCTGGCCGAATTGGGCGTAGACCCGGAGGCCTTCGCCGAACAGCTTCTGGCCACCTATCGCGAGGAAATGCTCGGGCTGGAGCACGCCGCGGGCAAAGTCCGGAGGGTGGAGTAATGTCCACCGCGCCGCTCTACGAGGTCTTCTTCTCGGTGCAGGGCGAGGGGCCGCTGGTCGGCGTTCCCCAGCTTTTCGTGCGGGTCCGGGGCTGCGACCTGACCTGCCAGTACTGCGACTCCCGGGCCGCCCGCGAGCTGAACGGCGGCTGGGAAGTGCGGCTGCCCGGTCTCACCGCGACCGTGGCCGAGAACCCCATGACCGCCGCGGACCTGCTCAGCCGGCTGGACCCGTGGCTGGACCAGCCAGGCGCGCCGCCGCTGCATTCTCTGGCGCTGACCGGGGGCGAGCCGCTGCTCTATCCCGATTTCGTCACAGAACTCGGCGCCCTGCTGCGCCGACGCGGCCTGCCGCTGTACCTGGAGACCGCCGGGCACCGGCCGGAAGAACTGGCCCGGGTACTGCCCGGGGTGGACCTGCTGGCGCTGGACTACAAGCTGCCCTCCACCCTGGCCGAGGCGATCTTGCCCGAGCGCTTCGCCCGCTCGGTCACGGTAGCTCGCGAAACTGCCTTCTTCGTCAAGATCGTCGTCACCGACCAGATCAGCGAGGCGGAACTCGAGCAGGCCTGCCGCGCCCTCGCCGCCGCCGAACCGTTGACGGCGCTGGTTCTCCAGCCGGTAACCGGGACCACCCCGGTCGGCGGCCCGCCCTCGCCCGAGCAACTGCTGGCCTGGCTGGCCCTCGCGGGGCGCTACCTGCCCGGCGTGAGGGTCATTCCGCAATGCCATCACCTGTTGGGAGTGGCGTAAGCTCCGCCCACCACCATGCCTGAAGTCGGCCTCACCACTACCGTTCCCGTTGAGGTTATCCTGGCCGCCGGCGCGCAGCCGGTGGACCTCAATAACGTCTTCATCAACCACCCCGACCCGCACCGGCTGCTGCGCGACGCCGAGCACGCCGGCTATCCGCGCAACTGCTGCGGCTGGGTCAAGGGCATCTACTCGGCGGCGCTGGAGCGCGGTATCCGTCGGGTCATCGCCGTCACGCAGGGCGATTGCAGCCAGACCCACGCCATGATGGAGACGCTGCAGATCGCGGGCGTCGAGGTCATCCCCTTCGCCTTCCCCTACGACCGCGACCGGGAACTGCTCAGCGACCAGATCCGGCGGCTGCAGGAGCGCTTCGGCGTGGACGATGAGCAGGTGGCGACCGCCCGCGCGGCCCTGCGGCCCTTGCGGGAGTTGGTGGCGGAGTTGGACCGTCTCACCTGGCAAGAAGGGAAAGTCACGGGGGCGGAGAACCACTACTATCAGGTGTGCTGCAGTGATTTTGAGGGTGACCCCGCGGCCTTCGAGGCGCGGGTCCGCAGCTTCCTCGAGGTCGCGCGCGCCCGCCCCGCCGCGGAGCCAGGGATTCGACTAGGCTTCCTCGGGGTGCCGCCGATCATCCAGGGCTTGCACGACTTCCTGGAGGAGCGCGGCGGCCGCGTCGTCTTCAACGAGGTCCCCCGCCAGTTCACCATGGCGGACGGGCTCGACGACGACTTGGTCGGCCAGTACCAGCGCTATACCTATCCGTACGACGTATTCGCGCGGCTGGAGGACATCCGGGAGCAGTGCCGCCGCCGGCAGGTGGCCGGGCTGATTCACTACACCCAGGCCTTCTGCTTCCGCCAGATTGAGGACCTGATTATCAAGCGGGGACTGGACCTGCCGGTGCTGACCATCGAGGGGCAAGACCCCGCGCCGGTAGACGCCCGGACCCGCCTGCGCCTGGAGGCCTTCCTGGAGATGCTGGCCGGTAGGCGCTAGACGCTGCGCTTTCGAAGTCGCCTGATTCTGTCGGTATGAGGTGAGCAAGATGAGACGGACACAGCTACAACTGGCTCTCGTGGTGCTGCTGGTGGCGCTGGCCGCCGGCGCGGTCCTGGCGCAAGCCGGTCTGCAGGGAACGGTCACGCTTAAGGGCGGCAAGACCCTCACCGGCGAGATCAAGGTCGCCCAGGTCGGCGTGCTGCAAGGCTGCGGCATCGGCACCCTGCTGCCCGACAGCGGCTTTTTCCGCCTCAAGGTCGGCGACAAGACCTTCGACGTGAAGGCCGCCGAGTTGGCCTCCGCGGAGATCACCTGGGGCCTGGCCAGCGAGAAAGACCCGCAGTCGTGGGAGATCAAGCAGCTCACGATCATCAAGCGCGACGGCACCACCCTGACCGGCACCCCGACCTGGAGCGTGCAGGCCACCTCCATCGTGGTGGACAGCCAGCCCGCGATTTACGCCTTCCCCAAGGCCGGGATGGACTTCTCGCCGGACAATCTGCTGACCAAGATCGAGATCGAGGGCGCCATGCCGGCTACCGTGATCCCGCCGACGGAGATCATCACCCCGCCCGCGGCGACCACGCCGGCCGCCACGGTTCCCGCGCCGACGGTCCCCGCGGCGACCACGCCGGCTGTCCCGGTGCCGGCGGCGACGACTCCCGCGGCTACCACGCCGGCCGCCACGACCCCGGCGGTCGAGACCCCGGCCGCGACCACGCCGCCCGCCACGTCCAGTCCGCTCCCGGCCGCCACGACGCCGGCCGCGCCGGGCGCTAGCCTGGGCGAGGGCGCGATGGAAGTCATCGTCGTCTGCCCGCATTGCGGCGACCGGATCGTCGTCCGCGTCTCCGTAAACGCCGCCGCGGCCCCGAAATAGCAGCCGCCGGCTTGCCCGCCGCAGCTTCAGCGAAGGCGGGTGGCCGTTTGTAGGGCGGGGGCTACGTCCCCCGCCGCCTAACGTTCGCTTAGCGACGGCGGGGGACGTAGC
>DASXVN010000076.1:0-73566 GCA_036504235.1 Armatimonadota bacterium | reverse complement strand
GGGGGGTAACACCCCCCCCCCCTACAGGGAGCGCGCCGTCACCCTACTCCGAGACGGCGGGCCGGGACAGCGCGAACTCATGAATCACGGTATAGACCGGGCCGCGCGGCTGCAGGTCGCTGCGCATTAGGGCGAAACCGTTCACCAGCAGCGGCCCCACCGGCACTTGCGCGAATTGGGCTACCAGTTGCATGAGGGCCTTGATGCGCCGGTTGCTGCGGGTGCGGCCCAGGGTCAGGTGCGGCGTGAAAGGCTTCTTGTCGAGCGGCGCGAGTTGGGCTGCCGCCAGCGCTTCATCTATGTCGCGGCCGAGTTGCGCGAGTTCCGGCGAGCCGTCGCCGCAGCCGATCCAGACCACCTGAGGCCACTGCTCGTGCGGAAAAGCGCCCAGGCCGCTTAGCGACACCTTGAAGCGGGAGGTGCGCTCGGCTACCTGCTGGCCGGCCGCCACCAGTCCCGGGAGGAGTTCCGGGGAGGTCTCGCCCAGGAACTTGATCGTAAAGTGCAGATTAGCGGGCTCCACCCACTTGACGTCCGCGTTGGCGCGGCGCAGGGCGCGTTGGATGACCTCCGCGGCCGCCTGGAGCGGCTTCGGAATAAGCACCGCGAAAAACATACGCTGCTGCTCCCCGGGGGGGACGGGGGCGGCAGGTTGCTGGTCGGGCATGTTTCAGCCTCCGCTAACGGTCGGTGCCGATGACGCGACGGCGCACCAAATCCAGTGCTAACTGCGAGACGCGCTGCTTGAACTGCTCGCGACTGCCGGGCCAGGACTGCTGCAGGGTCTCGGTGCCGGCGGCGTCGCTGACCGCGAGGTAGACGAGACCGACCGGCTTGTCGGGAGTCCCGCCATCGGGGCCGGCGATGCCGGTCACGGCGACCGCGTAGTCGGCGCCGGAGCGCTGCCGCGCGCCCTCGGCCATAGCCGCGGCGACCTCCGGGCTGACCGCGCCGAACTTCTCGAGCAACTCGGCGGGCACGCCCAGCAGGTCCTGTTTGGCCTGGTTGCTATAAGTAACGTAGCCCACCTGGAAATAGCGCGTGGAGCCGGGCACGTCGGTCAGGCGGCTGGCAAGGCGACCGCCGGTGCAGGACTCCGCGGTGGCCAAGGTGGCGCCGGCGGCGACCAGGGCCTGGCCCACCGCCACCTCCATAGTCTCATCGTCCACGCCATAGACCGCGGCGCCCAGGCGGCGGCGAATCTCCTGCTCCACCGGTCCGAAGGCCAGGTGCGCGGCGGATTCCTCCGCGGCCTTGGTGGCCATGCGTACCCGGACCTCGCCGGGGGAGGCGTACAGGGCCAGGCTGGGGTCAGTCTGCGCGGCGAGCAGGTCGTGGAGGTCATCGGCCACCCCGGACTCTCCCACGCCGGCCAGGCGCAGGGTGCGGGTCCAGAGGGGCACGCCGCCTTCCAGTTGCAGGCGCAGGCGCAGGCGCGGGAGCACCTGGTGGTCGATCATCTCGGACATCTCGGGGGGCGGCCCGGGGACGGCGACGAACACGTTCTGCTCGTGCTGGAGCCAGAGTCCGGGGGCGGTGCCGACGGGATTGTCGAGCAGCTCGCCGCCGCGGGGGACCATGACCTGTTTGAAGTTGCTAGGGGTGGGGGTGCGGCCGCGCTCCGCGAAGAACTGGCGGAGCCGGAACTCGGCCTCGGGGACGCTGTGCAGGGGGCGCTGGGTGAGCTCGGCCAAGGCCTCGCGGGTCAGGTCGTCCTGAGTGGGCCCGAGCCCGCCGCACATGATGATGATATCGGCGCGGCGCCGAGCATTGTGCAGCATCTGCACGAGGCGTTCGAGGTTATCGCCCACGGTGTGGCGGAAGTGGACGTCGACGCCCAGTGCGGCCAGCCTTCGAGAGATGAAGGAGGCATTGGTGTCGTCAATCTCGCCTAGGAGCAGTTCGGTACCGACGGAGATGATTTCTGCCTTCAACTAGTCTTCAGCCTTTGCTTTAGCCGTCGGATGTCTGCCGAGTTGGGTGCGGTCTAGTTCAAGTCTCCCCCACGGACCCCGGGTCGGCGCCGCCCGCGGCGGGCGAGGAGCCGAACACAGAGGTTCCGCGGGCACCGGAGCGGACCGGGCCGGAATCAGGGAACCAGACTGGGAACGAGACTAGACCTAACATCGTACCTCGCCAGCCGCCCCCAGGGCGGCGGAGCAGTGGTCGCGTTGCTAACTCGGCGGGCATCCTTGCCCGGGGCGGCCGGCAAAGCGCCAGCGGGCTCCGGCAGGCTACCCTCGGATATGTGGAAAAGTGGCGCCAGGGCGCCGCGAACATACATATGATGGTAGACTAGGATTATACCGGGGGAAACAGGTGGTGTCAACGTACCGAACGAGGGGATCAGGGGGGGCTGGGGGGCACAAAAATAGCGATAATCTCTGCACAGAAAACGGCCTCCGCCGAGAGGCGGGGGCCGTTTCAACTGGAGATAATCACCGAACTAGCTGATTACCTTGACGTTCTCAGCGCGGGGGCCCTTCGCGTCCTGGGCCACGTCGAACTCGACCTCGGCGCCCTCGGGAAGGCTGCGATAGCCCTCGCCCAAGATGGCCGAGAAATGCACGAACAGGTCCTCACCATCCGGGCGCTCGATGAAACCAAAGCCCTTGGAATCGTTGAACCACTTCACTTTGCCGGTTGCCATAGAAAGATACACCTCCTTTTCCAAACTGGCTATTGCTTCACCTGCTGTCCAGTCTGGAAAGAAAGTGCTTGTCCAGAGTTCAACAAGATCGTGCAAGCCACTGTTTTTGCGCTCTTACGACGCCCGGCGGGGCCTTCGCAAGCGTGCGTAACTTAGCACAAACATCAGGTATTGTCAAGATGTTAGAGGCACTTTGGGGAGCGTCGGCGGTGGTGGGCGGGCTTCACCCCCCGGCCCCTCTCCGTGGCGCTCGCCGCCGAGCCCCCGCGCGGACTGGGGAGAGGGGGAAAGGCAACGGCCGGGCCGACCTCGCTGCGCTCGTGCGGCCCCTCCGGGGAACGGCTGCAACAACGGCAGGCTCGGCGTGCGGCCCCTACGGGGAAACGGCCGTCAGGTTCTCCGGCATGCCCGCTACCCAGTCGCGGATCTCATCGCGGACCTGGCGGAAGACGGCTAGGATCTCTTCCTCGCTGCCGGTGGCTTGCGCCGGGTCGGGGAAGCTGTGGTGGATCACCCGGCCGGGGCCGGGGAAGAGCGGGCAGACCTCGGCGGCTTGGTCGCAGACGGTTAGCACGTAGTCGAAGGGGGTGTCGGCTACCTCGTCGGTGGTTTTGGAGTGTTGGGCGGTGATATCCACGTCCGCTTCGGCCATGACCTGGACCGCGCGGGGGTTCATGCCGTGGGCCTCGATGCCGGCGGAGTAGGGCTCCAGGACGTCGTTTTTGAGCGCGCGCGCCCAGCCCTCCGCCATCTGACTGCGGCAGGAATTGCCGGTGCAGAGGAACAGGACCTTTAGTTTGCGGTTGGTAGTCATGTCAGTCATTCTCCTTTTCTGGAGGGGGAACGGCGAACGGCGGACGGCAGGGCCCACCCCGCCCTCGGGAGACCTCGGGCACCCCTCCCGAAGCGGGAGGGGCTGAGGCAAACGGCAACGGCAACCTCACCCCCGGCCCCTCTCCCGCGACGGACCTGGGGAGAGGGGGGAACGGCAAACGGCGGACGGCAAACAGAGCTTCCGGTGCGGCAGCCCGGCCTCACCCCCGGCCCCTCTCCGTGGCGCTCGCCGACGAGCGCCCGCAGGAGAGGGGAGAACGGCAACGGCGACGGCGACGAGCAAGAGGCTAACGGCATACACCGGCGAGACCCTTCGACAGGCTCAGGGCGGGCAGCGGGTGCCACTGACGGCTTGACGGGACGGGGCTTGCTATCCGGTCAGCCAGGCCTTGACCTCGTCCGGCGTGGGCACGCGGCCCGCCAGCTTGACTACTCCGTCCACCGCTACGGCCGGAGTGGTCAGCACGCCCGCTTTCACGATCTCGCGAATCTCGCTGACCTTCTCCACCTCGACGTCGGCGCCGGCCTCCGCTACCGTGCTGCGGACGACCTCCTCCGCCTGCTTGCATTTGTTGCAACCGGGTCCGTATACCGTGATCTTCATGGGTCTTGTCTCCTTACATGAGGGCGTTGAATAAGTAGCCGACCAGGATGATGCCCAGGCCCACGACGCCGAGGAAGACGGCGATCAGCCGGGGGCGGAGGACCTGGCGCAGGAGGATGGTCTCGGGCAGGGAGAGGCCGATCACGGCCATCATGAAGGCCAGCACCGTGCCCAGCGCTGCGCCCTTCTCCAGGAGGGCCTGGACCACCGGGATGATGCCGGCGGCGTTGGAGTACATGGGGATGCCCAGCACTACCGCGACCGGCACCGACCACCAGGCGCCCCGGCCCATGATCGCGGCCATGAAGTTTTCGGGCACGTAGCCGTGGATGGCCGCGCCTACCGCGATCCCTACGACCACCCAGGGCCAGACCTTGCCGACGATCTCGCGGACGGACTGCAGGCCGAAGTCAAGGCGGTCGTTCCAGGTGAGCGGCGCCGTCTGGGTCCCGGCCTCGCCCGGGGTCAGCTCGTAGACCCAGGGCTCCACCCACTTCTCGAGGTGCAGGCGGCCGATCACCCAGCCGGCGAGGATGGCGATGACCAGACCCGTGCCGGTGTAGAGCGCGGCGACCTGCCAGCCGAAGAGGCCAAAGAGCAGCACCACGGCGACCTCGTTGATCATGGGCGCGGCGATCAGGAAGGAGAAGGTCACGCCCAGGGGGACGCCAGCGGTGACGAAGCCGATGAACAGCGGCACCGCGGAGCAGGAGCAGAAGGGGGTAACGATGCCCAGCGCGGCGGCCAGGACATTGCCGAGCGACTCCCGCTTGCCGGCCAGGACCTGGCGGGTGCGCTCGGCGGTGAAGAAGGAGCGGAGCACGCCGACGCCAAAGACGATCAAGGTCAGGAGCAGCAAGACCTTGGGGACATCATAGAGGAAGAAAGCGACGGACTCCTTGAAGGCGTTGCTGGAGCGGCCGCAGAGGGCGGTGCAGGCCACCCAGGCGGTGCCGGGCTGGAGCAGATGGTAGACTACCACCCAGAGCACCAGGCCCGCCGCCAGGAGCAACACCTTGCGGCGCGCGGCGCGCGGGTCCGGGGTCCCCGCGGCGGGGGTGGGCTCGGCGGCGCATTCACATTTCGGGGCGTCTTTCCTGGTCATCAGGTCACCGGGAGCAGGCGGAGCAGACCTCGGCGCGGCGATCGCTGTCGGCGCGGAGGGCCTCGTCGATGCAGGCTAGGGTGTTGGTGATGCACGGGACCAGCAGCCGGTAGTGGATGTTGTTCCCCTCGCGGCGGCAGCCCAGGAGGCCGGCGGCCTTCATCTGGGCGAGGTGTCGGGAGACGGTGGGAAGGCTGGAGCCGACGGCGACATGCAACTCGCAGACGCAGTGCTCGCCGTCGGCCAGGCACTCGAGCAGACGCAGGCGGGTGGGGTGGGCGAGGGCGCGGAAGACCTCGGCGCGGGCCTCGTACAGGGAGGAGTCGGTCTCAGGACAGCAAGCTTCGGTGTTCATGTTTGGTAATTTAGCATAAAACGAAAATAGATGCAAGGGGGGAAGTCGGTGGTGGGTGGTCGGTGGTCTAGGGGAACGGCAACGGCCCTACCCCGCCCTGCGGGCACCCCTCCCTGAAGGGAGGGGTTTACGGCAAAGGCAACGGCGTACGGCAACGGCTCCTCACCCCCGGCCCCTCTCCCCGCGCGGACTGGGGAGAGGGGGGAACGGCAGAGGCGGAGGTTGGGGCGAGGGGTGGAGGCGGGAGTTACGTTTGACCTCACCCCCCCGGCCCCCCTCTCCCGCGGCGGACCTTGGGAGAGGGGGGAGAACGGCAACGGCCGGGCCGGCCTCGCTGCGCTCGTGCGGCCCCTCCGGGGAAACGGCGAACGGCAACGGCGAGGGCAACGTCAACGGCAAGGCTTGCTCAGCCGGCGCGTTGGTCGGGGCGGGCGGCCCGGTTGAGGGCCAGTTGGGTTTCGCGACGCGTGGCACTGCAAACTCAGTAGAAGAGAGAAGGGGTTCCATGAGAGGCGAAAAGATCTACGAATACGATCTGAAAGTCATGGGAGTGACGGACTACGGGATTACGCTGAAGTCCATCCTCGCGGGCCAGTCTCCAATCCCTCCGCAAGGTGCTCGCATTGACGTGGCCTTTGAAGGTCACGCCACGGGGCGATTGACTGGTCAGGTGCGGGGCGTGGACTACCTCCGACTGCGGGCGGACGGGCGCATTGACCTCGACATACGCGCCGTCATTGAGACGAAGGGCGGTCAGCGGATCGCCCTGTCGGCCGACGGGGTGGGCGTGCCTCGCGCCGGCGAGGCCATCGCCGACCTTTGTGAGAACATCAGTCTCACCACGCCGGCCGAGGATTACTTGTGGGTCAACACGCGACAGGTCTGGGGCTTTGGCACCGTGAATTTCGCTAGTGGCGACATTCACATTGAGGCGCACATGCAGTGAGCTAGCGCCCGGAGCGTCGGCAGTGACCGCCGGGCCTCACCCCCGGCCCCTCTCCGTGGCGCTCGCCGACGAGCGCCCGCAGGAGAGGGGGGAACGGCAACGGCTTCCTCACCCCCGCCCCTCTCCCACTTTGGGAGAGGGGGGAACGGCGGATGGCCGGCGCCGTTTCCCCGTAGGGGCGGAGCTTGCTCCGCCCGCGTCGAAGCGGAAGGGGGAGGCGGGACGCCAGTCTTAACCTCACCCCCCGGCCCCCTCTCCCGCGCCTTCGGCTTGGGAGAGGGGGAGAAGGGCAAGGGCAGAGGCAACGGCCGGCGGGGCGCGTAGGCCCCGCCCTACAAACGGCCAAGGCGAACGGCAGGGCTGGCCTCGCTGCGCTCGTGCGGCCCCTCCGGGAAAGGCAACGGCATTCGCACAGTGCGCCGAGGACTGTGCCCCGGCGGATTACGTCTGCCTAGCGACGGCGGGGCACGAGTCCCCGCCCTACAAACGGCGACGGCAACGGCGACGGCTAACGGCCGGGCGGAGCAAGCTCCGCCCCTACGGGAGGGTTAGCGGCTGCCCTTCGAACGCAAAGCAGGCCGGGGAAAGTGCTCCCCGGCCTGGCTTGATCTGTACGATCCCGAGTTGGGTGCGGCGGATATGCGCGGCGATTAGTGCGATATAGGGCAGCGGTGTGGTGAAGCGGTTCTCGGGAGACGAGCGCTAGCCGGTGCGCGTGGCTATGATCATGGCCTCGATGATCCGGGCGCGCCAGTACTGGGCCAGCCAGAATACGGTCGAGTTACAGGCCCGCGCGTCCGCCAGGGTCACGGTCATGAGCAGACGGTCGGGGGTGCCGATGGTTAGCTCCTTGCCGTACTTGTGCACGGCGATGCGCCCGATTATGTCGGCGCGTTCATTGGCGAACTGGTCGGCCATGAGGTCCTCCAGGCGCATCTGAATCTCTGAGGCTCGCTCCGCTGACGTCAGCCCGCCGCTGCCCACGCGAATACGTAGGATCAGGTGGCCATCCCAGATCAGCGGTACGTTGTCCTGACCTAAAGAGCTCACGGCCAACGTCGCGCCCAGCGCCAACAAGGCGCCAACCACTCCCACAGCCACCCGCAAGTGAATACTCCGCAAAATTGTTCACCTCCCTTTTGTGTTAGTCAACGCGAGTCGCCGGAGCGAGTCGCGAGCGAAAACGTTCGGGTGCGGCAACGGCGGACCCCTCCCCGGCGGCGGGGACGCCGCCGCCCTCCCCTAAATAGGAGAGGGAACGGCAAAGTCGAACGGCAACGGCCGGGGATTGTCCCCTTACGCTGACTGTCAGGCAGCGAGCGGGCGTGTGTGTCGGCGCAGACGCCGCCAAACGCGCCCCTACAACGGCAACGGCAACGGCAACGGCCAAGATGCTAACGGCATGCACCGGCGAGACGCCGGTGCCACCGACGGGCGGCGGACAACGCCCTACAGCTGTACGATTCCGCCGGATTCCAGGCTCTTATGTACGCCGGCGGCTATTTTGGTGGCCTCTATGCCGTCTTCGCCGCTGGGGTACGCGCCGAGGTCGGCTAGCGTGCGGCCCTCCAGGAGCAGCTTTACGTTGAGGGCGAAGTCGGCGATGCTGGTCATGCCGTAGCCCTCCCAGAGCTCGCGCCCGTACTTGTCCGTCACCTGGCGCAGGAAGCTCTTGTTGTGGGTCTGCATCATGGGCTGATCGTCGGCGCAGCAGGTCATCGTGCCGCGGTCCTGGCTGTCGCATTCGAGCATGCCCTTGGCGCCGACCAGGCGGATGCCCTGGTTGACGATGGCCTCGAAACCGTCCGGGAGAATCCAGGAGGTGTCGAAGCTGACCGTGGCGCCGTTGTCGAAGAGGACCTTGGCGCAGACGGAATCCCAGGCGTCCACGCCGAGGCTCCGCAGGCGGCCACGATTGCCGGTAGCCCAGACGGAGACCCCGTTGGCTCCCAGCAGGAAGCGGGCCAGATCGTAGAAGTGGATGCCCAGGAACCAGGCCGGGGACGACTTGCCCGCCCAGCCGGGGAACCAGTCGCGGGGGACCTCGATGCGGTCCTCCATGTGCGCGTAGCCGTACTCGATTTGGCCGAGGTCGCCGGCGGCGATCTTGTCGCGCATAGCCAGATGGTACTCGTCATAGCGCTTGTGGAAGTCCACCTGCAGCAGGATGCCGGCCTGCGCGCAGGCCTCGGTCATCTCTTGGCAGCCCTCTACGGTTACGTCGAGGGGCTTTTCGCTCATCACGTGGACGCCGGCGGCGGCGGCGGCGAGGACTACCTCGCGGTGGAAGGGGTCGGGCGTGACCACGGTGATTCCGTCCAGGTTCTCCTTCTCCAGCATCTCGTGATAGTCGGTGTAAGGGGTGAAGCTGAATTCCTGCTGGCGCAGGGCGAGCAGGTCCGCGTTCATATCGCAAGCGGCGACCAATTCCGCGTCGCCCGTGTAGCCCATCTGCCGGAAACAGCGCAGGTGATTGATGCCGAAAGTGCCGATGCCGACGATGCCGATACGAGGAGTGGCCATAGCGATACTGATCCTCCTGAAATGCTGGTGGTACGGCGAGTTATCCACAGCCAAGTGTGGTTTTCCACAGGTGACGAACCACGCGTATACCGCTTATTCACGCGGAATCCACGTAGTTATCCACAGTCGGTCGTAGGCGGACGCGCCAAGCCGCGCCCACTGGCGGGACCTAGCGAATCTCGCCCGAGTGGCCGCGCTTGGCGGACGACCGATAGGGACGGCAAGACCGTTGGTGTGATAGGGGAGAGGTAGTAGTGTGGTGAGGACCGACGCTGACCCGACCGGTACGCTCTAGTCTGCCCCCAAGCAGAAAAGAAAGCCGAGTCCGCCTCTGTCCAGCTGCGAAGATTGCCCCGACGCGCTCGCGCGCGCCAATGCCCCGAGTGCAAAACCTGTTGTCAAGCGCGAGTAGTAACCCGCGCCGCAGGTGGTATTCCCCCTGTCCGGGGGGATTCCTTCTCGGGGAGAAAAAATACCCAAAAAAACTAGCCGCGAGGGGGCGTCGCGGCGGCCTTCGCCATCCGCGCGAGGTGAAAGAGGACCGCGCCGGTCGCGTGCCAGGCGGCGAAACCCAGCATGCCCACCACCCCCAGCCGGTGGCACCAGGCCAAGACGCTCAGGGCGGTGGCGTGGCGAGAGGGCAGGGAGGCGCGCAAGATGCCGGCGATAGCTAGCAGCAGCACCGAGGCCAGGGCCAGGTTGGGCGCCGCCTGGGTGAAGTCAATTTTGTCGCCAAACTGGTGGTAGCGGCCGAGGGCGTGGGCGATCGCGAGGCTACCCCCGGTCAGGCCGAAGGCGATATGCCAGCGGCGGCGACCCTGGCGGGCCGGCGAGTCATAGGCCAGGCCATGACGGCGTAGGCCGAAGAAGATGGTCAGGCCGATGACCAGGGCCACGGCCATGACCAGGGGCGCGGAGAGGCCGAGGAGGTGGACAGGGTCCAGCCAGAAGGACCGGCGGGGCGGCCCGGGAGGGCCTTGCGCCCAGGCGCTGGTGGCGATCAGGGCTCCGGCGGCAGTGAGGGCTCCTCGATACCAACGGGCCTTCGGGCGCATACGGGGTTCCTCCCAGGGGCGGCAAGGGTGCGACGTCTGAGGAGGAACGACGCCGGGGCGCCGGGAGAGGTTCGGCGGGAGGGGGCGTCCTATCCGGCATGCAGGTGCGCGAGGTACATTCCCAGTCCGTGCCAGAACACTAGCAGCAGAACGGTGGCGGTCGCTAGGGTTGGGGGTGGTTCGCTGATTCGACGAGGCGGTGTCGCGTTGGGCGTCAGGTGGTGAGGAAGAGGCGGTTGGTGGCGGGCGCGGGCGGAGATTTTCGCTAGGACGCGAAAACTTCCGCCCCTACAAGGGCAACGGCAGGGGTTCGCGCATGAAGCGGTCGTCTCCCGTAGGGGCGGAAGTTCGGCGTCGGCGCCGAATCTCCGCCCGCGGCGGTCGCTAGGTTGGGGGTGGTTCGCTGATTCGACGAGGCGATGTCGCGTTGGGCGTCAGGGGGTGAGGAAGAGGCGGTTGGTGGCGGGCGCGGGCGGAGATTACCCGGCGGACCGGGCAACTTCCGCCCCTACAAGGGCAACGGCAGGGGGTTCGCGCATGAAGCGGTCGTCTCCCTACAAGGGCAACAGCGTTAGCTTCCCAACTCTGGAGAGAGCCACGTGTAAGGATAGTCGCGCCAATCCGCCACCAGCTCCTGGCGCACCGGATTATTCACCACGTATGTGCAGCGCTCCGGTAGATCGTCGTCCTCCCGGACTACGGAATCGTAGAAGCTGCGTTGGAAAAGCGGCGGAGCGCAGAGGTGCTTGGTCCGCATCGTCACCCGGATGCCAAAAGAGCGAACGATCGTGGCGACGTTGCTCCCGCCCGGGTCAATGGCGACCAGAAAGTGCAGATGATCGGGCATCAGACAGTAGCAATAGAGCCGCCCACCCTGGGCGAAGGCCGCAGCCTCCAGGCACGCGCAGATCAGGCCAGCGACCTGGGGATTGGTAGTCAGCACCGGGCGTTTTCGGTGAGAACCGATGGCAACGTGCGTGACATAGCCAGACGGCCCGTAGACGTACGAATCAAGCCGCGGGCGGCAGTCATGTCGTTGCGGCAGGCGAACGACCGGATTGTCGGTAGGGGTGCGGTCCATGTCAAGGTTGTGAAGAAGAGAGTGTTAGTGGCGGGCGCGGGCGGAGATTGCCCGGCGGACCGGGCAACTTCCGCCCCTACGCGGAAACGGCCGCGTCTATCTACCTCTGAATCTTGAAGCGGAGCTTGTCGCCGTAGGACTTCATGAGACGCTCGGTTTCTTCGCGGGTGGCGAAGTTTACGTCGCCCAGGTTGGTGTGCTTGAGGGCGCTGAAGGCGTCGCCCCAGGCTACTGCTTGCTGCCAGTCTTGCGTGGTCAGCCAGCCGTAGAGGCAGCCGGCCGAGAAGCTGTCGCCGCCGCCTACGCGGTCCACGTTCTCTAGCTCGTAGGTGACGTCCTCATAGAGCTTGTCGGCGTAGATAATCGAGGTCCAGCCGTGGCGCAGGACGGTGTCGATGCGGCGCAGGGTCATGGCCGCGGCGGTGAAGCCGAAGCGCTCCTTGAGTTCCCGGCAGACCGAGGCCGGGGCGCCCTGGTGGCCGAAGACCTCGTTCGCGTCGTCCTCGGTGGTGATCAGCAGGTCCACGTAGTCCATCATCGGCTCCTGGGCGGCGGCGGCCTCGGCGGTGGACCAGAGGTTCTTGCGGTAGTTGAGGTCGTAGGACACGAACAGTCCGTGCTGCTTGGCCTTCTGCAGAGCCTCCATGGTGACCTCGCAGCAGCTTGCCGAGAGGGCGGGGGTGATGCCGGAGACGTGGAAGGCCTTCGCGCCCGCGAAGACGCCGTCCCAGTCTAGCTCGCCGGGCTGGAGGTTGGAGACCGCCGCGTTGGCGCGGTCGTAGAGGACGGCGTTGGGGCGCGGGGCGGTGCCCATCTCCAGGAAGTACAGGCCGCAGCGCTCCTTCTCGTGCCAGGCGACGTAATCGGTGTTGACCCCGTGCTCGCGGGCCTTGTTGCGGACCAGACGGCCCAGGGGGTTGACGGGCAGGGCGGAGACCCAGGCCGAGGTCAGGCCCAGGCGGGAAGCGCCGATGGCGACGTTGAACTCGCCGCCGCCGACGTGCATCCACAGCTCGCTGGCCTGCTCGATACGCTGGAAAAGCGGCGGAGTCAGGCGGACCATGGCTTCGCCGAAGGTTACGACGTCAAAGGACATAGGGATTCCTCCTCAGATAGTGGCGGTGCGGCCGGAAACGACCACGATTGGGAACTGGTTCGCCCTGGGGAGGCGGCAATCCTCCCGGCGGGGGACCCGCTGGGGCAGGAGTTCCGCGGGGAAACGGGAATTAGGTAGACACTATGAAGAGGATAGCCGCAGCGCTAGCGGTCAGTGTGCTTCTGGCGGCGGGACCGGTCTCCGCCCAGCTTACCGGGGCGGTGCCGGGGGCGGATTGGCAATCGGTGTGGCTGCCGGCGGGGGGCGTTAGTTTGCGGATTCCCGGGGGGTGGCTGCTGGACGCGCCGCGGCATTCCGATCAGGCGCGGCTCTTCTCGCCGCAGGGGACCGAGGTCACGGTCAAGGTCTGGTCGGGCGAGACGGCGGCCACCCCGGAGGAAGCGGCGGTCGAGTATCGCGACAGCCTGGGCTTAAGCGAGGCGGCGGTGCGCTTGGCCGACCTGACCGCCAGCGACGCGGACGGGCAGCCCGGCTGCTGGATGCATGTGGACGTGTCTACCCAGGCTAAGCCGCTGCTGGCTTTTGTTACCTATACTCACGAGAAGACGCGGGTGGCCGTGGCGGTGCGGGGGCTGCCCGGTTTTGAGGCGGCGGCGCGGCAACGGCTGGAAGCGATCTGCACCAGTCTGTCTCTGACGCCCACGCCTACCGGGGCCGAGAGCTTCGCGGTGACACCGCCGGTGGCCCTCCCGCCGGCGACTGTCCCCGCGTCGACCGCCGAGGGGCTCTCGCTGGTGGACGGCTTCACGCTGCGGACCCTGCCGGGCTGGGAGGTCCGCAACCAGGATGGTCTGGTGGAGGCGCGGGACCCGCAGCAGCCGAGCGGGTACTTCCTGTGGCCGGTGCGGGTGACGGGCGAGGTGGATCTGGCCAAGCTGCCGGCGTTGTGGTCCGCCGCGACGGGGACGACGCTGGAGATACTGGCGACTCGGCCCCTGGGGGCCGGAGAGGTGCTGGCGGCGCGGGTGTCGGGGCCGATCTTCCGGCGGACGACGCCCGGGAGCGCGACCGCGCCGGTGCGGGCGGTACTGTATGTCTGGCGGCAGGGCGATACGGCGCTGGTGACCGGCCTTTACGCCCCGGCGGCGCAGTGGGCAGAGCAGGCGCCGCGCCTGGCGGGGCAGCTCAGCCGGGCCGCGGCGCCTGGTTGGGAGCCGGCGACGGTGGCCCCCGAGGAGGCGCCCCGCTGGACGGACAACAACAAGCAGCTTTCCCTGGGCCTGCCCGCGGGCTGGGAGGCCGGGGGGGCGGTCACTACTTTTGCGGGCCAGCCGACTATCGCCCTGCGGCTGCGCTCGGCGGACTATGAGGTCTCCTGGCAGCAGCCGAGCACGCCGTTTTTCCGAGATTTGTCGCCGATACTGGTGTCTCTGGGGCAGGCGGAGGGGACTCCGTACCGGGAGGATTCCAGCGAGCCGTACCTGACCGTGCTCAAGCGGCGGACCCCGGAGAAGTACGTGGAGTACCTGCTGGCCCAGCCGGACGAGACGCTGCACGAGGCCAAGGTGGTCAGCGTGCAGCCCAGCGCCGCGGTGGCCAAGCTGCTGCCGGAGGGGGACACGCAGGCCGAGGGGGCGCTGGTCTGGGTGAGCGGAGTCCGGGAGGGCAAGGCGCGGGAGCGGCTGTACCTCTGCGCCACCGGGTCGCTGCCGCTGAGCGCGGGGGCCTTCCGCTGGCAGGCGGTCGTAGGCCGGATTGAGTACGCGCCGGGGCAGGCCGCGCCGGCGGTGCGGACGCTGCGCGCCTGCCTGGACAGCTTCCAGGGGGAGCGCCCCGCTAGCGACGCGGGCCGGGCGCTGGCGCAACTGCTGGCGGGCCTCAAGGGCGTGAGCGTCGAACTAGGAGGGCTGCGGGGAACGTCAGAGCCAGTGACGCCCCTGGCCGGCGCTGACTTCTCGCCGACCGCGCTCGAGGGGGCGCGCTGGAGGGTGACCCCCGGGTTGCGCGCCTGGCCGACGCTGGGCGACAGCCAGGCGGCGGCGCCGGAGTTGGCCGAGGCCTGGTGGCGGCAGCCCTAGCCGAGGGGTCCCTCCTATATATAAGGAGGCGAGCCCGGATGCAAACGGCAGTCGTGGTGCTGTTGCTGCTGGGGCTAAGCATGGCGACCCAGGCGGCGATCAAGACGGAGACGGTGACCTATCAGGCGGGCGACACGGTGTGCCAGGGCTACCTCGCCGATGACGACGCGGGGGCCGGACCCCGGCCGGGAGTACTGGTCTTCCCGGAGTGGTGGGGGGTCAACGACTTCCCGCGCGAGCGGGCGCGACAGCTCGCGGAACTGGGCTATGTAGCCCTGGTAGCGGACATGTATGGCGACGGTCTGGTGGCCACTGATCCCGCTGAGGCCGGGAAGCTGGCCGGGCAGTTCCGGGGCGCCTGGGACACCGGCGGGCGCCAGTTGATGCGGGAGCGGGCGGCGGCGGCGCTGGCTGAACTGGTGAAGAACCCGCGGGTGGACCGGCAGCGCGTTGCGGCGATCGGCTTCTGTTTCGGCGGCACCTGCGCGCTGGAGTTGGCTTACAGCGGGGCGGTGCTGGGGGGCGTGGTGACCTTCCACGGGGGGCTGACCGTGCCGGAGGCGGCGGACCTGGCGCGAATCAAGGCGCACCTGCTGATTCTGCACGGGGCGGATGATCCGACGATCAAGCCGGAGACGATTACCGCGCTGCAGGAGGCCTTGCGGCAGGGCAAGGTGGACTGGGAAATGATCTACTACGGCGGGGCGGTACACGGCTTCACCAACCCCGCCAACGTGCCGGCCGCCGGCTCGCCGGTCGCCTATAACGAGATCGCCGCCCGGCGCTCCGGGCAGGCGATGCGGGACTTTCTGGCGGAAGTGTTCGCCAAGCCGTAGACGGGAGAAGGCCCCCGCGAGGGGGATAATCGCAGCCCAGACGGGAGCGGCGCGCCTCGGCGTCCAGCGGCCTCCGTCTTCTGAAAGGAGCCAAGCATCATGGCCGATAAGCTAGTCGAATGCATGCACTGCCACGGAGCCAAGATCTGTAAGGTGGACCACGGTCGGAGTTGTGAGGTCTGCAAGATGGCCGCCGGTCAGGGGCGCAAGGGCCAGCCGTCCGCGGCGCGCTGCTCGTTCTGCAGTGGCCACGGCCGCATCTGGGTGGACGAGGCCAAGCTCGCGGAGATGCAGGCCGAAGCCGAGGCCGCGGCCGCCGCGCCGGAAGCTGAACCGCCCGCCGAGCCGGCCGAGTAGAGGCGCGTTTAGCCAGCGGGCGGCAAGCGCAGCTCGGAAGCTGCGAAAGCCGCCCCTACGGGAAACAACGGAACATCCTAGGGAGGAAGTCATCCATGTCCAGTCTGAAAGGCTCACAGACCGAGAAGAACCTGCTGGCCGCCTTTGCCGGCGAGTCGCAGGCCCGCAACCGCTACACCTACTTCTCCAGCGTGGCGCGGAAGGAGGGGTATGAGCAGATCTCCGCGATCTTTGCCGAGACCGCGGACAATGAGAAGGAGCACGCGCAGGTCTTCTTCAAGCACCTCGAGGGCGGCGACGTGGAGATCACCGCTACCTACCCGGGCGGCGTGATCGCCGGGACTCTGGAGAACCTGCAGGCCGCGGCCGCGGGCGAGCTGCTGGAGTGGGGCACGCTGTATCCCGGCTTCGCCGCGACCGCCAAGGAGGAGGGCTTCGGCGCGGTGTTCGTGTCCTTCGACCAGATCGCTAAGGTAGAGGCCTTCCACGAGCATCGCTATAACGTACTGGCCGGTCGCGTGGCGGCGGGCGAGGTCTTCTCGCGCCCCGCGCCGATCAAGTGGCACTGCCGCAACTGCGGCATGGTGATGGAGGGCGCCACGCCGCCCAAGGTGTGTCCGGCGTGTCAGCATGCGCAGGCGTACTACGAGCCGTATTGCGAGGCGTACTAGCCTCATCCGCCTTCGCTGAAGCTACGGCGGACAGGCCCCCGGCCCCCTCTCCCCGCGCGGGACCTGGGGAAGACGGGCCCAGCGGTAGCCCGGCCTCACCCCCGGCCCCTCTCCTGGCAGGAGAGGGGAGTAACGGCAGAGGCGAACGGCGGGGAGGTCTCCGCGTAGGGGCGGAAGGGGGAGGCCGGACGCCAGTCTTACCTCATCCGCCTTCGCTGAAGCTACGGCGGACAGGCCCCCGGCCCACTCTCCCGCGCCTGCGGCTTGGGAGAGGGGGGGAACGGCAATGACGAACGGCGAAGAGACACGCCCAGCGGCAGCCTGGCCTCACCCCCGGCCCCTCTCCCCGCGCAGACTGGGGAGAGGGGGGAACGGCAAAGACAACGGCGGGGACTCTTCCGCGTAGGGGCGTGTGTTGTCCCGCGGACGGGCCAAAACGCGCCCCTACGGGAGACGGCCGGCTCACCCGCAAACCGGCTGACACGAAGAGAGCCGAGCTAACTAGCTCGGCTCTCTCGCTGTCTGTGCGCATATCGACGCGGCTACCAGACTTTGAGGTCGAAGGTGCTGGCCTGGAAGCCGTTGACTCCGATGATGTAGCGGCCGGTGCCGCCCCAGGCGGAGGCTACCCAGGAGCCGACCTGCTCGTTGCCCGTGCCCACGCTGTAGCCGACCAGTTGCAGGGAGCTGTTGGGGTCGTTGGGGCGGATCGGCGAGAAGACGTAGAGGTCGGCGTCGCCGGAGCGGACCAGGGCGTAGGCGTCCGTCAGGTTGTTGAGGCTGGTCAGGCTGACCTCATACCACTGGGTGCGGCCGCGGGTCACGCTCTGGTTGTACAGCCAGCGGTTGAGGGTCAGCACGGTCATGTAGGACTGCGTGCTCACGGAGCCGGGAGGCGGGGCGGTGGTTACCGTGCCGCTCTGCAGGAAGTCGGGTAGGGGCTTGCCCGCCGCGGTTAGGGCGGCGGCGAGACTGTCCAGTCCCGGACTCTTGGTGATTACCTGGGCGCTGCGGGCCGGTTCGGCAGGCAGGGCGGGGGTGCTGCTGGAGCCGCCGCAGCCCGCCAGTACGGTGGCCAGGACGGACAGGGTTAGTAAGGAATAAAGGGTTGCTCTCATCTTTCTCACCTCGCGGAGTCTGGGAAAGTTCGGTGCTCTGCCTACTACCAACAATAGTAGATAAGAAAGGTTCCGGTGGTGAGGAGAATAAACTTACGGCGGCCCACCCCGCCCTCCGGGCACCCCTCCCGGAGCGGGAGGGGCAACGGCTAACGGCAGGGCCGGCCTCGCTGCGCTCGTGCGGCCCCTCCGGGAACGGCGACGGCCCTTTCACCGTAGGGGCGGCTTTTCGGCGTCAGCGCCGAATTGCCGCCCGTTCGGCAGGGGTAGATCCTTCCGCGCCGGTTTGATTTCAGTCAGCAAACGGGCGGCAATTGCCCGAGACGGGCAAAAGCCGCCCCTACAACGGCAACGGCGCTTCCTCACCCCCGGCCCCCTCTCCCACTTTGGGAGAGGGAGAGGAAGGCAACGCTGGGTGGACATGGCGGCGGACCGCAAAGCCCACCCCTACAAACAGCAGCGACAGTTTGGAAACTGCTGCTAGTGCGGGGGTCGCTAGGGAGGAAGCACGGTCCTCAAGGGGCCGGGGAAATTCCCGGAGAAAAGGCTGGAGAAGGCGAACCTTTCGGAAGCTCAGGTGTCGAACTACCTTGACTTGCGGCGGCTAAAATAGTATCGTTAACCCGCCGTAAGCGGGGCTTATGCCCCGTATGTCGAGCGCTTGTCCATGCTGATATCCAAACACCAGGCCCAAGAAGGGAGGGACCTCCAGGCCAGGGTATCAGAGGTCAATGGACGAGGGCGGAGTAGCGCAGACCGTTCGCAGCCAGGGCATGAGAGGAAACATGGACACTCTTGAGCCCTCCAATGCTGGTCTGTTCGCTCCGGAGGGACGCTTGGGCAAGCCGAGTTGTGAGCCAACCTCGCGTCTCCTCGACGACCATCCAAAAGGAGGGTTAATAACCCAAATGAGCAAGAAATTCCTAGTCGTATGCCTGATCGTGGCGCTGGGCGCTATCGCCCTGCCCGCGCTGGCTCAGTACAATCCGGCCGAAACTGTGCCGTTTGATCACTGGGCCTATGATGCCGTACAGAAGCTCGTCGACCAGGGCATTATCATCGGGTACCCCGATGGTACGTTCCGTGGCAACCGGGCCATGACTCGCTACGAGTTCGCTATGGCCATTAGCCGCATGCTGGACGCCCTGCAGAAGAACCCGAACATGCGCGGCCCCGCTGGCGCGCAGGGCCCCGCTGGCGCCGCTGGCGTCACTGGTACTGCTGGTCCCGCCGGCGCCGCCGGCCCGGCTGGCGCGCAGGGTCCCGCGGGCGCCACTGGCCCGCAGGGTCCGGCTGGTGTCGTCAATCCCGACGAAGTCAAGGCTGTCTGCCAGAAGCTCTGCGACGAGTTCAAGAATGAGCTGAAGGACGTCAAGGACAACCTCGACTACCTGACCGACGACGTGTATAGCCTCACCGACCGCGTTGCCGCCCTCGAGGCCCGCCAGGGCCCCCGCGTCACCGGTTGGGTAGACTATCGCGTAGGCCTGGCCCAGCAGTTCACCGGGAGCCGCCTGGTGGGCGGCCAGCAGAGCCTGCTCAGCTCGGCCAAGGGCTTCAAGGTCGGGCAGAACGAGTTCGACAACATGACCGCCAAGCTCGGCATCGAGGGCAAGATCACTGACGACCTGACCGGTCGCGTAGTGCTCAAGGTCCGCGACACCGAAGCCCCGTTCGTCTCGACGTTCACCCGCCGCGGCAGCTTCGCCGGGCGCAACATCGTGGCCCTGGACGGCTTCACCGACCTCGGCACCAGCAGCTCCATCACCCATCAGGCCGAGCAGCTGTGGCTTGATGAGGCCAACCTGGACTTCACCTGGCATGTCTTCCCCCGCACCCACATGGTGCTGGGCCGCCAGTTCCAGTCCTATGGCATGGGCCTGCTCGTCAACAACGCCCGGCAGTCGCAGCAGGGGATCCGCTTCGGTTGGAACAACATGTTCTCGACCGGAATCGGCCTGGATGCCTTCGTGGGCGGCGCCGACTACACGTTCAGCACCCCGTGGAAGACCATGGGCGACTACTATGCCAGCACCCGCTTGTCCTACAAGCAGCCGAACTGGGCTGTCGCGGGCAACTACCTGCTCAACGGTGTGGGCGGGGAGCGCGGCTGGAGCGCCGACGGTTGGGTACGTTTCTGGGGCGGCCGCGAGCTGCAGGCAGAATACGCTCAGCAGCTTCGCGACCTCGCGGGCGACAAGTATGTCACCCACAACGACCCGGAGGCCCTGATGGCCACGGTCGATATCTGGAAGGGCCGCGCTTGGGCCCTCAAGGGTTACTACTCGCAGGCTGACGCCGAGTACAACCCCTTCTACTCCACCGTCAACCCGTACTTCGAGAACTACGGGAACGAAGACGGCACGACGTGGGTTCCGTGGGAGCGCTGGCTCCGCAACCCGCTCGTCATGCCGAACACGCAGGTCATCGGCGGACAGCTCAACTTCAAGTTCGTCGCTGCCGACTGGAATGCAATGTACTATTCGTTGCATGGCCGGAGCGACAACTGGGCTAACACCATGTGGGGCGTCAACAACGTAGGGGATCGGGTCTTCGCCGCTGGTAACGAGACTCGCGCTCCGTTCGACAAGTTGTGGGCCATCCGCGTGAAGAAGCCCGTTGCCAACGGCGTAGATGTTAACTTCACCTATGCCCAGCAGCTGGTTGAGGACCGCACGAAGGACCTTGCTGGTAGCGTACTCGAGGATGCTCAGCTCGTGATGATGGGCGTCTCCGTAGGCTTCTAAGCAAGAGCCGACTGCAGTACCCAAGCAACACAAAAGAGGCCCCGACTTCGGTCGGGGCCTCTTTTTTTGGGGGGAGGCGGAAGGGGGAACGGCAGACGGCCCTACCCCGCCCTCCGGGCACCCCTCCCTAAAGGGAGGGGCTTGACGGCTACGGCAAACGGGCAACGGCCGGGCCGTTTCTGCGTAGGGGCGCGTTCTGCGGAGCGGAGCCGAGCAACGCGCCCGCTCGCTGACGGGTGGCCCACCCCGCCCTCGGCTTCGCCTTGGGCACCCCTCCCGGAGCGGGAGGGGCTGACGGCAAGGCAAAGGCAACGGCTAACGGCCGGCGGGAGACCCTTCGATAGGCTCAGGGCGGGAAGCTCGCGGAGCGAGCTTCGCAGGCGTAATCCCCGCCCTACGAACGGCCAAGGCAACGGCAGGGCCGGCCTCGCTTTGCTCGTGCGGCCCCTCCGGAAGAGGGGGGGACGACTGGCGCGGCTAGAAATCCACTCCGCGGCGGGCGGGGACGCCGTTGCGATAGGGGTGCTTGACCTCGCGTAGCTCCGTGACCAAGTCCGCGAAGTCCACCAAGCCCTCCGGCGCTCCGCGGCCCGTACAGATGACCTCCTGCGTCGGGGGGCGCTCGCGCAGGGCCTGGAGGACCTCAGCCAACTCCACCAACCCCAGGTGCAACGTGTTGTTGATCTCGTCCAGCACGACCAGATCGTACTGCGGGTCCGCCAGCACTCCGCGAGCTACCGTCCAGGCCTCCTGGGCCAGTCGGCAGTCTTGGGCAGTGGGCCGGCCGGCGAAGAGGTCCGGAGTGCAGGGGTGGTTCAGGTTGTGGAAGGTCAGGTGTCCGGGGAAGCAGTCGGCCAGCAGCTCCTCGGCGGCCGGGGTGCCGCCCTTGAGGAACTGCAGGAAGTATACGCGCAGCCCGGCCCCTAGGGCGCGCCAGGTCACGCCCAGAGCGGCGCTGGTTTTGCCCTTGCCGGAGCCGGTATAGACGTGCACGAGCGCGGGGCTTAGTTTGTACATGGCGCAGCACTCTCCTCAAGGAAACCACGGGCCCCGGGGGCACGGGTGCCAACATCGTAAGGGGCGGGCGGGGCGCTGTCAAACGGCGGACCCCTCCCCGGCGCTGCGCGCCGCCCTCCCCTAGATAGGGGAGGGGGGAAACGGCTAACGGCAAAGGCGGGCCCAAGGGACGGAAGGGGGTGGCTGGACACCAGTTCAACCTCACCCCCCGGCCCCCTCTCCCGCGGCGGACCTTGGGAGAGGGGGAGTAACGGCAAACGGCGGCCCCCTCCCCGGCGGCACCCTTCGACGGGCTCAGGGCCCGCGGCAAGCCCCGCCCTACAGTACGGCAACGGCTCCTGACCACCCTGCGCCGAAGCCAGGGCCGGCGGTCAATTGCTCCCCCTCAGGAAATCTCTGGAGGGGGAAGGTAATGTCGTCCAGAGCAGGGAATGTAACGGGTACGCTCGGTCGGGAGGACCCTCTCCCGGCAGAATGATGAGCCGGGTAGGCCCACAGGGGCATACCCGGTTGGTGGTGAACGCACTATGGACGTGAAGAAACTGGCGGAATTGGGCGGCGGCGGCGGCGAGAAATCGCTGGTCGTGCAGCGGCAGATCATGCTGCCCTGGAGCGACGCTTTCCGCATCAGCACCAAGAGCGTGTTGCTGCGACTGGGGCGGGCCGGCATCACCGCCACCGGCATCATCCTCGGCGTGGCCTTCCTGAGCTACGTGTGGTCGGACCACATCTTTAGCGAGGGAGTCGAGAAGGCTCGCGTCCAGCAGGAGCAGTCGGTGGCGCAAGCCGCCGAGACGGTGCGCGGCACCGCCGGCTCCGCGACTACCGAGGCTAGCCAAAAGCAGACCGCCGAGCAGTTGGCCGCAACGGCCAAGGAAAAGGCCGCGCGCCAGCTCTGGCTGGTCATCATGTCGCTGCTGGTTTGCGGCATCGGGATCACCAACTCCATGCTGATGTCGGTCACGGAGCGGTTCCAGGAAATTGGGACGATGAAGTGTTTAGGAGCCCTCGATTCATTCATTGTGCGGCTCTTTTTGATTGAGGCCGCCGTGGTCGGCGTGCTGGGGTCCGTGGCGGGCCTGATTGTCGGCTCGCTGTTTGTGATTCTGTTTTACGGGATAAAGTACGGTTTCGGCGTGGTCGGCCAGGTCAACTGGGCGCAGCTTTCGGGCTACATGGTGGCGTCCGTGGTGATCGGCGCCGTCCTGAGTCTGATGGCGGCGATTCCGCCCGCGATACGGGCGGCGCAGATGCCGCCGGCGGCCGCTCTGCGGTCGGAGATCTAGGGTCGGCCGGAGTTGCCCGGCTCGTGCGGGCAGGGCGGGACCAACAAGGAGCGAAGGCAATGGCCAAATACGTGTGTGCGGAATGTGGTCACGAAGTCGAGACGACGGGGCTGGTCACGGTCTGCCCGGAGTGTCACGCGGATATGACCGGGGTGCTGGAGGCGGCCTCGCGCAACCTGCGCAAGCGCGCCGCTGACCTGGTGCGCGATGACTCGGTGACCACTCACGAGTATATCGTGCGGACCCGCGGCCTGACGCGAATCTACAAGATGGGGGATGTGGAGGTCCCGGCGCTCAAAGGCGTGGACCTGGACATCCGCCGTGGGGAGTATCTGTCCATCATGGGCCCCTCCGGCTCCGGCAAGTCCACCCTGTTCAACCTGGTGGGCGGCCTGGACAAGCCGACCTCCGGCTCGTGCTACATCAACGAGACGGACATGGCGCAGCTTAGCGCGCAGGAGTTGGCCTGGCAGCGCTGCCGCACCATCGGCTACATTTTCCAGACCTTCAATCTGATCCCGGTAATGACGGCGCTGGAGAACGTCACCCTGCCGATGATCTTCGCCGGCGCGAGCAGCGATGAGATGCTGGAGCGCGGGCGGATGCTGCTGGAACTGGTAGGCCTCGGCGGCCGCCTGCACCACAAGCCCAATGAGCTATCGGGCGGACAGCAGCAGCGCGTGGCCGTGGCGCGGTCGCTGGCCAACAGCCCGGCGATCATCCTCGCCGACGAGCCGACCGGCAACCTGGACCTGCTGACCGGTAAGGAGATCATTGACCTGCTCAAGGAGCTGAACGTTGAGAGCGGCGTTACGATTATCTCCGCTACCCACGATCTGAAGATGATTGACGTTTCCGACCGCGTCGTGCACATCCGCGACGGGGCCATCGAGCGAATCGAACGGCGCGAGGATATCGAACTTGCCGTTGGTATCATGGGCGGCCAGGAGCATTAGGCGGTCCCGCGCCGGCGAGCGGTCGCGGCCGGAGGTCGCGACGGCACGGCAACTCCGTCTCCCCGGACGCAGCGTTGGGGCGAGGCGGCGCCACCCAGTTGAAAGAGTTATCGAGGCGGTGACTTCGGTCTGATGAAATCACGCATGATGAAGCCGGCCCTATTCGCGGTAGTTGTCCTGCTGGGTCTGATGGTGACTGACCTCACCACTATGGCCCAGGAGGAAATGGAGGTGGCGCTCTCCTCCGAGACGGACTACGCGAAGGTCGCCGCGCAGATCTCTGCTCCGGAAATTACCCAGACCATCCAGGAACTGGCCGCTTTCGGCAGCCGGGTGACCGGCTATCCGGGCTGCGAGAAGACCGCCCAACTCGTGGAAGCCAAGTTCCGCGCGGCCGGCCTGCAGGACGTGGCCGTGGACGAGTTCCCGGTCCTGTCGCCCCGGCCGGGCAACGATGAGCAGCCCGCCTCCCTGAGCGTGGCCGGCAAGCAGTTCACCGTCTACCCGCTGTGGCCCAATCTGGTCCGCACCCCGCAGACGCCGCCCGAGGGCCTCACCGGTCCGCTGCTGTATGGCGGCGACGGCAGCCTGGCGGCCTTCAACGGACATCCCGTGACCGGCAGCATCGTGCTGATGGACTTCAACTGTCAGTCGGAGTGGCTCAACGCGCCAATGCTGGGCGCCCGCGCCGTGCTGTTCATTGAGCCGGAGGGGACGATTCGCGGCGAGGCCGAGCAGAAGTTCCTGTCCATCCCGGCGGACATTCCCCGCTACTGGGTGCCCCGGGCAGTGGCCGACTATCTGCTGGGCACGCTGCGCAGCCAGCCGCAGGTCAATGTGACCGTCAACTGCGACATGAAGTGGCAGAAGGTCACGGCCAAGAACATCTCCGGCGTGATCCCCGGCACCGATCCGCGCCTCAAGACTCAGCGCATCGTCATCCAGGCCTACTACGACTCCATGTCCATCGTCCCTAGCCTCGCGCCGGGGGCGGAGTCGGCCACCTCGATCGCGACGCTGCTGCAACTGGTCAAGACCTTCCAGGCGCAGCCGCCTAAGCGCACCGTCGTCTTCCTGGCCACCTCCGGGCATTTTGAGGCGCTGGCCGGCGAGAAGCGCTACCTGATGCAGCGCACGCGCGGCGCGCGGGCCGACGGGTATGTCAAGTATTGCTTCAATATCGCCAACGAGTCACGCAAGGGCCTCGAAGACATCGCCGACCGGCTGTGGGGCGCGCTCCCGCCGGGGGCCACTGAGACCCGCACCATTGACGATCAGCTCCGAGGCGTCAGCGGCCTGCTAGGCCGCATCAATGACGCACGGAGCAAGGCCGACCGGCTGGAGAGTAAGTCCGGCTCGGGCCTGGCGCACGACCCCAACGCGGGCGTGCTGTCGGTGTATCAGCTTCCCGCGGCGGACGTGGCCAAGCGCAAAGCGTATCTGGACGAGTTCCAGAAGCGCGCGCCCCTGATTCGCCAGGCCGCCGACCAAGCCGAGGCCACCGTCAAGGCCGCTCAGGGCCAGACGGCGGGCGACGACGCCGCGAAGCAGGCGGCGCTCAAGGACGTCGAGGCCAAGGTCTACGCGCTGACCGGCGCCCTGGACTTCACCAGCGAGGACGTCAACCTGTGGTTCTCGGTGGACCTGTCCAGCCACAATCCGGCCTTCGGCATGTTCTTCAAGGGCTATTTCTACGACTATAACGAGGGCATGCAGTGGAAGTTCGCGGACCTGGGCAAGAAGGCCCGGGAGTACGCCGCGCTGGTCGGGCAGGCGCTGTCGGTCGATCCGGCGCAGCGCTTCGCCGACGGCATCAACGCCCTGCAGGGCAAGAACTGGCAGGCGTACATGTCCGGGCATCTGGCCCTGGGCAGCGAGATCTGCGTGCTGGCCGGGGTGCCCGCCGTGGGCCTGGCCACCATCAACGACGGGCGGCCCCTGGTGGATACGCCGATGGACCTGCCCGCTGCGATGAACATCGACAACGTCGTGGAGCAGGCCCGGTTCATGGGCTGCTTGCTCGGCGATATGGTCTCCGTCACTCAGCCGCAGGACCTGTTCAAGATTGAGCTGGAGGACAACTTCGTGGAGGCCAAGGGCCGGCTTGTGCAGTTTGACCCGGCGGTCAGCACCTTCCCGGACGACCCGATCGTGGGCGGCATCGCGGCCATCCGCAAGGTTGAGAAGAGCGCCATGGGCGTGCGGACCGAGTTGCTGGATTCGGCGGACGAGAAGGGCCGCTTTGACCTCGCCGGCGTCGCCAACGTACGCGCGGTGGCGGGCAAGACCAAAGTGGACGGCTTCCTGCTGAGCCCGCAGGACGGCGGCATCGTGATGGCCCCGGACCAGGGCGTCAACGGCGCGATCGCCTACCCGATCGAGATGGAAATGGACCAGCCGGTGAAGCCGGCCACAGTCGTGATGTTCGAGGCGAAGGCGACTACGCTGTACGACATGGTGGACCAGCGGTTCTACGATCTGCTCTCGCAGATCTATGTATATGACGCGGGCCTGGAGGCCGAGCCGTACACCTACGGCTACTGCCTGCCGCTGCCGCCGAAGAAGCTGCAGAGCAACTACGAGCCGGTGGGGATGGTCTTTTCGACCGCCGGCACCAAGCTGCGCGTGACCATGGCCGCCAGCCTGCTGGGGCTGCGCTTCCTGCTGCTCAACAGCACCGCGGCCAACCCCAACGGGGACGGCTACCTGGCGGATGAGACCCCGGCGCTGTACATGAGCCCGTACCTGGTGGCGCGGGACATGTGGACGCTCGACGAGAGCCGCATCCAGAAGCTGAAGCAGTACGGGATCACCAACAACCTGGTAGACGAGGCGCACGGGGCGGCCAAAGCGGAACTGGAGAAGGCCTCCGAGTTCCTCAAGCAGTGGCGCTATGACCAGTTCATCTCGTCCTCGCGGGCGGCGTGGTCACTGGAATCGCGGGCCTACCCGGCCGTGCGGTCCACGGCCAACGACGTCATCAAGGGCATCATCTTCTACATGGCGCTGCTCCTGCCGTTCAGCTACTTCCTGGAGCGGCTGCTGATCGGCCACCCGGACCTCAAGTGGCAACTGCTGGGCACGGGCGGCATCTTCCTGGGCATCTTCGCGGTGCTGTACTACGTGCATCCTGCTTTTGCGCTGACTAGTACCTCCATTGTAATTCTGCTGGCCTTCATCATTCTAGCCCTCGGCGTGCTGGTGACTAGCATTATCGTCAGCAAATTCGAGGAGCAAATGAAGGCGGTCAAGTATGAACAGACCGGGGTTCATGAGGCCGACGTAGGCCGCATGAGCGCCTCGGCCGCGGCCTTCAGCCTGGGCGTTTCCAACATGCGCCGGCGCAAGACCCGGACGATCCTGACCTGCCTGACGCTGATTTTGCTGACCTTCACGGTTATGTCCTTCACCTCCGTGGTGTCCAGCGTCCGGGCCAACAAGATCCTGATCCCCAAGCTGGCGCCGTATAACGGCGTGCTGATGCGGGACAAGACCTGGCTGCCGATGGGTGAGGTCGCCTACCGGCAGATGGTCACCGAATTTAGCGACGAGTATAAGGTGGCCGGTCGCGCCTGGTACTTCTCGACCGAGATCGGCAAGCAGTCCTTCGTCAGCATTAGCCGCGGGCCCGCGCAGTACATGGCCACGGCGATGCTGGGGATGACGCCGACGGAGGCCGAGGTCACCAAGCCGCAACAGTATCTGATCCCGGGCAGCCGCTGGTTCCAGCCCAATGACGAACGGGTCTGCATCCTGCCGGAGGGCGTCGCCAAGGCCCTGTCTGTGGCGCCGTCGGATATCGGGACCGCGACCGTCAGCGTCTTCGGCAACCAGATGCGCGTGATCGGAGTGCTCTCCTCGTCGCGCTTCAAGAGCGCCCAGGACATGGACAGCGAAGTCATGACGCCGGTCGACTTTTTGGTCATGCAGCAGCAGATGGCGCAGCAGCAGCTCGAGGAGTCGCGAGGCAGCGCCGGCAAGGGCGGTGACGCCCAGGAGTACATTCATCTGGGGCCGGACAGCATCGTGCTGGTTCCCTACCAGTTCGCCATGGACCATAACGCGACGCTGCGCTCGGTAGCCATTGCGACGCCGGACGACAAGAGCGCCGACGAGGTGCTGAACAAGTTGATCACCCGCATTGAGCTGAACCTGTACGCGGGCGTGGGCGGCAAGACTTACCTGTGCAGCGCGGTAAGCTCCACCAGCCTGGCCGGGATGGGCGACTTGATCATTCCCATTCTGATCGCGGCCGCCATCGTACTCAACACGATGCTGGGGTCGGTCTACGAGCGCGTCAAGGAGATCTACATCTACAGCTCGCTGGGTCTCGCGCCCAACCACGTCGCGGCGCTATTCATCGCCGAGGCCAGCGTCTACGCCGTGCTGGGGGCCATCGCCGGCTACCTGGTCGGCCAGACTGCGGCCAAGATCGTGACGATGTTCCACCTGAGCGCGAGCCTGAACCTGAACTACTCCTCGCTCTCGGCGGTAGCGACGACCTTGATCATTATGGCCACCGTGCTGCTCTCGGTGGTCTACCCGGCGCGGCGGGCCTCGGACATCGCGATGCCCGGTATCGAGCGGCGCTGGTCGCTGCCGGAGCCGGACGGCGACAACCTGAACATGAGCCTGCCCTTCACGGTTACCGGCGACCAGGCGCTGGGCGTGAACATGTACCTGCGCGAGTTCCTCCTGGCGCACACGGACTACTCGCTGGGGCAATTCTCGACGGCGGAGATCGTCATGAGCCAGGAGGATTTCCCGAACGGACCCGGCTACCGGCTGGGCTCGATGGTCTGGCTGGCGCCGTACGACCTGGGCGTTTCCGAGCGGCTGTACGTGGAGACCGTGCCCACCGAGGACCCGGAAATCTTCACCATCGAGGCGCGGATCATTCGCGCCAGCGGTGACGACGCGTCCTGGATGCGGGTCACCCGCAACTTCGTGAACATCATCCGCAAGCAGTATCTGCTGTGGCGCACCTTCCCGGCCGCGCAGAAGGACGAGTACGGACAGAACGCCGTGGCCCTGCTGGAAGGGCGGCTGGTGGAGGGCGAGAGCGGCCCGCCCCAGTCCGAGGATACGGCCTAGATTAGCCGAGGCAGGCGAGGCGCGGCGACGCGCCGCCTCCTCACCGGAATATGACCTTGCCCGGAGACCGGCGTGCCGGTCTCCGGAGGCCGCGCGAGCGGCCCGTGTAGCAGGAGGTTGATTGTGGCATACAAAGACGCCGAAATTGAACTGTACCGAAGCCTGATGGAGCGGCCCGAAACCTATACGGACGGTTTCGACGGGCGGTCCCTGGCCGGAGCGCTGTTCGTGGGCTTCGTAATGATGCCCGGCGCGATCTACCTCGGGTTGGTGGCCGGGATTTCGCTGGGAGACGCCGCCCAGTGGGTGACCATCATCCTGTTCTCAGAGATCGCGCGACGCTCTTTCGTGCGGCTCAATCGCGCGCAGATCTACATCCTGTACTATATCGCGGCCGGTCTCACCGCCATGTACGGCGGTATGGCCCTCTCCGGCGGCGCTTTTGCGCAGGCGATCTGGTGGCAATACTTCGTCCGGTCGCAGGCCGCCAAAGGCTTGGGAATCGCCGACAAGATCCCGACCTGGCTGGTGCCCCGGGAGAACTCCGCGGCTATCGTCAACCGCACCTTCTTTGACCGCGACTGGCTCTTGCCCGGACTGCTGATCGTCGGGCAGACCATTCTTAACCGCCTCAACTGGTTCGCCTTCGGCTACCTGCTGTTCCGCGAGACTTCCGACTACGAGAAGCTGCCCTATCCCTTCGCGGCCATCACCGCCCAAGGGGCTACGGCCCTGGCCGAGGCGGGCGGGAAGGACGAGACGTGGCGCTGGCGCATCTTCAGTATCGGCGCCATGATCGGGTTGGTGTTCGGCGCGGTCTACGTGGGCATCCCCACCATCACCAGCGTGATCATGACCCAGCCGCTGCAGCTTATCCCGATCCCCTTCGTGGACCTGACCCGCAGTACCCAGTCGATCTGGCCGGCGGTGCCGATGGGCTTCATGACCGACCTGGGTACGGTGCTCGGCGGCTTTGTCATTCCCTTCTGGGCGGTCGTGGGTAGCGCGATTGCGGCGCTGGCGACCATCATCATCAACCCCCAACTGCAGCGGGCCGGCATCCTCAACAAGTGGACGCCGGGTATGGACGCGATCTCGACGCAGTTCGCCAACCAGCTCGACTTCTACCTGAGCGTAGGCATCGGCGCCACGATGGCGGTCGCCATCCTGGGGGCCTACGAGGTGCTGACGCAGTACTTCGCGAACGTGCGCGCGCGGCGGGCGGGGGAGGAGAGCACGGCCACCTGGGCGCCACCGGCGGGCCGCGGCGATTTCCCGCTGTGGATCGCCGTCGCCATCTACGTGGGCACCACGCTGGGATACGTCTTCCTGTGCCATTGGCTAGTGCCGGACTTCCCGATCTGGTGGATCGTGGGCTTCGGGTTTATCGTGACCCCGATCAACTCGTACGTCAACGCCCGCATGATCGGTTTGACCGGCCAATATATCGGTATTCCGATGCTGAAGAACGCTGTGATTATCTTCAGCGGCTACAAGAATATTGACATCTGGTTCGCCCCCATTCCGGACTTCAATCACGGTGACGTGGCGCAGCAGTTCCGGGTGCTGGAGCTGACCGGGAACAAGATCATCAGTCTGGTCAAGGCCGAGATTACCATCTGGCCAATCACCATTTTCGCCAGTCTGATCTTCTGGCAGTTCATCTGGAAGCTGGGGCCGATTCCCTCCACGGCGTATCCGTACGCCCTGAAGATGTGGCACCTGCAGGCGCTGCAGAACGGCATCTGGTATACGGCCACCCTGAACCCGGAACAGAGCCCCTTCGTTCAGGCCTGGAAATGGGAGTACTTCATGGGCGGCATGGCCGGAGCCCTGGCGCTGTACAGTGTGCTGCGCGCTTTCCGGCTGCCGATCCTGCTGATTTACGGTCTGATCCGGAGCTTCGGGATCCTGCCTCACTTCGTCTTCCCGCAGCTCCTGGGGGCGCTTATCAGCCAGTACTACTTCATCCCGCGGCTGGGAGCGCGGCGGTGGAAGCAGTATGCGACGGTACTGTGGGCCGGCTATGCTTGCGGGATGGGGTTGGTCGGTATGGTTACCGTGGCGCTGGTGCTGATCGGCAAATCCGTCTCGCAAATGCCCTACTGACGCGGCCCGCTGCTTAGGGCCGCCGGGCAGCGGGTATAATCACGATGAGAATCTAGTCGCCGGCGCCGAAGAGAGGGGCCGGCGGCTTGGCCGCAGGGGTGCGTCACACCCGGAGGTGAGTGGAGATGAACCAAGCCCGCCGTCTGCGGACGGGTTTTACGCTGGTGGAAATGCTGGTGGTGATTGCGATCATCGCCGTCTTGTCGGCGATTCTGTTCCCGGTGATCGCGAACGCGCGGAATAACGCGCGTCGCGTCGAGTGCATCTCGCACCTGAAAAACTTGGGGATGGCCTTCTCGCTGTACTGCAACGACAGCTATCAGTACTTCCCCACGTGGTGCGTCAGCCATCCCAACCCCATGGCGCCCCCGACCCCGAAGGACCAGCCGGCGGCCGGGATCATCACCTGGGACATAACTATTGGCGACTACGTGGAGAAGAAGGTCAGCGGAATCATGACCTGCCCCACTAATCCGATGCCGGAGGCCGTCATCGGGACCCCCGGAGCCAAGGCGGACACGTTGCGCGCCTACGCGATCGCTCGGTACACGCAGCGCTCGCGGCGGGTCGGCGTCACGACTATCTTCACCGGGGGCAACAAGGCCATGATCCCCGATCCGGCCGCGACGGTGCTGCTCTTCGAAAAGGGCGCGAATCTGCCCGGCTCGTGGGGCGACGCGCTGGGGGAGAACGTGTACCAGAGCCACAGCACGAAGGGGCAGCCGGGGTACTCAGAGATCATGTTCCACGTGGGCGGGAAGAACTTCCTGTTCGTGGATGGCAACGCCAAGTGGTACCATGACGGCCAGGGGCCGTTTGCGCTGAACCCGGCGGGCAGCAATGGCGTCGGTGCCTGTGAGCGCTGGGGTACCGCGGCGCAAGGCGGAGACTGGCCCGAGTAGCCCGCGAGGAGGAAGCGCAGCAATGGCGGAAGTCTCAGAGACCCAGCAACGCGAGCCCGGCTCGGGGCAAGCCTGGGGCAACTATGGGGTGGGCCTGCTGGTTTTTGTGGCGGGCGTGGCGTTGATGCTGTTGGCCTTCTACTGGGGCTATCTGATGCTCAAGACCGTGGACGAGCAGATTCAGCGGGTGCAAGTGACCAAGCCGGTGGCCACACCGGCGACAACCGCGGCGCCGAAAGCCGCTGCCGGCAAGGAGACCAAACCGGCGGAGGTAGCGGTCGCCAAGCCGACAACCGAGGGGCCGACGCTGATCGTGGTGGCCGTCGGGGCGGTGCTCAAGCTGGTGATTCTGCTGGTGCTGGCGGCGATTGGCGGCATGACCGCCTCGCGTGGCGCGCAACTCGCGCAGATTCGCGTCCACTAGCGCGGCGGGCGCCCGGGTCGGTTGGGGAGAGCCATCGTCCCGCACAGGGCGTCGTAGAGGTGCTCGGCCCAGCGCTGCCAGGTGTACTCCCGCATGACCACGTCGTGACCGTGTTTCCCCAGTTGGCGCCGCAACTCCGAGTCGCGTAGCAACTGCTCCAGGCAAGCCGCCAACGGCTCGACCTGGCCCTCCGGAAAGACCAGTCCTCCGCCCGTCTCCTCGAGCAGCACCGGAATGTGCCCCGAGTCCGACCCCACCACCGGCACCTCGCAGGCCAGCGCCTCCACGATGACCCGGCCAAACTGCTCTTTCCAGGTGGGCGTGGTGAGCGAGGGGAGCACCAGCACATCCATCGCCGCCATGTATTCGCCCATCCGATGATGCGGCACATAGCCCTGGTGCACCAGTTGCCCGGGGGCCAGGTGCTGGGCGGCGAAGGCCTGGATCTCGGGGAGCAGGCTGCCCTCGCCGATGAAGAAAAGCTGGAAGTCGTCGCCGTAGCGCAGGCGCAGCAGGCGCGCCGACTCCAGGAGGTTGCGGAGCCCCTTGGCGGGCTCCAGACGTCCCGCGTAGCCGAGGACGGGCCGGGTCAGGCCCAGTTCGCGACGCAGGGAGCCGTCACCCCGGGCCTCGGGGCGGAAGAGCGTCTCGTCAAAGCCGTTGGCCAGAAGGCTCTGGGGACCGGAAAAGCCGCGTTGGCGGACGATCTCGCCGACCTCCGGGGTGACCGGGAGCATCCAGTCCACGTGGCGCAGCAGCCAGGCCTGGCTCCAGGCCAACGGTGGCGGGCAGGGGCGATAGAGGTTCTGCTGGCTGCAGAGGATCATGCGCGCGCCCAGCCGGTGCGCGAGCCAGCCGGCCTGCGCCCCGGCCAGCGAGTACGGCTCCTCATGGGCCATCACCACGTCCGGGCGGAAGTTGCGCAGCAGCCGGGTGAGCGGCCCCCGGTGATACCAGTGCAGGTGCATCTTCCCGGCGAGGTGCACGGGCAGCGGATGGACCAGCGCGGCGGCCGCGGGCAGGAGCGAGAGGGGACGCTCGCCGCTGAGCGGGTTGCGCCAGTGGTCGGGGGCGATCACCAGCACTTCCCACTCCGGGTGCGCGGCGGCCAGATCGGCGTAGAGCCGCTGGTTGACGTCCACCACGCAGGCGTGGCTGAGGACGGCTACGCGCAGCTTCTCGGGTGTCGGCGGCACAGCAGCGCACTTCTCCGCGAAGAACTCCTCCACCAACTCGGCCTGGCGCTCCCAGGTGAAGGTCTGGGCGCGGGCGCCGGCGGCCTCGCCCAGGGCCCGGCGTAGTGGCGGATCGGCGGCCAGGCGGTCCAGGCGGTCGGCGATCTGGGCCACGTCGCCCTCCACGAGGTAGCCGCTGCGGCCGTCTTCAATCAGGTCTTCGGCGATGCCCACGCGGGTGGCGATCACCGGCAGGCCGGCCGCGGCGGCTTCCGCCATGACCAGGCCGAAGCCCTCCGACTCGGAGGGGAAGGCAAAGCAATCGGCGGCCCCGTAGAAGCGGTGCACATCGTCCCGGCGGCCGACCAGGAGCACGCGGTCAGCGACGCCCTCCGCGGCCGCGATTCGGCGCAGCGCCTCCTCGTCTCCGGAGCCTACCACGACCAGGCGGGCCGGGTGCTGCATCTGGGCCAGGGCCGCGACGACCAGCGGCAAGCCCTTCTCCAGCCAGAGGCCACCGACGAAGAGCACGACAAAGTCCGGCTCGTCGAGGCCCAACTCCGCCCGCAACTCGGCCCGGTGGGCGCCGCGCAGGCCGGGATGGAAGAGGTCATGGTCCACCCCGTTGGGGGCGACCAGCAGGTGGCTGAGGGGCAGATCGTAGGCGCGGGCCAGGGCGCGGGCGAGCGCTCCGGAGACGGCGATAGTGCGGTCCGGGCAGCGGCGCACGGCGCGGCGCTCCATAGCGCAGGCCCAGCGGCTGCGCAGGTTCCAGAGCAGCCGCCAGAGGGCGGACGGCGGCGGCTCGCCGGGGCGGGAGGCGCCGAGGAAGCGGCGACGGTCTGCATGGCAGGTGTGGGTGAGGACGAAATTCGAGACGAAGCTGTTGCCGCCGGTGGACAGGACCACGTCGAAGCGCTGGCCCCGCAGGGCCCACCCGGCCACGTAGGGGAAGAGAAAGGCGCGCAGCGTGGAGCCGCAGCGGGGGTTCCACAGGCGGTGAACGTGGATCTCGGGCGGGAGGTCGGCGGCGGTGTAGCCGAACAGGTGGACCTCATGGCGCGCGACTAGCCGCCGAAGCAACTCGGCGGTGACGCGCTCCTGGCCCTTCTTGAGGCTGACATCCTCCACGAGGAAGGCGAGGCGCATGCCGCTATCTCCCTATCGCCGGGGCGGCGGCGGGTTGGGGCTCCGCCGGAGTCACGGTGAGCAGTTCGCGCGCCTCGAGTTCGGGCAGCTTCCAGCACAGCGCCGCCATCCCCCAGAAGAGAATGCCGCTGGGTACGAGGTAGAGAACGCTGCCGACGGCCAACTGGAGGACGATGCTGACGGCCAAGCCCAGGCAGGCTCCGACCAGGATGCGGTAATCGGTGGTCCGTACGCGCCGGTAGGAGCGGACGAAGGTCTGGAGCGCCTTGAAGATAAGCCAGATGAACAGCAAAGCGCCGGGGATACCGAGTTCGCGCAAGGCGCGGGCGTATTCATTCTCGACCATGCCGCTGGCCTCGTCGGAGGCTTGGAGCTCAGAACTCGCCGCCGGAGCGTACGCGGTGCGGTCGGCATCGGAACGTCCGATGCCCATGCCGGTAGCTACGCCCACTCCGAGGGGTTCGTCTAGCATCGAGACCCAGACGTGCTGCAGGGGGATGGCAAAACGGGAGGTGATGGTGTCGCTGTTGATCAGCTCGCGGTTGTAGCGACGGGCAAAAGCGCCGCCGGCGAAGCTACCGACCAGCACCACAAAGACGAAGCCGATGCCGATCACGAGGGCCAGGAGTCGCGGCTTGCGGGCCACCACTAGCAGGACGAACCCACCGGCCACCAGCCCGATCAGCGGGGCGCGGCTAGCGCTGGCGCCGAGTCCCACGAGGGCGATGGCCGCGGTCACGCCGGAGAAGATCTTGAGGGGCACACGCTGCAGGTAGGCGGCGGCGCCCGTGCCGAGCATCACCACGGAACCCATGGCGGCGCCGAAGGTACCCGGAGAGACGAAGGTGGAGACGGCGCGGACGGTATCGGTGCCCAGTACGTTGAAGTGGGTCGTGTAGTAGGCGAATCCGGCTCCCAGCCCCTGCAGATGGCCATAGCCCACGCGGAACTGCACGATGCCATAGATTCCGGTGAGCAGCCCCAGCCCCACGACGAGCACGAGCAAGCGCTGGAGCTGCGCGCGACTCACCACGTAGTCGTAGAAGAGAAAGGCGCAGGGGAGCCAGATTATCCAGGTGCGCACGCCGGCCAGGGCAACGCGCGGGTCCGCGGTAGTAGTGTTGAACATTTCCGCGCCACAATAGGCGACGAACAGCACCATCGGGACGGTGAAAGGCAGAGCGAAGGAGGGCCAACGGCGGCGCCGCAGGTTCTGGTAGCCCCAGCGCAGGAGGGCGATAGCCAGGAAGACGTCCTTGGCGAACAGGGAAACACGCGAGGGGTCGGCGGCCTTGATGAAACCATCAAAAAAGCAAAGCGCCATCAGGCAGAGACAGGCGATCTCCAGGGAGGCGCAGGAAGAGATCAGAGCGGCGACGCCGAGGCCCAGGGCGATAGGCTTGAAGGTGCCGTTCTGCCCGGTAAGGCCGCCGGTGACCCAGGCGACGACCAGCCCGGCCGCGCAGCCGAAGAAGATGAGGCCGATCTCGAAAGGAATCCGCTGACTGCTCCCGCGTTTAATGCGCGTTCCTCCTCTGCGAGCCGGGGCGGCCGGCGCGGTAGTAGGTGCGCAGACCCGAGTGCAGCCCGCGCAGGGTGGTGGTCCACTGACGGCCGGCCGGGCCGGGAGCGCGGACCGCGCGGACCAGGAATTTGGCCAGGCCCAGGCGGTTGCCGCAGCCGACGAGCGCGGCGTAAGCCAGGAAGGGGAGCCGCCGGCTCCAGCCGTAGTGCTTGAACATCAGGTAGGCCCAGTTGTGCGCGTCCAGGTAGACCTGCTGCGGGTGGTCGAGATTGCGGTGTGTCACCCCGTGGCGCTGCGCCGGGTAGTGGTCAACCTGGGCCAGCGGCTCATAGGCCAGGCGGTAGCCGCGGGCCCGGACGGCCAGGGACAGCTCGGTGTCATTCTGGGAGCCGGTGCCCGGGCCGAGCACCATCAGCGGGTCCAGGGGGGGCGTTGACTCGCGGCGGAAACTCATATTGGCCCCCTTGAGGTGATCGACCTCGCGGCGTCCGGGGGGGAAGATCAGATGGTGGTTGCCGACCACCCGACCGTACCAGGTGATCCGGCCGACCACCGCGCCCGGACCCTCGCTGAGCACTTCCCCATGATGGACGATATCCCGGCCCCCGACGCCGCCGATGCGGGGGTCGTCGTAGGCGGCGGCGAGCTGCGCCAGCCAGTCGGGGCGCGGCACGCAGTCGTCATCGGTGAAGCAGAGGATGTCGCCGGTGGCCTCGGCAATCCCCGCGTTCATCTGGAAGATTTGGCCGGCGCGCTCCGCCCAGACCAGGCGCAGATGCAGGGGGGCCGCCAACTCGCGGAGGGCCTGCTCCAGGTCGCCGGCCTCCGGGTCCTGTTCGTGCACCACTACCAGAGTCTCGTCGGGCCGGCGCGCGCCCGCGGCCAGTCCCTGCAGGCAGCGCAGCAGGCTCTCCCGGCGGCGGTAGGTGGGGATGATCAGGGACAGGCGCAGGGGGGAGCAGGTATCACTCATGGTTCTGGGGGGGCGCCGGGCGCGGCCATGGCGGCCTGCAAGAAGCGGCCGGTGTGGGAGCCGGGGGCCGCGGCGACTTGCTCGGGGGTACCCGAGACGAGGAGCCGGCCGCCGCCGTCTCCGCCCTCGGGGCCCAGGTCGATGACGTAGTCGGCGTTACGGATTACCTCGAGATTGTGCTCGATGATCACTACCGTATTGCCGGCGTCCACCAGCCGCTGCAGCACCTCCAGGAGTTTCTCGATATCTACAAAATGCAGACCCGTGGTCGGTTCGTCTAGGAGGTACAACGTCTGGCTGGTGGCGGGCCGGGACAGTTCCCGGGCCAGCTTGAGGCGCTGGGCCTCCCCGCCGGAGAGCGTGTTGGCCGGCTGGCCGAGCTTGATATAGTCGAGACCGACCTCGCAGAGCGTACGCAAGACGCGGGCCAGAGCCGGTTGGTTCGCGAACAGCTCCAGCGCCTCCTGGATGGTCAAGTCCAGGACCTCGGCGATGTCCTTGCCCTTGTAGCGCACCTGGAGGGTCTCGCGGTTGTAGCGGGTGCCGCCGCACTCGGGGCAGGGCACGCGGACGTCGGGGAGAAAGTGCATCTCCACGCGCCGGGTGCCCTCGCCGGCGCAGGCCTCGCAGCGGCCGCCGCGCACGTTGAAGCTGAAACGCCCCGGCCCGTAGCCGCGCATGCGCGCGGCCGGCGTCTGGGAGAACAGCTCGCGCAGGGGCCCGAACACGCCGGAATAGGTGGCCGGGTTGGACCGCGGGCTGCGGCCGATGGGGCGCTGGTCGATGCTGACCACCTTGTCCAGATACTCGACGCCCTCCAGCCGGTCGTAGGCCCCGGGGGTGTCGTGCGAGCGATGCAGGCGGCGGCGCAGGGCCGGGTAGAGAATGTCGCTGATCAGGGTGCTCTTGCCCGAGCCGGAGACGCCGGTGACGCAGATCATCAAGCCCAGCGGCAGGGCAACGTCCAGGTTCTGGAGGTTGTGCTCGCGGGCGCCGCGGATCCACAGGACCTGGTCCCCGGCCGGCCGGCGATAGGTGGGGTGGGGCACGTGGCGCCGGCCGCTGAGGTACTGGCCGGTGAGCGAGTGGGGGGCCTGGAGTAGCTCGGGCACGGTGCCGGCGAAGATCACCTCGCCGCCCTGGGTGCCGGCGCCGGGGCCGAACTCCACCACGTAGTCGGCGGCCAGGATGGTGGGCGGATCGTGCTCCACGACCACTAGCGTATTGCCCCGGTCGCGCAGTTGGGCCAGGACCTCCAGCAGGCGCTCATGGTCGCGCGGGTGCAGGCCGATGGAGGGCTCGTCGAGGATGTAGATGATGCCGGCGAGGCCGCTGCCGACCTGGTTGGCCAGGCGGATGCGCTGGGCCTCGCCGCCGGCGAGGGTGGGGGCGGAGCGGTCCAGGGTGAGGTAGCCCAGCCCGACCTGCGCCAGGAAGCCCAGCCGGGCGCGAATGTCCTTGAGCAGCTCGTGGGTGACCAGTTCCTGACCGCCGGCGAAACTCAGGCCGGCAAAGAAACCGACGGAGGCCTCAATCGTCTGGCTGCAGATCTCGTTGATGCGCTGGCCGCCTACGGTGACCGCCAGCGCCTCGGGCCGCAAGCGGGCGCCGTGGCAGGCGGGGCAGGGGCGCGGGGCGCGGAACTGCTCGTAGAAATCGCGGGAGTGGCGCGACTCGGTCTGCTCGTGGCGGCGGGTGACCATGGGCACGAGCCCCTCAAATTCGCGCTCGTAGCTGATCTGGCGGCCGGTCTTGGTGGTGTGCGAGTAGGAAATCTTGTCCTGCTCCGAGCCGAACAAGAGAGCCTGGCGGACGCTCTCGGTGAGCTGGTTCCAGGGGGTGTGCAGGTCGAAGCCATAGTGCTCGGCCAGCCCCTCGAGCAGGTGCAGCATGGGGGCGGCGGGGGGCGCGCCAACCAGGTGCAGGGCCCCGTCGAGCAGCGAGACCTCGGGGTCGCGCACCAGGCGCTCCGGCGCGGTGTCGGTGACCACGCCCAGGCCGCCGCAGGTGGGGCAGTAGCCGCTGGGGTGGTTGAAGGAGAAAAGCTGCGGGGTTAGCTCCGGGTAGGTCAGGCCGCAGCGCGTGCAGGCAAAGCGGTTGGAGAAGAGCCGGTCCGGCTCGCCCTCGATAGCGGCGACGACCATGCCACTGCTTTCCTCCAGGGCGACCTCCACGGCCTCGGCCAGCCGGGTGCGCACCTCGGGGCCGACCACGAGCCGGTCCACGACCAGCTCGATGTGGTGCTCCTCGTTCTCGTCCACGCGGATGCTCTCGGCCAGATCGCGCAGCTCCCCGTCCAGCCGGACGCGGGCGTAGCCGCGGCGGCGGGCGGTGCGGAGGACCTCCGCATAGCGCTCGCCGGACCCGGGAGTCAGCGGAGCGAGGACAGTGAGCCGGGTCTGCTCGGGCAGGCTCTCCAGCTCGTCCGTGATCTGGGAGGGGGTGCGGGCGGAGATGAGGTCGCCGCACTGGTAACAGTGGGGGAGGCCGACCTTGGCGAACATTACTCGCAAATAGTCGTAGATGTCGGTGAGGGTGGCGACGGTGGAACGCGGGTTGCTGTGGCTGGAATTCTGGTCAATCGCCACGGCGGGCGAGAGTCCGTCAATGTGGTCCACCTGGGGCCGGAGCAGCTCGCCGAGGAACTGGCGGGCGCCGGCGGACAGCGATTCGACGTAGCGGCGCTGGCCCTCCGCGTAGAGGGTATCGAAGGCCAGGGAGGACTTGCCCGAGCCGCTGACCCCGCAAAAAACGACCAAAGCGTCGCGCGGCAGCTCCAGGGAAACCCCCTTGAGGTTGTGCTCGCGCGCGCCGTAAATCCGAATGTTATTGCCGGAGCTATCCATTATATGCTGCTGCCTTTTTGTAGCGTAGCGTATTATGGTATCATGTGGGTGCCCTGGAGGTCAATGCGCGGTCCTGAGCAGCGGTTGGCCGGCCTGACGGGCGGGCGGGGCGGTGAAACAAAATCGCGTTGGTTTCCGTCCAAGAGCCGCAGGCTGCGCAAGAGGTTGGCAGCTTACCGGCAGGGCGAATGTTCCTGACTCGCTAGTACTGGTTGTCCCGGAGGATGAAAACGCATGAACAGCTTTTCCACAGGTGTCCGCGCCGTTTTGGTGGCGGCGATTATTGGTCTGGCCCTAGCCGCGACCGGCGCCCAAGCGCAGCCGCCGCCCCCGCCGCAATGGCATCCCCCGGTGCTGGCCTGGGCGGGGACGGCCGGGTACGTCGGCAACGGCGTCCTGCCGACTTCGTCCCGGCCGGGCGTCAACTACCAGTTCAAGGTGAAATACTCGCACCCGGATGGCCTGGTCCCGCAATCCGTGGTCGTCCACATCTGGCTCCCCTCGGGGGTCGAGATGACCGGCAGCCCCTTTGCCATGACGGGGAGCGGCAGCACCACCTGGGTGCAGGGCGTGATCTTCACCACCCTGGTCAAGTTGACCGCCGCCGGGAACTACAAGTACAGCTTTGTCGGCGATGATGGCCTGAATCTCGCGGCCCTGCCGACCAGCGGCAAGGCCAATGGCCCGCTGGTGAACAGTCCTCCGGTGCTGAAGTGGACCGGCGCCCCGGGCTATGAGAGCGGGGGAGTGGCTCCGCTGCGGGGCCTGCCCAGCACCACGTTCAAGTTCCAGATCATGTTCTCGGATGCCGACGGACGGGCGCCCAAGTCCGTGCTTCTGCAGGTCTGGAACCAGGCGGGTAGCCAGATTCTCAACAGCCCCTTCACCATGACGGCGACCGGCAACCGCTGGGCTAAGGGCGTGGTCTTCACGCAAGACGTTAAGCTGCAGGCGCTAGGCACTTTCAGCTATCGCTTTAGCGCCACGGACGCCTTCGTGACGGTGGACTATCCGGTGGCCGGACGCGTCAGCGGCCCGGTGGTAACCAAGACCCCGTAGCCAACCGTATGGATGACCTGATCCCCGTCCTGCCCGAGACGGTGGCGCTGGGGCGAGAGCACCGGCCGCAGTTGCAGCGGCTGCTCTCCGCCGCAGCGCCGCGCGTCTCCGAGTTGACCTTCACTAACCTCTTCATGTGGCGCCACGCCTACGGGACGCGCCTGGGGCGGATCGGGGAGGTCGTCTGCCTGTTCTGCCTGCGCGCCGACCCCACCGAGTCCTTTCTCCTGCCCCCGCTGGGTTCGGGCGCCGGGGCCGAGCACGTGCGCGCGGCCCTGGCGTGGATGGCCGCCTCCGGTCACGACCCCAAGCTGGCCCGCGCCGACCAGCGGGAACTCGACCGGCTGGGCCTGACCCCCGCACAGTTCACTCTTACCCCCGACCGTGATAACTGGGACTACGTCTACCGGGTGCCGGATCTGATTGACCTGGCCGGGGAGGACTATCGGGACAAGCGGCGGCATGTGGACAGCTTCACGCGGAAGTTCCCGTATGAGTACCGGCGGATCACCCCGGACCTGGTGCCCGCGTGCCAGGCGCTGCAGGACCTGTGGTGCGACGACAAGCACTGCGATCTGGCGGCGGGGCTGCGGGCCGAGGCGGAGGCGGTCAAGGAAGTGCTGGCGGGCCTGGAGGAGCTGGAGGTGACCGGCGGGGCGCTCCTGGTCAACCAGCGGGTGCAGGCTTTCGCGCTGGGGGAGGCGCTCAGCGCGGACACGGTGGTCATCCACATCGAGAAGGCCAGCCCCGACCTGCATGGGGCCTTCCAGGTCATCAACCGGGAGTTTCTGGTGCAGGAATGGTCGCAGTTCGCCTTCGTCAACCGGGAGCAGGACCTGGGGATTCCGGGCCTGCGGGAGGCCAAGGAGTCGTATCATCCGGCGCAGATGGTGGAGAAATACGTGGTGCGGCTACCGTAACGGTGGCACCGGCGTCTCGCCGGTGTCCCCTGTGGCCATGCCGCCCGGCACCGGCGAGACGCCGGTGCCACTGACAATCTCGGACTAGACAAAAGAAAACGGGCGACGCGTGAGCGCCGCCCGTTTGGTTTTGAACAGGAGTTACGGTTAGCTGTTCTGGGCGGCAGGTCGGGCCGGCTGCTTGAGGTTGGTCTCCTGGCGGTAGGTCTCGCCGAGCTTCTGCAGGGCGGTCTCCGCGGCGTGCGAGACCAGCACGGAGGTATCCTGGGTGGCGGACACCAGGGCGGGGACGGCGCGGCGGTCGCGCATCTTGTCCACGGCCACGACGGCGGCCCAGCGCACATCCTCACTGGAGTCGCCGAAGAGGGCGGTCAGCGCCTCCAGGGAGCCCGCGCCGTGCACGCGGCCCAACTGGGCGGCGGCGAGGCGGCGGACCTCCTCGTCCCGGTCCCGGGTAGCCGCGATCAGGGCGCCCGAGGCGGCCTGGTCGCCGAGCCAGCCCAGCGCCTCGGCGGCGTTGCGCCGCACGCGCGCGGACTTGTCGGTCTCCAGGGCTCGCTCTAGCGCCGGGCGGGCCGCCTCGGCGGGGAGAGTCACTAGGGCGCCGGCCGCGAAGGCGCGGACCGAGGCCTCCGGGTCGGACTGCAGGGCCTGCGCCAGGACCGGGACGGCGCGCTCGTCGCCCAAGTAGCTCAGCGCCTGAGCGCAGATCTCGCGAACCATCGGGGAGCGGTCGTTGCGCACGGCGGTGAGCAGGGCGGGCAGCACCCGCAGGTCCGGGGCGAGGACGTTGCGGGTGACCTTGAACTCCGCCTGGCCCACTTGGGCGAAAGCCTCCTGGTACTGATTCTTGCCCCCGCAGAGCATGGCGATAACCACGCCGGCGCCGTGGCGCTGCAGGTCGTTGGGGCTGGAGGTCAGTACGGTGACACAGGCCGGGAGGATGTCGCGGCCGAGGCCGAGCAGTCGCAGGGCCGCCTTGGCGTTGGCGTCGCCGGTGGAGCTGCCCAGCATCTCAATTAGGGCCGGGGCGCCGGCGAGGCCCTGCCGGCCGTAGACCTGCGTCAGGACCTCGGTGGCCAGGGTGGCCAGGGCGGTGTCGCGGGAGCCGCGGAGCTGCTGCAGGCGCGCCGTTACGGTTGCGGAGGGGGTGCCCTGCGCGAGGCCGGCGAGGGCGGCATTGGCGATCTCGGCGTCGGGATCGTAAGTCATCTGCAGGAGCAAGTCGGTATTGTCGGTAGCGTGCATGCCGAGGGCGCCCACCGCCGCCTGGCGGATAGCCGCCGTCTCGCCCTGCTGCGCCGCTTGGCGGAGCAGACCCTGGGCCTGCTTGCGGACCGCCTCGTCCTGGGTGGCGTTATACAGCGTGGCCACGTCGCGCAGAGCGGCGGAGCGGGTGTCAATGTCCTTCGACTGCGCCTTGGTGAAGGCGTCCTGCGGGTTGGGCAGGGGCGGAGCAGCCTCGCCCGGAGGGCCACCGGGCCCCCCGCCGGGGGCGCCGCCCGGGGCCATCTGGCCGGGAGGGCCCTCCTGCGCCCAGGCCGGGCTGTTGGTCAGGCAATGGAGGCCGCCGGCGGCCAGGCCTACCAGCGCCAGCGTGGCTATAATCAGGAACAAGAGTCGGTCTCGGGACATAAGCGAAGCACTCCTCGCCGAACGCGCCCGACCGGGGGGGAGCGCGGCGCTCCGCCTCGGGCCGGAAAGGCAGTTTTCGTTGCTACCGTGCTAAACGCCGCCCGCGGGTCGGGGGGTTCCCGAGGTACGGAGAACTACCGCCGGGCGGCAGCGTCTTCTATATACATTTCGGCCTTTGTGCTAAGATAACCTGCGCGGAGCGGCGCCGGGAGCACCGGCGTGCCTGCTCCGCGCCAGGGAGGGTGAGGAAGTTGTCTGTACAGATCGCTGACGGGGTTCACTGGGTCGGAGCGCTGGACCCGGATATTCGCGTTTTTGACGTCATCATGGCCGCGCCGCACGGCACCACCTACAACGCCTATCTGGTGCGCGGCAGCGAGAAGACCGCGCTGATCGAGACGGTCAAGGCGGGTTTTGAGCCGCAGCTTTATCAGCATCTGGAAGAGCTGGTGGACACCTGGGCGGTGGATTACCTGGTGCTCAACCACTGCGAGCCGGACCACACCGGCGCGCTGGCCGCAGTGCTGGACAAGTGCGGCGGGCCGCAGGTGCTGTGCTCCAAGAGCGCCAAGCTGCTGGTGGGCGGGCTGCTGCATCGCGACGTGAACCCGCGGCTGGTCGGCAGCGGCGACACCCTGGAGCTGGGCGGCAAGACCCTGGAGTTCATCCAGGCCCCCTTCCTGCACTGGCCGGACACCATGTTCACGTACCTGCAGGAGGACCGGATTCTCTTCCCCTGTGACTTCCTGGGGGCGCATTTCGCCGACGAGCGGCTCTTTAACGACCTCACCGAGGAGTACGCCTACCAGTTCGAGTACTACTTCAACGTGATCTTTCGCCCCTTCAAGAGCTACGTGCTCAAGGGCCTGGAGGAGATAGACCGGCGCGAGGTCAAGATCGTCTGCCCCAGCCACGGGCCGATCCTGCGACAGGGGATACCCGAGCTACTGGCGAAATACCGTTCGTGGGCGCAGGTTCTGCCCGGCTCGCAGCCGGACCGGCTGCTGGTGTTCTATGCCAGCTCCTACGGCAACACGCGGCGGCTGGCTGAGGAACTGGGCCGGGGCGCGGAGGAGGCCGGGGCGCGGGTGTCGCTGCTGGACCTGTCCAGCGCCGACCTGAGCGCGGTGACCGACGACCTGGAGACCTGCGGCGGCGTGGCGGTCGGCTCGCTGACCATCAACGGCGACGCGGTCAAGCCGGTCTGGGACCTGCTCTCCTCGCTGGCCACGCTCAATCTGCGCGGCAAGCTCGCCGCCAGCTTTGGCTCCTTCGGCTGGAGCGGCGAGGCCCCGCGCTTCATCGCCTCGCGGCTGGCCGACCTGAAGATGAACGTGGTGGGCGAGCCGGCGACGGCGCGCCTGGTGCCGACGGACGAGGACCTGCAGGCCGCTCGCGCGCTGGGGGCGCAAATGGCGCAGGCAATGCTCGCCGGCAAGTAGGGCGACCGCACACATAATTATTGGGAGGTAACTGTCATGCGTCTGACTGCTGGATTCCTGGGTGCAGTGCTGCTGACCCTACTGCTGTCCGCGTCCCTCGCGGGGGCGGCTCCGGCCGCTGCCCCGGCCGCACTCCTGCCGCCGCCGGACAACTCCCTGTGGATCGACTCCGGGAAAATCAAGTCGCAGGGCCCGGACTTGGTGGTTCCCGCGGAGCTGACCGCCACGACCATGGCCGCGCGGCTCTGGTCCGTGGGGCCCGGCCAGGTGGTCTGGACCGAGGAGCAGCGCGACGCGAAGGGCGTGCTGCAGGCGTTCGGCCTGAATCTCGCGGACGTGAAGGCCGGGACCTCGCAGAAGCTGGTCTCGGCTCCGACCGCCCTGGGTGATCCCGCGGACTGGCGGCTGGAGGCGGTCAGCCTCGCGGCGGACAAGCACAGCCTGCTGGCGCGCGTGCGCCTGACGGGCACCGGCTATCAGAGCGAGGTCTACTCGATCGCCCTGGCCACGCCCTTCGCGGTGACGCTGCTGGACTCCGGCACGGTCTGGGATGGCCGCAGCGCCGACGGCAGCCGCTCGGTGGCGGCCACCTGGATGACCACCAGCGACGGCGGGGACTCGACTGAGGCCAAGTACCGCTATGGCGACCTGCTCCAGGCCACCACCGTGCAGCCCGCGCCCGCTTTGCGCTGGGCCTTCCGCCTGAGCACCAACCTGCAGCCCTGGGCCGACCGCTACATCACCGCGGCCGCCGTGAGCCCCGACGGGACGCAGATCGCCTACGTGAATCCGCGTGGCCTGTGGCTGGTGAGCGCGGAAGGCGCGCTGCAGCCGAGTCTGCGCATGGGGACCCCGGCCGGGGCGACCGCGCCCACCGCCGTTGCGGAGCTGTACCAGGTGCTGTGGAGCCGCGACGGGACCGGCCTGTACGTCAGCTTCCGGCGCGTCAGCGAGACCGGGCCCTCCCTCTATTTGCTGCCCCTGGCGAAGGGCGCGGCGCAGATGATCGCGCCGGGCGCCGCGTCGCTGTGTCTGGTCACGATAACCAAGTAGTCGAAGAGGAGTTCTGTTTTATGCCCCACGGACAGCCCCACGAGGTCGCCTGGGTGGGCGACGAGTTGCTGGAGGGACCGATTCGCGGCGTGGTGATGTGCTTCCACGGCCTGGGCGGCACCGGGCTCAAGACCGAGCCGGATGACTGGGACCGGGAAATGGCGGCGCTCGGCGCGCTGATGGTCATGCCCTATTACGGGCCCTGGTCCTGGATGAACCGCCAGGCTCGGGAGATGGTGGATGTGCTGATCGCCGACCTCTACGCGCAGCACGGTCTGGACCCGGCCACCGTGCCGCTGGTCTTCACCGGCGGCTCGATGGGCGGCGGCGCGGCGTTGCTGGGGGTGCGCTATACGCGGCATCACCCGGTGGCCTGCTACGCGAATGTCCCGATGTGCGACCTGGTCTATCACTTCGGCGAGCGGCCCGATCTGCCCCGCACCATCTACAGCGCCTTCGCCGGCTATGAGGGCGAGATGGCCGACCTGCTGGCCGAGCATTCCCCGCTGCACCAGGTGGACCAGATGCCGGATATTGACTACCTGATCGTCCAGGGCGACGCGGATGAGGCGGTCAAGAAGTCGGTGCACGCGGACCGGATGGTCCCGGCGATGCGGGAGCGCGGCCGGCGAGTGGAGTACCTAGAGGTCCCCGGCGCGGGCCACGGCGGCCCCTGGCCGGAGTGGGTGCACGATAAGGCGCGGGAGTTCATGGTGAAGGCGTTGGGGTGAAGGGGGACTGTAGGGCGGGGGCTACGTCCCCCGCCGGCCGTTTCCCCGGAGGGGCGGCGGTTACACCCGCCGCCCGCGCCCGAGCGGAAGGCGGAGGCGCGCCGCCAGTTTCACCTCACCCCCCGGCCCCCTCTCCCGCGGCGGACCTTGGGAGAGGGGGAGAACGGCGAACGACAACGGCAAACGGCCGGCGAGGGACGTAGCCCCAGCCCTACAGGACGGCCACGGGAAGCCCCTCCTCCCCCTCAGCTTTACATTTCCCCCTCCTTCTTGTACACTTTTTCTTAGATTTCTAAGCAGCCCTCGTCGCCGCACCGCCGGCCCGGTTGCCTTCTGCGCTTGCGTGGAAGTTGGGCCCTCCCCGGTGCGGCGTCTAGTCTCTGCTCTGCAGGAGGTTGGGAACACTTGATTCTGGCGACGAAACTTCGGGAAGGCAACACGATTGATATGGACGGGCGCATCTTGCGCGTCCTGCATGCGGACCATCACATGGGTGTCGGACGCGGGTCCGCTCTCATTCGCACCAAGCTGCGCGACATCATTAACGGCGAGTCCTTTGACAAGACTTTCGATCCGGAAGACCGCCTGGAGACCGCGCGGCTGGAGAAGCGGCCGCACAACTACATGTGGACCGACGGCGAGCTTTATCACTTCCTCGATAACGAGACCTACGAGGAGCGCGAACTCACCCGCGAGCAGATCGGCGCTGATCTGGGCTGGCTCAAGGAAGGCGAGGACCTCTACGTCACCGTCTACGAGGACCGGATCATCGGTCTGGAGCTGCCCAATACGGTGGACCGCAAGGTTATCTACACCGAGCCGGGCCTCAAGGGCGACACCGCTCAGGGGGGCAACAAGCCGGCTACGATTGAGGGCGGGATCAAGGTAACCGTGCCGCTGTTCATCGAGAACGAAGAGGTCATTACCGTAAACACCCTCACCGGCGAGTACGTCACCCGCGCGAAGTAGGAACGTCCTCGCGCCGGCTTGCGGCGCTGACACAGGAGATTCATTGTGGATCGCGAACGTATCCTGAGCCTGCTGGGTATACTGAAGGAATCCTCCGCGCTGGAGTTGTCCGTCAAGGAAGGCGATCTGTACGTGCGCCTGCGCCGACCGGCTCTGCCGGTGGCGGCTGCGCCGGTGCGCGAGGAGACGGAGGCGAACGGCCTCCCGGCGATCTCGCTGGGCATGGCCATCGCGACGCCGGAGGTGGCGGAGGGCGCCGTGGCGGTCACCGCGCGGCTGGTGGGGTTCTTCCACCGGGGCAATGGTCCGGACAGCGAGCCGCTGGTTGCGCTCGGGGACCAGGTCAAGGCGGGGCAGACTATCGGCACTATTGAGTCTTTGCGGCAGATTACGGCCGTCACCGCGCCGGGAGCGGGGACGGTGGCGGAGATCGTGGCCGAAGAGCACCAGCCGGTGCAGTTTGGCGACCTGCTGTTTGTGCTCCGGCCGGGAGCGTGACCATCGTGAGGCAGCGAGGTCGGTGCTCGCGCCGAGGCAGCGCCACCCTGATTGGCCTGCTCGTCGTGGTGGCGATCATCATGATCGCCGTCTGGTGGCTCTACCTGCGTCCCGCCGGGAACGTGCAGCGTAAGCCGCGCTTCGCGGGCGAGGCGCAGACGGTGCTGGGCCAGAGCCTGCAAAAGGGCCAGACCGTGGACTGCATCAATAATCTCCACCAACTGCGCATGGCGCTGCAGATGGAGAAGGACTCAACCGGCGAGTGGCCGGCGGCGCTGGACCCCAAATGGGGGGTGCCGCTCAAGTGCGCGGTCAGCGGGCAGGCGTTCAAGTATGATCCCGCGACCGGCGCCGTATCCGACCCCACGCCGGGGCATGAGAAGTACTGATCGGGCTGGTGAGGTGAAACCAGACGATGCCCACCAAGGCAAAACCGGGCACTCCGCCGGCCGCTTGTCCTGATCCTCGGGCGAAACGCGGTCGTGGCCGGAAGCAGGCGGAGACAGTCTACACTGTTGTCGTGATGCGGGAAGCTGATGGACACTACTCAGCCTACGCGCCGGCGCTGAACAATTGCGGCAGCTTTGGCGATACCCTGCCCGAGTGCCTACAGATGACGGAGGACGCCCTGCGGCTCTATCTTCAGGGCAACCGCGAGTTGGGCTGGCCGCTGGCGCCCGACAATCCACAGGTCACCGTGGACATGAGCCATAGCCAGGAGGCCTTCGTCTATCGGCTTACCATCCGGGAGGACCAGCCCGGTGCCTAAGGAGCCCCGGGTCAACGCGCGAGAGACCATCGCGGCGCTCCGCCGGGCCGGGTTCGAGGAAATGCGGATCACGGGCAGCCACACCTTCATGGTCCACCATGAGCAGAAGCGTTCCACGGTAGTTCCGGAGCATGGCGGCCACGATCTGGCCCTGGGCACCCTGCACCGCATTCTGGAGCAGGCCGGCCTGTCCGTTGAGGAGTTCATCGCCAATCTCAAGTAGTGCATCGCCGGTCGTCAGGGCATCGCCGACCGCGTACACAGGAGAGACATGTTCGAAAAAGTTCTGATCGCCAATCGCGGCGAGATCGCCTGTCGCATCGTCCAGGCTTGCCGCGAACTCAAAATTAAGACCGTGGCCGTTTACTCCGAGGCCGACGCGGGCGCGCTGCACGTGCGGATGGCGGATGAGTCCGTCTGCATCGGCGCTCCGCAGAACCGGGACAGCTACCTGAGCGCCGCCAATCTGCTCTCGGCCGCCGTGATTACCGGCGCCGAGGCGATTCATCCGGGCTACGGCAACCTGTCCGAGGACTTCAACTTCGCCGAGGCCTGCGAGCACTGCAAGATCAAGTTCATCGGCCCGCCCTCCGGCGTGATTCGCCAGATGGGGGACAAGTCCGCCGCCCGGCGCATCGTGCGCGAGGCGGGGGTGCCGGTGGTGCCGGGGAGTGAGGACGGGGTGCGCGATGCCCGCGCGGCCCGCTCCATCGCCGAGACGCTGGGCTACCCCGTGATGATCAAGGCGGCCCTGGGCGGCGGCGGGCGCGGCATCCGCGTCGTGCACAACGCCGAGGGCATCAGCGCGGCGCTGGACTCCGCCCGCATGGAGGCCCGCGCGGCCTTCGGCTCGGGCGAGGTCTACCTGGAGAAGTACTTGGCGCTGCCGCGGCACATCGAGGTCCAGATTCTCGCCGACGAGCATGGCAACGTCATTCATCTGGGGGAGCGCGAGTGCTCCATCCAGTTCCGCCACCAGAAGCTGATCGAGGAATCGCCCTCGGTGGCCGTGAGCACCTCCCAGCGCCGCCGGCTGGGCGAGTCGGCGGTCAAGGCCGCGCAGGCGGTGGGCTACCGCAATGCGGGCACCGTCGAGTTCCTCATGGACGGCCGGGGCAAGTTCTACTTCATCGAGATGAACACCCGCATCCAGGTGGAGCATCCGGTCACGGAGATGCTCACCGGGGTGGACCTAGTCGCCGAGCAGTTGCGCATCGCCGCCGGCGAGAAGCTGCAACTGGAGCAGGGCAATATCTGGTTCAACGGTCACGCGCTGGAGTGCCGGGTGCTGGCGGCCGACGGCGAGCGAGGCTTCATGCCCTCGCCGGGGACCATCACCCGCTGGGAAGTGCCCTTCGGTCCGGGCGTGCGCGTGGATAGCGGCGTGACCACCGGCTCGGAGGTCTCCACCTACTACGACCCGATGATCGCCAAGGTGATCTGCTGGGCGCCGGACCGAGCGCGGGCCATCGCGCGCATGGAAGCGACCCTGCAAGGGATGCGGGTCGAGGGGATTCGGACCAACCTGTCTTTCCACCTACGGGTGCTGGGCAACGCGTATTTCCGCCGCGGCGAGATTGACACTCATTTTCTCGAGCGGCACACGGTAATGACCGAAGGAGGGTAACCAGTGGCTGACGACCTGGAGGACTTCGAGGGGCTCACAACGGTGCGGACTCGTCGGCTGTCCTGGGGCTCAGTGGCGGGAGCGGCCGCCGGCCTGGTCCTGGGGATTATCGGGTATAAATGGGGTTTGGGGGCGGTCATCGTCTGCACCCTGCTGGCCCTGATCGGCGGGTGGGCGGGGCGCTACTGGATCGGCGACTAGTCGCCGGGCCCGGTCCCCGTTCGGCCTGTACCTGACCTGCGTACCTGTACACTATTATGCGATCTGAATCACCCTTCAGCAAGCGGGAAAGAGCCGGAGCCCGACGGCGGGCTCGCGAGTTCTGCGTGGCCCTGCTCTATGCCTCGGACAGCGGTCTGGACGGGCCGGCCGCCGTGTTCATGCAGGCCGACGACATGCTCACCTCGCTGTTCACCGAGTGGGGTCTGGCCCCCGACGAGGCCCAGAAGCTGCGGCCCGCCGTGAGCGATTTCGGCCGCCGGCTCTGCGAGGAATACTTCATCCACCACCGGGACATCGACGAGCGCATTGACCGGCTCTCCCAGGGCTGGACGCTCGAGCGCATGCCGGTGGTGGACCGCAACATCCTGCGCATGGCGATGGCCGAGCTGCTGTACCTCGCCGACATCCCGGTAGGCGCGACCATTGACGAGGCCGTGGACCTGGCCAAGGAATACGGCACCGCCGACAGCGGCAAGTTCATCAACGGCATCCTGGGCACCGTAGCCCGGGAGCTGCAGACCCCCCCGGCCGCCGCCGACGAGGCGCCGACCCCCGAAGAAGAATCGCCCCCCGAGCCGCTTGCGGAGGCGGATTAGCGTGGCGGACGGGGTCTGGAGTGTCTCCGAGCTTACCGTCTACCTCAAGCGCCTGATCGAGGCGGACCCGCTGCTGCAGCAGGTTCAGGTGCGCGGCGAGATCTCCAACTTCCGGCGTCATTCCTCCGGCCACCTGTATTTCTCCCTCAAGGACGATAAGAGCCTGCTGGGCGCGGTCTGCTTCCGCGGGCAGGCCTCCAGCCTGAACTTCGACCCCCAGGAGGGCCAGCAGGTCGTCGCCTACGGCTCGCTGTCGCTCTACGAACCCCAGGGCAAATACCAGCTCATGGTCGTGCACATGCGGCCGGACGGCCTGGGGGAACTCCACCAGCGCTTTGAGGCGCTCAAGGCTCGCCTGCTCGCCGAGGGGCTTTTTGCCGCCGAGCGCAAGCGGCCCCTGCCGCGCTTCCCCCGCGTGATCGCCCTGTGTACCTCGCCCACCGGCGCGGCGATCCGCGACATGATCAACATCCTCAGCCGGCGCTATCCGCTGGCGCGCGTGGTCCTGGTGCCGACCCTGGTGCAGGGGGACGCCGCTCCGGCGAGCATCGTCAATTCCCTGCAGCAAGTGGGCCGGCGCGGGGAGGCCGACGTGGTCATCGTCGGCCGCGGCGGCGGGTCGCTGGAGGACCTGTGGGCCTTCAACGAGGAGGTCGTGGCGCGGGCGGTGTTCGCCTGCCCGCTGCCGGTGGTCAGCGCCGTCGGCCACGAGACGGATATCACGATTTGCGACCTGGTGGCGGACCTGCGCGCGCCCACGCCCTCGGCGGCGGCGGAGCTGGTCGTGCCCGACCAGATACAACTGCAGAACCACCTGCGGGCCCTGGGGCAGCGGTCGCGGACGGGCCTGCAGAGCCTGGCCCGGCGACAGCATCTGCGCCTGGCGCGGCTGGAGCAGAATCCGGTGCTGGCCCGGCCGGAGTCGCTGCTCGCGCCCTGGCTGCAGCGGGTGGACGTGGCGGCCGAGCGGGGCGCGGACAGCCTGCGCCTGCGCCTGGAGCGCTCCGGGCACCAGTTGCAGCGGCTGGCCGCGGGCCTCACCGCCATGGACCCGCGTGAGGTACTGGGCCGGGGATATGCGTTAGTGCAGAGGACGCGCGACGGGGCGCTGGTGACGAAGGTCGCCGCGGCGCCGCCGGGCGAGGCGCTGACCGTCGCGGTGAGCGACGGCAGCCTCGCGGTCCGTGTGGCCGGGGGGAATCCGCAGGAGAGTCTATTCTAGACGCACTGTCGGCGCAGGAGGGCTAACCATGTTCCGCATGAAACTGATCGCAGCGGTAGTAATCGTGCTGGTCGTAGGCAGCCTGTCGGTCTGGGCGGACGACGCCGGGGGCGCGGCCCCGGGGACCAACACCCCGACGCTGGCGGCGCAAGCGGCTCAGGAGACGCTGGTCCGGGCGCTGACGGCGGTCCAGGCGGGGGACGTGGCAACGCTGGAGCAGTGCCTGGCGGAGACGGTTGCGGGCGTGGGGGTCAACGCGCAGGGGGAGGCGCCCCGCTCCATGATTTTGTCGCGCGACGAGCTGATCAAGGGTCTGCAGCAGAACGCGGGTCAAGCCAACCTCTTCACGGGCAGCAAGCTGGTAGACTTGACGGCGGAGGCCGCCCCCGGGGGCCAGTTGGTGATGGTCACCTACCATCTGCAGAAGGCTGACGACGCCGAGGCGAAGCCCGCGGGGCCCTACTGGGCGCTCGTCGGCAAGCCGGACGGCCAGTGGCGTCTGATGGCTTTTACCTTCCCGAGGTAAGCCGAGCGGGCGCTGCCGCGCCGGACGATGCATCTGATTGGGCTTAGCTGAATAGGAAGTGGTCGTTGTGCGCGCATCACAAGGCGGCAGTCGGGACGCAGCGGGCGCTCTCTACGAGGTGCTGGTCACAGAGAAGCTTCCCCCGCTACACGTCCTGCGTGACGAACGCGTTGGACGAATCCGTGCCGACCTGTCTGTAGTTGAGTGCTATGGGGAGTCGGCGCGGCTTATCGTACAGGTGGACGACTATGGGGTAGAGAGTATCGTGTGGGAGGAGGATTTCGAGAGCGACGTCTTCAACGACGCCGGGTGGGACGTGATCAGATTTGATGCTGAACACACAAACCAGTACCTCGATAGGTGCGTCATCTCAATCCTTCACGCACTGGCCGCGCGGTCGTCCAGGCTCAGGAGCACAGTGGTCCTGCCTTCTTTGGACGGATGGATCCCGGAGACCGAGGACCTGATGGACTGCTGGCCGTCGGACTCGCCCAGGCCTGCTTCCGGGCGCCTGCGGTGCTACGAGGATGCGGATTGCCCCCGGAAGAGGATGAGGGATGCTATACGATTGAGCCCAGACCACTCAGGGGAACCTTTGTCGAGATGGGTCACACGTCTCTTGGTACCCCGCGGCTCTGGCAATCGCGAGCTAGATGCGCTGTCGCTGTACGAGGAGTTTCTACAGCACCGACCTGCAGCTTCGATCAGGGACTCGGTGGAGGAGGCACTGCGCAATGAACGAAAATGAGACCGAGCTGTCCTTTGAGGAAGCTCTGAACAAACTCGAGGCTATCGTCGCCCAACTAGAGAGCGGCGGGCTGCCCCTAGAGCAAGCCCTGGAGCGGTTTGACGAGGCGATGCGTCTAAAGAAACAGTGCGAGGCCCTGCTGGCGCAAGCGGAAGCACGCATCGAGGAATTGACGGCGGTGGAGGAGACGGATGAAAGCCAAGCGGAGTGATGGAGCGGTAGAGCCGACCTACACGGTCCTCCTGCGGCAGGAGCCGGAGGGCGGCTTCACCGTCTGGTTTCCCGTGGTGCCGGGATGCGTGACCTACGGGGCCACGGTCGGCGAGGCGCTGCCTCGGCAGTTGCCGGTGCCGTTGTAGGGGCGGAATTTGCCCGGTCTGCCGGGCAATCTCCGCCCGCGCATGCCGAGAACTGCCGCTAGCCGCGGGCGGAGATTCGGCGGAGACGCCGAAATTCCGCCCCTACGGGAAACGACCCGTACTGGGCGGGGGTTCCGGGAAATGGTCCCAGTTAGCCAATCATCTATGCCCACCTTACTAGACCGTATCAACTCGCCCGCTGACCTGAAGAAGCTCTCCACTGAGGAGTTGCGGAAGCTGGCCGGTGAGATTCGGGAGACCATCGTGCAGGTCACTTCCTGCTCCGGTGGGCACCTGGCCTCTAGCCTGGGCGTGGTCGAGCTGACCATCGCTTTGCACCGGATTTTCGACACGCCGCGGGACAAGTTGATCTGGGACGTGGGGCACCAGTCTTACCCGCATAAGCTGCTCACCGGGCGCCGCGACCAGTTCCCCAGCATCCGCCAGGCGGGCGGGCTGTCGGGCTTCACCCGCCGCGCGGAGAGCGAGTACGACCCCTTCGGCGCCGGGCATGGCTCCACGTCAATCTCTGCTGCGTTGGGCTTTGCGACCGCCCGCGACCTGCGCGGGACGCGGGAGCAGGTGGTGGCGATCATCGGCGACGGGGCGCTCACCGGGGGGCTGGCGCTGGCCGCGCTCAACCAGGCGGGACATGCGGGGCGCAACCTGATCGTGGTGCTCAACGACAACGAGATGAGCATCGGCCGCAACGTGGGGGCGATCTCCGCCTACCTGACCTCCATGCGCAGCGCGGTGGAGCCACACGTGCGGCGGGCACGGGCCGAGACGGCGCGACTGCTGAGCCGCTGGGCGATGGGCGACGCGATGCTGGAAGCGATGGACCGCCTCAAGGATGGGATCAAGCACTTGGTGGTGCCGGGCATGCTGTTCGAGGAGCTGGGCTTCACCTACCTGGGCCCCATCGATGGTCACAACCTGACGCAGACGATGGAGGTTCTGGAGTCCGCCAAGCGCCTGCCGGGGCCGATCATGGTGCATGTGTTGACGCAGAAGGGACGGGGCTACACCCCGGCCGAGCAGGACCCCAAGCGGTTCCACGGCACCGCGCCTTTCGAGATCAGCGACGGCTCCTGCGAGCCCAAGAACGGGGCGAGCTACAGCCAGGTCTTTGGCGAGCGGCTCACCGAACTCGCGGAGAAAGACAAGCGCATTGTGGCGATCTCCGCGGCAATGATTGACGGCACGGGCCTGGAGGGCTTCAAGCGCCGCTTCCCGGACCGCTGCTTCGACGCGGGGATGGCCGAGGAACATGCGGTCTGTTTCGCCGCAGGGCTGGCTGCGGCCGGGCTGCGGCCGGTGGTGGCGATCTACTCGACTTTCATGCAGCGCGCGTACGACCAGATCATCCACGATGTCGCCCTGCAGGAGTTGCCCGTGGTGCTGGCCCTGGACCGCGCCGGGCTGGTGGGCGACGACGGCCCCACTCATCACGGCGCGTACGATCTCAGTTTCCTGCGCCACATCCCGGGCCTGACGATCATGGCCCCCTCCAGCGGGGCGGAGCTGCGCCGGATGCTGACCACCGCCCTGAGTCTGCCCGGTCCGGTGGCCCTGCGCTACCCCCGGGGCCTGGCCGGAATCGCAGACCTCGACCAGAGTGATGAGCCGCTGCACCTGGGCCAGGGCCGCGTGCTGCGCGAGGGCGGCGACTGCGCTTTGTTGGCGCTGGGCACGATGGTGGCGCCGGCGCTGGCGGCGGCGGAGTTGCTGGCGGCTCGCGGGGTGGACTGCGCGGTGGCGGACATGCGGTTCGTCAAGCCGCTGGACCGCGACCTGGTGCGGCGGCTGGCGGCCGAGACCGGCTGTCTGGTGACGCTGGAGGAGAATGCGCTGGCCGGCGGCCTGGGGTCGGCGGTGGCGGAGTTGCTGGCGGATGAGCGCCTGACCGGGGTGACGCTGACTCGCGGCGGGCTGCCGGACGCGTTCGTCCCCCACGGCGAGCGCGCCGGGCTGCTGGCCGACCTGGAGCTGGACGCCGCCGGGATCGTAGCCGCCGTGGAACGCGCCCGGCAACCGGAGCCCGGAGTCGTTGAGGAGCAAAGCTGATCGTGAGGCCCCTCCTGCGCGCCCTTAACCGCGGTCTGACCCGGCATCGAGGGGTGGCGTTTGCGGTGGGGCTGATTCTGGTCTGCGTGGTCGGGGTGGTTGACTACCTGTCTGCGCCGCACCTTTCCCTGGCCGCTTTCTACCTGCTACCGATTCTCCTGGTGGCCTGGTACGTGGACCTGCTGCCGGCGCTGCTCATTTGCGCGGCCGGCGCGGCCGCCAATCTGGTGGACGAGTCCATGCACGGTCTGGAAGGCCCGGCCGCTGCTCCCTACTGGAACTCGGCGGTTCGCCTGGGAGCATATCTGATCACGACTTCCGTGGTTTTGGCGCTCCGCCAGTCCAATCTGAAGCTGCAAAAGGCGGAAGCCTTCCGCGATGACTTGACCCACATGCTCGTCCACGATCTGAAGAACCCTCTGGTCTCGGCGGAGATGGCGGTGGGAGGGATGGAGCGGGGACTGGAGGCCTGCGACGGGTTGGGGGAGTCGGAGCAGTCCATGCTCCGCGTGATTCGAGAAAGTCACCACCGCATCGAGCGCATGATCGAGGACGTGCTGGACGTGGGCCGGGCCGAAGCCGGCAAGTTGCCGCTGCAACTGGGCCCCACGGACGTGACGGAGGTCATTCGGCGAACGACGAGCGAGGCCGTGCCGCGCGCCGAGCGCATGGAAATCAGCCTGGAGACCTCACTGCCCGCCGAGGCCCTGATCGCGCAGGCGGACGAGGACAAAGTCCACCGGGTGCTCGAGAACCTGATCGCCAATGCGCTACGCTTTGCGCCGCCCGGTGAGGGCTGGGTGCGGGTCAGCGCTGCGGTCCACGACCGGGAAGTCTGGGTAGTGGTGGCCGACAATGGCATCGGCATCCCCGCCGCGTTGCAGGAGCGCATCTTCGACAAGTTTGGCCAGGCGGAGGCCGCTCAGGCGGGCGTGCGCCTCAGCTTCGGCCTGGGGCTGACCTTCTGCCGTCTGGCCGTGGAATCTATGGGCGGGCGGCTGTGGGTGGAGAGCGCGCCCGGCCAGGGCAGTACCTTCACCTTTGCCTTGCCGTTAGCGAACTCCGCCTCTTCCCCCGGTGTTGGATAGGATAAGTGCACCGGGACGGCGAATACTACCCCGGTGAGACGCCTCTCCCGCCGCCGGGTGGGGCCCGCGGCGGAGGGAGCCGGTTTTTGCGAGTCCCTCTGCCCGCCCGACTATCTTCTCGTCCGTCTCCAGGAGGCGACAGCCCGTGCGCAAGCGCATCCTAGTGGTGACCCTGATGACTCTGATGGCCCTGCTGCTCGGGGCGACCGGCGGGAGCGCGCAGGCGCCGCCGAGCCTCTTCCAGCAAGGGCTATCGGCCTACGAGCAGGGCAACGTGGCCGGAGCCTACGGGCTGTTCCAGGCCGCGCTCAAGGCCCAGCCCCGCGAGCCGGTGATCCTCTCCTGGTGCGGCACCGTCGCGCTGGAGTTGGGCCAGACGGCCGACGCGGTGCGCTATCTGGAGTCCGCCGCCAAGGAGGACCCCAAGTCCAAGGTCGTGGAGAACAACTTGGGCAACGCCTACGCGGCGCTGGGCCAGAAGGACAAGGCCGAGGCGGCCTACCGGGCGGCGCTGGCGCTGGACCCCAAGTATTTCGACGCCCACTTCAACCTGGCCAACCTCAAGGCCGCGCAGGGCGATTACTACCCGGCCTTCAACGAATACACGAGGGCCATTGACGCCAACCCGAACGACCCGGAAGTGCACCTCAACTTCGGCTACGCGCTGCACAAGACCGGCAACCTGGAGAAGGCGCTGCGCGAGTACCGCACCGCGGCGAAGCTCCAGCCGGACAACCAGACCACCCAACTGAGCCTGGGGGCGCTGCTGCTGGAGTCCCGGCTAGACGCGGAGGCGGCGGAGGTCTACCGCCGGATTCTGACCGCCGCGCCGAACAAGCCGGAGGCGCAACTGGGCCTGGGCACGGCGCTGTACAACCAGGGCAAGTACGCGGAGGCGCTCGAGCCGCTGCAGGCGGCGCTGACCGCGCTGCCGCAGAGCTTTGAGGCGCAGTACAACCTGGCCCTGGTGCAGTCGGGGATGAAGAACTACCCGGCCGCCGAGGAGTCCTACAACAAGGCCCTGGTGCTGCGTCCGAACAGCGCCGGCTGCCTGAACAACCTGGGCGCCCTGCAGTTCGAGCAGAAGCGCTACCCCGAGGCCATCGAGACTTTCGAGAAGGCCATCCAGACCAACGCGACGCTGGAGCTGCCGTATGTCAACAAGGCCCGGGCGCTGGCCGCGTCCGGCGAGAAGCAGCGGGCGCTGCAGGCGTGGATGACCGCCGCGGCGCAGTTCCCCAAGAGCGAGCAGGCGCATCTCGGCCTGGCCGATGCGTACTACGACGAGGGCGACAAGGACCGGGCGCTCACCGAGTACCTCAAGGTAGTCGCGATCAACCCCCGCAACGCCGCCGCGCAGAACAACGCCGGCCTGGTCTACCTGGACCGCGATCGTCCGCAGGAGGCCCAGAGTTTCTTCGAGGCGTCGCTGGTCGCCGACCCGAATTTCGCCCCCGCGCTCAATAACCTGGGGGTCGTCTACCAGCTCAAGGGGCAGGTCGAAAAGGCCCGCAACTACTACCACAAGGCGGTCACGGCCGACCCGAACTACGCGCCGGCCCAGCGCAATCTCGATCAGTTGCAGCAGACCCCGGCGACCAGTCGCGCCCAGGGTTAGGAGTTGCCATGCCCGAGCGAATCACCCGGGTGGGGATACTCACCGCCCTGCACAAACCGCACGCCGAGGAGAGCACCCACGCGCTGGTGCGCGCCCTGCATGAGGGCGGCGCGCAGGTGCTGGTGGACGAGCGCATGGCCGACCTGGGGCTGGAGGGCTGCGAGTATTGTCCCCGGGCGGACTGGGGCCGGCACAGCGAGCTGATCATCGCCATGGGCGGCGACGGCACGCTGCTGGCCGCCACTCGCGCCGCCGGGCCGGCGGGCTGTCCGGTGCTGGGCGTGGACCTGGGGGGCTTCGGCTTTTTGGCCGAACGCAAGCTGGAGCACGTCATCGAGGCGCTGCCCGCCCTGCTGGCCGGCGAATTTGAGACCGACGACCGCATGATGCTATCCGCGCAGGTCCAGGCCGGCGACGAGGGGCGCGGCGAGTACTTTGCGCTCAACGACGTGGTCATCGGCAAGTCGGAGCCGATGCGCCTGGTGCATCTGGACGCCTGGGTAGACGGCAATTTCGTCACCGACTACCCGGCGGACGGCCTGATCGTGTCCACGGCCACCGGCTCGACCGCCTACAATCTGTCCGCCGGCGGGCCCCTGGTGGACCCCCTGCTGGACTGTTTCATCCTGGTGCCCATCTGCGCCCATAGTCTGTACACGCGCCCGCTGGTGATCTCGCCGCGGTCCGAGTTGCGGGTGGTCCTGTGCGCCCGCTCCAAGCCCAATCCGCCGATCGGGCTGACGGTAGACGGGCAGGTCAACGTGCCCCTGGGACCGGGCGAGGATATCCTGATCACGGCGGCGCCCTTCCGCGCCCGGCTGGTGCGGCTCGGCGGCGGCGATGGCTTCTACGGTCGCCTGCGCGAGAAGCTCAACTGGGGCGTGGAGAGGTAAGTCGCGCGTAGGGGCGGGCCAGCCGTTTGCAGTAGTCGTTTCCGGGAGGGGCCGCATGCGAGGACGGCCTGCGTAGCAGGACGCCGCAAGCATCCGGCCCAGGGCTTAGCGCTAGCCGTGGGCCGGATACTTCGTGGAGTTTGCATGGCAAACTCCCTCGTATTCGGCCCCTCCGAAAGAGCCCTGGCCCTAACCGGCCCAGGGTCCACATACCACCATGCTCCGCGAACTGTACATCGAGAACTTCGCCCTGGTTGAGAGTCTGCGGCTGCCGCTGGCGGCGGGCTTCACCGCCCTGACCGGCGAGACCGGCGCGGGCAAGTCCATCCTCATTGACGCGCTGGGCGCCCTGCTGGGCGGGCCGGCCAGCGCCGAGTATATCCGCTCCGGCGCCACCGCGGCCTGGGTGGAGGGGCTCTTCGACGTGGCCGGGCGCACCGACCTGGAGGCCTTGCTCGACGAGGCCGGACTGGAGCCGGAGGACGGCCTGCTGTTGATTGCCCGCAAGATTGAGGCGGGCCGCAGCTCCTACTATGTCGGCGGCCGCACCAGCACGCGCACGGTCGTGCGCAGCCTCGGCGAGCGGCTGGTGGACATCCACGGCCAGCACGAGCATCAGGCGCTCATCCACGAACCCAGCCACCTCGACTTCCTCGACACCTTCGCCGGACCCACCCTGCAGCCCGTCCGTCTAGCCTGGGAGCAGGCCTGGAGCTGCTTCCGGGCCTTGCAGCAGGAGCGCGAGCGCCTGCTGGCTGCCGAGCGGGACCGGGCGCAGCGCCTGGACCTGCTCAGCTTCCAGGTGCAGGAACTGGAGGAGGCGCAGCTTGACCTGACCGCCGATGAGGCGCTCCCCGCCGAGCACCGGCGGCTGGCGCACGCCGAGCGGCTGCGCGAGATTGTGGAGGAGGCCCTCCGCAACCTGGAGGGCGACTGGGGCGAGGGCCAGGGCGCGGCGGAGACCACGGCGGCGGCGCAGGCCTCCCTGCACGAGGCGACGCGCTTTGACGAGTCGCTGCAGCCGGTGATTGCGGAGCTGGTCACCGCCGAGACGATCCTGAGGGAGGCCGCGCGCACCCTGCAGGGCTACGCGAGCCAGTTGGATTTTGACCCCCGCCGGCTGGCGCAGGCCGAGGAGCGCCTGACGCTCCTGGACCGCCTGCGGCGCAAGTATGGCGAGAGCCTGGCCGAGATTCTCGCCTACGGTCAGCGGGCGGAAGCGGAGTTGCGGGACCTGCAGAACCTGGAGGACCGGCGGGCGCAACTGGACGCCGAGCTGGAGAAAGCCCGCGCGGCGGCTGGCGCCGCCGCCGAGGCCCTCTCGCAGGCCCGGCAGGAGCAGGCCCGCGCGCTCGAGGCGGCGATGGTCGCCGAGATGCAGCCCCTGGGTATGGAGCAGGGCCAGTTCGCGGTGGAGTTCGAGCGCGAGCCGGACCCGGAGGGCCTCCCCGCCGCGGACGGAAAGCGCTACGCGGCCAGCGCCCGGGGGTTGGACCAGGTGCGCTTCCTGCTCTCGGCCAACGCGGGCGAGCCGCTGCGGCCCCTGTCCGCGGTCGCCAGCGGCGGCGAGTTGTCCCGCCTGATGCTGGCTTTCAAGTCCCTGTGCGCCCCGGCCACGGCGGTGCCGACCATTGTTTTCGATGAGATTGACGTGGGCATCGGCGGCGTCACGGCGCACGCGGTGGCCGAGAAGCTGGCCTCCGTGGCGCTCCAGGCTCAGGTGCTGTGCGTGACCCACCTCGCCCAGATCGCCAGCCTCGCCGACCAGCAGGTGGCGGTCAACAAGGTAGTCTCCGGCGAGCGGACGGTGATCGCCGCGGAGACCCTGACCGGCGAGCAGCGGGTAGCGGAGCTAGCCCGGATGATGGGCGCCCGCGAGGACCAAGAGACGGCCCGCCGCCACGCCGAAGAAATGCTGGCGCGGGCCAAGAAAAGGTGAGTTCTGTGTCTGAAACACCGCCGGCCAATTCCAGTTTGACTGACGAAGAAGAGCCGCCGCGCTCGGAACGGGCTGGCTCAGTTCGCCAACTCTTGCAGACGGACCTGGGTGACGGGTCGTGGCTGGCCATGCTCGTGCCGGCCCTCTGGTTGCTGGCCTTGCCGGCGTTATTTGTCTACCTCATCGGCCGGGGGGTCGCTGCCACCCTGCGCTGCCCGGGCCCGAGTTGCGACTGGGTGGTCTTTGTCGGGATTGCTTTGTGGGCGGTGCCGGTGGTGGTGGCCGTGCGGGGAGCCCTGGCGGTACGTCGTACGGCTTTCGATCACCCGCTCCGGCGAGCGCGGGCGCGGTGGACCTGGGTTCTGACCGCGGCCGCCTGCCTGGTGGCCGGCGTCTTCACGTGGTCGGTCTGTCCGGAGGGACCAGCCTATCCGTCCCGCCGATTCGCCGCGGAGCGGGCTTGGATCGTCGAACTAGGTAGCCCCGACCCCCCGGAACGGCAGGCCGCGCTTACGTTCCTTCTGAGCCCCGCGGGGAACTCCCCCGTGGACGCGAACGAGAAGCGGGCCGCGGAGGCGAAAGCCAGCCGCCGCCTGTTTTCCGAGCAGCCGCAGGTCGAGCCGGCGTTGGTGCGCCTGCTCGCGGACGAGGACCCGCTCCTCCGGACGGGAGCGGCGGCCCTGCTCACGCGGGCCGGCTCGCCGGCGCCCGAGCTGCCGGCCGCTCTGGACGCGCTGATCAGCTACCTCGCGACCTCCCCGGGCGGAGCGGACCCTCGGCGAGACGGCGCGCTGGCCTATGAGGCGCTGCGGGACGCCGGGGGGACCACCACTGAACTGCTGATGCGCGCGATAACCGGGCCCGAGGGATACGCGCCTTCGCGCCTGCAGTTGGTTATGCTCGCCATTAGGCTGGGGATTCCCGGCTCCGAGCCCCGCCTGGCCGGCCTCCTGGACACCCAGGGTGACCCGGGTATCGCGGAGGCGTACTTGAACCACGGGAGCGACGCGCTCGACCGGGCCGCGCGCAAATGGGCCGCCGCTAACGACTACCAGGTGGAGGAGAGGCGGACTGAAGGCACCGGCTCCGGCGGCTGGGGCTGGGGAAAGCCTTAGGTGCGCCGCGCCGAGGAAAAGCTAACGCGAGTCAGACACAGAGGTGAGTTTCATCACAGAATCACAGCCGGGAGCGCCCGCGCCGAAGACCAAGCTGACGGCGGGCGAACTGATCGGCACAATTCTTTCGTTCGGTTTCGTCGCCCTCCTGCTACTGGCGGCCTTCGGGACGCCGGTCGTTCTCCTGGGCTGGTGGGGGGCAGACCGGCTCCGGGGTAACGGCCCGAGTTGGGACGGGATGGTGTACGCCGGCGCCGGCCTCTGGGCGGTGGCCGGGGGCCTGGTCTTTCTGGTCTGGCCGACGAAGCGGAGAAAGGCTTCTAGCCGCCGAAGACAGTTGCCCCTCACGCTCAGGACCGCCGCGCTGGCTTTGGCGGCGCTCTTGGCGGCTGCCGGTTTCACCTGGTGGGTTGGCTCCGGACCGGTCCGCGCCGCTCGGGAGCGTGCCGCCGAGCGCGCGTGGGTCGCCTGCCTGGCGGCGGACCGGCCCCGCACCCGGCAGGCGGCGCTCGACTTTCTGCTCAATCGAGATAACCCTCGTTTTACGTTCTTCCAGGGCGAAGCCTCTCCGGAAGAAAACGTGAAGGCCACCCGCCGGATCGCCGCCGAGCAGCCCTCGGCGGAGCCGGCCCTGGTGCCCCTGCTGGCGGACAGTGACCCACGCCTAGCCATGAAAGCGGCCGCAGTGCTGGGGAGAATCGGCTCCTCGGCCCCGGAGGCCGGCGCCGCCCTGGACGCGCTGGTAACCTACGCTGCCGGTCACCTCAGCGAATCGGGCACGTGGTTGGGCGGCGAGCAGGACCCCGCCCTGGAGGTCTATGATGTCCTGCAGGCGGCCGACACCGGGGCGACCGAGGCACTGGCGCGGGCGGTCCAGCGGCCCGAGGTCAAGGGCCCCGACGAGGAACTCGGACCCCAGCAGAGCTACCTGCAGCATGGCGGGGTAGTCGTGGGGCCACCGTCGCGGATGCAGGTGCTGTTCCTGGCGATCAAGCTGGGGATTCCCGGTTCCGAGCAACGCCTGGGGAGCCTCTTGGAGGTCGCTAATGACAAGACCCTGGCCGAGGACTACCTCAACTGCGGTAGCGACGCCCTCGACAACGCCGCCCGCCAGTGGGCGAAGCGGCATGGCTACGACGTAACCTCGCAGCCCGGCGGCCCGCGGGTGAGGTGGGGGGAGAAGTAGGCGAGTGAGGTGGCGGGGCGTAATCCCTCTCGGGCCCGGTGTCGTCTCAATTCTTAGCGAGTGCCGGAGGGAGCCATATGACACGGCAGGTGTCGGTCTTCGACCAGCCGGTGAATGAACTGGTGCGGGCGATGGAGCAACAGCCCCGCCTGGTGCTGTGGTTCCTGCTCGGCTTGACGCCGGTCGGCGTAGGCGCGGTCCTTGAGCAACTCGGGACGCCGCCGTGGACGAATCACCTGGGCCAGTGGATGGCCGCGGGCGGAACCGTGACGGTAGTGTGCCTGCTGGCACTGGGCGTGCTGGCTCGGCGGCGGCAGGGACACTCGATCTCGCTCCTGGGTTGGGGATGGGTCCTGGCGGCATTAGTATGGGTGGAGGCGCCTCTAGTTGAGCCCTTCGCGCCCGGCCTCGCTCCCCGGTTCAGAGAGGCCTTCAACCTCGGCGTGGTCTTGCTCTGGGCCCTCTATGCGGGACCGGCCTGGGTACGAGCATGGCGGGAACTGGGCCCCAGCACGCCCCTGCTCAACCTGATTCTGGCGACGGTTGGATCGCTGGCGGTTACTGCCGCCTTCCTGGCCTTCTTCGTCGGGGGGTGGCTGGTGTACCGCCCACCGTGGTTGTGGCCGTTGCTGGCGAGTCTGCCGTTGTGGGTTATGTACTATCTGCCTCTCCGTCGCCGCCTGGGAGGCAGCCCCCTCCGGGTGCCCGTGGAGGAGGTGGTGGAGGCAGCGGTACCCGACTCGCTGCTTCCTGAGTTTGAGCGCGTGGAGGCTCAGCGACTGCGCGAGGACTCCAATCGAATCGTCATCTGGAGCGGGATAGTAGGTCTGGTACTCTTGTTGTCCGGCCTGCCTCTGACTATGGCGTCCGCAAGCGACGTACTCGTTTGGTTCGTAGCGGTAACTGGGGTAGTGACGATACTCGGCGGCCTGGTTTGGGCGGCAGTAATCGGTGAGCGGGGCCGCCGCCTGCTCCGCCAGGCCCAGGCGGAGGCGGAGGAAAGACGAGACGAGCCGCCCAAACGGATTGAACTCGACTGAGGTGATTCCATGCGCACCATGCACGTTGCTTTGCTGCTCCTGCTTCTCCCGACCCTCGCCTGGGCGGCTGACGCCAAGCCGGCGCGGGTCAACGCTGCTGACTTTCCTAATCTCCAGGCCGCGGTGGACGCTTTGCCGGAAGGTGGGGGCGAGGTGGTTTTGCCGCCGGGCAATTATGTCCTCGACAAGACCCTCGACCTGACCGGGCGCAACACGCGGCCGCGCGACGCTAAGTACCCCCATTCCGGCGATTTCATCACGCTTACCGGCTCGGGGATGCTCAATACCACCCTCGTCGGCAAGATGAAGGACCAGCCGGTGGTGGACCTGACCGACAGCACCTATGTCACCATGCGCGACCTGAAGATCGTCTCGGATACTGCCAACATCGGCCTGCTCCTGGCCCGCGAGACCGGCAACGGCGGCTGCAACGGGTTCTTCACCAACGTGATGGTGGACGGGTCCTTCAGCGTGGCCGGCGTCTACTGCCTCGCCTCCGAGGTATGTCGCTGGTACAACTGCTACTTCATCCAGAAGGCCAAGGATGGGGTCGGCTTCATCATCGCCCCCGTGAACTACTGGAAGGTTAAAAGCCCCTACCACGAGCTGACCGCCGGCTGCTCCAACACCGAGTTCAAGTTCTACGGCTGCACCTGGGCCGCCTGGGGCGGGGGCAAGTGCGTGGACCTGTGGGTCTGCGGTCCCTCCACCAGCGACCTGGCGATCTACGGCGGCTATTTCTCGGCCACCGGCCTGACCGGGATTCTGCTGGACGGCACGCACGGCGGGGGGCGCGTGGGCGCAGTGTCTATCGAGGGCGTGCGCATCGAGGGCGAGCGCGCCGAGCACTGCCTGCTGGCCCGGGGGCTGGTGGACAATGTGCGCGTGCACACCGGTGAGTGGGTGTCCGGTTCCGCCGAGCCGATCTCCTACGAGCCGGGCGGGGCGGGGCGCTTGTGGGAGGTCAGCGGGCTGGGGCTGGTCATCTACGACGGGATCTACGTGAAGTACGCTCCCGGCGCGGACAACTACCGCATGGTTCGATTCGAGTCGCCCCTGCGCGACAGCAAGCTGGAGATTCTGGACAACTACCCGACGCTGTTCACCAAGAACGCGAAGGGCGACTTTGAGGCCTCCTACCCGCGCGGCAAGTCCGTGGTGCTGGAGGCGGGCGGGAGTGGCAACGAGTTCACCGTGGCCCGCCGCGAGGACTTGGTGGTCAAGGGCGAGGACAGCGGCAACGTGGTGCGCGCCCTGGAGGACGGCGGCGTCACCCGCACCTATCAGGGCTCCGGCGGCCTGCCCGCGCTGCTGAATCTGTCGCCCTGCGACGTGACCAAGCTCCCCAATCCGAAGCTCGGCGACCTGGCCGTAGACAGCGGGATCAACACCGCCGATCACCAGCCGGGGCCGATGTTCTACGACGGGAAGAAGTGGCGGGCGCTGAGTCTGACGCCGTAGGGGGCGGCTTTCGTCGCGTCCGCGCGGCGATGGTCACCCGCACCAGTCCGCCCGACAAGGAGACAACCATGTTTGACCGCCGCCGACCGCCCGTGGGGGCGCAACCTGGAGCGATGGCCGCTGTGCCGGAGGAGCCGAAGCCGCGACTGATCCTCATGGACTACGCCGCCGACGAGATCGTCGAGAAGGAACTGGCCTCCCCCGAGGAGGTGCTTCCCTACCTCGACGAGCACAGCATCACCTGGCTGCATGTCCAGGGGCTGGGGGACGAGAGCGTCATCCGGCGCTTGGGCGACCTCTTCCATATTGATCCGCTGGCCCTCGCCGATGTGGTCAATACCCCCCAGCGCCCCAAGGCCGAGATCGCCGAGGCGCAGGCCTTCATCGTCATCCACGGCGTGATCGTCCCCGAGGAGGAGCAGGAGCGGGTCCGCCCCCATCAGCTCAGCCTCTTCCTGGGCAAGAACTACGTCCTGACCTTCCAGCAAGGCAGCGTCGATGCGCTGGAGCCGGTGCGGCGGCGCCTGCGCTCGCCCGCGTGCCCCGTCCGCCACTGTGGCACCGATTACCTGATGTACTCCATTATGGACACCGTCATCGATGCCTACTTCCCGCTGCTGGAACGGTTGGGGGAGGTGATGGAGGCAGTGGAGGAGGAGGCCGTGGGCGATCCCCGGCCCCCGATCATGCAGCGCATCTACGCCCTGCGCCGAGCAATCCTCACCATGCGCCGCTCGGTCTGGCCCCAGCGGCAGGTAGTGTCCGAGTTGATCCGCGACGGCGCCCCGCTGGTCAGTGAAGAGGTCGCGCATCTGCTCCGCGATAGCGAGGATCACCTCATCGAGATCATCGAGGTCCTTGATACCTACCAGGACATCACCAGCGAACTGATGAACGCCTACTTGTCCAGCGTGGCCAACCGCACCAACGAAATCATGAAGGTGCTGACCATCATCGCCACCATCTTCATCCCCCTGACTTTCATCGTGGGCGTCTACGGGATGAACTTCCAGACGGAGCCTCCGCCCAGCCGCGTGCTGCCCTGGAACATGCCGGAGCTGTACTCGCCCTATGGGTACCTCGGGGTCTGGGCGGTGATGGTGGCCATCAGTCTGTTCATGCTGTGGCGCTTCTGGAAGCTCGGCTGGCTGGGCGGCGGCCACAAACGCCACCCCTAGCCGCCTGGGCGGCACCCCCCGCTCGCCGGGGGTGCCTCAGGTAAAAGGCGGAAACATATCAGTGGATCCCCGATTGTTGCTCTCGACGCGAAAGTGTATCTTTACGACCGTTGGGTTGCACGACCGTAGAGAACGACAGGGGGAGCAACACATGAGCCGCGTGAACTCTCAAGTCAGTTCCAGATCCACTCTCAAAGAATCCGCCGCGGGCACTGCCGTCGCCGAGCGCCCCGCCGCCTCGGTTGGTTCCGCGAGGGCTCCCGAGCAGTCCCCGGACGCGACGCTGGCCACCGCTCCCTGGGGCTCCCCGTCCTTGGAGGACAGTGTGCCGCTGCTGGTGGCCCAGGCCCGGGACGGCAACGACGCCGCCTTCGAGTGCCTCATCAAGCACTACCAGGGCCGCATCTATAGCTACATCGCCCGGATGCTCCGGGACCCCGCCGACGCGGAGGACCTGGCGCAGGAGACGTTCGTCCGCGCCTACCAGGCTCTCCCTCATTTCCGGGGCGACGCCAGCTTCCAGACGTGGCTGTATCGCATCGCCGCCAACCTCACCATTGATGCTTCGCGCCGCCGGCTGCGCCGCGAGGGGAACACGCTCTCCCTGGACGAGCCGCGGGAAGACGAGGACTCCATGCTCTCGCGCGATCCGGTCGACAGCTCCTCCCGGACGCCGGTGGAAGAAGTGGAAGCCGGAGACGTGCGCCGCGAGGTCTGGGCCGCCATCTCCGAGTTGTCCCCCAAGCTCCGGCCCGTCGTGATTCTGTATGACCTGCAGGGGCTCAGCTACGAGGAGATCGCCACGATCCTGGGCTGCCCGCTGGGCACGGTCAAGAGCCGCCTGTTCAACGCCCGCTGCCAGTTGCGGGACAAGCTCCGTCACCGCCTGCCCGAGGAGTATTTCCAGGAGCTGTGCCTGGACCGGGCCACGGCCTAACGGTGGCGCTAGACCACAGTGAGAACTAAGTGTCCCGACGCGCGCCCCCCCGGTAGGTGGGGGCGCGTTAGGTAACAGCGGCGGCGCCCGTTCTGCGTCAGGAGCTCCGGCGGCGCGGGGGGTGTCGAGCCCTCCTCCGTACCGCCTCGGACCAAGTCGCGCAGCGCCCCCGGCCCTTCCTGCACCTCGAGCACCTCCCAGACCAACCGCCCCCGTAGCTTCTCCGCCGGCTCCCCCAGCAGTTGTTCTCCCGAGATATTGGCAAAGACCAGGCGACCCGAGGCGTCCAGCACCAGCACCGGAGCGGCCATAGCGTCCAGCACCGCGGTCGCAAACTCCAGGTCTTCATCTAGTGTCCGCGCCTGTGCGGTGCGCCGCTCCAGGCGCTCCAGGCGGTGCTGCAGGAGACTCTCCGCCGGCTCGGACCGGGTGAGGTATGGCGGCGCGCTGAAGTAGAAGTTGTCGTGACGCCCCGTGGGGGTCACCACCTCCGAGTGCAAGGCTAGCGCCTCCAGCAGTTGGGCGGAGTCAAACCGGCGGCGGTCGTACTGGCAGAGCGCGATGAGCAGGTGATCGGGGAAGAGAGCATTGGAGAGACACTCATAGCCCAGCAGTTCTCCGCCGGCGGCCCCCTGATTCAGGCCTGCCGCCATCTCCGCAGTCAGCCGCAACCCGCCCCAGCCCTCATCCATCGCCCGGTTCAGGGCCTGGCGCAGGGTTCTCGTGGCGACCTGCGGGTCGCAGATCTCTCGCGGGAAGAGCAATGGTTGGGCCTCGGCCAGCTCTAGCTGTCCGCGGGCCAGGAAGCCCTCAGGGGGGAGACCGGCTTGTCGGAGGTAGTCGAGGATCAGCCCGGGGTCGTGCTCGTGGTAAAGGTACAACACCTTCTCGCCCCGCTCCAATCCTCCGCGGAGAAAGGGGGTCAGCCAAGCGCGGTGCTCCGCTTCGGACTCATGGAGACATAGGACATGATCCCCGGGCCGGAGGTCAGCCAGTTCGGCGGCGTAATCCAGGTGCGGCATGACGCATTCCCCCTCGCAATTTCCCCCCGTGCGGCGGCACCTGGGAACCAGTTGTCCCCTCTAGAGACGCCGGGGACAGCAACTAGTTCGTGCGGCGCTTTTCGGGCTTTGGCCAGAAAATCATTGCAGGGTCTTGACATCTAGAACAAATGTTGCATATACTGACTCCCGCCCCCCCAGGAGCGAGGATCTGCCATGCAAGTACGGTCACTAGAAGCCTTCGGATTGGCCCCGGCGTTACTCGAGGTCTGCGCGCGTCACTACGGCGCCGACCTCCTGCCCGCGCAGGAGCGCGCCTTCACGACTACGGCGTTGCTGCGCGGCGGGAGCCTGCTGGTGTTTGCCCCCACCGGCGCCGGCAAGACGCTGATCGGCGAGGTGGCGGCGCTGCGCGCGGCGACTCGCGGCCAGCGGGCGCTCTACTTGGTGCCGACCCGGGCGCTCGCCGAGGAGAAGTACGCCGCCCTGAGCGCCGCCTGGTCGGAGCTGGGCCTGCGCGTCTTGATCAGCACCCGCGACCGGCGCGCCGACGACGAGCGTCTGCTGCGCGGCGACTTCGATCTGGCCGTGGCGGTCCCCGAGAAGGCCCACTACCTGCTGAACCTCTCCCCGGGCCTCGCGCCCGGCCTGGGGACGGTGGTGGTGGACGAGCTGCAACTCCTGGGCGACCCCGAGCGCGGACCGGTCCTGGAGATCACCCTGGCCCACCTGCGGCGCCTGCATCCGGAGCTGCAACTGGTGGGCCTGTCGGCGGTGGTCGGCGACCCCGGCGGCCTGGCGGCCTGGCTGGGCGCCGAGTGCCTGGAGATTCACGAGCGGCCCGTGGAGTTGCGCCGCGGCGTGCTGGCGGGCGGGCGCTTTCTCTATCGCGACTACAACACCGGCCAGAGCGACGCGGAGGAGCTGGCCGTGCCCGCGGTGGAGGGCGATTGGGAGGAGAGCGCGGCGCTGCTGGCCCTGGAGTTCGCGCAGCGCGGCGAGCCGACGCTGGTCTTCCTGCCCGACCGGCAGGCGGTGGTCCGCCTGGCCTCGCGCCTGGCCGAGGAGACTCCCGCGCCCCCGGCGGCGCAGGCGCTGGCGGCGCTGGAGTACCTGCCGCCCACGCTGGTGCGCAGCCGTCTGCGCGAGATGCTGGCCGCCGGCGTCGGCTTCCACAGCGCGGACCTGCAATTCGAGGAGCGCCGCATCGTGGAGCAGGCCTTCGCCGCCGGCGAGTTTCCGCTCCTGTGCAGCACTTCCACGCTGGCGCTGGGGGTCAATCTCCCGGCGCGCAACGTGATTCTCGGCGGCGAGCGCTGGCAGAAAGCGGGCGGCCGCGCGGTGCTCGTCCCCCTGTCGCGCGCGGAGTTTGAGAACATGGGCGGCCGCGCCGGGCGCCCCGGTCTGAGCGAGGACTTCGGCCGCTCGCTGCTCCTGGCCGACTCCGCCTATCAGCAGGAGATGCTGCTGGAGCGCTACACGCAGCCGGGCTTTGAGCCGCTGGCCCCGGCGCTCGGGGGCCTGTCGCCCCTGGGCCAATTGGCCCTGCTCTGCGGCAGCGCGGGCAGCGACCTGACCGGCTTGAACGACCTCTACCGCTGCACCCTGACCGCCTACGCGAACGGCGAGCAGCACGCTCCGGAGCTGCCGGCCTCCCTGCAAGCGGCGGTCGGCTCGGCGCTGCGCCACGGTCTGCTGGCCGAGCGTGAGCCGGAGGGGCTGCGGGTCACCCCGCAAGGCCGGTTGGCGGCCACCAGCGGCGCGAGTCTGGAGACGTTCTACTGGCTGACGCGCGGGGTCGGCGCGGCGGTTCGGCCGCCCGGCGAGACGGCCACGACGAATCCGACGCTACCGGGGATCGGGCCCGGCACGGGCTACCCGACCCCGCCCGGCGACCTGGCGCTGCTCTACCTGGCGGCGACCACCGCCGAGGCCCTGGCCCTGGCGCCGCCTCTGGGCGACTGGGAGGCGCGGCGGCACGACTGGCTAGCGGAGTTGCGGGAGGCCGGGGGCCCCGAGGACGCACTCCTGATAGCGGCGCTGCAGGCCGCGCCGGAGCTTGCTTTGGCGGAGAAGGCGCGAGCGGCGCGTTTGGCCCTGATCCTGCTGCGGTGGAGTAGCGACGAACCGACCGCGGACCTGGAGCAAGCGGTGCAGGTTCCCGCGGGGCGGCTGACCGTGGCCGGAGAGACCCTCTCCTGGCTGGTGCAACTGGCGGGGCAGATTGGTGCGGAGGCCGGCTGGCCGCTGGCACGGGTCCAGGAGATCCAGCGCTGGGCGACGCGGCTGGGGGCCGGCCTACCGCCGGAGGCCCTCCCGCTGCACCGCGCCCTACCGCAGGTGCGGGGCCGCGACACGATCCTGGCGCTGCTGGCCCGCGGCCTGCGCACCGCCGAGGACCTGCGCCAATTGACTGTGGCCGAGCAGCGGGAGCTGCTCTTGCCCGAAAACGACTTGTCCGCCCCCCCGCGGACGGCCGGTGCCCGCCCGGCTCCCCGGCAGAGACCGCGCTCCCCCCGCGCTCTGCCGCGAGCCGGGCAGGCGCCGCCGGCGCTGCGTCTGGACCCCGGCCGGCCCGACCGGGTGCTCTTCCACGGCACGGAGGTTCGGCTCCGCCCGACCGAATGGCGCCTACTCGCCGCCCTGGCGGCGCAGCCCGGCCGCTGCCTCTCCTACGACCAGCTCTACCAGGCGCTGTGGGGTCCGGACGAGGTAGTGGAGCCGGGGCAGATTCACTGGCACCGCTCCAAGCTCGCGGAAAAACTGCAAGCCGCGCTGCCCCCCGGCGAGCCGCGCCCCCTCCACACCATCCCCCGGCGCGGCTACCTGCTGGACCTGCCTCCCGAGCAGGTGGAGTGCCTCCCGGAGGCGGTGCCGGTGGGCTAGCGGCCGCCGCAGATTGAGTTCCCCTCTCCCGCGAGGGAGAGGGGTTAGGGGCTTGCCCGCCGTAGCTTCAGCGGAGGCGGGTGAGGCCCCCTCAGTGATCGAGTTCCAGCATCCGCTGCCGGTAGTGGAGGTAGTTGGCCAGCGGCACGTCGGGCGGCACCCCGTGGTCGAAGGTCGGCAGGTAGCCGCCGCGCCGGAGCATGGTGGGGATGATCCGCTCCAGTTCGCGGTCCATGATCGCCAGGTCGGCGCCGTCCGTCGCCAGGCGCTTGTCGATTCCACCCAGGATGACCAGTTGCGGGTAGCGCTCACCCACCGCGACCACGTCCTGCCCGGAGGCGACCTCGAAGGGGGTCATCGCGGTCATGCCGCAGTCGAGGTAGAGTTGGATCGCCTCATCGGGCCGCCCGTCGGTATCCACGCTGAAGTACAGTGGCCGCGGGTTGCGCCGCCGGGCGCGGGCCACCAGTTCCTGATAGTACGGCTGCAGGAATTCCTTGAACACGGTGGGGGAGATGAGCATGCCGGCCTTGTAGCAGATGTCCTCGCCCAGCAACAGCTCGTCCAGCCCGTAGGCGGCCTGCACCCGCGCCAGGGAGTAGTCCATGAAGCCCAGCCAGTTCTCCATTATGTCGCGCACCACGTCGGGCATGTCGTAGAAGGCATACAGCGCGCCCTCCGGGCCGAACATATTGCGCAGGTGCATGTAGCCGCCGATGATCCCCTGGCTGACCCAGAAGGGCGGAGCGCCGCCGGCGGAAGCGGCCGCGATTTCCGCGCGGTTCGCCTCAAAGGCCTCCCAGCGGGCTGGGGTGGCGGGGTCCAGGCGCGGCTTCACGTCGTCATACCAATCGGCGGCGCTGGCCACGGCGTGCCGCAGATAGGTGGGCATGGCCAAGCCGGGCCGGTCCCGGAAGATGCGCTTGACCCGGCCCGTGGTGTCCTGGATGACCTGATAATTGGCGGTCTCCTCCAGCACCAGCTGCTCAAAACCGGGCAGCAGCGGCGATTCCACCCAACCCAGATCCAGGCGGGTCCCCTGGTGGTCGTTGTCGTCGAAGCCGAAGAGATTGGTCTCTCGCCAGTCGGGAGGCAGGCCCTCCCCCTGCCAGCGCTCGACGACCTCGGGCCAGAAGCCGAACTCCTGGCGGGGGAGATGATCCACGGGCTGGAAGGTAAAGACAGCCTCCCGGCGCTCGCGAGGGGTCATGGTGGAAGGGGAGAGGTCAAACATGGATGGGGGCCTCCTTGGAAGGGCTGGGCGCTGCCGGACAACGGCTCCGCACCCCCCGGCCCCCTCTCCCACTT
>DASXVN010000075.1:0-9505 GCA_036504235.1 Armatimonadota bacterium | reverse complement strand
CCGCGAACTCCGCGGGCGCCGCCCCGCAGCCGTAGATCGCCCGGCTGTGCCGGCTCATCCACTCGCCCATCCCCTCCAGCGCCGCCAGCGCCCGGTAGTCGAACTCCCCGCGCCCCGTCGGCCCCACGTTCAGCAGCAGGTTCCCGTTCTTGCTGACCGTATCAATCAGCAAAAACAAAAGCTGCTCGACCGACTTCCAGGAGGCCTCATCGCGGTGATAGCCCCACGCTCCGGAGAGCGTCTGGCAGGTCTCCCAGACAATCGGCGTACCGTTGTCGGTCGGCTGCGCGTTGACCATGAGCTGCTCCGGCGTCTGGTAGTCCCAGCCGCCGGGCACATCCTTGAGGTCCAGCCGGTCGTTGACCAGAATCCCCGGCTGCAGCTCCCGCACCATCGCCAGCAGATTCTCGCTGTCCCAGTCGGCGTGCCCCTTACCCATCCAGCCGCTGGACTTGCTCTCGTCCGCGGGGTAGGAGAAGTCAAAGAAAATCAGCGAGATATCGCCAAACCCGGTCAGCAATTCCCGCACCTGCCCGCGCAGATACTCGGCATACCTACGCTGGTCGCGCCCCTCATTGAGCTTCGCCCGGTCGGGATGGTTGCGCAGCGGATGCACGTCGTCAACGATGAAGTGCGGGTGGTGCCAGTCAATCAGCGAGTGATAAAGCCCCACCTTCATCCCGGCACTGCGAAAGGCGTTGACCATCGGCGTAAGCGCGTCGCGGCCATACGGGGTGTTGGTGATTTTGTAGTCGGTCAGGGCGCTGTCCCACAGGGCGAAGCCCTCGTGATGCTTGGTGGTGATGGCAAAGTACTTCATCCCCGCCCCGGCCGCGGCCGCCGCCCACCGTTCCGGCTCATACAAGTCCGGGTCAAAGTGCTCGAAGTAAGTCTGGTACTTCTCGTCCGGAATCTGCTCCATCTGCTTGATCCACTCATGCCGCGCCGGCAGCGCATAGAGCCCCCAGTGCAAGAACAACCCAAAGCGATCATGAGTAAACCAGGAAGTATCGCCAACCGGTGCATACATAAGGAAAACCTCCGAGGGAGCCGTGATCTAAGCTAAGTCATCGAGGAAGGAATTTCGCCGCAGGGGGAGAGGAGGCCTCCACGGGGGAAGGTGTTGGGTCCCCGGAGGGGCCGCACGAGCGAAGCGAGGCCGGCCCGGCCGTCAGTGGCACCGGCGTCTCGCCGGTGCAGCCGTTGCCGCACTGTAGGGCGGGGGCACGCCGCAGGCCCTGAGCCTGTCGAAGGGTACCCGCCGTCGCTAGCGCCCGCCCCCCGCCGGGGACGAACCTTCCCCCGCACCTCGTCCGCCGCTCCCGGATCCATTGCCGTAGCCCCTCCCGCCGCGGGAGGGGTGCCCGAGGTCCGCCGAGGGCGGGGTGGGCCGCCGTCCGCCTCCGCCGTTATCTCTCTCCCGCTAGCGGGGGAGAGTGGCTGCCGCGCAGCGGCAGACGAGAGGGGGAAGCCGTTCGCCTCTGCCGTCCTGTAGGGCGGGGGCTCGTACCCCGCCGTCGCTGGCGTTTGCCCGCCCCTGGGGAGCGCAGCCGCCGCCCCACGGGAAACGCCCTCGGCTCCGCCGGTCCTTCATTCCTCCCCTAGATGGGAGACTGCTCGGGAGTCAGCATTATCTCGACGTGCTGCCTCTGCAGCAACTCCTTAGGCCACTGCTCGACAGGCAGGCCGGCCTCGCCGCCCGGTGGCGCTTCGTAGGTGAGGAACACCATGCAAGACCATTGCCCGTCTGGGCTGGTCCATATGGCGGCATAGCGCAGCGGTTGCGGCCCGGTGGGGCGGGTGCTGTACCATTGCTCACGGCGCCACCCGAGAGGGCTGCGGGTGTGCCAGCCGAGGGAGGTGAAGTGCCGCGCGTAGAAATCGGCCACGGTGGTGGAGGGGTAGGTCTCGCGCACGGTAAAGGTAATCCACCGGGCGCCGCCGGAGAGCTTGTCCCGCACGTCGAGGGCGTCGGGAGGAACCGGGACCTGAACCTGGCGGACGCGCTGCTCCGAGGCGCTGAGATTCGCCTTGATGTTGACCGACATTTGAGTGTAGAGCACGACCGGCGCCAGCGGAACCAGCATCAGGAGCACCAGCGCCGTTCGGCTGCGCAGGGCGGACCGCCACCGACGCGGCGTGGGCAGCCACAGAATCAGGCCCACCGCGAGCAGCGTTGCCCCCAGGAGCTGCACGTCGGGGCGGGCGATCCAGGCTAGCGGCTCCGGCGTTGCCCTAACGACGTGCCGGGCGCTCGCCACTCCCGCCACGGCCAACATAATACCTGCCGCAATCCGCGTAGGAAGCTCCGCCCGGCGCGCCCCCGCCATCCACAGCCACGCGAGCAGCGCCGTGATCGGCAGGAGGGTGGCCAAATGCAGCATCGGGAAACCGTTCGTGAGGAAGCGGACCAGTCCCGATCCCTCGGAAGAGGTAAGTTGGTGCGCAACGGCGATGGTCAGACACCAGAACACATAGCCGCGCAGCATTACCGCCCCCACCCCGGCGTAAAGCCCGACGGCGACCTCTCCGACCCACTGACGACGCGCCCGACCCGTTACCGCGTTCATCTTCCGCCTCCGGTTAGGCGCTGAAATCGTGCAGCAACTGGATGCGTTCCGCCTGCCACGCCGCCGGCACACGCTCACACAGCCGGCGGTCGGCGGTGATCAGCGTGGCCTCGTAGGCCTCGGCCAGAGCCAGATACAGCGAGTCGTAGACCGTGCAGTCGAACTCCATCGCCAATGCAGCGGCCCGAGGAACCAACTCGACCGCCGCGGTCCACTCCAGCCGCGCGAAAGCGATGCGCTCAATGATCTCCGCGGCCTTTTCCACGGTGACCTCGCCTCGACGGTGCCGCTTCCATACGACGTTCGCCGCCTCGACTACCAGGAAATCGGGAGCGCGCAGTGTACAGCTAAGCTCATTTGCCTCTCGCAGGAGGGCCATCGCTTGCGGCTTGTCCTCCTCGGCGAGGAACCACTTGAGAGCCACGGACACATCAAGTACGTAGACACGTGAGGCTGTCGTCACCGTGAGTCCCGGTCCTCGCGAACCAGTTCGGTGCTGTCGGAGAACGTGCGGCCCTCCGCCCGAAACTCCTCGGAGATGCGCTGCGCGGCCTCGTACGTCTCCAGCAATGAGTACCCGGTTTCGCGCGCGATAATCCGCCGCAGTTCCTGTTGCATCGAGCGTCCCCGGTGTGCCGCGAGGGCCTTCAATCGTTCGACCATGTCCGCGGGCAGGTCCCGTATCAACACATTGGGCATCTCTCTCACTCCTTTGCTATCAAAATGATAGCACTCCCCCGCCCCTCAGTCAATCCGCCGCCTTACCTCCAGCCCATAGTCCCCCTCCGCCCGCCGCTGCGCCTCCACTTTCTCCCGGATCATCGGCTCAAAAGCCGGGTTCAGCTCGTAGCCGACCCCCTGGCGCCCCTCCTGTTCGGCGGCGGCCAGGGTGGTGCCGCTGCCCGCGAAGGGGTCCAGCACCGTCTCGCCCCAGAACGAGTACATGCGGATGATCCGCCGGGGTAGCTCCAGCGGGAACATCGCCACGTGCCCCTCCTGCCGGGTGGGCGGCAGGTCGTCCCAGACCCCGCGGAACCAAGCGGAACGCTCCTCCTTGGTCAGCCGGCTGCGCTCCTTTTGCTCAAGGGTCGGGCGCGGGCCGCGGCCGGGCTTGCGGAAGAGCAAGATATACTCATGTTCGTAAGTGATCTGCCCGTCGCGAGGGTAGTAGGTGGAGCCCATCCACGCGCCGCCGCCGGAGGTCTGCGTGGTGGAGATCTTGCGCCAGAGGATCTGCCCCATGAAGTCAAAGCCCAGCTCGCGCCCGGCGACGGTCAGGTCCGCCGGAATCGGCTGCACCCGGTAGCGCCCGTGCTCGGTGGCGCGCAGGTATTGGTCACCCAGGTTCACCGCCGCCCGGCAGCCGGGCTGCAGCACCCGCAGGCACTCGGCCAGCACCTGGCGCAGGTCGCCGAGGTACTCCGCGTAGGGTTGCTCGTAGCCGATCTGGCCAGGGTGGGCGTAGTCCTTGAGGCACCAGTACGGGGGGGAAGTCACGACCAAGTGGACGGAGTCGTCCGCCAACTCCGGCAGGCGGCGGCTATCGGCGAGATAGAGGCGGTGCGAGGGCATAGGTGGTCACCGGAGGCATTATAGCGCCGGGCGGGGAGCCCGTCTAGCCGAGACGGAAAAACCTGTCGCCCCTACGAGGCGACAGGTTCCGGGAAAGCGGTGAGGAGCCGTCCTAGTGGGCCTTAGGCTCGACGAACAGGCGGATGGCGGTGCGCTCGTTGCCGTCCACCTCCACGTCTACAAACGCGGGGAAGCAGACCAGGTCCACCCCCGAGGGAGCCAGGAAGCCGCGGGCGATAGCGATGGACTTGATGGCCTGGTTCAGTGCCCCGGCGCCGATGGTCTGCATCTCGGCCTTGCCCTGCTCGCGGATGGTGCCGGCCAGAGCGCCCGCCACCTTGTTCGGGTCAGAATGAGCCCCAATTCTGAGAACGTTCACGGCTTTGCCCCCCCTGCTGCGTTCGGTGGGGAGAGCTGCGGTCAGGTCCTCGCCCCACAACTCGTCGCTAGTGTCCATACTTTACTCCGAATTTAAGTGTTCTTGAAGGCGATTGATGGAACGGGCTAGGCCGGTCTTGTCGTCAGATTCTATCACCACTGCCGATAAGACGCAAGGCCCGCGGCTCGGCACCTGGAAGCGCGCGGGCAATCCGGAAACAAATCGCTGCACACTGACCTCCGGAAGCACCCCGATCACCGAGTTGGTCGGCCCGGTCATCCCCACGTCACATAGGAAGGCCGTGCCCCCCGGAAACACCGTCTCGTCAGCGGTTTGCACATGCGTATGGGTGCCGATCACCGCCGTCACCCGGCCGTCCAGGTACCGCCCGAAGGCGATCTTCTCGGAGGTCGCTTCCGCGTGGAAATCCACCACAATCGCGGCCACCCGCGGCAGTTCCGCCAGGATCGCGTCCGCCCCCCGGAAGGGGCAGTCCAGCGGGTCCATAAACACGCGCCCCAGCAAATTAAGGACGGCGACGTCCTGTCCCGTGTGCGATTTATATACGCCCCAGCCCGCGCCGGGCGCGCCGGGGGGGTAGTTGGCCGGGCGCAGCAGCCGGGGAATCCGCGGCAGGAAGTCCTGCGCTTCCTTTTGGGCCCAGATGTGATTGCCGCTGGTGATGCAGTCTACCCCAGCGTCCAGCAGTTGGTGCGCGATCTTCTCGGTCAGCCCCAGGCCGGCGGCCGCGTTCTCGGCGTTGACGATGGTGAAGTCCACCCGGTGGCGGTCTTGCAGGTCCTGGAGCAGGCCTTCCACGGCGCGACGTCCCGGACGACCCACGATGTCCCCGATCAGCAGGATGTTCACGGTAAGCCTTTCTGGGAGGCGCGGGGCCTCCCCGGACAAGCGCGGCGGGGGCCGTGACCCCCGCCGCAGTGACTGGTACGACGCCCGACCCTCGCGAGCCGGCTCCGGCGGGTCGGTTACTTCGCGAACTCGATGGCCCGGGTCTCGCGGATAACGGTCACGCGAATCTGGCCCGGGTAGTCCATGGCCTCTTCGATGCGCGCGGCCATCTGCCGAGCCAGGCGATGCGCGGCCAGGTCGTCAATCTTGTCCGGCTTGACCATCACGCGGATCTCGCGCCCCGCCTGGATCGCGAAGCTCTTGTCCACGCCCTCGAACTCGTTGGCGATCTTCTCCAGCTCGTCCAGACGCTTGAGATAGGACTCCAGCGCCTCGCGGCGCGCGCCGGGGCGGGAGGCGGAAATCGCGTCGGCCGCTTGCACCAGCGCGCCCTCCACCGATTTGACCGGCTCGTCGTCGTGGTGCGACGCTAGCGCCTCGATCACATCGCGGCTCTCGTTGCGGCTGGAGGCGATCTCCGCGCTGATCAGCGCGTGCGGGCCGTCCCGTTCGAAGTCGACGGCCTTGCCCAGGTCATGGAGCAGCCCGGCGCGGCGCGCCAGGTTGACGCGGGCGCCGATCTCGGTCGCCATGGCTCCGGCGAGGTGCGAGACCTCAATGGAGTGCCGCAGCACGTTCTGGCCGAAGCTGGTGCGGAAGCGCAACTTACCCAGGATCTTGACGATCTCCGGATGCATCCCGGTCACGCCCGTCTCGAAAATGGCGCGCTCCCCGGCCTCGCGAATCAGCTCTTCCACGGTGTGCTGGGCCTTCTCCACCAGTTCCTCGATGCGCCCCGGGTGGATGCGTCCATCGCTGATTAGCTCTTCCAGCGCCAGGCGGGCCACCTCGCGGCGGACCGGGTCAAAAGCGGACAGGACCACGGCTTCCGGCGTGTCGTCCACGATCAGGTCCACGCCGGTCAGTTTCTCGAAGGCCCGAATATTGCGGCCCTCGCGGCCAATGATGCGGCCCTTGAGTTCATCGCTGGGGATGGGTACCACGGAGACGGTCGTCTCCGCGGTCTGATCCACCGCGCAGCGCTGGATGGCTTGGGTGACGATCTTGCGGGCCCGGCGCTCGGCTTCCTCGCGAGCTTCCTCCTCGAGGTGGACGATGCGCTGGGCCAGATCAGGTCGGAACTCTTCCTCGACCCGGGTGAGCAACTGCTCGCGGGCCTGCTCGGGCGTAATCCCGGCGACTTCCTGCAGCTTGGCCTCGGCCTGGGCGATCAGGTCGCTGAGGCGCTCCTGCTGCCCGCTCAGTTCGCGATCCCGGCGCTGCAGGTCCTGCTGCTGGCGCTCGAGTTCGCTCTTGCGCTTGTCGAGGTTATCATCGCGCTCTTCGAGACGACGGCGCGTCTTTTCCAGCTCGCCGCGCTCGCCGTGCAGTTCAGCCTCGATTTTGGCGCGTAGTTGGATGGATTCCTCGCGCGCCGCCACCTGCAACTCGCGGCGGTCGGTCTCAATCAGCTTACCCTGCTCGAGGGCTTCCAGCTCCAACTCCTGCATTCTAACGCGCAGGCCACTGACGCTGCGCGTGTGGTAGATGAGCACAGCGACCACGGCTGCGACGGATAGCGCCACTACTGTATACAAAAGGGCGGTCATGGTGTTGACCACCTCCCAATCTATGAGATTCTCCTGACGAGACGGATTGACAAGGTGCGCCCAGGGAAAGTGACGGGCGAAACTGCCGGTCGCCACCTGCTACCAGGTGGGCGGCAGCAGCTCCTCAGTCACTTGCCGGCAGAGGCCGGCCGCAAAGCCCCGACGCTGTAGATATCCGAATAACTTGGCTCGCAGGCGAGTATCGTCTTCCGCGCGCGTTCGCGAGAGATACTTTTCCGCCCCCGCGCGAGCCCGTTGCATCTCCTGTTGCTCGTCCGCAGTTTCGGCGAGCACTTCCTGTACTAGCTGGGGCGCGAGCCCCGCTAGTCGTAGCTTTTGCTGTATCGCGCGACTCCCCAACTGGCGGTACTGGGCCAGCGATTCGGCCATCTGCCGGGCAAAAGCCTCGTCATTGACCAGACCGACTTGCTCCAGCCGCTCCAGGGTTGTCTGTATAGTTGGGTCCGCAAAGCCCTTTTGGCGCAGGGCGCGGACCAATTCCTGCCGGCTGCGGGCGCGATGGGCCAGCAGCCCTTGCGCCTTCCGACCGGCTTGCAGCACTTGATCAGCACTGCGGAGTTCTTCCAGAGCCTCCGTAGTCAGGGGGTCTCCGGAATGCAGACCCCGGTGGGCAATCACCTCCTGATCGGCGATAATCGCCAATTCCCCCTCCACCCAGACTTCCAGGAGGTGGGAAGAGCGTTTGTGCTGACAGATTTTGCTGATGTTGGGCAAAGCTAACGCTCCCGTAGGGGCGGAACTTGCGGTCCGCCGCCATGTCCACCCAACCGTTGCCGTCAGTGGCACCGGCTGCCTGCCCTGAGCCTGTCGAAGGGTCTCGCCGGTGGGGCTACCGATGGGCCTGGCCTATAGGGCCATTGCCTTTGTCGTTGCCGTTGTAGGGGTGGATCTTTCGCGGAGCCTCACCCCGCGAAACCTCCACCCGCGCCTGTCGAGAACCGTAGGTCTAGCGGTGTACGCGGGCGGAGCAAGCTCCGCCCCTACGGGAAACGCCGCCTTTGCCGTAGCCTTTTCCCAACCCCTCCCCTATTTAGGGGAGGGCATGGAGTATGCGAGCATACTCCCCGGGGAGGGGTCCGCCGTTGCCGTCCCCTCTACTCTTCGCCCTCCGCTTCCGCCGGCGCCACTTCCGCCACGCTGGGCAGCGGGCAGTCGTTGTTGGGCAGCCCGTGGGCCGCGCGCACCTGGTTCTCCAGATCGCGCGCCACTTCCGGGTGGTCCAGTATGAACTGGACCGCGTTCTCCCGGCCCTGACCCAGACGCTCGCTCCCGTAGGAATACCAACTGCCGGTGCGCTCCGTTATGTTCAGGTTGGTCGCCTCATCAATGATGCAGCCCTCCTGGGAGAAGCCCCGGCCGAAGATGATGTCAAATTCGGCGTTGCGGAAGGGCGGCGCCACCTTATTCTTGACCACCTTGACGTTGACGCGGCTACCCAGAATGTCGGTGCCGGACTTGATGGTCGCGCGGCGCTGCAGCTCCAGCCGGACGGAGGACCAGAACTTGAGCGCCCGCCCGCCGGGGGTGGTCTCCGGGTTGCCGAACATGACGCCGATCTTCTCGCGGATCTGGTTGATGAAGACCACCAGGGTGCCCGCGGTGGAGACGTTGCCGGCCAGCTTGCGCAGGGCCTGGCTCATCAGCCGGGCTTGCAGGCCCACGTGCGTGTCGCCCATGTCGCCCTGCAACTCGGCGGAGGGGACCAGGGCGGCGACGGAGTCAATGACGATGCAGTCCACGGCGCCGCTGCGCACCAGGGTGTCGCAGATGTCCAGCGCCTGCTCGCCGGTGTCGGGCTGCGAGACGAGCAATTCGTCCAGGTTAATGCCGAGATTCTCGGCATATTCGCGGTTGAAGGCGTGCTCGGCGTCAATGAAAGCCGCTACGCCGCCCATCTTCTGGGTCTCGGCGATGATGTGCTGGGCCAGGGTGGTCTTACCGGAGCCCTCCTGCCCATAAATCTCCACGATGCGGCCCTTGGGCAGGCCGCCGACGCCCAGGGCGATGTCCAGGGTCAGGGAGCCGGTGGGGATCACTGAGACCTGCAGGCGCAGGGGCTCTTCGCCGAGCCGCATTACGGAGCCGTCGCCGTACTGCTTGCGAATGGAGCCGAGCGCCAGTTCCAGGGCCTTGCTTTTGTCAGCAATGGGATCGGTTTTTGCCATAATTAATTCTTCCTTTTGTGCGAGACGAGTTTCTCGATTGACAAGACCAGGGTAAGTCGGTCTTACTTCATACAAGTATGAAAAGTGCGAGTTATCCACCGGTAGGATTTTCCTACTGGTATAACTTTTATACCGCCGCGCCGGCCGCTGCCTGGCCGTCGGTAGGTCGGGCGTCTTGCCGGTGTGCCGTTTGCCGTTCTGTAGGGCGGGGGCTCGTACCCCGCCGGACTAACGATTGCCTAGCGACGGCGGGGTACAAGCCCCCGCCCTACCGGGAGC
>DASXVN010000074.1:0-55024 GCA_036504235.1 Armatimonadota bacterium | reverse complement strand
ACGTCAAACCTCCGGCAGGGCTTGACTTGCAGGATCAAGATGAGGGCAACGTAGACCATGAAGACCAGCAGACGACCTTCCTAACGATTGTCCTGCAGAATCAGAACCAGTAGATCCGTCACGGCATTACGACGCGGGAGTCTCATCCGCGCGCGGTCGCACTTGGTGGGGGCCACTGACGGGGTCAGGGTTTTGCAGTATGGGGCCCAAGGTTTGAGATGATGATCAGATCCGCATGGTTGATTCCTGTGTCCCCTCGTACCCCGCAGACAGCTTCTGGGGGTGATGACCAATCGGGCGGCCTTGGCGGCCGCCCTTGAGGTGGATTCGCTCTGTTAACCTGTCCCCAAAGACCCCCGTTTTCCCGTATGAATATGACACCCCCCTCGGGAGAAGCCCAATACCACTGGTTACCAGGACCTGGATAGCTGTTTCTTGCGATTATTCCGCGATTGATGATCCCTGCTGAGCTTCGCAGAGGGTTGCGGAGCATCTAGTAGGCCGTGGAATCGATCTACGCGGAGGGGGGTAGAGGGGGTAGGCGAAGCTTTTACACACGCGAGGACGATTCCCGCGGGGCTCTATTATGTATGTAGATTATTGCCTCGATCGCTAGCAGAGGGTATCGCCCCTACCTCACCAGATGACCCTCGTGTCGTAAGCCCACCTTACATTGCATAAGGAGGAGTTCCTGTTCTTCCATCTCCCTATCCATCCCTGATGCTCGTCCTGCATGCTCGGGCCTGCTCATATATACCTGGCGCCTCTGATCGTATGCCCCCGGGGAAAAGCACCCCCCTGGCCCTTTGGGTACCCCCCTCTCTCTTTCGCACCTTTGCAGCACCACGAGACTCCTATCGCCAACCACGTCTTCCTGCTTTCTGGCATCTGATCCATGTACGAATGACCTGCATGGTTCTTGATGCCCCCCAGGAGTTTGCTGGGCGGGTAGGGAGGTCAGATCTTACCTCGATTTGCGGCGCCATTGAGTATTCGAGTTTGGCCCTGGGTTCTGAAGGTATAAATTGAGAATGCCGTTGTGCCGCTCTCTAAGACACGCAGAGGGGGAGAGGTAGGTCCAGCCAATCTTTGGGATTCTGACGCGCCTGGGAGCCGTACAGAGCTCGTAGTACCGATGTTCCAGGAGACACCGGGTTGGGCCGTCACTACTAATGCGTAGGTCCCATATTTGTATCCATACGGTCTACTCCCAAGAAAGCCATTCTCCCGTCGTTTTGGAGGGTGCAATTCCAGCCTATGGCCTCCCCTGGTTATCCCTCCGCCAGTGTTCTTGATCTCCTCATCTTTACAGCAAGTGCGCATCTACCATGCCATCTGTCGCTTGCGTATTGTCCTCCATTCTTCCCGATAGCACTTGCTGAATATACTTAGTCGAGGAGGAATAGCTACTACTTCTCAGGAATATTCGCTGCGGCTGTGAATAAGAGACGAGGTTGTGACGGCACTCAGACAGGAGTGTGTGAATAGCGACTCCCCATGTCAAACGCAGAGCACCTCACCAACAGCACGCGACCTTCCGCTCCAGATGCCGCCCTACTGCGACTGTGGGCAAAGGCTCAATCAGCAGACGCGACGGGCGCCTACCATCCTCTCGTATTCCATATGTGGGACACCGCCGCAGTCTCCAGGGCATTGTGGCGACAGGCACTCCCTCCTGGTATGAGGTGTTTGCTGACAGAATGGATGGGGCTCGACTCTGAAGAAGACGCTGGCGCTTGGCTTGCGTTTCTTTGTGGGCTACACGATATCGGCAAGGCTTCCCCGGGTTTCCAGGGAAAGGTTCCGTTCTTGAAGGACGCGGTGGAGACAGTCCTGCATTTGAGCTTTCCTCGAGGCAGCAGCAACAAAAATCACGGGGAGGTGAGTGCGCGAGTCATAAAGGGCTATCTCCTGTCGCCACCAATGGGGAGAGCTTGGCAGGGACGCCAGGGCACTCTGGACGTCTCCTCCTGCATTGGCGGGCACCACGGGCTCCCGATAGCAGCTGGTGATATGCCTGGTGCTGGCGACGTTATCGAGATGGGTGGCCCGGGCTGGAATGATGTTCGGCGAAATCTGTATCTCGCCCTGGGATACTTCGTCGCGCCGCCTTCTTCTGTCCCGGCAGGGCTCGACGTAAACCGCTTGGATGATCGCCGGCTCCCCTTGCTCACCTTCCTGGGCGGCCTTGTTTCCGTGGCCGACTGGATCGCCTCGGACGAAAGCCGCTTTCCCTACGCTCCGGACCAAGACGCAGAAGCTTACCGGGGGATATGCGGGAGCTTAGCGGAGGCGGCCGTCAGCGGCCTGCGGTTGGACGCTTGGCGCGAAGACTCTGCGCCGTGTGACTTCAAGGCACTGTTCGAGGTGGACAGTCTCCGCGATATGCAGGCCGAGACGGTGCTGCTGGGCTCATCCATGTCGGCGCCGGGCTTGGTCATCATCGAGGCCCCGATGGGCGAGGGCAAGACCGAAGCGGCTCTGTACCTGGCCGACACGTGGGGCTCTCAGGCCGGCCAGCGCGGCTGCTATGTGGCCATGCCGACTCAGGCCACGGCCAACGCGATGTTCTCCCGCTTTGAGCACTACCTCCGCAGGCGTCACCCTCATGAGTCCACGCAGCTATCGTTGGTACACAGACAGGCCTTGCTCTCGGCCCACTACCAGGAAATGCTGAAGCTCAGCCAGGTCTATGATGAGAGCCAGCGGCAGGAGGGCGAGGGCGCCGTGGTCGCGGCGGAGTGGTTCACCTTCCGCAAGCGGGGTCTCCTGTCTCCCTTTGCCGTGGGAACCATTGATCAGGCGCTCATGGCTGTTCTACCCACGAGGCACGTGTTTGTCCGACTGTTTGGGCTCGCCTATAGAACGATCATCCTGGATGAGGTACACGCTTACGACACGTACACCACCACGATTCTCCAGAGACTCCTCACCTGGCTCTCCGCCTTGCACTGTGGCGTTGTCATCCTCTCAGCTACCCTTCCTAAGTCCCGTCGCGAGGCCTTGATCCGCGCGTATGCCGGTCAGGAAATAGACGTGCCCGAGGAAAGCTATCCTCGGATCACCTGGGTTGACGACGGGCAGGCCGGCAGCACGGGATTCTCTGTGCAGCAGCGAGCACCACTGCTGGTTGAGTGGCATGACTCGGACGTGACAGCCTTGGCTGAGGACCTCGCCGGGGCGCTCGCAGACGGCGGTTGTGCAGCGTGCGTGTGCAATACCGTGACGAGGGCCCAGGAGGTGTTCCAGTGCCTGTGCGAGAGTTTGCGGCCGTGCGGGGTTGAGGTCTACCTGTTTCATGCCCGGTATCCCTTTGGCGCCCGCCAGGAGCGGGAAGTTCTGGCGCTGCGCCTCTTCGGCAAGGACCGCAAACAGAGACCCCACGCGGCGGTGCTTGTAGCGACGCAGGTGGTGGAGCAGAGCCTGGATCTGGACTTCGACCTCATGGTCAGCGAAATGGCTCCCGTGGACCTGCTGCTGCAGAGGTCGGGCCGACTCCACCGACATGACACCGGACAGCCGCGCCCGCCCGGCTTGGAGAGACCCAGGCTATGGCTTCTGCGGCCGGGCCTAGACCGCGATGGGATGCCGGATTTCGGCGCAAGCCGCTACGTATACGAGGAGTATGTATTGCTAAAGACGTGGGAGACGTTAGGAGACCGCGAGTTCATTGCCGTGCCGGGGGAGGTGGAGGAGCTTATTGAGCAGGTCTACACGGACGACACCGAAGCGATACCGGAGGGCGTCTGGGGCTCCAGATTGGCGTCAGTACGGGAGCGGCTTGACGCCCGGCAAGCGAAGATGGAGAGACAAGCGACGGAAGCGTATCTGCGTTTGCCAACTCATCGAGGAGCGCTGGCGGAACTCACGAAGTGCTGCTTGGAGGAGGATGCACCGGACCTGAATCCTCTCCTGCAAGCCCAAACCAGATGGTCGGAGGGTCCCTCGGTGGAGGTGGTTTGCCTCTATGGCGAGGGCGATCGCTGGTACTTGGACCGGGCGCTAACTGAGCCGGTGGACCCGACACAAAAGTCCGACGAGGCCACCATCGAGAGACTCAACCAGCGAGCCGTGCGCTTGTCGATGGCCAAGGTCGCCGTGCATTTCTTAGCCACAGACGTGCCGGCAGCCTGGCGCAGACAAGCCTCACTTCGGCACTTGCGCCCCGCGGTCTTTAGCGCGGCAGGGGTGCTGCAGGGTGACGGATTCACGTTGCGACTGGACGAAGAACTGGGCCTCATTGTTGAGAACGCGGCAAGGGAGGAAGACACAGAATGAGCTTCACCTATGACCTGACCAGCGAGCCGTGGATACCCTGTCTCATGGGTGCCGGCGACATGCGTGACCTGAGTCTCACTGAGGTTCTTGTCGAGGCACCCCAGGTTCGGGAGGTACTGGACTCTTCGCCTCTCGTCACCGCCTCACTGCACCGGTTGCTGCTGGCGATTATTCACCGCTTGTATGGGCCTCGCGACGATGAGGTGTGGGAGGAGATGTGGCTTGCAGGACGATTTGAGGAAGGCCTGATCAGAGACTACTTCAAGCAGTGGCGTCATCGGTTCGATTTGTTTGACGAGGAGAGACCGTTCTACCAGACGCCGGGGATGCCGGAGAAGATGTCGGGGGCACCAAGTCTTCTTGCGCAGGACATGGCGGCAGGCAACAACGACACCTTGTTTGACCACAGCGCTGACTCTTCTCCCGCAGTCGTGTCGGCTTCCAAAGCAGCGCGGCTGTTGCTGGCGAGGCAGGCGTTCTCTTTGGGGGGGTTGATCACAGCGGAAGGCGGGCGAGCAAGTGCTAAGGCAGCCCCCTTGGCTCCTGCCGCGATTACCCTTCTGCAAGGCGACAATCTGTTTCGCACACTCCTCCTGAACTTGATGCGGTACGACCCAGGCGCGGGAGATCCACTTCCCTGTAGCGACGACTGTCCGACATGGGAGCAGAACGCGACAGCCACGGACGAGGAGCGTGCCCCTAAGGGGTACCTCGACTACCTTACTTGGCAGAGCCGACGCCTCTTCCTGCAGCCGGAGTCCGATTCAGGCGGCGGCATCGTCGTGCCGAAAGTCATTCTCGCCCAAGGGAGCTATTTCCCGTCAAACTACTTCCCGTGGGACACGATGACTCCTCACGGGGTGAAGGAGAAAGCGCTGGTCGGACAAGACCCCCGCCCTCCGGTACGGTTCCTCGCCTGGAGGGCTCTGTGGCGCGACAGTCTGGCGCTGATGCAGACGCACAGTGAGGTCGCGGGGGAGACGCTTGGCTCTCGACCGGAGACGCTCAGCCACTTGGCTGTGTTGGTAGAGAACGGCATCGTGTCCCGCCGCGAAGTATGCGGAGTATCCGTTTTGGGTCTGTGCAGCAAGCAGGCGAAGGTGCATTTCTGGCGCCACGAGCGCATGAGTCTGCCCCTCGCATACCTGGTTGATGATGCTCTGGTGGGCATTCTCCGAACCGCGCTGGCGCTTGCTGAGGATGTCGCACGGGCTTTGGGTCGGGCCGTAAGGAGCCTCGCGGACGCGGTTCTTAGCGGTGGGGAAGGGCGCAGGACTGACCAAGACGCAGTGGCCCAGCTCGCGGACAGCCTGGAACAACCAGCGGGTTACTGGTCCTCCCTTGAACCCGCCTTCCCCGCCTTGCTGCAGGCTTTACCAGAAGCTGATGAGGTCGGGCGAGAGGCGGCTCTGGGAGACTGGGCCGGTCTTGTCGAGCGCGAAGTCTGGAGTGCCTGGCATGATGCCCTTGCCGGTCTTCCTGACAACGGGCGCTGCCTGCGGGCCATTGTTACGGCGGAGCGCGGTTTGCTTCGCTCACTCGGTTTGCTTCTCAAACCATACAAGGAGGTGAAAGACGATGAAGCCCAATCAGCATGAGACGCGTTTCGTCTCGTATCTGCGGGGGCTGGAATCGCAGCAGAACCGGGCGGCACTCGCGGCCCTTAGGAGAGGGCTGGGCAAGCCGCCGGGGACAGTGCCGGAGATGTTCCCTTGGGTAGTACCCCATCTGTCGGGACTGGGACGCAGGGAGAGCGACGACTTCTTCCTGGTCGCTGCTCTGTGGGGGATGCACCCGAGCGACACGCGAATCGGGAATCTCGGTGCGACCATGAGGGAGGTGCGCAGTTCTCAGGGCGGCAGCGACAGCACCGAGAAGCGTTTCGTTGCCTTGCTCAACTCTCGGCGAGAAGACTTGCCCGGGCACCTCAGGCACGCGATAGCGCTGGCGGGGGGCCAGGGGCTGGCCGTAAACTGGGCACAGTTGCTCGCCGATCTGAGAGCTTGGGACTGGGAAGATCGCCCTGTGCAGCGAACCTGGGCCCGGGAGTTCTGGCGGCAAGAACAAGTCCAGGACGCGGACAACGATGAGCGCAACACGCAGACTGAAGAAAGCGAGGAATAGAGATGATAGTCGAACTACATATCCTGCAGAACTTTGCTCCGTCGTGCTTGAACCGTGACGACACCAATTCGCCCAAGGACTGCGAGTTCGGGGGCTACCGGCGTGCGCGTATCTCCAGCCAGTGCCTCAAGCGCAGCACCAGGTGGCATCCATCCTTTCGCGCCGTGATTGACTGTGAGGTCGGGTTGCGCACCAAACGGTTGGTAGAACGCCTCAGCGAGTTGCTGATCGAGGCCGGCCATAGCTCGGAAGAGGTAGCTCTGATTGTACCCGCGGCCGTGGAACACTTTGTCGGCCAGGTCGGCGAAGACAACAAGACCAAGGTTCTGCTCTACCTGGGCCGCGACGAGATTGAGCGGATGAAGGGAATGCTGGAGGAACACTGGCCGGCCCTTGTGGCGGCAACTGGCGCTAGTGGGACGGCGGCCGAAGCCCAGCCGGGGAAGAAGGGCAAGAAGTCCGATGCCAAGAGTGCCCTCGGTACGGCGCTGGAGGGACTCAAGTTCACTTCCGGTACCCGCACCCCCGACATTGCCTTGTTCGGCCGCATGGTGGCGGAGAAGCCGGAGCAGAAGATCGACGCGGCGTGTCAGGTGGCCCACGCGATCTCCACTCACCGGGTAAGAATGGAGATGGACTTCTATACGGCGGTTGATGATCTGCCATCGGAAGACACGGCCGGCGCCGGGATGATGGGTACCGTCGAGTTCAATAGCGCCTGCTTCTACCGGTATGCCCTGGTCAATGTTGATGACCTCGTGGGCAACCTTGACGGCGATCGGGAGCTTGCCTTGCGCACCGTGGACGCCTTCCTCCGGGCCTCGGTGGCGGCTATTCCCACCGGCAAACAGAACTCGATGGCGGCCCAGAACCCTCCCAGTTTCATTCTGGCGGTTGTGCGTGACAAAGGGCTCCCCTGCAGCCTGGCTAATGCCTTCCTCAAGCCCGTGCGCGTGGCGGAATACGGGGAAGCGGAGAGCCTGGTGGGCAACTCCCTGAAGGCTTTCGATGACTACTGGGGGCGCCTGGCCACCATGTACGGCAGTCAGGGGATCGCGGCGCAGCCGGTCTGCTGGACGGAGGAGGTGTCCCTGGAGCATCTGGGCGGCGAGCGCGTGGCTTCGACGGAGAACCTGTACGGTGCCGTGCAGAAAGCTTTGCAGGCCGGAGGGGGTGCCTGATGCCAACGCTCCTGCTACGGTTAGCGGGGCCGATGCAATCCTGGGGCACCGATAGCCGCTTTGGCGTTCGTGATACGCGGCGAGAACCCTCCAAGAGCGGGGTGATCGGCTTGGTGGCTGCCGCCTTGGGTATTCGGCGCGACGACGACGCGAGGCTGGCTCGGCTGGCCCCCATGCGGCTGGGAGTGCGGGTCGATCACGTCGGTACCGTAGGCCGGGACTACCAGACCGCCGGCGGTGGCGAGGTGCCCGGACGGAAGCACTACGGAGTCATCAAGGCGAGTGGCAGCAAGGGAGAGACCGTGCTGTCTACGCGCTACTATCTGGCTGACGCGGAGTTTCTCGTGGGGCTGGGGAGTGGTGATGGCGCCCTGCTGCGAGAGATTGACCTTGCCCTGGAGGCTCCGGTCTGGCCTCCTTATCTGGGGCGCCGCGCTTTCGCCGGTACTCCTCCCCTGCGTTTGGGGATCGTCGCAGAAGACTTGGAGGACGCCCTGCGTCTACAGCCGTGGGTGTCCCGGGGGGAGCGCGATCAGTTGCCTCAAGAAGGCCTGCGACTGCTTCTGGAAAGCAATGACCCGACGGGCCAGGCCCGCTACGACAGCCCCGTTTCTTTCTGCAGCGAAAACCGCCAATATCGGCTGCGTTATCTTACTGAAGCCTGGGTGACGCATGACCAGGTGCTGACGGAGGTGGCCCATGTACCTCTCCCGGTTAGTGCTTGACCCTCTCTGCCGGCAGGTCCAACGGGAACTGACCGAGCCCTACGAGATGCACCGGACCGTCATGCGAGCCTTCGAGGGTAAGCGCGACCAGGCCGGCGTTCTCTTCCGGGTCGACGTTGCCCGCGACTCTGGCCTCCCGACCTTGCTCGTGCAATCACAGGAAGCACCGGACTGGAGCGGTCTGGGAGCGAACGGGTACCTGCTGCAGCCTGCTCCCGATGGTTCCCCGAATCCTGCCTGCAAGGAATGCGATGTCAAGCTCACCGCCGGCCAAGTTCTGGCTTTTCGTCTCAATGCCAACCCTACCTTCAAGCGAGAGGGCAAGCGTTTGGCCTGGCTCAAAGAGGAAGATCAGATCCGGTGGCTGCAGCGAAAAGGGGAGTCGGGCGGCTTTCGACTGTTGCAGGCGTTGGCTGCTCCCCGGGGGATGACCACCGGGCGCAAGCATGAAGAGCAGGGCTCGGGTGCTCTCTCCTGGTTCGTGGTCCGCTTCGAGGGGGTTATGCAGGTAACGGATGCCGGGGCATGTGTCCAGGCCCTTGAATCCGGAGTAGGCGCCTCCAAGTCCCTGGGCTGCGGCCTGCTATCACTGGCCCCGGCGCGGTGATCGGACACTATTCTGAGGAACAGGTCATGGGCTAAGGAGGTAACGCGTGGAGACTCTGCATACCGTCCCTCGCTTTGACGACAGTCTGACTTACCTCTACACCGAGCACTCCCGGGTGGACCGTAGCGAGGGCAGCCTCGCTCTATGGGACGAGCGGGGGAAGCTGGAGGTGCCGGTCGCTGCGGTGCGCGTACTCATGCTGGGGCCGGGCAGTACCCTCACGCACGGCGCAATGCAGGTTCTCGCCGAGTGTAACTGTTTGGTGATCTGGTGCGGCGAGGAGTTGGTTCGCTTCTACGCGCACGGCATGGGCGGGACTCGGAGCGCCTCGCGTCTGCTGCACCAAGCCCGACTCGCCTGTGATCCGCAGATGCGTTGGCAGGTGGTTCGCCGTATGTACGCGCGGCGTTTCGCCGAAATGCCCCCGCCCGAGTATTCCATCGAGCAGCTGCGGGGAATGGAGGGATATCGGGTACGCGACTCCTACCGGCAGTGGAGCGAAGCGACTGGGGTCCCTTGGACTGGCCGTTACTACGACCGGGGAGAATGGGGCCGGGCCGACCCGATCAACCGCGCTCTGTCGGCGGCCCACTCCTGTCTGTATGGGCTCTGCCAGGCGGCCATTCTCTCGGCAGGGTACAGTCCGGCCCTGGGCTTCATCCATACCGGGAAGCAACTGTCTTTCGTCTATGACGTGGCCGATCTCTACAAGACAGACCTCAGTCTGCCGGTGGCCTTCGAGATTGCCAAGCAGAATCCTCCGGAGTTGGAGCGGGCGGTGCGACTGGCCATGAGGGAGGCTTTCCGGGGCTGTCGGCTGGTGGATCGCATCATCCCGGACCTGAGGACCCTCCTGGCTGACGACACCGCGGACGAGGACATGCAGGTTTATGATGACGACCCGGCGCGGCCGGCGGAGCTCTGGGATGGTCCTGAACAGGCGGGAGGCGAGACAGAATGATCGTGCTGATGGTGGAGAACGCCGAGCCGTCCTTACGGGGGAAGTTGAGTCGGTGGATGATTCAGCCCAAGACCGGGGTGTTCGTGGGGACGCTTTCGGCGCGAGTCCGGGACCGACTGTGGGAGAAGGTCATCGAGTCGAAGAAGGCAACTGGGGCCTTGCTGGTCTATCAAGCCCAGACCGAGCAGGGATTCCAGGTGCGGTCTTGGGGCAAGACGGATCGGGAGCCTGTGGATTTCGAGGGTCTGACGCTCATTAGGCGCCCCACGGACAGCAAGGAGCATGCCGAACACTACCGAAAGAGAGAACGAACGTCCAAGATAGAATAGGCCACTGCCGAGCAGCGGGGTAGCTGTACAAGATTTTGATGGATCGTAGTACTTTCCCCACGCATGTGGGGGTGAACCGAAGATTCCAGCGCGGGCGCACGATGTTCTTCCACTTTCCCCACGCATGTGGGGGTGAACCGGTCACCCTACACCCCCCGACCGGGCTTCGGACTTTCCCCACGCATGTGGGGGTGAACCGGCTGGCACCCCGGTAGTGGCCGGGTCGATGAAACTTTCCCCACGCATGTGGGGGTGAACCGGTTTTTAATGTCTATGGTGCTGCCTCTGCCTCACTTTCCCCACGCATGTGGGGGTGAACCGGAGAAGAAGTTGGCTGTGACACCGGCATCAATGACTTTCCCCACGCATGTGGGGGTGAACCGCTGGAACGTTTCCCCAATCTCCCCCCTCGTATAACTTTCCCCACGCATGTGGGGGTGAACCGGGCAAGTATGACGAGTACGCTCTAATCCTCGGACTTTCCCCACGCATGTGGGGGTGAACCGGACCGGGAGATGGCGCTGATTCAGGCGACGCAACTTTCCCCACGCATGTGGGGGTGAACCGTCTGAGGCCTGCTCGTGCGCCTCGCGGCGCAGACTTTCCCCACGCATGTGGGGGTGAACCGGCCAGCTATCACGGTCTTTGGGGGCCATACCCACTTTCCCCACGCATGTGGGGGTGAACCGCGACGGGTAGGACAGCGCGGGGAGGAGTCCGGACTTTCCCCACGCATGTGGGGGTGAACCGGGAGGCCAGGGTGGCGAAGGTGGGCGCGGCTTACTTTCCCCACGCATGTGGGGGTGAACCGATCATCGTGCGATTAGGGGCAGTACCTCTCATACTTTCCCCACGCATGTGGGGGTGAACCGTGATCTTACCGACGACCTCTCCCTCCCCCTCGACTTTCCCCACGCATGTGGGGGTGAACCGGCTCCGACCATCCTGATCCACTCCCTGGCACGACTTTCCCCACGCATGTGGGGGTGAACCGAGTGTGGATTATGACTATTTTCCGCACTGTATACTTTCCCCTCACACGGGGGGGTGAACCGCTACAACTGGCAGCACTACTCAGAGGTCCCTAACTTTCCCCTCACACGGGGGGGTGAACCGGCGCGACGATCCTCCCGGCGGCAGGCAGGTCAACTTTCCCCTCACACGGGGGGTGAACCGCGCAGGGACATACCCACATCGGATAGATCAACACTTTCCCTCGCACGGGGGGCGAAGGGAGGCAGGGGTCCTCGTTAACGGCTGGGGCGACTTGGGAGGAATCGGCTGGGGAGAGGCGAGCGCATGAAGGGGGGTAGGAGAGGGGGTAGGGAGCCCATCCCACTACTCTCAATATCTAGGGCGCCGCTTGGCCGGCCGGGGGTACCCATATCTGTGCCTGAGAACAGAAAGCCCCCTGTTGCTCTATAGCTCCTAACCCCTATGAGAGAGGCGAGGAGGGGCCTTGGATTAGGTAAGCCCCTCGGTAAGGGGGGATATACCCCCCAGTAAGGGTAGTGCGGGGACAGACACTCGCTTCGGGCGTTGGAGAGCTCAGTTGAGGTTCCTGAGCCAATAGGTGCTGCACGCCGCCTTGCTTTGCTTCTTCGGATCGTACGGGGCGACGTGGACCTCAACGTAAGGTCCAAGCCCCTTTGTATGGTTGACCTGTTGGCGGCTGATACCCCCCAGATGCTCGCAGATCCTCCCTTGGGAGATTATCGATTTCCCATAGCTGTCCCCACACTGGCCGAGGATCATGGCCAATGCCTTGCTCAGGGGGCGGACCTCGGGATCACACAGCAGTTCATGGGGCAGGATGAAGTACGAGCGCTTCGGTGTTTCCTCCGCTCTGTCCCACCAGCCGGCCGCTTGAAGCTCCCGGCAGAACCTTTGCAGTTGGTTGGTACCAATCCCCAGTTCCTTCCGGACGGTCTCTTTCGACGGTGCTCCTTTCCCTTGCTGCAGGTGAGAACTCCTCAATGCGAACACTACCTTTGCTTGCCAGGTAAGTTCGGCGCGTATCAGTTCATTGGGTAGCTTCGCTCCTCTGAGCTTTGAGAACTCCCGATCCAGTATCTTTGTGGCAATCCCCTCAACCTCTGCGTATTCGAGGGGTTCCTCGCACTTCTCCTGGTTTATCGCATCCAGTCGCTTCACGAACTGGTGCGCTAGGGTCCCTGCCTCAGAAGCCAGTCGGACGTTCCGTTCTCCATCGCTGATAACGCCAGGAGCACTCGCTCTCGGTTGAGCAGCAGTACGTGGCTTGGTGAGCTCCCGAAGTAGCTCTGGCGGAAGATCGGCTATTGCCACCGTATCGGGATCGTGTCCTTTTACCCAGGAGTACGTCCCCTTGTTTGTTGACGACCCGACCGCGACGACCATGCCGGTGCTTGCCTTGATGTGTATGCCTGCCCCCATACGGCTCTCTTTCAGAGAATCCTGGTGGATGTAGACACCGGCCGGCCTGCGGAAGTACAAGTGGCGCCCCCCGCTGCCAGTCTGCACCATTACGGTGTTGACCGACAGGACGCGATCACGGCACAGGTCATTCCAGGTCCTTAACCCATCCGCGCTCGTGCTACCGCGAGGAACGTCCAAGTCCAGAACAACCAATCCGCTCGGGCCAGTGGCGATACCGATGTTGGCCGCGGGCCATTTCTTCCACCAGTCGCGGATCATTTTCTGGCTGCAAGTAGCATCATGCTCGCCGTTCCGTGTCCTGGGGTGCTTGCCGGCAGACTGGCACCCTCCATGTTTCGAGCAACTGCAAACGCCACTCGACCCAACGTTGTGGAGCGGAATGACATGGTAGCCCCGGTCAGCGAGATTGAGGGCAGTAGCCATCCTGGAGAGTTGGGTAGGGGGGCTGCTTGGGGTCGCTTGAATGTCCAATGGTTTTTGCGGTGGCAAGTCTGGTCGCTCCTCTTCCGCTGCTGGACAAATCGCCACCCGAATGACCGATCTCGGCGCGGCAAGACAGAAGCACAGTATAGCACACGAACATGCGCCACCGGGGAGAGACAGAGCAGATCACGTTCCCGCCACTCCCCGGTCTTGTAACGCGTTGGCTGCTACTTACGGGTTGCTCCTCATCTTTCCCGAAGAACTGTCTTGCAGAGCCACACAGAGCCAGTAGCGAGCTGCTTCATCGTGGTGAACAGGGGGAGGGTACTTCCTGCTGGTCCCGAAAGCGCCATTATCCACTGCTGTAGCGCGCCTTCTGATCATCTCCAGAGAGGTAGGACAATGATTAGATGGAGGTGGCCGAGGCTGCCCCTCGCCGGCGCAGATGAGTAACGGCGGTTGAGCGAAGGTGCGGTCACTGCCCCGGCCCAAACACCAAGATACCGAGGGACGGCTGACTTTCGTCTCGTTACCTATGACGATCGTGGTCCCCCGGTGATCTGTCCGGAACTGGGTGATCTCCTGGAAGGCGGTGGAGAAGGGCAAAGCCACCCAGGTAACGGAGAAGATGGTCCGGGACATGTGGCCGTACCCGCTGGATTGTGATTGTACCTAAGGGTGCTTCGAGGGCCCGTAAGCCGACCCGCACAGTTGGAAAAGTCTTATGCGGTTGGAGTTTGACAGCCAGGGGGAGAGTGGGTACAGTAGGGTGTCGTTGGGGCACCTTTACTATTGGGAAGTGGGCGCTACTTAACTACCGAGGAGGGTGCCGGAGGCCGGGATCGAACCGAAGGAATAGGGGTAAACTCGGCCTTTCCCCTTGACACCGCCGGGCCTCGTGTGATAGCTTCTCTCGTGCCGCGAATGGTGTGCCGGAGTGGCGGAATGGCAGACGCAGCAGACTCAAAATCTGCCGAGGTTAACCCTCGTGCCGGTTCGAATCCGGCCTCCGGCACCATCCTTCCCCCCGTGACTCTCCGCCTCCACTCGCTCCGCGAACCGGGAATTCCCTACTCGCGCCCGCCCTTGCGCAGCAACAGGAGCCACACCTCGGTGCGGCCGCACAGCGCGGCCACCCGCAGGGGCGTGCGCCCCTTGTCGTCCCGCACATTGACGTCGGCCCCGCTCTCGATCAGAGCTTGAACCTTCGCGCCATCCCCAGCCATGGCGGCCGAATGCAGTTCGCTCATGCTGAGCAGCCGTTTGTTTCTCTTCTTGCTTGTTCCGAGCGTCGGCGTCATCCACATAGACCCTGGGTGATCCCCTCGAAGCCCGCGATTTCGCGCGGACCAGTACATGCGGCAACGCTGCATTCTACCCAGTTCCGCGCGGAGCAGGGCCCCCCGCTGGCCGGCTAGCGGGATTCCTGTCTCAGTGGGCGGAAAGGGCGTTTCCCCCCTGCACCGTGCGTCCGGGGGTCGCGAGCGCAGAGGAAATCGCCCGGCCCGAGGGGAACTGAGACCCTGACCACCGGCGCGCATCGCACCGACGGTACCTCCGGTGCGTCCCAAGAGGAGTTATTGCGCTCTCGCGCCCTTGCGGCCGGTCATCTCTGTTTGCCTGGAGGAATCGTCGCCGATGCTCGATACCCAGCCGCCTGGTAGTCCCCAACCGCCGCCGCCGCCCCCGACTCCCCCGCCGGCCCCGGCGCCGGTAATCTCGGCGCCCGCTCCGGCGCGCCGCCGCTCCTCTTGGGCCGGGGCCGGTATCGGCTGCCTGCTGTTGGCTGTCGTCGGCGGTCTGGTGCTCGTGGCGCTCTCCTTTGGCGCCATTTTCGGCGGCAGCGGTCTGGATCGCTCCGGCAACATCGCCGTCATTGACGTGGACGGCGTCATCCACACCGGCGGCGGAGGTCTGTTCGCCGAGGGCGGCGCCTCGCAGCCCATCATGGAGCAGCTCCGCGAGGCCGGCGAGGACGACGGGATCAAGGCCGTCGTGCTAAATATCAACAGCCCCGGCGGTTCCGCAGCCGCCTCCCAGGCCATCGCCGAAGAGGTGCGCCGCCTGGACCTGAAAAAGCCGGTCATTGCCGCGATGGGCGACGTGGCCGCCTCCGGCGCCTACTACATCGCTTCTTCCTCGCGCAAGATCGTCGCTAACCCCGCCACCCTCACCGGCAGCATCGGCGTGGTCATGGAGATGATGCGCTACTACGGTTTGATGCAGAAATACGGGGTGGAGGGCGAGTCCCTGACCACCGGCAAGTACAAGGACACCGGCTCGCCGCTGCGCCCCATGCGGCCCGACGAGCGCGAGTACCTCAACGGGATGCTGCAGGACACCTACCGCCAGTTCGTGGCCGATGTGGCCAAGGGCCGGAAGATGGACCCCGCCAAGGTCAAGGCGCTGGCCGACGGCCGCGTTTGGACCGGCGCGCAGGCCTTGCCGCTGGGTTTGGTGGATAAGCTGGGCAATCTCTATGACGCCGCGGACCTGGCGGCGCAGCTGGCGGGCGTCAAGGGCAAGCCCAAGCTGCGCCAGATGGGGCGGCCCGTGGGTCTGGGCGCACTGCTGGCGGCCTCCAGCCGTCTGGGCGGACTAACCCAGATGCCGCTGCCCGCGCCTCCGGCGGCCGGGGGCTACCAATTTTACCCGCGGGCGGAATGGCTCATGTCGCCGGCCGTCGGGGAGCAGCGTTGAGGAGGGCTTCCGGTGGCTGAGGAGCGCCCGCGCCTGCTGCTGGTGGACGGCAATAGCCTGCTCCACCGGGCTTTTCACGCCCTGCCCCCGCTGATGACCTCCGACGGGCGGCCCACCAATGCCGTCTACGGGCTGGCTACCATGCTGGTTTCCCTCCTGGAGCAGCACCCCCCGGAGGCCGCGCTGGTGGCTTTTGACGCCCCCGGCCCGACGCATCGCCACCTGGCCTATACCGAGTACAAGGCCACCCGCCGCGAGCCGGACGAGGCGCTGGTCCCCCAGTTCAGCCTGGCCCGCGAGATGGTCTCCGCCCTGGGCCTGGAGCAGGCCGAGATATCCGGCTGGGAGGCGGACGATCTGCTGGCCGGGCTGGCCGCGCAGGGGGCCGCGCAGGGCTACGAGGTCCTGGTGGTCACCGGCGACCGCGATATGGTGCAGCTTGTGGACGACCATGTCTCGGTCCTGGCCACCATCCGCGGGGTCGCCGACACCCGCACCTACGACCGCGCCCAGGTGCTGGCCGAGTATGGCCTGCGCCCCGACCAGATAGCCGACTTCAAGGGCCTGGCGGGCGACACCAGCGACAATATCCCCGGCGTGAAGGGCATCGGCAAGCAGACCGCGCTGGCGCTGCTCCAGCAGTGGGACAACGTGGAGAACCTGCTGGCGCACCTGGACGAGGTCACCCCGCCCCGGGCCCGCACGGCGCTGGCCGCCCAGCCGGAGCAGGCGCTGCTTTCCAAGCAACTGGCGACGCTGGAACCGGCCGGGGTGCCGATTACCTTTGACCCCGAGCAGTTCGCCTTCCACGGTTTCGACCGCGATCGGCTGCGGCCGCTGCTGCTGAGCCTGGAGTTCGGCAAGCTCTGGCAGCGGCTAGAGAAGATCTCCGCCCCCGCGGAGCCCGCGCCGGAGATCGCGGGGGCGGAGGTGGGGCAGACGCTGCGGAAGGCCCGCGCGCAGGGGCATATGTTCCTCGCCGGGGCCTGGGAGGGCAGTGAGCTGGTCGGGCTGGCGGTGGCCGCCGATGCGGATTCCGCCACGTACCTTCCGCTGGTCAAGGCTGGCGGCGACACCCTGTTTCCCGAGGCGGCGACCGCCTCGCTGACCGGGGAGGTGGCGGCGGCGCTGACCGACCCTGATCTGGGCAAGCGCGGCGTGGACCTCAAGCTGCTGGACCGCGCCCTGCGCCTGCAGGACCTGCCCCTGGCCGGCTACCAGTTTGACCCCGGAATCGCCGATTACGTGCTGGCCTCCCACCGCAAGGACCACAGCATGGACGCCCTGCTGTCGCAGTATCTCGGCGTCAGTCTGCCCCCTCGCGGCGAGCACGAGCAGCGCGCGCTGGCGGAGGTCACGCACCTGCCCGCGCTGGAGGAGCGGCTGCGGGAGGAGCTGCGGACGCTCAGCCTGGAGCCCCTGTTCGAGAAGGTGGAGATGCCGCTGGCTCGGGTGCTGGCGGACATGGAGGCGGTGGGGCTGGCGCTGGACAGCGCGGTCCTGCGGCGGCTGGACGAGGCCTTTGCCCGCGAGTTGGCCGACCTGGCCGGGCGGATGTACGAGCTGGCCGGGACCGAGTTCAACCCGGACTCGCCCGCCCAGGTGGGCGACGTGCTCTTCGCCAAGCTGCAACTCCCCGGCGGCAAGCAGACCAAGACCGGGTGGAGCACCGGCGCGGAGATCCTCGACGACCTGGCCGAGGAGCACGAGATCGTGCGCTTGATCCTCCAGTACCGCGAGTACGCCAAGCTGCGCTCCACCTACGTCAAGGGGCTGCTGGCGCAGATCAACCCGCTGACCGGCCGCATCCACACCACCCTGGAGCAGACCGTCACCGCCACCGGCCGGCTTTCCAGTCGCAACCCGAACCTGCAGAATATTCCCGTGCGCACGGAGTTAGGGCGGGAAATCCGCGCTGCTTTCGTCTCCGGCGCGCCGGATCGGGTGCTGCTGTCGGCGGATTACTCGCAGATCGAGCTGCGACTGCTGGCGCATTTCTCGCGTGTACCCAGTCTGTGTGAGGCTTTCCAGCGCGCGGAGGACGTGCATCGGGCCACCGCGGCGGTGATTTTTGGCCTTTCCCCTGAGGAAGTTACGGCGCAGAATCGTCGGATAGCGAAGACGGTGAACTTCGCGGTGATCTACGGCCAGGGCCCGGGAGCGCTAGCCCGGCAGATTGGGGTGTCGCGCGCCGAGGCCGAGCACTTCATCCACGCCTATTTTGAGCGGCTGGCCGGGGTCAAGCAGTACCTCGACCAGGTGGTGCAGGAGGCGGAGAACGAGGGCTTTGTGGAGACCCTGACCGGACGCCGGCGCTACCTGCCGGAGCTGCGCAGCGGGCACGGGGGGATCAAGGCGTACGCGCAGCGGGCGGCGGCCAACAGCCCCCTGCAGGGCTCGGCGGCGGAGATCATGAAGATCGCCATGGTCCGGGTGGCCGCGTTCCTGGACCGCGAGTCGCCGGAGACCGAGTTGCTCCTGCAGGTGCACGACGAATTGCTGTTTTCGGTGCGGAAAACGGAACTAGACTCTGTAGCCTTCCGGGTGAAGGAGATTATGGAGTCGGCGGAGAAGCTATGTGTGCCATTGGTGGTGGACTTGAAAGTGGGACCAAACTGGCGTGACATGAACGAGCTGCGACACTAGGTCGCAGAAGCGAACGACTTGGGAAATGTCATGTAGGTGACCCCCCCGACTACGCGAAAAGGAGTCTCTGAAATGGACGACAACGAGAAGAACGACGACCTCTACGAGGCGGAAGACAGCGAAGTGCCGGGCGAGGAACTGGGCGAGGACGAGATGGACCTGGAGCCGATGGACTGGGCCGACTTGGACGCGGCGGCCCCGAAGGCCGTAGACCGCGGCGAGTTGGTCGACGCGACCGTCGTGGAGATTCAGGATCAGGCGGTCGTGCTGGACTTGGGCACCAAGTATGAGGGCTTCGTCCCTCGCTCGGAGTTCACGACCGACGAAGAGCTGCCGGCGGTGGGCGACGTCATTCAGGTGGCGGTCGTCAACGTTGACGAGAAGAACGAGCGGATTCGCGCCTCCAAGCGCCGCGCCGATTACGAGCGCGCCTGGGGCGAGCTATACAAGGCCCACGAGGCCGGCGAGACGGTCATGGGCATGGTCACCGAGCGCGTGCGCGGCGGCCTGCGGATCAACGTGGGGCTACCGGGCTTTGTGCCGGCCTCCCAGGTCGTAGTCCGCGACGTGCGGCATCTGGACCGGTTTGTCGGGCGCACCCTGCCCCTCAAAATCATGGAGATTGACCGCCGCGGCAACAAGGTCATCCTCTCCCACAAGGCCGCGCTCGAAGAGGAGCGCGTGGCGCGCCGCGACAAGACCATGGCCCGTCTCTACGAGGGCGCGGTCTGCGAAGGTCGCGTGGTATCCCTGACCAACTACGGCGCTTTCATTGACCTGGGCGGCGTGGACGGCCTGCTGCACGTATCCGAGCTGGCCTGGCATCACGTGAACCATCCCTCGGAAGTGCTCAAGAAGAACGACATTGTGCGCGTCGTAGTTCTCGCCATTGAGAACGAGGGCGAGCGCATCTCCCTGAGCCGTCGCGAGATTCTGCCTGATCCCTGGAAGGAGCTGGCCGGCCGCTTCACCGAGGGCCAGATCGTTCCGGTGGAGATCACCCGGCTCGTCTCGACCGGCGCCTTTGCCCGGCCGCTGGACGTGGACCTGGAGGGCTTCGTGCCCCTGCGGGAGATCTCGGACCAGCGCATCAAGCGCCCCGACGAGGCCATCAAGGTTGGCCAGAAGCTCGACGCGCGCGTCATTGACCTGCAGCCGCAGGCCCACAAGATGACGCTGAGTCTGGCCACCGCCGTGGCCCAGCGACGCCGCGACGAGGTGAAGACGTACCAGGCCAGCGCCGACACCGGCTCGGGAATCAATCTGGGCGAGCAGTTCGGCTCGATCCTGCGCGACGCCAAGGCCGCCATCGAAGGCCGCCCCGCGGAAGCCGAAGAGCCGGAAGCCGCCGCCGCCCCGGCTGTCGAGGAAGCCGCGGTTGCCGAGGACCTGGCCGTGGAGCCGGAGGCGCAAGTCGAAGTCGCAGCGGCTGTCGAGGTCCCCGAGGAGGCCGCTGTTGAGCCTGAGGTAGAGCTGCTGGCCGCCGAAGAGCAGGCCGAAGAGCTCGCGGAGTTGGAGTGCGCGGCTCCGGTAGCTGAGGAAGCTGCCGAGGTCGTCGAAGCCGAAGAGGAGCCGGTCGCTGAGGCCCCGGCGGCCGACGAGAAACCGGCCGAGAAGAAGTGAACCCAAAGGAGCGGCGCCGGCCGCTTTCCCGACCGCCGGTCGTGGCCCTGATCGGGCCCTTCGGGGCGGGAAAGTCGCTGGTTCGGCAGGCGCTGGAACGCCACGGCGCCGCGACTTTGGATTTCGATAGCTATTCCCGGGAATTACTGCGGCCGGGCACGCCGCAGTTCCAGCAGGTACGCGCCCATTTCGGGGACGCGTACCTGTTCCCGGATGGCACCCTCCATCGGGCTGCTCTCGGCCGGCTGGTTTTCGCCGACGATGACGCCCGCCACGCCCTGAATGCGATTGTTCACCCGGCGATGTTAGCGCGGCTCCGCGAGGCGGTAGCCGCGTTTCGCCGTGCGCCGACCGCCCCGGCGCTGGCCGTGGAGGGGGCGCTCCTGGGGCAACTGGCCCCGGAGGACCTCTTTGACGTGGTACTGTCGGTGCAGGCCCCGGCCGCGGTGCGCGCCCTCCGGCTGCAGGAGCGAGACGGTCTCACCGCCGCGGAGGCCCAGGGCCGCCTGGCGCTGCACGAGCGCCTCGGCCTGGGCGCGGAGCCGGCCGACTTCGTCCTGGACAACTCCGGCGACCTTGAGCAGGCGGAGGCGCAAGTGGCCGAGTTCTGGCGGCGGTTTGTCGCCCCGCCGGAAGCCTGAGCGCCGGGAACCTCCCCCCTGAGCGATGCGTTTTAGGTCACATACACCCCGCCCGGGAGGCGTTGCCCGTCGGGGTGTGCGCTTTGCCGGGCTGGTGCGGGCCAGCGAGGCAGCAGGTCCCAGTTCATGATCGGAGAGGATCGAGCATGATCGAGGCTGAGGGTTTAACCAAGTTTTACGGGCCTATCCCGGCCATTATGGATGTGTCCCTGGAGGTGGCCGAGGGCGAAGTCGTGGCCTTCCTGGGGCCCAATGGGGCGGGGAAGTCCACGACGATGCGCATCCTGACCGGCTACATGCCGGCCACCGCGGGGCACGCGCGGATCGCCGGCTTCGACGTCGCCGACCAGTCGCTGGAGGCGCGCCGGCACGTTGGCTACATGCCTGAGCATATCGCTCTGTATCCGGACATGCGGGTGACTGAGTACCTGATCTACTGCGGCAAGCTTGAGGGCATGGGCCAGGCCGAGTTGGCCGAGCGCCTGGAGTTTGTCCTGGACAAGACCTCCCTGCAGGAGCGGGCGAACTCTATCATCGCGCGCCTCTCGCTGGGCTATCGCCAGCGCGTGGGTCTGGCTCAGGCGCTGCTGCACGATCCCCCGGTGCTGATCCTCGACGAGCCGACCATTGGCCTGGACCCCATCCAGATCGTCGAGGTCCGCGGCCTCATCAAGGAACTCGCCGGCCGGCACACCATTTTGCTGTCCACCCACATCCTGCCGGAAGCGCAGCAGTCCTGCGAGCGCGTGTTGATCATGAACCACGGTCGGATCATCGCCCAGGGCCCCCCGGGCCGGCTCACGACCCAGATTCGCCAGGCCGAGAGCTACCAGTTGCGCGTCGCTCCGGCCGGTCCCGAGGTCACCGAGGCCCTCCGCCGGGTCAACAATGTGCTCTCCGTGCAGTCCCAGGAGGGCGGCGTGTACCTGGTGGACACCAAGCTGGGCACTGACCCGCGCGCCGATCTGGCGCGGACCGTGGTCGAGCGCGGCTGGGGGCTGCTCGAGCTATCCCCGCTGGAGCTGACCCTCGAGGACGTATTCCAGGCGCTGACCCAGAAGGAGAGTGCGGCCTAGATGCGAGCCACCCTTACGGTCGCCGCCAAAGAGTTCCGCGGCTACTTCACCGCGCCCATGGCCTACGTGGTCATGCTCTTTTTCCTGGGCGTGTCCGGGCTGATCTTCGTGCTCACCCTGGCCATGCCCAACGCCAGCACCAGCAGCTACCGTGAAGTCATGCAGAGCATGGTCTTCATCACCCTGATTATGGCCCCGGTGCTGACCATGTCCTTGCTCGCGCTGGAACGCGGCCGGGGCACCCTGGAGTTGCTCATGACCCGCCCCCTGGGCGACTGGTCTATCGTCCTGGGCAAGTACCTGGCGGCGGTCGGCTTGTACCTGTGCCTGCTGCTGGTCACGGCCCTGTTTCCGCTGATGATGTCGGTCGGCGGGGAGATGGACTGGGGAATGATCTTCAGCGGCTACGTCGGGCTGCTCTGCGCGGGGCTGGCTTTTCTGGCGATTGGCCTGTTCGGCAGCGCCATCACCGCCGACCAGATCGCGGCGGCCCTCAGCAGCTTTTTCCTGCTGCTCTTCTTCTGGATCATCGGCTTCGTCGGCCAGTCCGTGCCGGAGGCCCTCGGCAATATCTTCAACCACATATCGTTCATCGAGAACTACCTGGAGTTTGCCAAGGGCGTCATTGACCTCAAGAACGTGATTTTCTTCCTGTCCGTAGCCGGGTTCTTCCTGTTCTTGAGCCATCGCGTGATCGAAAACCGGCGGAGCATCTAAAGACTTGTGCGGGCGCGCCCTGCGGGCCGCTCCTCGATAGGTGATACAGATGAGCGAAGACAAACAGAATCCTCAAGTGGACAAGGATAGCCGCATACTCGACCCGCGCCTGGTGCGCCCGGACGTGGAGGTGTCGGCGCTGGTCCGCACCATCCAGATCGGTATCTGGGCGGGCCTGGTGCTGATTGCCGCGGCCCTGGCCTGGTGGGGCATCGCCGGGCGCCTGACCCTCGCGCCGGTGGTCCTCGGCGGCTTCGGCGTGCTCGGCGTGCTCGCGTGGATCGTGCTCAACCTCCGCGCCTTGCGCGCGACCGCCGGCACCCGATCGGCCAAGCTGATCTTCAATTCCCTCGGGTTCATCATTTTTGTGCTGGGCATCTTGGTGTGTGTGAACGTCATCGCCGCCCGCCACCATCCGCGCCTGGACCTCAGCCAGGGCAAGCTCTATTCGCTGGCCCCGCAGTCGCTCGCCGTGCTCAAAAGCCTCCCGCAGGATGTGGACTTGATCGCCTTCCTGCCGAAGGATAGCGGCCCCGCCTCCACGGCTCGCGATGTCGTCCAGCTCTATTCGGACGCCTCCCCGCGGGTGCGCGTGAAGTGGGCGGACTACACCGAGGTAGGCCTGGCTAAGCAATACAACGTGACTTTCCCCGGCACCGTAGTGGTTAAGAGCGGCGACCGCACCGAGAAGGTGACCGACGTCACCGAGCAGCGCCTTACCTCGGCGATCATGTCGGTGAGCACGACCACGCGGACCACGGTGTACTTCCTGGTCGGCCACGGCGAGGCCAGCTCGGGCGGCGAGAACAGCATCACCACGCTCAAGTCCGACCTCGGCAATCAGCAGTACGTGGTCAAGGACCTCGACACCGCGAAGATGGCGGCGCCCGCGGTCCCGCAGGACTGCGGCGTGCTGGTCATCATCGGCGCCAAGGTGCCGCTGGCTAAGCAGGAAATGACCGCGATTCAGCAGTATGTGGACAATAAGGGCAAGTTGCTGCTGGCCCTGGCCGCGCCGCCGGCGCCGGACTTTTCCGAGATTCTCGCGCCGCGCGGGATCAAGGTGCTGGGCGGCGTGGTGCTGGACCCCGACTCGAACTATCTCGGCCAGGCGCAGGCACCTCTGGTGGTGCCCCCGGCCGGAGGCTCGCCGCTGCTGGAGGGCGTGGATCGTCTGGTCATGCCGCTGGCTCGGGGCCTGCAGGTACCGGGCGCCGCGCCGACCGCACCGGGCCAGCCGCCCGCGCCGCCCTCGGGACCCGCGCAAGGGCTGCTCAATTCCAGCGATACCGCCTGGCTGCAGACCAACCTGCAGGCCGGAGTGCAGCGGCCGGCCAACGCGCCGACGGGGCCCTTCGCCCTCGCCGCCACCTTTGACGAGACGCCCGCGCCGCCGCCGACTCTGCCCGGGCAGCCGCCGGCGGCCGCGCCGGAGCAGGACGCCACGCGCCTCGTGGTCCTGGGCAGCGATGTGGCGCTGAATGACATGCTGGTGCGCTCCTTCAAGTTCAACGAATACCTGGCACTCAACTCGGTCGCCTGGCTCTCCAAGAATGTGCGCCTGATGACTGTTCCGCCCAAGCAGGAGGTCGCGCACAACCTGCTGCTGACCAGCACCCAGAAGAACTTCATCATCTTCATCGTGTTGTTCTTCATCCCCGCGCTGGTGATTGTGGCCGGCATTGCCGTCTGGTGGACGCGGAGGAGGTAGGCCCCATGTCGCGCCGATATCTCAGTACGCTCATCGTGGGTGTCGTCTTCGTGGGCCTGGTGGCCTGGGTGCTCCTGCAGGAGCGAGGCCGGGTCACCGAGGAGGGTGAGGTCTTCGCGCTCCAGATCAGCGACCTGTCGCAGCTCCGAGTCGAGGGCAAAACAGCCGGCTACACCCTCGAGCGGCGCAGCGGCCAGTGGTGGTTCACCGCGCCCTTCGCCGGCCAGGCGGACCCCGCCGAGGCCAAGCGGGTGGTCAACGCGATCGCGGCGCTCAAGCCGCTCAAGCGCACCGGCCAGGACCTGAAGAACCCCGATTTCGGCTTGGACAAGCCGCAACTGACCGTGACCGTCACCTATCACGGCAACCAGACCGCCGTGCTGCGCCTGGGGCAGCCGACCCTGGGCGAGAAGCTTTTCGCCACCATCAGCGTGGACCCGCAGGCGCTGTTCATCGTGGACCAATCGGTCCTCGCGGATGTGGACCGCAAGCCGGAGGACATGCGCGACAAGAAGTTAGTGGACTGGGGCCCCGATCAGCAGGTCAAGGAGGTCACCGTCCAGCGCCCTAGCGAGAGCGTGACGGTGAAACGCGTGCCGCTGTCCAAGGAGCCGAGCTGGAAGATCACCGCCCCGCGCGAGTTGCCCGCGGACGCGGTCGCCGTGGAGAGTGTGATCAACGGCGTGGCCAGCGCGGAGGCCGCGGACTTCCTGCCCTACACCGCCGAGAACCTGGCGGCGACCGGACTGAACGCCCCCGCGGTCGCTGTGACCTTGACTGCCGAGCAGGAGGCCGTTACAGTCTATCTAGGCAAGACCGCGGCGCGCCCGCGGCCGGCGGGAGCCACCGAACCTGTCGCCGGGCCGCAGCAAGTCGTCTACGCCACCCGCTCGGGGCGTCCGGAGATCCTGGCGCTGGATGTTTCGGCGCTGGCTGACCTCAACAAGGGGATGCAGGAGTTGCGCGACCGGCACGTGCTGGCGGTCAAGCAGGATGCGATTAGCGCGCTGCAAGTCCAACGGTCCTCCGGGCTGAGTTTCGCCCTGGCCAAGTCGGGCAAAGAATGGAAGATGACCGCGCCGCAACCGGGCGCCGTCCGGCCGGAGAAGCTTTCTGACTTACTCTTTGCCCTGACCGACCTGCAGTCTCTGGAGTATGTCGTGGAAGGCCAGGCCAACGTAGACCTGACGCGCTACGGCTTGCAGACGCCGTCGACGGCGATTAGCGTGACGGTAACGGGGCGCAGCCAGCCGACCGTGTTGTTGATCGGCGCCGCCGCCGGCACCGGGCAGCGAGTATACGCCAAGACCTCGCTGTCCCCAGACGTTTTCATAATCGACGGAGCGTTGGTCCGGGACCTGCCCGCTGCAGCGACGGACCTGCTGGCCCCAGCCGCGGGCACACCCGCGCCGCCGGGAGCAGGCGCTCCCCCGAACCAACCCGCACCACCAGGAACGAGGTCCCAACCATGAACACCGCCGCGATAGCCGAGTTGTACGAAAAGCACCTCATGCGCACCTACCGGCCCCAGCCGGTGGCCTTCGCGCGGGGGCAAGGCTGTCGGCTGTGGGACGGGGAGGGCCGCGAATATCTGGACTTCGTGGCCGGCATCGCGGTCATGGCGACCGGGCACTCGCACCCGAAAGTAGTGGAGGCGGTGCAGCGCCAGGCGGCGCAGCTCATCCACACCTCCAACCTGTACTTCATCGAGGCGCAGGCGCGGCTGGCCGAGCGCCTGACCTCGCTGTGCTTCGCCGACCGCGTCTTTTTCAGCAACAGTGGGGCCGAGGCCAATGAGGCCGCGCTCAAGCTGGCCCGCAAGTGGGCGCAGCAGCAGGGCTGCGGCAACGGCGTGGTGGCTGCGCTGCAGTCCTTCCACGGGCGCACCATCGGCTCGCTGACCGCCACCGGCCAGGAGAAGTATCGCAAGAGCTTCCTGCCGTTGGTCCCGGGCTTCAGCTATGTGCCGCTCGGCGACCTTGACGCGCTGGCCGCAGCGATGGAGGGCGGCGTCTGCGCGGTGATCCTGGAGCCAATTCAGGGCGAGGGCGGCGTCAACGTGCCCGCCGACGACTATCTGCCCGCCGTCCGCCAGCTGTGCGACCGGCACGGGGCGTTGCTGATCTTCGACGAGGTACAGACCGGCCTGGGTCGCACCGGCAAATGGTTTGCCCACGAGCACTGGGGCGTTACGCCCGATGTCATGACGCTGGCCAAGGCGCTCGGCTCCGGCCTGCCTATCGGCGCTTGTCTGGCTACCGAAAAGGCCGCCATCTTCGAGCCGGGGGACCACGCCTCCACCTTCGGCGGCAACCCCCTGTGCTGCGCGGCCGCCCTGGCCACGCTGGAGGTTATCGAGGAGGAGGGCCTGGTCGAGGCGGCCGCTCAACGCGGTGCCTTCCTGGAGGGCCTGCTCCGCGAGCGCCTCGGCAGCCACCCAGCCTTCCGCGAGGTGCGCGGGATGGGTCTGCTACAGGCGCTGGTCTTCGACCCCGAGCGGGTCAAGGCGCCGGAGTTGGTCGCCGGGGCGCTGCAGCAGGGGCTGATTCTCAACGCACTCGGCGAGGACCGCCTGCGCCTGGCCCCGCCGCTGGTGGTCAGCGAGGCCGAGTGCCGCCAGGCCGTTGATATTATCGCGGGCCTGTTCCCCTAGGCGCGCGGTTTCCACCAACCGAAAGGGCCCGGTCGCGTAGGCGACGGGGCCCTTCTTGTTGGCCAAAGCTACCCAAGAAAACGGCTCCCCGCTGTTGGGCGGGGAGCCGTCAGGTACTGCGGTACAGGGAACCGGCTCCTAGAAGTCGGCGCCCACGCTGATCATGACCTGGTCATCTGCGCCATTCTTGCCATCGACCCAGGACAGGTCGGCCTTGTACGCCTCGGCCTTGTAGCCAGCGCCCAAGGTGAGACGACCGCTGTCATCGAGGTTCGTGCCCCCGGCGCGGAGGGTGAAGGCATTGTCCAGGGTGTACTCAGCGCCGACATTGATCGTGCTGACGTCGCTTACGTCGAGCCAGTCAGCGCCGATCAGGAGTTGCTTGCCGGCCTGGAAGGCAGCGCCGACGGAGTAGAACGGTCCGTCGTTCGACGCATTGAACAGATCGGCAGCGACGAAACCAAGTTTGATCGGGGCAGCCTCGGTCATGGGCAAATTGTACTGCAGGCCGAGGTTGATCATGGTGTTGTCGTCGTTGCTCAGCGACAGACCCCAGTTCAGACCGGTGTTCTTGAGAGCGGCGCCGTAGCCGATGGCGAAGGCATTAACGTCAAACGGGCTGCCCTGATGTCCGAAGCCGGCGCCGATGCCCTGGCGGTTGGCGGAGTCATAGGCGGCGCCGTTGAGGCCCCAGAGGCTTCCGTCACCAGCGAGTTGGACCGTGCCGATGAGTTGACCGCTCCAGGGTTTTTCCACGGTTCCGGCGGGCATGCTCAGAGAAGCCAAGTTAGCCGGGTTGAAACCAATGGCTCCGGCGTCATCGGAGGCGGCAATGCCGACATTACCCATGCCAGCGTAGCGCGCGGTGGGGGACTGGGCGAAAGCGCTAGTGGCCAGAGCCAGCAGCGCCAACGCGATTACGACGGGTGCGATTTTGTGCATCGACGATCCCTCCTGTGGGATTCAGTGGGCCTCCAAGCGGAAAGCCCGTTAGTTGTTACCTGTCTCCTCGGCGGGTTCGTCGTCTCGTCGCTGTCCATTGTTTCGCGCGAAACGTCTCCCCGCGTTGGAGACAAACCTAGAAACGGTAGCCGACCGACAGCCGGGCCCCGTTGATACTGCCAGTGCGCGCGGGGCCGAAGCTGAGATTAGGTCCGAAGTCCCAGCGGCCCTCCACGAAGTAAGCCCCACGCCCCGAGGGGCCAGTGCTGACTTCCTTGCCGACCACGACGTTCCACAGTACACCCTGGGCGGTCTCAGAGGTCTGCGGCCCCCCGGTGGGGGTGCGGTCGCTGGCCAGGCTGACCACGCCGACGCCGCCTCCATAGTAGACGCGCGGATCACCGACCTGACGCCATAAATATGAGCCTTCCACCGAAAACGCCTTGGCATCGATATTCTCGGAGGCGCTGTTGGTGCTGGAGCGAAAGTAGGATACATCCAGGAGCGCGCGCTGCCAGATGTAGCTGGCGCCCACCACGAGGTCGCCGGTGAGCTCGCCGGGCCAGACCCAGCCGATCTGTGCGCGCGGGCCTTCCAGCGCACGAGGAGAGTAGGAGGAAGCCGACGGAGGATCGGCGGCCCAAGTCGCACCGGCGCCGATCAGCAGGACGGCTACAACTGCCCATAACCAAGCTACGTGCTTCATCGAATCTCCCTCCCCACGCCTGTTGAGATTGCGGATTGTCACCCAAGGCGTTGGTCCCGCTTCCCTCCAACACCTCGGCCTGCGGCTAAGTTCCGCCGCCTAGAAATCGCTGCGCAAGGTCGCGCCCCAGGCGAAACCGTTACCGACGACGCCCAGGTCGATCGAGCCCCAACTGCGGGGATACCAGCGCACCCCGGCGTTGAGGTTCTTCGCATCGTACTCCGCCTGCAGCAGCACGCTGGGGACGGGGGCGAGGTCAACCCCGCCGAAGAATCCGTCCAGACGGGCGTCGCCGTGGTTGGAGTTGCCCCAGCCTAGGTGCACATTGAGTGCCGCGTTGCTTTGCTGAGTGAGGGTAAAGGAACGGCTAGCGGCGACATAGATGACCCGGTTGAAGTCGTTGTTGGCATCAATGACCCCGATCGCGACCTTGGGGGCCAGCGGATTGCCGACGATCGGCCCGAGCGGCACTTGGTACTTGGCGTTGAGGATAGTCTCGTCCCGGAAGCTCTCCGGCGTGGCCGGCAGGGGGGGCAGGTCCTGCATGCGCACCCCGCTGACCTCGAATCCGAAGGGGAGGCCCACCGACAGGCCGATAAAGGTTTGGTTGCTCGGGTCGGTGTTTACCTCGTGCCAGAAGGCCGAGAACTTGAGGGGACGCTCGACCATGGCCGTGGGCGTGAGCAGTAGACCGGTGCTGCCCCAGTAGGAGGCCGTGGTCGTGGCGGCAGGGCCGGAGGCCTCAAAAGGCTCGTAGAGGGACGGGTCGGCGGAGGCGGTCAGGGCAAGCAAGGAGAACCACAAGGCTAGCGCGAGCGTTAGTACGATGCGGGGCGACATGAAAAGTCCCTCCCGGTGCTGTGAAGATTTTTCTGCAACCGATGTAGTATACATAATGAGCCGCTCCTGGTCAAGCAAAAGGAGCCCTGGCTCAGGGCGCGGGAGACCTCCGCGACGACTGGAGAAAGCGAGTGACGAGCATGCTGAGCGCTTCCCGTCCCCTCCGGATGTTGCTGTTCGTACTGGCACTGGCCCTCGGCTGGAGTCAGGGCCAGGCGGCGCCGGTCAAGCCTCCGCCGCCGACGCCGACCATGCCTCGCCTGTGGGAGAGCCTCCTGTGGGGGGTGGGGATGCCGATCAAGACCCTGGGGCCGGGCTCCACGTGCCCGGCCCTGGCGGCGCTGGATCGGCAGTTGCTGCTGGCGGAGTTGTTCGAGGGCGGCATCTACCTGTCCGAACTGGACCCCGCCACGGCGAGCGCCCGGTGGACGGTGCCGGTGGCGCCGGCGGCGACCGGCGTGGAGCGTACCGAGGTGCGGGCTGCGGCCAGCGGACAGACGGTGTGGGTGGCCTGGCTGGAGAAGGCCAGCGGGGCCGGGCCGGAGACGCCCCGCGCGCTGATGATGGCCTCCGTGGACTACGCGACCCGCAAGGCCCAGCCGCCTACGCAGGTCGCGGTGACCGGAGCAGCGGCGCTCACCAGCCACAACCAGCAGCTCTGGTTGGCGTGGCTGGGGCCGGCCGGGTCCTCGGTGATCTCGCTCTCCGCGGGGGCGCAGGACACGGCCTTCCTGGTGCCGTGGCAGCCCGCCACGCCGGCGCCGCCGGTGGCGGTGGGGCTAGGCGATCTGGGCGCGGACCTGGGGATACCCTTCCTGACCGGGGAGGGGCAGGGCAGCTCCTCGTTGTGGCTGGCTAGCTACAACGGCCACCGGTTCTTCGGGCTGCGCAAGTTGCGCGGTGCGGCGGAGTTGGGGGCCCCGGTGCTCTGCCGCCTCCAGAGCCAGGTGATTATCGTCTACACCGTGTATCCGGATCCGGGGGAGGGCCTCCCCGGGGCGGCGCATTTGGAGGTGACGGTCACTAATACCTCCGGCTCGGAGTTGGCCTCCAACCTGTACCTCGCGGACGGCCGCGCCAACCTGACGCCCTCGTTGGCTGGTCTGGACGGTACGGCGTACCTGGTCTACAACGCCTGGAGCGAGCGTCCCGACCACGCGGTCAAACCCGCCAAGAACCTGGGTCTGTTCCTGGCCCGGATTGGCCCTCCTAGCTAAGGCAGGCCCAGAGACGGCACAACGGCAGGCTTCACGGCAGGGGAACGGCCTGTCGTTAAGCCTGCCGTTGTGCTGCCTTACCGTGCCTGCTACTCTTCGGCTCCGGCTAGCGAGCGCAGTACCTGGTTGAGCACGATGACGCCCTCGGCGGTGGCGTCCACCACGTCGGAGGTCAGGTCCGCGCCCATGCTACCCTTGAGCCAACTCCCGTTAGCCAGTTGCGTGGCGAGCAGCGCGTCCACGACTTGCTCCGCGGCGCGCAGGTAGTTTGCGTTGCCGGTGATCTCGTAGGCGAGGGCGTGGGCCCAGCCGACGAAAGCGCTCTTCTCGCTGCGGTAGCGGTCCTCGCCGCAGGAGTCCACGAACTGGAGGTAGTTGTGCATGCCCTCCAGGAACTCCGGGGCGCCGGTCGCATCGTACAGGGCGGCCAGGAAGCCGGCTCCCAGCGCCGGGATGAAGTAGGCTTGCTCGGCGCGGTTGATGTCCACCGCGTACCACAGGGCCACCTCGGGCTCGCACTCGGTGACGATCTTATTGCCCTCGTTCACCACCATGAACAGTCGCGCGGCGGCTCCTCCCGGCTGGTCCTCCCACAGCTTCAGCAGAAAACGCCCGGCGCGCTCGGCTGACTCGAGCTGCCCGCCCTGCAGGCAGGCCAGCCCGCAGGTGGCGGTGGTCAGCAGGTCCTGCTCGTCATCCAGGGTCGCCTCCGGCCCCGCGGTGAGGAAGCCCCCGCTCTGCGGGTGCTGCAGGTTGGTGATGAAATCCAGCGCGGGATAGCCAATCGCGTACTGGCCGAGGCGCATCGCGCCGACGACCAGGAAGGCGTTGCCCACGGCGTAGAAGCGGTCGTAGGGAGCGGGCCGCAGCAGTCCACCGAAATCGCCCTCTTCGCCCAGCCCGTACTCGCGGAGCCAGCGGCACAGCAGCGCGGCGCGGGGCTGTTGGCCCATGTCGTTTAGGGCCCACAGGACGCGGTTGTGGGTGGCCACGCCATGCTCAACGGGCACCATGGCCCCGTCGGAATTCTGTTGCGTAAGCAGCCATTTGACGGCTGCCACGGTAGCGCTGCGGCAACGGCGTAGATCCATCAGAGAGTCCTCCGTCTAAGTCGTGAGAATGACCGGCAACCGACCCGGGAACAGCAGAAATTCCCCGCCGCCGGCGGGGAGACCTCCCCCGGCGGCCCGCCGCAAAACGCTCGCGGGGGGCCGGGGAGACGGGCGAAAAAACGGGGTCCTGAGTTTCCTGCAGGACCCCGTGTTACGTCCGCGGCTACAGATTACTACCAGTTGGGCACCACGTCAACCGGAGCCGTGAAAAGGTCACCGTTCTGACGTCGCGTCAGGCGCACGATAACGTACTTGGCCTTGAGCTTGCGGGACACGTCCAGAGCCGCCCGATAGCCGTCGGCGTTGTCCACCTTGGTGCGATTCACCTCGGTGATCACGTCACCCGCCTTGAGCGAGTCCGCGGAGGGTCCGTTCGGATCCACGGCCACGACCAGCACGCCCTTGGTCAGACCCAGGTCCTGGGCCTGCGGCATGTTGGGCAGGAGCGTCTGCACCTGCAGACCTAGCGGATCCGCGGCCTGCGGCACTTCCTCGGGGGCGGTTTGCGGCCCGCCGACGTACTTCTCCGGCATCTCGCCAACGCGGACCGTGATCGCGATCTGCTTGCCGTCGCGAATGACCGTCAGCGGCAGAGTGTTGCCGGGCGCGGTGTTGCCGGTCGCGTTCTGCAGGTCCCAGGTGTTGTGCACCGGCTCGCCGCCGGCCGACACGATTACGTCGTCGGCCTGCAGACCGCTCTTGGCCGCCGGCCCGTCGGGGTTGACGCTGTTGACCAGCGCGCCGCCCTGAGGCGCCTTGTAGAAGTCGCGCTTGTTCTCATTCAGATCGCCGATGGTGATGCCGAGCCAGCCGCGCACCACGCGCTTGTTCTTGATGAGCTGCGGCAGCACCCGCGCCGCCGTATCCGACGAGATGGCAAAGCCGATGCCGACGTTGCCGCCCATGGCTCCGTTGGGGGAGATGATGGACTCGTTAATCCCGATGACGCGACCGGCCAGGTCTACCAGCGGCCCGCCGCTGTTGCCGGGATTGATCGCGGCGTCGGTCTGGATGACGTCGCCGATGGAGGCGCCGATCGCGCCGAGTTCCTGCGCGGCGCCGGCGAGCACGCGGCCCTTGGCCGAGATGATCCCCTGCGTCACGGTCTGCTGCAGTTCCTCACTGAAGGGGCTGCCGACGGCCATGACCCACTGGCCGACCTGCGCGTCGCGGCTGCTGGCGAGTTGCAGGAAGGGGAGCTTGCGCTTGACGTCCACCTTGATGACGCCCAGGTCGCTGCGCGCATCATAGCCGATAACGGTGGCCGGCACCGGAGTATCGTCCGCGGTGTCGTGCAGTTGCACCTTCAGCCCCGTGGCGTTCTTGACCACGTGGGCGTTGGTGATGATGTAGCCGTCCTCGCTGTAGATCCAGCCGGAGCCCAGGAAGGGGCGCTCGATCTTCTTGGGGGGCTGACCGGGCGTCTGACCCCCGCTGTTGTCACCGTTGTCGCCGGGGCCAAAGAAGAAGGGGAAGCCCTTGAACCAGTCGGGCGCGCCTTGCGGTGCCGAGACTTCGGTTTTGCCTTGAATGGAGACGACGGCCGGGAGCACGTTCTTGGCTACCGTCGAGAACGCGGTCTGCCAGTTGGCGGGTGCGCCCGCCATGGTCTCCTGAGCGCGCGCCGGGGTATCGCGCGGCACGTAGATGAACATCGCCATCAGGAACATGCCGACCAGTGCGCTCAGCAGAATGATGACCAGGTGAGAGTGCTTCTGTAGATCAACTCTCATGGATGCTGCCTCCTCTAGATAAACAAGCTGTGAAACCGGAGCCTCGCCTAACGAAGCGGCGCCTTGCGCATTGACGCCTCGCTCGGGGGGGAGGTTCTGTCCCGGGATCTGTAGCGATAGTAACGCCCAGACTAGGGGGAAAGTTTCTCGTTCGCGGCCGGAGGGGCCTGGCGCACCGCCAGGAGCGCCGCGAAGTAGCCGGCGGCGAAGCCGTTATCGATGTTGACCACGGCCACTCCCGTGGCGCAGGAGTTGAGCATGCCCAGCAGGGCGGCCACCCCCTGGAAGCTGGCCCCGTAGCCGATGGAGGTCGGCACGCCGATCACCGGCGTGTCCACCAGCCCGCCGACGACGCTGGCCAGAGCGCCCTCCATGCCCGCGACCACCACGATGGCCGCGGCCTGGCGCAGGGAGCTTACCTGGTGCAGCAGCCGGTGCAGCCCGGCGACGCCCACATCGTAGACACGCTCGACCGTCACCCCCGCCGCCTCGGCCGTCACCGCGGCCTCCTCGGCCACCGGAATGTCGGAGGTCCCGGCGCTGACCACCGCTACCGTCCCCGTCCGGGGGCGCGGCTGGCCCACCCAGATGATGCGGGCTACCTCGCGGTACTCCGCCTCCGGCACCTGCTCGAGCACCGCGGCATAGGTCTCGGCCTCCGCCCGGGTGGCCAGGACCACGTCGGACTCCCGGTACAGCGCCGCCACGATCTCGGCGACCTGCGCGCAGGTCTTGCCGGGGCAGTAGACCACCTCGGGAAAGCCGGTGCGCAGGGCCCGGTGATGGTCCACCTTGGTATGGCCCAGGTCCTCATAGGGCAACTGGCGCAGGCGCTCCACCGCCGCCTCCACCGGCACCTGACCGCCGGCCACCTGCTCTAGTAGCTGCCGCAGAACTGACTCTTGCATATCGGGAATTCTCCTGCCAGGCTCGGACTGCGCCTAGACTTGGGTCGGGGGCGCCGCCGGCGCTGCCGGGGCCGCCGCGGGCTTGACGCGCCGCAGCATGATCGCGAGATCGTCGGCGCCGGACATCATGAAGGGCTCCCAGCCCTCTTCGGTCAGCGTCGCCAGACGGTCGTTGATTTGGCCCATGCGGGATCCCGCCGGCTTGTGCTCTACGCGGTATTCGTATGCCATTGTTTCTGCCTCCTGGATGGTGCGGTCCGCCGCCGGAGCGGCGCTGGGTGCTATTTCAAGACTACGGCGGAGAGATAGCCGACCACGTCCGGCATCGCCGCCACGTCGCCGGACTGGCGGTAGGCCAGCACCTCGGCCCGGTGCGCGCCGAGGGCCTCGGTGGCCAGCAGCATCGCGGCCACCGGCCCGTAGCCGCACATGGTCACGTCGCCTCGCCGGCGCTCGCGCAGTAGGCCCGCCGGGTCCCGGCGCTCGATATAGGAGGCCAGATGCAGGTCCTGCTCCCGCGCCACGGCCGCCGGTTGCATGTGCGTCATGTCGGTACTGGCGACGATCACCGCATCCCGCCCGGCCAGCGCCACGCCCAGCGCGGTCCCCAGCGCTTGCGCGACGGAATCGCTCTGCTCGGCCATGATCACCGGCACAATCCGCAGTCGTTCACCATAAAGATGCTGCAAGAAGGGCACCTGGACTTCCAGGCTGTGCTCGTAGGTGAAGGCGCGCGCGTCGTCCACCGCGCCGGGGAGGGCCGCGGCCAGCGCCAGCGCGGTCGCTTCGTCAATCTGCGCGTCCCCCAGCGGCGTCCGCCAGGCGCCGGCGCTCTGCAGGCCGACCACAAAGCCGCCCAGTTGATGAGAGGGGCCGACAATGACCACCGTCGCCGGCCGGCCATCCTGCGCCAGCCGGGCGTAGCCCATCGCGGCCGGCGCGCCCGAGTAGAAGTATCCGGCATGCGGGCTGACCAGCCCCAGGACCTCCCGGGGGCCGTCCTCGGCTACCTCCGGCAGCGCTCCGGGGCCGCGCGCATCCAGGTAGCACGCCTCGATCTCCGCCCGCAACTCCGCTCGGGTCCCCGGGTAGAACTGCCCGGCGACCGCCGGCTCGCGAATCGGGTTTGCGCTCATCGCTCTGCCTCCTCGTGGTCGAGAAGCTCGTGCGCTACTCCGCCAGCAACTCCTGCACCGTCGCCAGGACCTCAGCGGCGGGCACCTTGCGCTCTTCGCTGTCGCGGCGTCGGCGAATCTCCACTTCGCCGCTCTCGGCGGTTCTCCTGCCCACCACGACCCGCACCGGGTAGCCGATCAGGTCCGCGTCCTTGAACTTGACGCCGGGTCGCTCGGGGCGGTCGTCCAGGAGCACCTCCAGGCCCGCTGCCTCCAGCTCGCCGCTGAGCTGCTCGGCCAGCGCCACCAACTCCGGCTGGTCGGGGTCCAGCAGCAGCAGCGCCACCGGGAAGGGGGCCACCGCGGGCGGCCAGGTGATGCCGTCGTCATCATGGTGCAGCTCCACCAGCGCGGCTACGATGCGGCTCACACCGATGCCGTAGCAGCCCATGATCAGCGGCCGCTGCGTCCCCGACTCGTCATCCACCACGGCGTCCAGCGCCGCGGAGTACTTGGTGCCCAGTTTGAACACGTGGCCCAGCTCAATGCTGCGCCGCGCCTGCAGTCGCCCGCCCTCGCACTTGACGCAGGGGTCGGTATGCACGGCCTCCCGCAGGTCCGTGTACTGCTCCACGGTGAAGTCCACGCCGGGGTCCACGCCGACCAGATGCGCATCGGCCTGGTTCGCGCCGACCACCGCGTCGGTCATCGCGGCGACTTCGCAGTCCGCCAGCACCCGCACGGAGGCGGGCAGCCCCTGGGGTCCGCTGAAGCCGACCGGCCCGCCGGTGACTTCCTGAATCTCCTCGGGAGTCGCCATGCGCAATTCCTTCGCGCCCAGCAGATTCCCCAGCTTGAACTCGTTCAGTTCGCGGTCCCCGCGCACCAGGGCGGCCACAAACTGGTCATCGGCCTTGTATAGCAGTGTCTTGATCAGCCGCTGCGCCGGTAGATTCAGCATCGCGCAGACCGCGTCAATGGTGCGGGCCTCCGGCGTCGAGACCACCTGCGGCTCCTCGCTTCGCGACCGGGGCCCCGCGGGCTCCGGGGGCTGGATGCGGGCGCATTCGGCGTTGGCCGAGTAGCCGCACTGGTCACAGATGAAGATGGTGTCCTCGCCGGAATCGTTCAGCACCATGAACTCGCGGGTGTCGTGGCCTCCCATGGAGCCGGCCTCAGCCTCCACAATGACCACCGGCAGATTGAGCCGCTCGAAGATGCGGACGTAGGCTCGGTACATGGCGTCGTATGACTTGTCCAGCCCCGCCGCGTCAATGTCGAAAGAGTACGCGTCCTTCATGATGAACTCTTTGACCCGGATCAGCCCGCCGCGCGGGCGGATTTCATCGCGAAACTTGAGCTGAATCTGGTAGAGCGTCAGCGGCACCTGCTTGTAGGAGGTCAGGTCGCGCGAGACCAGGTCGGTGATGCACTCCTCATGCGTGGGGGCCAGGCAGAAGGCGCGGTCGTTGCGGTCCTTGGTGCGCAGGGGAGTGGGCTGGAAGGCGTCCCAGCGCCCGGTGCGCTCCCAGAGTTCCTTGGGCTGCAGCACCGGCATGGTCAGCTCCAGCGCGCCCGCGGCGTTCATTTCCTGGCGAATGATCTCCTCGACCCGGCGCAGCACGCGCAGACCGAGGGGGAGGAAGTTGAAGATGCCGGCGGACAGCGGCCGGATGAAGCCGCCGCGCAGCAGCAGGCGATGGCTGGGGATCTCCGCGTCGGCCGGAGCCTGGCGCAGGGTCGGGAAGTAGAATTGCGATGCTTTCAACGGTAGAGCCTCCTGTAAGGGGGGATCGCCCCCGTGGTTGCGGTGTCTAGGCGCGTCGCCGAGCGGGCAGCGCAAAACAATAGGGGAGTCCCCCGCGCCGGCGCGATAGTCCTCCCCTGTTCCTCGTACCTAGTCGTCTCTCCTGCCTCGCGCCGGGGCGCCCCCCCGGCCCTTCAGGCCGAGGCGGGTGGGGATGCTTCCGTCCCCGCCGGGGGCTGCCGACGACGGAGCGGGGCACCATAGATCAGGGCAAAGCAGACCAGCGCCAGCGACTCAAAGGCGGCCAGGGCCATCGCCAGAGAGGCAACGACCAGCGCCCGTTGGCTTATCGCCCCCACTTCATGCGCATGGCGGGCGCCGAAGAAGATCAGGGTGATCATCCCCAAAGTGACGCCGCCCATGAGCACCCCTTGCAGCCAGGTGACCGCGTGCGGGCGCTGCCCGGGCACGAAGTCCCGCGGGACCAGCCCCTGGAAACGCAGACGCAGGCCGCCGTACTTGATGAGGTAGTACTTGTCCGCTGCTTCGGCGGTGAACCAGCTCCGTGCGTCGCTCAGGCTCAGGACCATGAAGCCCGCTACCAGCAGCGGCGCCGGCATCATCACCAGTTCCAGCAGGTTGCGCGCCACCGGCGCGGTGGCCGCTCCGGCGGTCATCAGGGCCAGGCCCACGGTAGCGCCCACATAGCTGCGCAGTCCGGTCTGCCGGTATACGGCCCAGCTAATCACGCACTGCCAGAAGCAAAAGCAAGCGCATAGCGCCCAGGCCTGGCTGTCGACCTGGCGCAGGAAGTTCGGATAATGGCTCAGAAAACCCAGGATGGTAGCAAGCATAGTCAGGGTCCCTCAAGGCGGCGCGTCTCGCTGGGGGAGGTAGCGAGAGTATACCACGGGCGGGGCGCCGTTACGCGGAGACGGGTGCGTCTTCCTCGGCGTAGGGGCGCGTTTTGGCCCGCGCAGCGGGACAACACACGCCCGGGCGCTGACTGTCAGTTAACGAGCGGGCGTGTGTTGCTCCGCTAACGCTCCGCAAAACGCGCCCCTACGGGGAGAGCTTCGCCAGTTCCTCCAGCAGCGCCGCGGCGGCCTCGCCTATCGGCACGCGCCGGACGATTTTCCCGCCCCGGAACAGGACTGCGCTGTCCTTGCCCGCCGCGAGGCCGATATCCGCATGCCGCGCCTCGCCGGGGCCATTCACCTCGCAGCCCATCACGGCCACCACCACCGGCTGCTCCACGGAGGTCAGGGCCTGGCGGATTTCCTCCGCCACCGGCCGCAGGTCCACCTGGCAGCGCCCGCAGGTGGGGCAGGAGACCAGCACCGGGCCGGGCAGCAGGCCCAGCGCCTGGAGAATCTGCCGCCCCGCGCGGACTTCCTCCGCCGGATCGTCGGTCAGGGACACCCGAATCGTGTCGCCGATCCCCTCGGCCAGCAGCGTACCAATGCCCACCGCCGAGCGGATCAGCGCCTCCTGGCCCAGGCCCGCCTCGGTGACGCCCAGGTGCAGCGGCAGGTCGCTCTCCGCCGCGAACAGGCGGTTGGCCTGCACGGTGCGGGGCACGTCGGAGGCCTTCAGGGACACCACCAAATCGGCAAAGCCCAGCCCCTGGGCCTCCGCGACCATGCGCTGGGCGGCGGTGGCCATCGCTTCCGCGCACGGTCCGTACTGCTCCAGCAAATCCTTCGGCAAGGAGCCGGCGTTGACCCCCACGCGCACCGGAATCCCCGCGGCGGAGGCGGCCTCCAGCACCTGCGCGAGGCGCTCCGGCCCGCCCAGGTTGCCGGGATTGAGGCGCAGCTTGGCGGCGCCTCGGCGCGCGGCCTCCAGCGCCAAGCGGTAGTCAAAATGGATGTCCGCGATCACCGGCAGGGGGGATTCGGCGCAGATGCGCTCGAAGGAGTCCAGGACCTCGGCTCGGGGGATCGCCACGCGCACCAGGTCCACGCCCGCGGCGGCGGCCGATTTGATCTGCGTCAGGGTCGCTTCGGCGTCGCCGGTGTCGGTCTTGGTCATGGTCTGCACCGAGACCGGCGCGTTGCCGCCCAGCGCCACGCCGCCGACGGAGACGCCGCGGCTCACTCGTCGCTGCCAGGGAGGGGGGGTGGGTGCGTTCATGGGTAGCCTCAGGGAGTCCCGTGCATGATCAGATTCGCCACGTCATTGAAGCTGAGCATCACGACCAGGCCGAGCAGCAGGATCACGCCCGCCACCTTGACCAGGTACTCGAGGCGCGCGTCAATGCGGCGCCGGAGGACGCCCTCCACGCCGAGTTGCAGCAGGATGAAGCCGTCCAGAGGTGGCAGCGGCAGCAGGTTGAAGACCGCCAGGTTGGCGCTCAGAAAGCCGCCGAAGGCCGCCACGGCCTTCCAGCCCAGCTTGGATTGTTCGTAGGTCATGGCGATGATGCTCACCGGTCCGCCCGGCGCCGCCGCGATCTTGCGGTTGATCAGCGCGTGCAGCGTATCGATGATGGTCTTGACCGAGTTGACCGACTCCGCCACGCCGGCCAGGGCCGCTTCGGGGGCCGATACCGGCACGGTGGGGGTGGTCAGAGCCAGCCCCATGCGGCCGATCTTAGCGTGAGGGGTGTCGATCTGCCCCTGGGGGTTAACTTTCATGATGCGGGCGTCCGAGATCTCGGTGGACACCGGCACGGTCGCCTCCTGCCCCTGGCGCAGGACGGTCACTTGGATGGTCTTCTCCGGCCGCAGGGAGGTGTAGGAGACCACGTCTACCTGGGCCAAGGGACCGAAAGTCAGCCCCAGCTTGGCGGTGACAAACTGGTCGGCTTGCTCGGGAGTCATGGTCGCAATGGCGGCGGGCAGGCCGGGCACGTCCGCCTGGCGGACGCTGTTGTCAATGCTGGTCGCGGCGCTGTCTATCCAGGCCAACTGCAGTTTCGCCTTCTCGCCCACCGCAAGCCGGGCCGCCAGCTCACTGGGCACCGCGATCAGGTCCGAGCCGACCTGCAACAGACGGTCCCCGACCTTGAGCCCCCAGCGGCTGGCCGGCGAGTTCGGGGCCACCTTCACAATGCTCATCCCGTGGCGCTCGCCATCCAGGGCCACAATCTCATCGCCGGAGTGCAGTTCGCTGCGCGACGCCGGGGTGCCCGCGAAGATATTGCTGATCAGCGTGCCGGAAGCGCCGGGACGCGGCGCGCCTTGCGCGTAGGCCACCACCGCGTACAGCAGCACCGCCAGGACCATGTTCATGCTCACGCCGGCCAGGATAGTTAGCGCGCCCATCCACCGCGGCCGGCTGTGAAAGCCGCCCTCCACCGCTTCCTCCCCCGGCTCCATCCCGGCGATCATCACATAGCCGCCGATGGGGAAGACGTTGATCGAGTAGTAGGTTTCCCCGCGCGTGAAGCCGACAATCGGGGGGCCAAAACCCAGCGAGAAGCGGTCCACCCGCATGTGGCACCACTTGGCCACCAGGAAGTGACCGGCCTCGTGGAACAAGATGCACAGCCCCAGCAGGACGATGGCGGCTACTATTCCCCAAGCTGAGGACAGAATCTGACCAATGATCTCCATAGACAGCTACACTCCCGGGCGACGAGATTCGACGACAAACTTCCGAGCCAACTCCCGGGCCTCTTCCTCGGCCCGCTGCACCTCATAGATGGTGCTGACCGGCCGCGCCTGATGCGCCTGCAGCGTCCGGTCTATAACCCGCGCGATCTCCGTAAAGCCTAGCTCCCCGGCCAGAAACGCCGCTACCGCTACCTCATCGGCGGCACTGAGCGCCGCCGGGTAGCTCCCGCCGGCCTGGCCGGCCTCCCGCGCGAGGCGCAGGCAGGGGAAGCGATCCACGTTCGGCCGCCCAAAGGTCAGTGAGCCGGTCTCCGGCAGGTCCAGCCGCGGCGTCGGACCGGCCCACCGCTCCGGATAGCTCAGCGCAAACTGAATCGGCACCCGCATATCGGGCCGCCCCATTTGCGCCAGGGTCGAGCCGTCGCAGAACTGCACCGCGGAATGAATAACGCTCTGGTGGTGCACAATGACCTCGATCTGCGCGAAATCCAGGTCAAACATCCACTTAAGCTCGAAAATCTCAAAACCTTTGTTCATCAGGGTGGCCGAGTCCACGGTCACCTTGGGCCCCATGCGCCAGGTCGGGTGGGCCAGGGCCTGCTCGGGCGTCACCGCGGCCAGTTCCTCCGCGGTGGCGTTGGCGAAAGGCCCCCCGGAGGCGGTCAGCAGCACCTTCTCGACCTCGCTGCGCTGCTCGCCGCGCAGGCACTGCCACACGGCCGAGATCTCGCTGTCCACCGGCAGCAGGACCGCCCCGTGCCGGCGCGCGGCCTCCGTGACCAGATGCCCGGCGGTCACCAGCGGCTCCTTGTTGGCCAGCGCCACGTGCGAGCCGACCTGCAGCGCCGCCAGAATGGAGGATAGCCCCGCGCCGCCGGAGAGCGCCGCGACCACTACGTCGGCCTTGGCCTCGCGCACCAGTTCGCCCAGACCGTCGTCCCCGGCATAGACGCGGCGGCCGGGGGCCGCCAGGCTTTCCGCGGCCTGCTCGTCGGCCAGGGCGAGGTGGGTGACGTCGTATTCCGCGGCCTGCTGGGCCAGGCCCGTCATATTGCGGCCGGCCGCCAGGCCCACCACGCGCAGTCGGTCAGGATGCGCCGCCACGATCTCCAGCGTCTGCCGCCCGATCGACCCGGTACTGCCCAAGATGACTACGGTTTTCGGCGCCATGAGGACAGGATACCCATCTTTCCGGTGCTACGTGAGATTTGCCCTGCAGGACAACCGGCCCAGCTAGCATAGGGGCGGTCCGGCGTGCTTGTCAAGCGCTTTCCTCCGCGCCAGACGGGGAAGAGAAGGTGCGGCGACCTTCAGCGCGAAAATAGGAGACATGGAGTCAACTTCCCCTTCTCCCAGTCGGGTCCCGGTTCGTCGCCTTACGGGGGGCCAGATTGGCTGCCTGAGCGGCTGTCTGGTGCTCGCCGTCGCGATCGCCGGGGGGCTGGTGGTCGGCGGCTGGGCATTGCGCGAGGCCGTGCAAGAGAACCCCGCGTCCGTCCGCTGGCTGCTACCCAGCGCGGAAGAGCCGCTGCCGGTCCGCGCCCAGCCGGGCGGCCTGGCCCGGCTGCTGACCAGCGATCTGATGACGATCAGTTCCGTCGCCTGGGCCCCGGACGGCGGTAGCGCGGCGATCTGTGCTATGCCCTCCTTCAGCATGGGCAAGCTGATGCAGCAAGCGGCCACCCCCACCATGGACCCGCGCCAAGCCCAGGAACGGCAGCGGCAGATGCTGCGTGACAGCCCGGGCAGCAGGCTGTTCCTGCTGGACCTGGAGACCGGCAATCTGCGTCGGCTGGAATCGCCCCCGGACAGCCGCGTCGAGGCCGAGAACGTAGTCTGGCTCCCCGGCGGACGCCTGGCGGTCATTACCACCACCACCTCCAAGTTCAACACGGACTCCGAGGCGCCGGCGGCCAAGCCGGAGTACCAGTTGTGGCTGGTGGACCCCGCGGAGGAGAGCTGGGACAAGCTTAAGACCTATTCTGACAGCCCCCTGCTGGCCTCGGGGCCGAAAGGCGTGGCGGTGGAGGCCACCGACTCCCCGGGGCACTCCACCCTCTCCCTGCTGACCTACGCGGACGGCAAGGTGCAGTGGCGCGCGGTGCTTAGCGGCCGGCTCCGGGCTCCCTTCTGGGGGCCGGACGGCAATCTGTATGCGCGTGAGTTAGTCAAAGACCAACCGACGACCCTGTGGCGCTGTCCCGTGGGCGACGCTCCGCAGAAGGTGCCGATACACGCGGTGAGCGGGCCCCACCGGGCTCCGCTGGTTCCGGCGGAGATGCTGGTCCTCGTACCGCGGCCCGGCGGCAAGGGCAGCGAGCCGGCGGCGCTGAACGTGCTGACCGGGGCGCAGCAGTTGCTCACCGACCGGGTGCTGGCGGTGGCCCCGCTCAACCCGCAGCGCCTGCTCGGGGGCGGCTGGGTCTTGCTGCGCCTCCAGGTCCGCGGCGAGTCTCGCGGAAGCCAACTGGCGGCGCTCCGCCTCGCCGACGGGAAGATCCTCGCGGTCACTGAGGTAAGCACGGGCTGGGAGGCGCTGAGTCGCGACGTGGCCGTGGATCCCGCCGGGGAGCGGCTGCTCTATGAATCGTCCATGAGCGAGGCTTCCGGGATTTTCAGCGGGCTGCGGAGCCCGCTGTGGCTGCTGCAGCTCAGCGAGCGCCAGTTGCTCTCCGCACCGCCGTTGGCCCTGACCGCCGACGGCCACCTGCCGGAGACCGCGGCGCCGACCAAGGGAGACAAGCATGAGTGATCTGACGTGGCCGGCCGGGCCGATTCGGCTGTTGCTGCTGGACGTAGACGGGACGCTGACCGACGGGGGGATGTACTTCTCCGCGGAAGGCCTGGCGCTCAAGCGCTTTGACGTGCGGGATGGTCTGGGCCTGGTGAAGCTGCAGGCGGCCGGGGTGCCGGTGGCCCTGGTGAGCGCCGATGGCTCGCCGATCACCGCCGCTCGGGGCCGCCAGTTGGGCCTGAGCCGGGTGGAACTACGCTGCGCCGACAAGGCGGCCACCGTGCGACAAATCCTCGCCGACACCGGTGTCCCGGCCGCGGAGGCCTGCTTTGTGGGCGATGACCTGACCGACCTGCCGGCTTTCGCCGAGGTCGGCTACACCGCCGCTCCCGCTGACGCGGTGCCCGAGGTGCGGGCGGCCGCGCAGTACGTGGCTTCCCGCCCCGGCGGCCACGGGGCGGTGCGGGAAATCGCGGACCTCATCCGCGCGACGCAGGTCCCCTCCTAGCTATGGACAAGCCCAAGAAGACTCGCGAAAACCGCCTCAACGACCTCTCCGGCCGGGACTGGCTGCTCTTCCAGAAGTCCTGGTTCATCCACAACCCCCCGCCGCGGGAGAAGGGCGTGCTCACCCATCCCGCCAAGTTCCCCGAGACGCTCTGCACGGAGTTCATCGAGTTCTTCACCAAGTCGGGGCAACTGGTGCTCGACCCCATGGCCGGCACCGGCAGCACCGTCCTGGCCGCCGTGCGCAGCGGCCGCCGAGGCCTGGGCGTGGAGCTGAACCCCAAGTATGCGAAGATCGCCCAGCAGCGTGTCGCCGGCGAGGAGAACGCCGCGCTCGGTCAGGTGCTATGCGACGATGCACGGAACTTGCCGAGCCTGATCACCGAGCCGGTGGACTACGTGCTGACCTCCCCGCCCTACTGGGACATGCTCCGCCGCTCCGGCTTTGAGACCCAGGCCGAGCGCCGGGACAGCGAGGAACTGGACGTCTATTACTCCGACCACGAGGCGGACCTGGGCAACGTCGAGGACTACGCCCGCTTCCTGGAGGAACTGGTGGGCATCTACCGCGGCCTGGTAGAGATCCTCCGCCCCGGCGCTTATTTAACGATCATCGTCAAGAACGTTAAAAAAAGCGGGGTTTTGTACCCGCTAGCCTGGGACCTGGGGCGGCTGGTCGGCGAGTTCCTGCAGCTCAAGGACGAGAAGATCTGGTGCCAGGACAACCAGCGCCTGGCCCCCTACGGTATGGGGAGCGCCTGGGTCAGCAACACGATGCACCACTATTGCCTGAACTTTCGCCGGCCGCTGCCACCGCCGGTGCGACGCGCCGCCGGACGCCGGGCGGCGCAGGAGGAACCGGATGAGTCGTCGGCAGAGTCTTGACGCCCAGGTCGTGGTGGTCGGGGGCGGCGTGGCCGGGGTGTGCGCGGCCCTGGCGGCCGCGCGGCACGGAGCTGCGACCGTCCTGATCCAGGACCGGCCCGTGCTGGGCGGCAACAGCAGCAGTGAGATTCGGGTGCATGTCACCGGGGCGGACTGCAGCGGCGGGCGCCCCGGCTTCCGGGAGGGCGGCCTGCTGGAGGAGCTGCGCCTGGAGGAGGCCGTGCGCAATCCCGAGCGCAACGCCTGCCTGTGGGACTTGGTGCTGTGGGAGAAAGTGAAGGCCGAGCCCCACCTGCGGCTGCTGCTCAACACCACCTGCGGCGCGGTCGAGAAGGTCGGCGACCGTCTGGCGACGGTGGTGGCCCAGCAACTCACCACCGAGACTGAGTACCGCGTGACTGCCGACTACTTCGTTGACTGTACCGGGCATGGGCGGCTGGGATACCTGGCCGGCGCCGACTATGCGCTGGGCCGCGAGGGGCCGGACGAGTACGGCGAAGCGCAGGCCCAGGGCCCGGACGGTCAGACCATGGGGGCCAGCCTCATGTGGTGCGCCCGGGACGTCGGCCACCCGGTTACCTTCACCCCTCCGGCCTGGGCCCGGAAGTTCACCCGCCCGGAGAACTTGCCGTACCGTTTGGGCGATGGTTCGCTCGAATATGGCCCCTGGTGGATTGAGTATGGCGGGGAGCTGGACATCATCCAAGCCGGCGAGGAAATTCGCGACGAGTTGATCGCCTGCCTGATGGGCGTGTGGGACTACTACAAGAACCATAGCGGGATGGAGGTGGCTAACTGGGACCTGACCTGGTGGGGGTTCCTACCGGGTCACCGCGAGTCGCGCCGGCTGCTGGGACCCCATGTGCTGACGGCCTCGGACCTACTGGAGGGCCAGGAGTTCGCCGACGCAATCGGGCACGGGGGTTGGCCGATCGACACGCATCCGCCCGCCGGCATCCACTCCCCCGACCCGCCCTGCCACTTCCTGGACGCGCCGGAGGTCTACGCAATCCCCTTGCGCAGCCTGTACTCCCGCAACGTGCCCAACCTCTTCATGGCGGGTCGCGACGCCTCGTGCACGCACCTGGCTATGGCTTCGACCCGGGTGATGGGCACCTGCGCGGCCATGGGGCAGGCGGCGGGGACGGCGGCCGCGTGCTGCGCGAATCAGGGCTGCCGGCCCGGGGAGTTGAGTCCGGGCCAAGTGAGCGCGATCCAGCAGGCGTTGCTCCGCGATGACCAGTTCATCCCCGGGGTCCCGGGTGCGGACCCCGCGGACCTCGCGCGGCAGGCGGCAGTGAGCGTTTCCTCCCGCGCCGAGGGATATCCCGGCGAGGCGGTTCTCGACGGGTGGACCCGCGAACTAGACGGGCAGGCCCACCAGTGGCGTTCGGCCCCCGGAGAGCCGCTGCCGCAGCATTTGGAGCTAACTTGGCCGCAGCCGATGCCGGTGCGCGAGGTGCGTCTCACCTTCGATACCGGCTTTGAGCGCCCCCTGGGCCTGACCCACAGCGACCAGCTTACCGCCAAAACGGTGCGAGGGCCGCAGCCAGAGACGGTGCGCGACTACGACCTGCTGGGCCGCGTGGCGGGAGAATGGCGACCGCTAGTACAGGAACGGGGCAACTACCGCCGCCAGCGAGTGCATGCCGTAGCGGCGCCCGAGCTGGAGGCGCTGCGGCTGGTGGTCGGGGCGACCAACGGCGTGCCGGAGGCCAGAGTGTTCGAGGTTCGAGTATACTGAGCTCGGCCCAGACGGAGACTTCACACGGAGGAAACGGACCTATGTCAACTGACCAGACCTGGATCAAACTGAGCAATGGGGTGGAGATTGAGCTGCTTTTCGAGGGGTGCTGTTTTCTCGGCCTGGGGCAGGTGTCCTGCGACGGGGTGCCCTTGCGCGACGGGACCTGGCCGCTGCGGCCCCGGATTAGCACGCCCGGCGGACTGACCTATGACCGCATGGAGCTGCTCTCCGCCGAGGCCGACGCCGAGGGTTTCCTGCTGCGGATCAAGTTAGTCGGCGCGCCCGGCGTGGGCCATCCGCAGTTTGACTTCTACCGTCCCATGTTCGTCACCGAACTGCCCGCCGAACCGGTAGAGGACCTGCTGGAGTGGCGCCTGACCCCGCTGCGGCAGGATATCGAGGGCGAGACCTGGGACGGCTTTGCCTACAGCTACCGCTTCCGCAGCGAGAGCCGGGAGATTCACCGGCTGCTCGACTGGGCCACCTGGGAGCTGGGCGGGCAGGCGGCGGGCAACCTGCTGGTCTCGCGCACCTGCTTCTCCCCGCCGGAGATCATTCTCGACGCGGAAAACCGCTATACCACCTCCGAGGAATACGGCAAATCCCAGGACGAGGTCGCCGGCACCTATATGCAGATGCGCCCGCGGTTTGGGGCCATGCAGTGCTTTGACTACGAGTGGAACCCGCGCGGCAGCCTGCTGCTGGCCTGGGACCGCCCCGATTGCATCAACAGTCTGGTGCAGCGGGAAGCGGGCAGCCCGTGGGTGCAGATTCTCGATGAGTACTGGTTCGCCATGAGCGCGGACGTCGAACTGCCCGCGCGCTGGGTGCTGTTCTGCCCCGCGCAGGAGGGGGAGACGCTCGCGGAGGGCCGCACCCGCTGGATGCACTGCTGGCAGTGGTCGCGGGACCACTTTGGCGGGCAGGTAGGCCTCCCGGCGCGCCGCGCCCCGCTCATGTATCAGGTGGAGCAGTCGCCGGAGATCGCTGATCCGGACAGCGCCCGGGTGCTTCTGGAGCGGGTGCGGGACGAGCTTTTGCCCCGCGCCGCCGACCTGGGCTTCAACGCGCTCTTCTTCGGCCCCTGGTGGGAGTGCGCCCGGGCCGCCGATCAGACCCAGGAGCTGAATGACCACGGCCACTCCATCTGCGCCCCCTACGACTACAAATTCGCTCCTGAGTGGGGCGGCGATGACCTGATGCGCAGCGTCTGCGACGCGGGGCGGCGGGTCGGCGTGCGGGCCATGCCCTGGCTCGCTGCGCATATCGCCATTCTCTTCCCGGACTCCCCGCTGCTGGCCACGCACCCGGACGTTCTGGCGCAGGATATATTCGGCGGGCGCTTCTCCGGCGGCTACGCGGAGATCGCGGCGCTGGACCTGGCCGGCGCCGGCGGGGATCACTGGTTCGAGTGCGTCAAGCATTGCGTGGAGGAGGTCGGCGTGGAGTGCTTCTTCTTCGACTCGTACCCCAATCTGGCGGCTCTGCCGGTCAACTACGGCGATCCCGCCCGCCGGCCGGGGTTGGCCAAGCTCTGGGAGGTCCAGGCCTGGTGTCAGGAGCGCGGCGTGGACTGGGAGATTGAGGGCGACGGACCCTTTGGCCTGGGGTCGTGTGGCATTGGCGGCGTGGGAACCGGTGCCGGGGAGCACGAGGGCAGCTTCCACGGCAACTTCTTCACGGACTACGCCGGCGAGAAGGCCTACACCCTGATTGACGCCAATTTCCGGGTGGAGGAAGCGTGGATTGACCGGGGCTCCGTCACCGCCGCGGACTACTTCCGCTCGCTGGCCGTCCGGGGGCCGCTGTGCGCCAACACCCGCCCTCTGGCGCCGGGTCTGTGGCAGTGGGTGACGCCGGAGGTCGTGGCCTGGAACCGCGCCTACGCGCGGCTGCGGGACGAGATGGATGTGCCCCGGATCCTCCGCGACGATCTGGGCATGGCCTGGCAGTCCCGGGACGGCAGCACGCTGATTGTCTGGTCCTTTGGCGCCGGCCAGTTGCCTCTGCCCGCGACCATGAGCGGCGAGGACGTGCTCAGCGGTGAAGAGGTGGCGGCCGGGGAGACCCTGGCAATGCAGCCGTGGAGCATTTATAGGCTGACGCGGTAGCCTGCCTCACCCGCCTTCGCTGAAGCTACGGCGGACATGCCCCCGGCCCCTCTCCGTGGCGCTCGCCGACGAGCGCCCGCAGGAGAGGGGGGATGAGGGAGAAACGGCCCGGTCGCTAATTGACCGGGCCGCTCTGTCGTTGTCTGGTGTTCTGCGCGCCGCTTACTCGAACCGCAGGGCGTCAATCGGGTTGAGGTGCGCGGCTTTGCGGGCCGGGTAGATGCCGAAGAAGATGCCGATCGCCGCGGACACCGCGACCGCGAGCAGCACGGTGCTGGTGCTCACCAGTGGCGCCAGGTTGAGCAGGACGGCGCCCAGCCGGGCCAGGGTCAGCCCTAGCGCGACGCCGATGATCCCGCCTAATATGGAAATGACCACGGCCTCGATCAGGAACTGGATCATGATATGGTGGCCGGTCGCGCCGACCGCCTTGCGGATGCCGATTTCCCGGGTGCGCTCGGTGACCGACACCAGCATGATATTCATGATGCCGATGCCGCCGACCAGCAGCGAGACCAGGGCGATACCGCCCAGCAGCGCGGTCATGGTGCTGGAGCTTTGGGCGCTCGCCGCCAGAATCTGGGCCTGGTTGCGGACGGTGAAATCGTCATTGTCCGGGAAGGGCGGGCGCAGCTTGTGCCGCTCACGCATCAGGTTGGTGATCTGCTCAGTCGCCAGATCCATGTCGCCTTCGGTGACGCACATGACGTCAATTTCGTTGAGGTAGGTGCGGTTGAAGACGCGGCGCATGGCCGTGCTGCAGGGGATGATGACGATGTCGTCCTGGTCCTGGCCGAAGGCGCCGGAGCCCTTCTCCTGCAGGATGCCGATGACCGTGAACTGGGTCCGGTTGATCTGGATCGTCTGCCCGATCAGGTTGGTGGAGCGGTCGCCGGTGAGATTCTCGATCAAGGTGCGCCCCACCACGGCTACGCGCGACCGCCCTTCCTGGTCCGTCGCACTGACGAAGTTCCCCTCGGAGACCGGCCACTTGGCGACGGTTTCGTATTCTGGGGTGGCGCCGATCACATTGGTGCTCCAGACCTTGTCGCCCAGTTTGGTGTCCCCGTTGCCCCGGCAGACCTGCGCCACAGCCGCGATGGTATCGGGGAAGCGGCTGGCGATCGCCTCCGCGTCGGCGGGGACCAGACTGACGGGGGGCGCGGAGGTGGACCCCGGGCCCGGCCGCGAGTGCGAGCCGCCCCGGCTAACCATCAGCATGTTGGTGCCCATGGAGGCGAACTGGTCCTTGATCTGTTTGGCAGCGCCCTGGCCGATGCCGACCATGGCAATGACCGCGGCCACGCCGATGATGATGCCCAGCATGGTCAGGCCGGTGCGCATCTTGTTGAGCCGCAGGGCGCGCAGGGCGATGCGGACGCTCTCCGAGAGGTTCAAACTACCACCCCCGCCACTTCTGTGGGCATGTCGGCCAGCACGTCGGTGGCGCGCAACTGAGTCGCGACCAACTGGTCCGCTACCAGTAGCCCGTCGCGGAAGACCACGTTGCGTTTGGCGTGCTCGGCGATATCGTGCTCGTGGGTCACCATGACCACCGTGATTCCTCCGTCGTTAAGCTCTTGGAACAGGGCCATGATCTCCTCGCCCTGGAGGCTGGCCAGGTTACCGGTCGGCTCGTCGGCGAGGATGATGGCGGGATCGTTGACCAGCGCGCGGGCAATCGCCACCCGCTGCTGCTGGCCGCCGGAAAGCTGGTTGGGGTAGTGCCCCAGTCGGTCGCCCAGCCCCACGCGCTCCAGGGAGGCGACGGCCCGCTCCTTGCGGTCCTTGGCCCCGTTATAGAGCAGGGGCAGCTCCACGTTCTCCAGCGCCGTGGTTCGCGAGAGCAGGTTGTACTGCTGGAAGACGAAGCCGATTTCCTTATTGCGCACCAGTGCCAGTTCCTCGTCGGTGAGCGCGGCCACCTCGCGGCCGTTCAACTCATAGGAGCCGGAAGTCGGCGTGTCCAGGCAGCCCATGATGTGCATCATGGTGCTCTTGCCCGAGCCGGAGGGGCCCATGATGGCCACAAACTCGCCGGCGTCCACGGACAGGGAGACCCCGCACAAGGCGCGGACCTCCACCTCGCCGAGCATATACAGCTTGGTTATGTCGGTCATCTTGATAATGCTCATAGCTAGCCGCCCCGGCCTCCTCCGCCCCCGCCGCGGGCGGCGCCGCCCCCGCGGGCACCCGCCCCGTTGGTGCTGCTACTGCCGGTGCCCAGCGGACCGCGGGTCAGGAAGCCCGGCACCCCGGCGCCGCTGGCGAAGCCGGTGATGCCCAGCTTATCGAAGCCGGCCAGCACCACGGTTTCGCCCTCCTGCAGCCCGCTGACAACCTCGGTATTGGTCCCGTCGGTCAGGCCGGTAGTCACCGGACGCACCTCGGGCGTGCCCGCGTTCATGACCACGACTTTGGTCCCCGACTTCTGGGCCTTGATGGCCTCGTTGGGGGCCAGCACGATGTTGTCCTTCTGCTGTACGGTAATGGTCACGTTGGCGGTCATCTGGGGCTTGAGCGCCCCCACGGGCGGCGTGTCGAGGGCCACGGTTACCAGATAGGTAACTACGTTCTGCTGCATGGTCGCCGCCGCCGCGACGGCAGTCACCTTGCCGGGGAAGTTGCGTTTGGGATAGGCGTCCACGGTGACCGCCGCCGCCTGTCCTACCCGCACCTGGCCGATATCGGTCTCGTCCACATAGGCGTTGACCTGCAGGCGCTTGAGATCGACGACTTCAATCAGCGTGGGCGCCGACAGGCCGGCGGCGACCGTTTCGCCCTGCTGTTGCGTTAGGGTGACGACCGTGCCGGAGATGGGGGTGCGGATGAAGCTCTTGTCGAACTGGGCCGACTGGAAGGCCACCTGCGCCCGCGTCTGCATGACGGCTTCGTAGGCCGCCTTGACGTCTTGCTGCTTGAGTTTGTCCTGGGTCAGGTTGGCCAGAGCAGTCTGCTGCGCGGTCTGGCTGTTGCGCACGTCGCTGCCCGACGCCTGCAGAGCGGCGCGAGCCGAGACGATGTCCGACTGGGCGCTCTCGATGGCCATCCGCGCGGCCTGCACGGCGGCTACCGCATCGGCCACGGAAGCTTCCGCGGCGGCTACCGCCTCAGTGCGCACGGCGTTGGTGTTGGTCTCCGCCTGCGCGGCCTGCAGCGCGGCCTCGGCTTGGGTCACCTGGTCCTGGGCGGACTGCAGGTCCGCCGTAGTCTTGTCACGGGTGAGTTGCAGGTTGGCCTGCGCGGTGGCGACCGTCTGGTCGGCTACTTCCTTGGCCGCGCGCGCGGTGTCCACGTCCTGCTGGGCCACGTAGCCCTTGGCCAGCAGCGTCTCCTGCCGGCCCAGGGTGGCGGCGGCCAACGTCGCATTCGCCTGCGCCTGTTTCAGGGCGGCTTGGCTGGAGCTGATCTGCTGCTCGACGCCCACCTGGGTCTGCCGCAGGCTGGAGCGGGCGGTGCTCAGCGCCGCCTCGGCCCGCCGAATGTCGGTGCTGGTCTGGATCGGCTGCTGCGCGGCCGAGGCGCGCGCCGAGCGCAGGTTCGCCTCTGCCGACCGCTGCCGCGCCTGGGCGCTGGTGAGACCGGCCTGCGAGGAAGCCAGCCGGCTTTGGGCGCTGACCAGACCCGCGCTGGATTGCTGCGACACGGACTGCGAGCGATGGATGTTCTCGCTGGCTTGCTCGAAAGCGGTGGCCACCTGGGTGTGGGTCATGGAGACGCCCTCGAGTTGCTGCGTGTAGCGCGCCTCGGCCTGCGCCTGGTTGCGGCGGGCGCTGTCGAGGTTGGCCTGCAGGTCGGGAGCGTCCAGCTCGGCAATCACCTGACCGGCCGTGACCTGAGTATCCAGGTCGGCGTAGAGGCGCTTGATCCGTCCGGTGATCTGGGAGCCGATCTTCACGTCGGCGCCGGTCTGGGCGGCGATCAGGCCCGTGCTGACGATGGTCTTGGTCAGCGTGCCGCGGGTGATCTGGGCCGTCCTCACGCCCGCCAACTCGGGTTTGGCGGATTTGGCGCGCCAGATCAGCCCGCCGGCGACCAGCGCCAGGACCACGACGATTACCACCAGTAACCGCGAATAACGGCGCAGAAACGGCTTCCGCGACTTGGACTCGACAGGAGCAGTGGCGGCCATAGATATTTCTTCCTTTACACGATGATAATCGCAGCAAATGGTCGTGTTTCATCGCCGGGGAGGGCGGATAGCGCCCCCCGGCTCCGGCTCTAGGGCAGGCGGGTGAGGTCGATCCCGGGCACGACCGACTGGCCCTGGGCGGCGGACAGCGCCGCCAGCGCGGTGTTGTAGTTGTACAGGGACTGCACCTGGTTGGCCTCGGCCGAGCGCAGGCTTTGCTCCGCGTCGGTCACGTCAATGACGGTGGCCACCCCGGCCAGGTAGCGCTCCTGCTGGGCGGCCAGATTGACCCGCGCGGCCTCCACGGAGGCGTTGGCGGCGTCAATGCCGGCGTTGGTCTGCACGGCCGTGGCGTAGTTGGTGTCCAGGTCATGGCTGATGGATAGCTCGGCCTGGCGCAGGGCCTGATCGGCCTGGTCCAGCGCGGCCCGGTTGGAGTCCACGCGTGAGCGGGTCAGCCCGGCGTCGAAAATCGGCATGGCCACGCCCGCCTGCACCTGCCACGAGTCGCCCGTCACGTCGTTGGTGTGCATCCCCCAGTCGGTGGTCCCGCTCAGCGTGAGCACCGGCCCGGCCTGGATCTGCGACACCTTCATGTTAAGACGCGCGCTCTCCCGGAGGGCCACGAGCCGCTGTACGTCGGTGCGGTGCAGGTAAGCCTGCTGCTTGAGGTCCTCCGTGTCGGTGGGCAGGGCCGGCCGGCTGAGCGCGTCGGCCAGCTTCACCGGCGCCTCCGCGGGCAGCCCCATGGCCAGCTTAAGGTCGTTGAGGCTGGTCTTGACCTGATTGTTGGCTGCAATCGCCGCCACCAGCGCCGTCTGCAGTTCTACCTCGAACTGGAAACGGTCCGACCGGGCCGCGGTGCCGGCCTCAATGCGGGCGTTGGCCGCGTCCAGGTGCTGCGTGGAGGTCTTCACGGCGCGCTGCGCCACCTCCGCCAGTCCGGCGGCGGCCAGTTCGTTGTAGTAGCTGATGGCCACGCTCAGGACCAGCAGGCGACGCGAATCCTGCAGCGCCCAGCGGCTGGCGGTGGCCGAGGCTTGGGCCGCGCCGATCTGCTCGGGCAACCCGCCCTGGTAGAAGGTCTGGGAGAGCTGGAGGAACAGGTCGCGGGTGGTGCGCTGACCGCTGCTGCCAAACGTGGTGCTGTTACTGCTCGGCAGCGGTTTGGAGGCGATCACGTCCCAGTTGAGGCTCAGAGCCGGCAGGAGCGCCGCCCGGGCCTGGGTAACGCCCGCCTGCGCCTGGATGATCTGGTCCGCCGTCGCGGCCAGCGTGGGGCTCTGCCGCAGCGCGATCTGCACGCAGTCGTTCAGGGTCAGCGCCTTGCTCAAGTCGACACCCGCGGGGAGGGGAGGGGCGTACCCCGTCCGCGGCGCGGCGCCGGCGCTCGAGGCAGCCAGCGCGATCAGCGCCAGTCCTCCGAGGACTAATCGCTGGCAGTTCTTCACTTTCCGCATGGACCTACGTCCTCTCTTTCGGTCGGGCCGGGGCCTCCGGGGTCAGACCCGGAGCAGGCGCCCGCCGCCCGATTATCCTGCACGTTCTGCGTTAGTTCCCCCAAGGCGATCCGCAGCGGCTCGCGGGAGCTGTCCGGGACCCCGCTGAACACCCTGTGCAAGCGCCCGAAGAACGCCGGCGCCAGTTCCTGGTAGACTTTCTGCCCCCGGGGCGTGAGGGTGGCCAGGACCACGCGTCGGTCGTCGGGGTGCGCCTGGCGGCACACGAGACCGGCCTCTTCCAGGCGATCAATGAGCCCGGTGACGTTGCCGCCGGTGACCAGCATCTGCTCACCAATCTCGCTCTGGCGCAGCCCCTCGTCGGGGGCGGCCGCCAGGACCATGAGCACCCGCCACTGGGCGCCGGTCAGGTTCCACTGCGCAAACAGCTCGCGCACCTCGCCGCGCACGGAGAGGCTGGCTCGCAGGAGGGCTTCCCAGAGCTGTTGGGCACTAGCTTCTTCGGGAGACAACTTGTAGGGCTTCATTTTCGTGATTACTTTATACCTAAACTATTCAGGGGTCAAGTAAGTTCCCTGGTTTTTGGTGGGAGGAGGGGCGAAGTCGTGGCCGTACGTAGGGGCGGAGCTTGGGTTCTGTTAAAAAAGTCCGTCCTGGTACTCCTCAAATCTTGGCGAATCTGCTAGACTGAAGGCACTTCACTCCGGAGGTGCTTTATGCTTGGCGATCACGAGGATGCGCCGGTCAGTTTCTTT